>JBGSVI010000053.1:0-6260 GCA_041753035.1 Anaerolineales bacterium | reverse complement strand
CGCGAGTGGAAGCGCTCCGATCCCTCCCGGAACCGACGCATGCTCGCCGAGGGCGCCCACGAACCCGGCATGGTGCGCCTGAGCCTCAGCCTGGGCCGCGCCGATGGCATCCGCCCGAACGACGTGGTCGGGACGATCGCCTTCCATGCCGATATCCCCGGTAACACCATCGGCAAGATCCACATCCAGGACAACTTCACCCTGGTGGACGTGCCGGAGAAGTTCGTGCCGCAGGTGCTCGCCAAGAACGGGAATTACCGGGTGCGCCGGCAGCAGATGAGCGTCAAGCCCGCCTGAAAAAGACAATAAGAGGACAATAAAAAGAGCAGCGCTCAGGCTGCTCTTTTTATTGTCCTCTTTTCCGCTTCAGGCTTACAGCCCAAGCACCTTGCGGATGTGTTCACAGTGGTCGCGTTCGTGCCAGGCGGCACGGCGCACCACTTTGCGCGGGCTCCACAACTCGCCATCCACGCCGAGCACCTGTTTCTTTTCAAGCAGGGTGGGTAAACAAGTCAGCAAGTGGCTGCGTGTCTTCTCCAAGCGCTGCCGGGGCTCCTCGGGCACCTCCGCCCGTGGGAAGGCCAAGCCCAGGCGGTCAAGATACCACCACTCCGCCCCGCCGATGTGGTTGACGATGCCTGCCACGTCCCAACGCTCGCCCTCGCCTTTGAATGCCCATTGCTCGGGCGAAAGCCCCCCGAGCAGGTCCAGCAGGTCCTCGCGGCTCCATTCGAGCAGTTTCAGGGCGGTCTCCAGGTCGGGGGCGGTCAGGGGCTTCCAATCGAACTGGAAGAAGGGCTCCACGGTATAGTCGCCTTTTTCGACGATCTCCAGTTCATCGCTGATATCGTAATCTTCAAAGGTCTCTTCAAGGATGAGTTCCGCCTCGAGCGGATCGATCCACGCAGGTTCATGCGCCTCGATCCAGGCGGCATACTCCTGGATGGCGACCAGCAGGTTATCCAGCGCCTGGTCGGCATCGGGACCATAGGCGAAGCAGCCGGGATGTTCCAGCGCCCAGGCGATGGAGCGGTAGCCTTCATTGTTGTTCTCAACACCAGCGCGGAAGAACATGGGACTTCCTTTCAGCCGTGCCGCGACATGAACTTTTCCAGCCGGTGCAGGGCTTCTTCAAGTTTTTCATACGCCGTGGCGTAGGAGCAGCGCACAAAGCCCTCGCCGCCTGCCCCAAAGGCGTTGCCCGGGACAACCGCGACGTGTTCCTCCTTGAGCAGTGCTTCGGCAAAGGCTTCATCAGCCATGCCGGAGGCGGTGATGCGCGGGAAGGCGTAGAATGCACCCTTGGGCTCGAAGGTGGTCAGCCCCAGCCTGTTCAGCCCGCCAACAATGAGCCGGCGGCGGCGGTCATATTCAGCCACCATCTCCTTGACGAATGGTTCGCCGTTCTGCAGCGCTTCGAGGGCGGCGTCCTGGGCGGTGGTCGGGGCGCACATGATCGTGTACTGGTGGATGCGCACCAACCCCTGGATGATGTCCTTGGGTCCGCAGGCGTAGCCGATGCGCCAGCCGGTCATGGCATACGCCTTGGAGAATCCGCCCAGCAGGATCGTGCGCTTCTTGATCTCCTCGCCCAGCGCCGGGACGCACACATGGATGAAATCATACACCAGGCGGTCGTAGATCTCGTCCGAGACGAGCAGCAGGTCGTGTTCGACGGCCATCTCTGCCACCTGTCGCAGCGCTTCGGCGCTGGCGACCGCGCCGGTCGGGTTGGAGGGATAGCCGACGAAGATCGCCCGCGTGCGCGGGGTGATGGCTTTGCGTACCTCGTCGGGGTCAAGTTGGAAATTATTCTCCATCCGGCTGGGGATCTCCACCGGCACGCCGCCCGCCAGGATCACCTCCGCCTGGTAGGAGACAAAACACGGGGTCGGGATGATCACCTCGTCGCCGGGGTTGAGGATCGCGGTGAAGGTCAGGTAGAGCGCCTCCGAGACGCCGACGGTGAGGATCACCTCGGAAACGGGATCATACGTGATGCCGTACAGTTTCTTCAGGTTGTCGGCCACGGCCTGGCGCACCTCCAGTTTTCCGGAGTTGGAGGTGTAGTGCGTCTCCCCCCTCTGCAGGGAGCATATCCCTGCTTCCAGGATCGGGCGCGGGGTGGTGAAGTCCGGCTCGCCGATGCCCAGCGAGATGACATCCTTCATCGTGGCGGCGATATCGAAGAACTTGCGGATGCCGGAGGGCTTGAGCCCGGCAACGCGCTGTGAAAGGCGGTTGGTTTCTGATACTTCCTGCATCTATCCTCCTGGGGTGGGTTGGATCTGCCAACGGTTTTCGGCTTCAAGGTATGCCAGGTCGAAGGTTCGCCGGTCGCCGGTTTGCACCCGGAAGCAGCGCCTCTCCGGCGTCTGCCAGCGGGAGAGGATGCTCGCGATCTCCAGCCGCCGCCCTTCCCACAGGAAGGCGACCGGTCTTTCGGCATAACTGCTGCTGGAGAGGCATTCGATCAGTTCCATTGTAGGCGAATCTGCACAAAAAAAGTAGGACAGGATGTCATCTTGTCCTACGTCAAAAGCACTATTTGAGTACCACCGCACTGTTATCGCCGATGTTCAGGGTCAGCGGGGGGTCCTCGGCGGAGCGCCCCTGCACCCGGGCTTGCCGCCCGAGGAAGCAGCCCTTCAGAGCGGCAGCCTCCACGCTGACTCCGGCCTCCAATATGGAATCTTCCACCCGTGCATTGCGGATCCGGCAGTCTGCGCCGATGGAAGCATGCGGCCCGATGATGGAATTCTCGATCACCGCGCTGTCATGGAGGTAGACCGGCGGAACGATGGTCACGCCGCTGCGCGGCAGCGTTGGCAGGTTCGCCCGTTCCAGTAGGATGCGGTTGGTCTGCAGTGTGGCTTCGATGGTGCCGGTATCCAGCCAGGTATCCACGGTCTGGGTGCGCATTTTCAGGCCGCGTTCGATCATGATGTTCAGCCCATCGGTAAGGAAGTATTCATTTCTGAGCGAGGCGCCGCGGCGGAACTGTTCCTCGATGGCCCCCAGCAGGTCCTCCCCGGAGTGCAGGTAATAACAGCCCACTACCACGCGGTTGTTTTCCATCGAGGTCGGTTTTTCTACCAGGCGCGTCACCCAGCCCGCGGCATCCACTTCCGCCACGCCGAAGCGCCGCGGATCGGGGACTGGCTTGACCCACGCGACGGAAGGGGGATCTGCTTCACCAAGGAAGGAGAGATCGGCATTGATCAGGGTGTCCGAGAAGCAGATCACCAGCGGACCGCAGAGATGCTGGCGCGCCAGCCACAGGGCATCCGACTGTCCCTTCATCAGCGGCTGGAGCACGTAACTGACCTTGAGTTGCGGGTAATGTTCCTGCATGTAGGGCGGGATCTGCGTTTCGCCCAGTCCCGGGCTGTAGATGATCACGTATTCCACCGGCAGGCTGGCGGGCACGCTGCGAAATGTATCCAATAGGTGATCGATGGCCGCGCGCCCTGCCACGCTGACCAGCGACTTGGGCTTGGACCAGGTCTGGGGGCGCATGCGCGTCGCCCAGCCGGCGGTGGGGATGACGATCTTGAGGCTCTCGCTCATCATATGCCAGCTCCGCTGGAATTAGATTTTCTGCTCCAGTTCCTTCACCACGTTCTCCATCAGGTCCACCGCCGTCTTGAGGATGGGCACATCGAAGGCGAACCTGGCTTCAGCCGCCTGGAACAATTGCGGCAGGGTCACCGTGCCGCCCAGCGAAAGCGCCTTGCGGTAGGCCGCCACAGCCCGGGCCTGGTTCTGGATGGCATTGCCAAAGATCTGCACCGCCCCGAGTTGCGCCAGCCCGTATTCCACGTAATAGAAAGGCACCTGGTGGATGTGCAGCTTGCGGTGCCATCCGCTGGCCTTGACCTGTTCCATCCCGGAGTAGTCCACGCCGGGGATGAAGCGGTCCCACAGTTCGCTCCATTTGGCGTCGCAGGCGCGCGGGTCCGTTCCTGCTTTCGGGTTCTCGTAGACCCAGTGCTGGAACAGGTCCACTACCGCCATGAAGGGCCAGAAGAGCAGCATGCTCTCCAGGTGTTCGATGCGTGCCCGCGCCATGTCGGACTCGGAGTAGAACTCGGTCAGGTAGGGAGAGGCGAGCAGTTCCATGCCCATCGAGGCCACCTCGGCGAATTCCATCGGCACCGAGAGCTGCTGGATGTAGGGCAGGGCTGCAGTCTCAAAGACGTGGAACGCGTGACCGGATTCGTGCAGGGTGGTCATCACGTCGTCGTGGGTACCCACCGCGTTGACGAAGATGAACGGCTTGCGCAAGGAGGTGTAGGAGGTGCAGTAGGCCCCGGGAGCCTTGTTCTTGCGGTTGTCAAGGTCGCTCAGCCCTTCGGCGACCATGCTGTCGAAATAGCCGCCCAGGACGGGGTCCACCCGCTGGAAGATGGTCGAGACACCCTGGCGCAGTTGTTCCATGCTGCTGAACGGTTTGAGCAGCGGCAAGCCTGCCGGTAGGGCGGGGCGCCCGAACCAGCCATCCACCAGGTCCCAGGGGCGCAGCGTATCCAACCCAAGCGCCTTCTGACGCTTGCGGTAGATGCGTGTGGCTGCCGGGACGACGACCTTCTCGATCGCCGCGGCAAAGGACTTGCAGTCTTCGGGGGTGTAGTCGAAGCGTAGTTTCTGCATCCAGGTATATTCGCGGTAGCTTGCTTTCCCGGCGTTCAGCGCGATGCGCCCGCGCACGTCCATGAACTTGACCCACAAGTCGTTGATCGCCTCCACGTCCTCCAGTTGGCGCCTGGCTTTCAGTTGCCATGCCTTCTCGCGCCGGGCACGGTCGGGCTGCTGGAAGTTCATCGCTAGGCGGGTCAGGGTCACCTCCTCGCCTTCCCATTTGACCGTCTGCGCACCGTAGATCTTGTCATACTCGATGGCGAGTTTCTGCTGGTCGGCGAGCAGCGGAAGGTTGGCCTCGCGGAACAGGTCGGCCTCGGCGCGCAGGTTGCGCAGCGGGATCTCGAATCCTGCCGGCTCCAATCGGCTGGCAAGCAGTTTCTCTTTCAATTTCTGCTCGGCAGCCATGGCATTCGGGAAGATGCCGTCGAGGAACGTGTTCATGCGCTCGTCGGCTTCCTTGTCCGCCGTGTTGATCGAGGTCGCCACCGCCAGGCGGGCATACATCTCCTCGAGTTTCTCGCCCAGGCGTGTCCAGTCAAGCAGCCACTCTTCCATGCTGGTGGCATCCAGCGGGCGAGACTCGATGTCGGTGTAGTGCGGCTGCACTTCGGGCCAGGTCCAGGCGATGAGCGTTTCAGGGGTGGAGGGAAGGTTTTTGAGCATGGGGGGGTCTCCTGTGGAATCGGGTTGGATACCAGTTGTTCAGCAGGTAAATTGTATCAGCAATTTCCGGCGCGTTGCTCTGGACATGCAGTGCTGCCTCCTGCCGCTGTCCGTCATTTTCCCCCCGCCGGCACGATCTTCAGGTTGGCAAGCGAGGCCACCATGCGCTTGATGCCCACCGACTCGAACACGGCGTCGACCGTCTCATCGCCGTCCTGCAGGCGGGAGTTGAGCACGATGCCCTCGCCCCAGATGGGGTGGCGGATGCGCATGCCGGCGCGGTACTGCGTCTGGGAGGCGGCCACGGGCTTGGGCTCGGGGCGCAGCCAGGTGGGCGAGGCGGCACTGCGGCTCTCACGGAAGGAGCGCCCACTGCGCGTTTTTCCCGCCAGCAGTTGCGCCGGCAGGTCTTCCAGGTAGCGCGAGGGCAGCGTCTCCTCGGCATAGCCGCGCCCGCCGCGGCGCAGGGCGCGCAGCAGGTACAGGCGGTCTTTGGCACGCGTGATGCCCACGTAGAACAGGCGCCGCTCCTCGTCCATCGCCTCGGGTTCATCGAAGGAGCGGCTGTGCGGCAGGATGCCGTCATCCAGTCCAACGATGAACACGCAGCCGAACTCCAGCCCCTTGGCGGCGTGCAGCGTTAGCAGCGTGGGGGCGTTGCGTCCCTCGCTCAGCGTGTCCTGGTCGGAGATGAGCGCCACATCCTGCAGGAACTCGTCCATCGTGCGCGTGGCGTATTCCAGCGTCAGGCGGCGCAATTCCTGCACGTTCTCCCAGCGTTCTGCGCCTTCCTCGGTGCCGTCATCCAGGAATTCGTGGTAATTGATATCTTTGACGATGCGGTCGAACAACTCGCCGACGGTCAGGCGTGCCCCCTCGGCGTGCCAGTCAGCCAGCAGGGAGCCGAAGTCTGCCAGGGGCAGGGCCGCGCGTCCGGCGAACTGCGCCCAGAA
>JBGSVI010000052.1:0-2198 GCA_041753035.1 Anaerolineales bacterium | reverse complement strand
GCTGCCAGCGCCTGCCGGTCGAGCAGGTCGCCAGCAACCAGATCAACCTCCAGGTCACGCAGCGCCGGGGAGGCCTGCCCGGTGCGCGCCAGGACGCGCACCTTCTCACCACCCTGCAGGAGCAGGCGGACGAGCACGTTGCCGATATGACCACTGGCGCCGGTGACAAGATGCATGCGGGACTCCATGTGCCGTTTGACAGTACAACCCCCGCAGTATGGAGAGGTGACGCCGAAGCACTCAGCCCTTGGCGTCGCCCCGCCCGCGGCGGAACTTTTCCACCAGGGAGGCGGCGAACTGGAGCAGTGACATACCCAGGAAGACGACGGCAGCCAGGAACAGGAAGGGGATGAAGATGAATATTCCCCAGAACATCTCGTTGCTGGCATACTTCCACCAGGAACAGGCAGTCTGGACACCATCCGGGCCTGCACAAACGCCTTCCCAGTGCAGGGCAGCCGAGATCAACCCGCTGACCGGGATGACCAGCAGGAGCAGGAAGCCAACCACCAGGAAGAGGCGCGTGATGATGCGCAGCACGCGGTTCATCAAATCTCCACCCCCAGCCAGATGCGGATGAGATAACCGATCCCGAAACTGATCGCTGCCACGCTCAGGCTGAGAATGGCCATCTCCAGGAAGCGCCTGCGGAAAGACTCCCCCTTGGCAACCGAGATGTAATAATTGAACACCGCGATGATGATCACCCCCGTGGTCAGGGAGATTCCCAGGTCAAGATAGTAATTCTGGAACAGCAGGTAAGGCAGGATGAGCAGCGTAACGGTAAGCACATAAGCAATGCCAGTATACACAGCGGCACGCACTGGATTCTTTTTCGTATCTTCTGAGCGGGTGGAGAGATATTCGGAGGCAGCCATCGACAGGGAAGCTGCCACGCCGGTGATCAGCCCGGAGAGGGCGATCAGGCGCGTGTTTTGCAGCGCCAGGGTCAGACCAGCCAGGGCACCGGTGAGTTCCACCAGGGCATCGTTGAGTCCCAGGACGACCGAACCTGCATAGCGCAGGCGCTCCTCGTCCAGCATGGCGATCAGGGTTTTTTCGTGAGACTCTTCGTCAGCGATCCAGCGCTCGATCTCCGGGATGACGCCGGTCAGTTCAGCGTAACTGCCCTGGGCTTTTTCCTCGCCCTGTTCCATGAGCTTGATGCCAAAGGTGAAGCCAAACACGCGGCTGATCAGGTAATAGAACCAGACGGTGGACCACTTTGGCTTGAGTTCACGCCCGGTATATTTCTTCCAAAGATTGGCGTGGTGCAACTCGTCGGCAGAGATCTTTTCCAGCACCTGCCGGTTCTCCGGCGACTTGATGCTGCGGGCGAGTTTGGCATAGATATGGTGTTCCGTGAGTTCCACGCGCTGGAAAACCAGCAGGCGGGAGAGCAGTTCGGGGGTCAGTTCCATGATGGGTACTCCAATCGGGTTTCAGGTTGTCTGGCACTTGCCAGAGGATACGCTGAGTGCTGACTCAGGCGATCAGTGCACCTTCCATTTTGAGCAGCCATTCCTTGGTCTTGAGCCCCTCGCCCAGACCATAGCCGTGCAGCTTGCCATCCGTACCGATGACCCGGTGACAGGGGATGACCAACGGCAGCGGGTTGGTGGCCTCGGCACGCCCAACCGCGCGGGCAGCATTATGGCGATGAACCTGCTCGGCGATCTGCTTGTACGTGCGCGTCTCGCCATACGGGATGGCATGGGTGGCCTGCAGGACCAGGCACTGGAAGGGGCGCAGCAGCATCCAGTCGATGACCAGGGTGAAGTGGCGGCGGCTGCCCTGCAGGTATTCAGCCAGTTCGTCAGCCGCCTGTGCCAGCCGGGCGGGCTGGTATTCCACCGGGCGGTGGAAGCGCCTGCCCAGCCAGGTCTCAAAATCTGCCTGCGCCTGCCCCCAATGGAGCGCTGCCAGACCATGCTCCGAAGCCGCCAACCATAGGCTGCCCAGGGGAGTGCCGGTGAGTTCACCGGTGTAAAGCGGATACGATTCAGCCATCAGGACTCCTTTCATCAGGCAATGAAAAAAGGCTCGCCCGGCCTCAACCGAGCAGCACCTCCAGGTAGGCGGAGACCATCTGCTCAAGACCAAACGCCTGCTCGGCGTGGCGCCGCGCCGCAGCCCGGAAGAGGGGCTGGTCAACCAGGATCCCGGCTGCCGCGCGAGCCAGGGCGGGCACATCCGGC
>JBGSVI010000051.1:0-3362 GCA_041753035.1 Anaerolineales bacterium | reverse complement strand
TTGAGCCCGTGGATGCCCTCAAGGATGATGATCTGATCGGGGGAGAGGTGCACGGTTTCACCGCTGACCTGTTTGCCGGCAACGAAATCGTACTTTGGCAGGGAGACCGTTTCGCCAGCAACGAGGCGAGAGAGATGGTCGCCGAGCATGTCCAGGTTGAGGGCTTCGATGGCTTCGAAATTGAACTGACCGCGCTCGTCGAGGGGGGTCTTCTCGCGATCGACGAAATAACTATCCAGTTCGAGGGCGAAGGGGGAAAGACCCAGGGCAAGCAGTTGGACGGCAAGGCGGCGCGAGAAGGTGGTCTTGCCGGAAGAGGAAGGACCGGAGATGAGCACGATGCGCGTCTCCTGGCGGTTGCGGGCGATGCTGCGGGCAATAGCGACGATATTCTGCTCGTGGAGGGCTTCCGAGACGAGGATGATCTCGCGGCTGCGCCCGGCCTCGATGGCGGCGTTCAGGGAACCGACGTTGTCGATCTCCAGGCGCTTGAGCCACTCGCCATACTGGCGGAAGGTGGCAAGCAGCTTGGGGAAATCCTCCGGCGGGGCGATGGTGGTGGGGGCACGGCGGCGGGGGTAGAGCAGGGTGAACCCGCCGTTGGAGGGGATGAGGGCGAACCACTTCAGGTAGCCGGTGGAGGGTACCATGTAACCATGGTGGTAGTCCATGTGCTCCCCGAGGCTGTAGAGAGTGACATAGGGCTTGCGGCGGTGGCGCAGGAGCATGACCTTATCAGGGTAGTTCTCCTGCTCGAAGAAAGCGATCGCCTCGGCAACGGGGAACTCGCGGCGGGTGAAGGGCTGGTCACTTGCCACCAGTTGGTGCATGGCAGTTTCCAGTCGCTCTAGTTCCGAGGCATCGAGCGGAGGACGCCCGTTGACATGGCAGTAGTAGCCGCCGGAGGAGATGGAATGATCGATGATCAGCACTGCTTGGGGGAAGAGGGTGGAAAACGCCATCTCCAGCAGGAAGGTGAGCGAACGGCGGTAGATGCGCGCCCCGTCGGCGTCCGCCATGGTGACCGGGGCAAGGGTCGAGTCCATCTTGATGGGGAAGGTCAGTTCGCGCAGGTCGCTGTTGATGATGGCGGCAACCACCGGCGCGGGAGCGGCAACCGGGTCGGCATGCAGGAAATCGCCGGCGGAGGCGCCGCGGGGACCGGAAAGAACGCGCCCATCGGGCAGGTGGACCTCGATGGTGGGGCGAGGGGCGACGGGTTGGATATCTGGGTTCATATTTTCCTGAGCAACATTTCTGGCTGGCGGGCGAAGGATTCCAGGGGAAGTTCGCCGCGGGTGAGCGAAAGCAGGGTGGCGGTCAACGCCTGGTTGACTGGTGTGCTCACACCAGCCTGCCCCCCGTAGCGGACGACGGCGCCGTTGAGCCATTCCACCTCGGAGAGGCCGCGTCCGGAATGGAGGTCGATGTGGAAGGAGGGCATCTTAGCACCGCGTCCCCCGCCGACAGCTTTCTGCATGAGCGGGCGGGCGATAAATCCGGGGAGGCGGGTGCCGAGAGCCAGGAGGCGCACGGGCACGCCGGGCAGGTCGGTGACCTGCACGCCAAGGCGGCGCATGACCTGCAGGGCTTCGCGCAGCATGCGCATCTCCAGGCGGAACAAGCCGGGGTGGGCAAAGACCTCGGCGGGGGTCATATCGAGGATGGCGGCGGTGGCATTGGCGGGCAGGTTGGTGAGCATCTTCGACCACTTCATGTCGAGGGTGCGGGGCAACAGGCGGGCATTCAGCCCGGCGGCAACCAGCGCGTCCACCAGGAGGGGCGAGAGGGGATGCCCGGCAGCCACACCGAGGCCGCGCAGGCGCTCGAGGGTGATCTTCCCGACTGCCTGCCGCCCGATGGAGGAGGTGACCGTCCCGGCAATGACGCTGAGCGGGCTGCCGAGGGCGGCTTGCATGGCAGGCTCGTTGTCCACGCCGTTGGAGAGGCACAGGATGGGGGGCAGTTGGGCGGCAAAGGGGCGCATCGTTTGCACAGCCCCGGCGGTATCGAAGGACTTGAGGGCGAAAATGGCGAAGTCGAAGGGCGCCTGCTGCAGGGCTTCGGGCAGGGAGGCGGCGAAGAGGACGGAGGGGGAAACCAGTTCATGGACCGCGCCGTGCGCGAGGGTCAGGTCGAGGCGCAGGCCGCGCTGACGCAGGGTCTCCACCACGGCGGGTTGTTCCAGGAAGATAAGATGGTGCCCGGCGAGGGCCAGGCTGCCGCCAATGTAAGTGCCGATGGCGCCGGCGCCAAAGACGAGGATGTTCATCTTCGTCATTAACCCTGCTCCCCGTCCTTGAGGTGCGGGCGGTCATCGAAGTGGAGCAGGCGCCAGTTGTGGTGTTCCGCCTCGTAGGTGAAGGTGGCGAAGGTGGTGTTGTGGAACATGAAGCGCGCCCCGGTGAAATCGGCTTGGACAGGGATGCCCAGGAGGGCATACAACGCCATGTTGAGGATGCCGCCGTGGGCGGCGACCAGGTAGGAGCCCGCCGGCAGGTCGACGAGGCGCTGGAGGGCGCGCCCGGCGCGCAGGTAGACTTCCCAGCGGCTCTCACCGGTGCGCCCGAAGTGGGTGTAAGGGGTCATGAAAGCAGGCGCAGGGGCGACCTCGGCGGCCTGGGTTTCATCCAGTCCAGCGATGAGGCCGTTGTTGATCTCCATCCAGTCCGGGTCGAAATCCAGCGGCACGTGCAGGAGGGCGCAGACGATCTCTGCGGTCTGGCGAGCACGCAGGAGGGGGCTGGAGAAGGCGCGGTCGAAGGTGCGGCCTTCCGCCTGCCAGCGTTCGGCAAGCAGGCGCGCCTGGCGGCAACCGGTTTCGGTGAGAGGGAAGTCGGCGTGACCCTGGAAGCGGTTCTCCAGGTTGCCGACGGATTCGCCGTGGCGCAGGAAGGTGATGGTGTGGAGGAGGAGCGGGGTCATAGGGAGGAAATTTTACCATCAATCGGAGGAGGCGCCGGGGACGGGCGGTGGGCATTGGATGCATTGAAGCCAATGATGATCGAATGGGAGGGGGAGCAGTGAACAGTGAAGAGAGATCAGTGATCGGGGGTCACCATCCATCGGCGGCGACCCTTTCAAGGCGCTTCCCCTTTGGGGACTATGCCGCATGGACGCCGATGGTCTTGCAGAGGAGAGCGATGGTGCGCAGGGCAAGTGCGATCTTCTCTGACCTCCGTGCAGCCCAGAAGGTTGAGGCGGGGAATAAAACATTAATCGTAACTGCTCAGGCATATGAGTCAAAAGTCTGGAAAAGACGTGATAAATGACTCTATTAAAGGCTCCTGGAATCATGCACAATGGAGTTCATGGAGCCGATCAAGGTACTCAGTGAAGCAGAGATTCGCGCCATCTATCGT
>JBGSVI010000050.1:0-10638 GCA_041753035.1 Anaerolineales bacterium | reverse complement strand
GTGCAGCGCCAGCACGGTCTTCTCCCCGATGCCGCGTGGCGGCAGGTTGATCACCCGGTCGAGCGAGACCTCGTCAGCGGGATTGTGCGCCAGGCGCAGGTAGGCGATCAGGTCCTTGACCTCGCGCCGCCCGTAGAACCTCTGCGCCCCCACCAGCCGGTAGGGCAGGCGTGCCTGCAGGAAGGCTTCTTCCAGCAGGCGGGATTGGGCGTTGGTGCGGTACATCACCGCACAGTCGCCCGGCTCGCAGGTGCGCGCCGCCACCAGGTTGGCGATGGTATCCACGACGAAGGCAGCCTCGCCGTAATCATCGTTGGCTTCATAATAAGTGAGTTTCTCACCCGCGCCGCGCTCGGTGAAGAGTTTCTTGCGCCGGCGGTGCGGGTTGCGGTCGATCACCGCCATGGCTGCATCCAGGATGTTCTGCCGCGAGCGGTAGTTCTGCTCCAGCAGGATGACCTGGGAGTCGGGATGATCCTGCTCGAAGCGCTGCACGTTGCGGTAGTCCGCGCCCCTCCAGCGGTAGATTGAGTTATGAACGACCACTCCACCTGCAATGTAGTTGTGCAGGTTGTCCACCTCCAGGTCAAAGACATCCCCGTTGTAGGGTTCACGGGTAACTTCACTGATCACCTCTTCGCTGATCCTGCCATCTTTTTCAATGGCAACGATCATGGAAGGATGCAGGTGGCTGGCGGGCATCAATCCGAACCGGGGGGCGAGTGCGGCGCGGTCTTTATCAACGAGGAACGCACCCACAACGATATCCGCGCCGCCGGCATCCTGTCTGAGTTTTTGGGCGGTCTCCTGGACATCATCATAATTCAGGCGGTTCAGACCGATCTGCCAGTTATTCCGGCTGCGGATGCGCGGGTTGTAACCCAGGGACTTCAGTTTCCCGGCCAGTTCGGGATCGCTGCTCCAAAGATCGACGCGGTGGGCATGCCAGGGTGATTCATGGGTCTGGCGGCCATCTCCAAAATAACGCAGGTTGACAGTGTTCCGGTATGTTCCCTGCGGCGTGTAATGCGGGTATCGCAGGTCCATCTCCAGGTCATCCAACAGGCGCAGGGCATGGGTGTTCGTATCGATCTCCGCGAACAATTTGTCAATGAGTTCCTGCGTCATGCGCATGCGCCGGCCGCGCACATGGAAGACCATCGTGGGAATGCCGTACTGGATGGAGTAGAACGATTCCCAGTAATTCGCTTCGTCCCGGCTTGTGCAGACTTTTAGTACCCACATGCGGTCGGCGTTTTCCGCGTTGCTGCGTACCCGCAAGCCGATCTGAAGTTCCAGGCTGATCCCATCGCTCCGGGCATGCGAGGCGGTGCCGATGCGGTAGCCTTTATCCTTGCGGTACATCAGGTAAACATAGTGCAGACCCGGGGTGAGACCCAGGCGCGCAAAAACCACGTGGTTGGGTGTCGCCCGGAACGAATATCCGCTGGATGTGATTACCTTTACTAGGTCACCGGAGAACTTACTTTTTCCCACATGTCTGACCAGGGAAGAGAGCGTGGACCCGCGACCGCTGGCGGCAATGACCCGCTCCCCGACCTGGATGGTTTCGATGGCTTTCCATCCCCCCGGCGTCAGGATTGTCGTACCGGTTGGAAAACATTGATCGGGGTCGCCCACGCAGAAGATATTGTTATGCACCGAGGCCAGGTGCTTCAGCAGGGTGTACTGCGCAAAGTTGGTATCCTGGAACTCATCCACCAGCACGTGCAGGAAGCGGCTGGCGTACTGCTCGCGCACTGCCGGGAACTCGGAGAGCAGGTGTGCGCTCCACAACAGCAGGTCATCGAAGTCCACCGCGTTGGATTGCTTGAGCAGGTCCTGGTAGCGCGTGTAGACGCGCTTGACCACCTCGTCGCGGTAGGTTTGCAGGGGATAATCAGCCGGGAAGATCAGTTCGTTCTTCGCTCGCGAGATCGAGGCATGCACCGACTGCGGGCGGTAGGTCTTCTCGTCCAGGTTCAGGTCGCGCACCGCCGTTTTGACCACGCGCAGTTGGTCATCAGCGTCGAAGATGACGAAGTTGGATTCGTAGGGCAGGTTGGCCGCCTCGCGGCGCATCAGCCGGGCGCAGGTGGCATGGAATGTACCCAGCCACAGGCCGTCGGTGGCCATTTCCCCCAGCATGCTGCGCACGCGGTTTTCCATCTCGCGGGCAGCCTTGTTGGTGAAGGTGACCGCCAGCATCTGCCAGGGGCGCACGCCCTGGTTGGCGATCAGGTAGGCTACGCGCTGGGTCAGCACGCGCGTCTTTCCGGAACCGGGCCCGGCCAGCACCAGCACCGGCCCCGCGCCGGCGGTGACTGCCTGGTGCTGCTGTGGGTTGAGTTTATCCAGGAGATCCATGCAGCTTGGCTACTTCAGTTCGGAAGTGCACTGCGGGCAGCGCGTCGCCTTGATGGAAATGGTCGAAGCGCAGAACGGGCATTCCTTGGTGTTTGGTTCGACGGGGACGGCTGCGGGTTTCTTTTTCAGGCTGTTCATCCCCTTGATCATCAGGAAGATGACCAGTGCAACGATGAGGAAGTCGATCACATTTTTAATGAACAGGCCGTAAGCCAGCACGGGCGCACCCGCGGCCTGGGCATCTGCCAGGGTCAGGTAACTGCCTCCGTTGAGCGCCAGGAACAGGTCGGCGAAGTTCACCCCCTTGAGCAGCAGGCCGATCGGAGGCATCAGGATGTCATTGACCAGCGAGGAAACGATCTTGCCGAACGCGCCGCCGATGATGACGGCCACAGCCAGGTCGATGACATTGCCGCGCAGGATGAATGCCTTGAATTCTTTCCACATATTGTCCTCCTTCGGGAGATGGGGTGTGCGTGGATTGTACTGCCTGGGGGGAGGCCTGTCAACGCGAAGGAGAGCTGCGCGAATAAATGGGCTATAATTTGTCCCATTCGAACCTCGGGAGGTTCCCTGTGAACAAATGCCGCTTTTTCTCCATCTCTTTCCACCTGCTGACCGCGCTGGTGCTGCTCCTTTCTGCCTGCACGCCAGGCGGGGAAACGGCGACCCCCTCCCCGACCTCACCGGCAGCCACCCCCTCCCCAACTGTTGCCCCGCCGCCCACCGCCTTGACTGTGTGCCTCGGGCAGGAGCCGGCAAGCCTCTTTCCATTGAACAACCCTTCCTCCGCCGCACGCTCCGTGCTGGCCGCCCTGTATGACGGTCCGATCGACGCCCTCTCCTACCAGTATCAGCCCGTCATCCTCGAGAGCCTGCCCACCTTGGAGAACGGTGATGCGCAGCTCTTCCCGCTGAAGGTCTATGTCGGTGACGAGGTGGTCGATGTGGATGGCGTCCCGGTCACCCTCTCGGCGGGCATCCGCATCCGCCCGGCTGGCTGCCGCAGCGCGGCATGTGCCATCACCTACGATGGGCGCAGCGAGGTGGAGATGGAGCAGATGACTGTCACCTTCCGCCTGCTGCCCGGCCTGCTCTGGTCGGATGGGCAGCCGCTCACCGCCTCCGATTCCGTCTATTCCTATGATGTGGTCAAAGCCAACCGCAATTCCTACCTCGCCGCGCGCACCCAGTCCTATGAGGCCGCGGACGAACTGACCGTGCAGTGGTGGGGGCGCCCTGGCTATATCGACCCCGATTATCTAGCCAATTTCTTCATGCCCCTGCCCGCCCACCTGTGGAGCGGCATCCCGGCGGACCAACTGGCGGATTCCGAAGCCGCCAGCCTGAACCCCCTCGGCTGGGGACCCTATGTGATCGATGAATGGGACCGCGGGAATGCGATCATCTTGGTGAAGAACCCCCACTACTTCCGCCTCAGCGAGGGCTTGCCCAGGATCGACGTGCTCACCTTCCGCTTCACCCCCGACCCGGAAGAAGCCATCTCTGCCCTGTTGGCGGGCGAGTGTGACGTCATCGACCCCAGCGTGCCGCTGGACGGGCAGGTGGCGCTGCTCCTTTCATTGGAGGAGCAGGGACAGTTGGACGCGCACTTCACCACCACGCCGGTGATGGAGCAATTGGTCTTCGGCATCCAGCCGGCGGTCTACGATAACGGCAATAACCCGGATTATGACCGCCCGGACTTTTTCGGTGATGTGCGTGTGCGCCGGGCAGTGGAACAGTGCATCGACCGCCAGCAGATCATCGATACCGTGCTCTTTGGGCTTTCGAGCGTGCCCGGCTCGTACGTGCCGCTGGAGCATCCCTTCAACGGGTTGCGCCCGGAGGCCAACCCGTACGACCCGGCTGCGGCGAATGCCCTGCTGGAAGAGGCTGGCTGGCGCGACCTGGACGGCGTTCCCTCCACCACCCGCCAGGCCTGGGGCATCCCCAGGATTGCCAACGGGACTCTCTTCACCGTGGAGGTTCTCACCAGCGGTGCGCAGCAGCGCGTGCAGGTCAGTCAGTTGATCGCTGCCTCGCTGGCGCAGTGCGGCATCCAGGTGGAGCTCACTTACCTCAGCCAGGAGGAGTTGTACAATGCCGGGCCGGATGGTCCTCTCTTTGGACGGATCTTCGAACTGGCGGAATACGCCATGGGCACCACCGGGGTCGAGCCGCCCTGCGAATGGTTCACCAGCGTAGAGATTCCCAATGAAGCCAACCGCTGGCTGGGCACCAACCTCAGCGGCTACAGTAGCCCGGATTTCGATGCAGCCTGTGCCGCCGCGCGCCAGTCGCTTCCCGGGGAGACAGCCTACAAGCAGGCTTTCGGGCAGGCGCAGGCGCTTTTCGCCCAGGACCTGCCCAGCCTGCCGCTCTATTGGCGGGTGAAGGTAGCCGCCTCGCGCCCGCAAGTCTGCGGCTTCTCGCTGGATCCCTCCGCCCTCAGCGGCATGTGGAACGTGGAGAACCTCCAGACCGGAAAGAATTGCACGCCATAAACCCCTCTGTAGTACTGCCTTCCCCGGCGGCAGCGCACTTGACTTTTCGTTTATCTTGTGTTAATCTTCTCAAAGCCTCTCTTGGTTCAATTTCACCGGCGGGGCAATCCTCAGCAAAGGAGGTGATTCTCGGGAGAAGACCTCATCCTTGCCTGTGTAACCGTCCATTTCACCCTATTTCACCCAATTTAACTGGAGGAGAAAGATAATGTTTCGTAACCGCATTATGTTGGTTATCGGCCTGCTGGTAGTCGCCAGCATGGTCCTCGCCGCGTGTGGCCCCAAGGTCGTTGAGACCCCGGTCGTCACCAATCCACCGGCGACCGATGTGCCCGTCGTTCCGGTGCGCAATGGCGCCTGGGTCGATGAGATCGTCTTCACTGGTATCGATCAAGCTGAAGCAGCTGTCACCCAGTTGCAGGCTGGCGAGATCGATGTCTACGCCTACTCCGTGAGCGATCCGACACTGTTCGAGACGGTCAAGGCCGATCCGAATTTGGCCTACACCACCGCTTTCGGTTCCTACACCGAGTTCACCTTCAACCCCGCTGGTCCGGAATGCTCGGACGGCCGGCTGAATCCCTTCGGCGTTGCCAAGATCCGCGAATGGATGAACGTGCTCGTGGACCGCAATTACATGGCCCAGGAAGTCTACGGCGGCCTTGCCAATGTGAAGTTCACCTCGTTGAACAGCGCCTTCCCGGACTACGCCCGCTACGTTGATACCGTCCGCGCCATCGAGGCCAAGTACGCCTACAACCTCGAAGCCGCTCAGGCTGGTGTTGCAGAAGAAATGCTCGCCCTCGGCGCTGAACTGGTCGATGGCAAGTGGAACTACAACGGCGAGCCCGTGGTCATCATCATCCTGATCCGCACCGAGGATGAGCGCACCCAGCTTGGCGATTACTTCGCCTCCCAGCTCGAGGAAATCGGCTTCACCGTCGATCGCCAGTACAAGACCCGCACCGAAGCCTCCCCCATTTGGCAGCGCTCGGTAATGGTTGATTGCGTGTTCCATATCTACACCGGCGGCTGGATCACCACCGCGGTCTCCCGCGATGACGCCACCAACTTCGGCTATTTCTACACCCCGCTGGGCTCTGGTGCCAATCTGTGGCAGGCCTATGTCAATACCGAGGAATACACCGATCTCGCCACCCGCCTGTGGATCAACGACTTTGCTGACATGGAAGAGCGCGGCGAACTGTTCGCCCGTGCCCTCGTGCTGGCCAACGAAGAGAGCCAGCGCGTCTGGCTGGTCGACCAGGTTTCCTTCTCGCCCATGTCCGCCAACCTCTCGGTCACCTATGACCTGGCGGGCGGCATCGCCGGCGCAGTCATTTACCCCTATACCATCCGCTTCGTTGGTGAAGAGGGCGGCGTAGTGCGCTGGGCGCAGCCCGGTGTGCTGATCGACCCCTGGAACCCTCTGGGCGGCTCCAACTGGGTCTATGACACCTCTGTCTACCGTGCAACCACCGACTGGGCGACCATTGCAGATCCCTACACCGGACTTGCCTGGCCGCAGCGCATCGAAGGCGCCACGATCACCGCTCAGACCGGCTTGCCCATCGGCAAGACCCTGGACTGGGTTGAACTCGAGTTTGTTGACCAGATCGACGTCCCCGCCGATGCCTGGGCTGACTGGGATGCCACCACGCAGACCTTCATCCCCGCTGGCGAAGGCAAGACCGCTCTGCTCAAGTCCACCGTCACTTACGAGGCTGACCTGTTCGACAAGATGGCCTGGCACGACGGCTCCCCGCTGTCCATCGGCGACTTCGTCATGGCGATGATCCTGAACTTCGATCCCGCCAAGCCCGAAAGCGCCATCTACGATGAGGCGCAGGTTCCTTCTCTGGAAGCCTTCCTGTCCTACTTCAAGGGTGTCAAGATCGTCTCCACCAGCCCGCTGGTCATCGAGACCTATGTTGACCTCTATTACCTCGATGCCGAAGCCAATGTCTGGGGCTGGTACCCGAACTACAGCTATGGCACCGGTTCCTGGCACGCCCTGACCCTGGGAATCCAGGCCGAGACCGATGGACGCCTGGCCTTCACCTCCGACAAAGCCACCAACCTGGGCGTGGAATACATGTCCTACATCGGTGGTCCGTCCCTGGAGATCTTCGAGGGCTACCTGGCCGCCGACCTGGCCACCCCCCTGATTCCCTACGCCCCCACCCTGGGGCAGTATGTCACGGCTGATGAAGCTGCCGCTCGCTTTGCCAACCTGGACGCCTGGTACACCGCCCGTCATCACTTCTGGGTTGGAACCGGTCCCTTCTACCTGAAGGCCGTCTTCCCGGTGGAAGGCTCTGTCGTCCTGGCCCGCAACGAGAACTATCCTGACCCGGCTGACAAGTGGGCCCGCTTCGCGGCTCCCAAGATCGCCGTCGTTGACCTGACCGGTCCCGCCAGTGTAACCGTTGGTGAGGAAGCAGTCTTTGATGTCTTCGTGACCTACAATGATGCTCCTTACCCGCAGGCTGAGATCGCCGCGGTCAAGTTCCTGCTCTTCGATGCCACCAACACCCTGGTAGCCAAGGGCGATGCTACGTTCGTCTCCGACGGACAGTACAAGATCACCCTGCCCACCACCGGTCTTGCGGCTGGCTCGAACAAGCTGGAAGTCGCCGTCACCTCGATCGTTGTGAGCATCCCGTCCTTCAGCTCCTTCGAGTTCGTTACCAAGTAAGTTCACTTTGATCCAGGAGTCTGGCAGGGGCAACCCTGCCAGACTCGATTTTTTATCCCTGTTTTGAAGGTGGTACTATGAGCGAAGACCCCCAGGCCCCAAAACCGGCAGTGGAAGCCGCGGCAGTGAAGAAACCCCAGAGCACCTTCAGCCGCGTGGCACGCTACACCGTGGTGCGCGCCATCACTCTGTTCCTGACCGTCGTGGTCGGCGTGTTCCTGACCATCATGATCGCCAACATGGGCGGCTACCTGGATACCATCCGCCGCGGCGAGATCCAGGAAACCTACACCCAGATGGCGATCCTCAACCCGGCGATCAAGCAACTGCCGCCCGCAGACCGCCAGCGCTGGGTCGATGAGCAGATCCAACTGGCCTACAAGCGCTACGGTCTGGACAAACCGTTCATCGTGCGCACCTTCAGGTTCCTGGTGGACGCGCTGACCCTCAACCTGGGCCGTTCGCAGAACATGTCCTCCGATTCCGGGTCGCGGCAGGTGAGGCTGATCATCCTCGAACGCCTGCCACCCACGCTGATCCTCTTCGGCACGGTTGGATTCATCTTATTCTTCTTTGAACTGTTCTTTGCCCTGTTCCTCTCGCGCCGCTACGGCAGTTTTCTGGACAAGGCCGTCATCACCTTGGCGCCCATGACTTCCGCGCCGGGGTGGTTCTATGGCATTTTCCTGATCCTCATCTTCGCTGCGCTGTTGAAGTGGTTGCCGTTTGGCGGCATGGTCTCTTCCCCACCGCCGGACCGCTGGTCGCTGGCGTATTTTCTCAGCCTGCTCAAGCATATGATCCTTCCCGCTATGGCGATCGCCGCCAACCAGGTGATCCTCTCCACTTATTCCTGGCGCACCTTCTTCATGATCTATTCGAGCGAGGACTATGTGGAGATGGCCAAGGCCAAGGGACTCACCTCGCGTGCCATCGAGCGCCGTTACGTCCTGCGCCCCACCCTGCCCACCATCGTCACCAGTTTTGCCTTTCTGCTCATCGGCATCTGGCTGGGGGCGCCGATCTTTGAAACGGTCTTTAACTGGCCGGGGCTGGGTCGTCAGCTCTTCCTGGCCATCGGCTTGTTCGATATCCCCGTGATCGTGGCGGAAACGGTGCTCTTCTCCTACCTGCTCGCGCTCACCCTCTTTGTCCTGGATTTTGTCTATGCCCTGGTTGACCCACGTGTCAAGGTTGGCGGGCAGGGAGGTTCTTCCTCATGAAAGCCTTGCAGAAGAATCTGCGTGAATTGCTTCGCTATCCCACGGCCATTGTTGGCTTGGCTATTGTCGCCATCCTGCTCATCGTCGCGGTGATCGCCCTGGTTGCCATCCCCTACGATGAAGCCGTGCGCCTGTGGCGTGGCGGGGAGGAAGTCTGGTACATGAACCCCCGCAACGCCCCCCCGGAATGGACCAACTGGTTCCGCTCCGAGAAACAGCCCACTTCTTTCCTGCTCAATACGGCGGATGGCACCGCGGAAAAGACCGTTGACCCCTCGGATCCCAGCGAGGCCCTGCTTACCTATACCTTTGATTACCAGTACGACTCCTTCCCGCAGGAGATGATCCTCTACTTCACCTCCACCTTCAATGAAAAGAATCCGCATGTATCGATCACCTGGTACACGCCGGATGGGCGTGAGGTGCGTGCGGGTGATTTTGCCATCGGCGCCACGCATACTTTCCGTTTCTCGCAGGATGAGAAACTGAAACGCCGCCTGGGCGGGCAACTGCCGATGGTCGGCTTGTTTGCCGATCCGGCCTCCAACCCGGAGGAACCGCTGGCACTCAGGGGTATCTATAAGCTCACCATTCAGACCTTTACCTTTGAAGAAGGCTCAGACGTGGATGCGGAATTCGTCTTCCACGGGCAGGTGGATGGCTGGGCGGGCACCGACCACAAGCGCCGCGACCTGGGGGTTGCCATCCTGTGGGGCACACCGATCGCCCTGATGTTCGGCCTTATTGCCGCCCTGGGCACCAGCGGGTTGACGATGATCATTTCCGCCATCGGTGTCTGGCATGGCGGCTGGGTGGATGACCTGATCCAGCGCATCACCGGCGTCAACCTGGTACTGCCCACCCTTCCCATCCTCATCATGGTCGGCACGTTCTACTCACGCAGTATCTGGCTTATTCTCGGCGTGGTCATCGCCCTGAGCATCTTCGGCTCGGGCATCGTTACCTACCGCTCGGTCTTCCTGCAGGTGAAGGAATCGCCTTATATTGAAGCCGCGCGTTCCTATGGCGCTGGCAGCGGGCGCATCATCCTGTTCTACCTCCTGCCGCGTATCATCCCCATGCTCATCCCCACGCTGGTCACGGCCATTCCTGGTTACGTGTTCCTGGAAGCCTCGCTGGCAGTGCTGGGCTTGGGTGACCCGGTCCTGCCCACCTGGGGCAAGATCATCAATGACGCCCAGGGCAATGGTGCCCTGTACACGGGTCTGTATTATTGGGTGCTGGAGCCGGCGGTGCTGCTGATGATCACCGGGCTGGCATTCGCGATGCTCGGTTTCTCACTGGACCGTATCTTCAACCCGAGACTGCGAGGTCAGTAATGACAATGAATAGCGACAAACTACTGAGAGTTGAAAAACTCGTGCTGCACTTCCGCACCACGGTGGGGGCGGTGCAGGCGGTGGATGGGATCGACTTTTCACTGGACAGCAACCGTGCCGTGGTGATCCTGGGGGAGAGCGGCTGCGGCAAGACCTCGCTGGCGAAGGCGATCCTGCGGCTGCTGCCGCGCAACGTTGCCGAGTACAGCGGCAAGATCCTGCTCAACGGCATCGACGTGATGCAATACAATGATGAAGAGTTTCGCCAGAACGTGCGCTGGGTCGGCATGAGCCTGGTGCCGCAGGCGGCGATGAACTCGCTGAACCCGGTCATCCGGGTGGGGGACCAGGTGGCGGAACCAGCGATGATCCATCTGGGAGTCAAGAAAGAGGAAGCCTACAACCTGGCGAAGCAGATGTTCGCCCACGTGGGCGTGCCGGTGGACTTCCTGGCGCGCTACCCGTTCGAGTTGAGCGGCGGCATGCGCCAGCGTGTGGCCATC
>JBGSVI010000049.1:0-20140 GCA_041753035.1 Anaerolineales bacterium | reverse complement strand
GGATCGCCGCAGGCACGATGGGC
Organism: Anaerolineales bacterium; assembly: GCA_041753035.1. GTDB lineage: Bacteria > Chloroflexota > Anaerolineae > Anaerolineales > Villigracilaceae > UBA877. Next base: position 20,117 of record JBGSVI010000049.1, on the reverse strand, counting down.
ACACGTGCCGCCCCGGTTTGGAAGCCGATGCCCTGCCCCTCCAACCAGTCCATCACCCCCGAGGCGGCAGCCAGGCCGTAGGCGGAACCGCCTGCCAGCATGACGGCATGCACTTTTTGCACCAGGTTGAGCGGGTTCAGCAGGTCGGTCTCGCGCGTCCCCGGCGCGCCGCCGCGCACATCCACGCCTCCCACCGCCCCCTTGCGGCACAGCACCACCGTCACACCCGTCAGGGCGTCGGCATCCTGGGCATGCCCCACCTCGATCCCGGGGACATCCGTGATGGCGTTATTGCGCTTCATCGGTTATTTCAGATTCTTCACCAGCAGCAGGAACTCGTTCCATTCTTCCTGGAAGAAGTGCAGGGTCACATTGTTCAGTTCAAGGTGATAGGTCGTCTCGCCGTCCGGTTCCTCGGCTTTCCAGACAATGTAGTTCTCTGTCTCGGTGATCGTTTCGGTCTTGGGCTCGTTGGTCTGATTCATTCTTATCTCCATTCTCCAGTCATGAGTTTTTCTGCACTTCATTTTTTGTGCGTTTTTTCGGTTTCCTTTTTTCCGCCGCAACCTGCAGCGTATCATTCCCGTCCATAGGTTTGGGTTTGCGCGTGAACAGTTTCTTTAACCATGGCGGCAGGAGCGGGGGCGGCGGGGAAGCCTCTTCTTCGGGAGGCCAGGGATTCCGGTCGAGCAGTTTGCGGATGATGTAGCCTCCCACCAGTTGGGCGGTCGCCAGCAGGGGCGCGGCAATGATCACGCCGATCACCCCGATCAGGTTGGCTGCCGCCAGGGCGGCGATGAGCACGAAGGCTGGGTGCACCTTCAAAGCGCTGGCCATCACCCGGGGATTGACCAGGTTGTTGAACACCTGGTCGATCAGGATCGCCACCGCGATCACCAGCAGCATGTAACCCAGCGGGGAAAGTCCAAAATAATTGAAGGGTTGGAAATAGGTTACCAGACCCAGCACCACCCAGTTGATCGCTGGGCCAATATAGGGGACGAAGTTGGCAAAACCGGTGATCAGCGCCAGCACCAGGGCGTAGCGCACTCCCAGTGCGCTCAGCGCAATGGCATACACCGTCGAGGTCAGCAGGAAGATGATCATCTGCCCGCGTAGGAACGCGTTCCAGATGTGGCCCAGTTTTTCCCCCATGCGGCGGATATCGTCTGCATAGATGGGGATAGTCACCTGGATGATGCGGTCGCGCAGCCCGCCGCTCTCGAACAGGGAGAAATAGGACACAATGATGCAGAAGAAGATCCACCCGATCGTCGTCGCCGCGCCGGTTGCCAGCGACCCCACCACCGAGCCGATCTCGCCCAGGGCGGGTTCCACGTAGCCCAGCACCTGGTTGCCGATCTTCTCCCAATCGTAGCTGGCAAAATCGACCACAAAGGGACCCAAATTGAATTTCCACACCGAGATCTTCGCGATGTATTCCGGCAGGCGATCCACGTTCTGCTGCACGGTGGTGACCAGGTTCTGCACTTGCTGGATGATCCCCACCCCGCCCAGGGTGAGCAGTCCGATCAAAAGCAAAACCACCACCAGATATACCAGGCTGACGCTGACCTTCCACGAGAGCCGCGTGGTGCGCCGCACCCAGGTGATCAGCGGCAGCAGCAGGTACGCCAGCACAAAGGCGAGGATCACCGGGCCGAGCAGGCCGCGGAAGCGCACCAGCAGCGCGCCCAGGATGACGATGACCGTCAGCGAGACGGTCAGCTTGGTGATCGCGTTCCAGCGCGGCGAAGTGCCTTGTTCAGGGAGGGGAGTTGAATTAGGTTCCATATGCAGCCTTGATTTTAACGGTTTTTCGCCCAAACGCCAGCCCCTTTACCACCCTTTCCCGTTCTGGGTATTCTTCTCCAGCCACTCCCGGTAGCCTGGGCGGGCAGCGATGGCTTGCAGCCAGGCGGGGTTTTCGAGATACCAGCGCACGGTGCGGCGCAGGCCGGCTTTCAGGTCATGCTCCGGCGCCCAGCCCAGTTCGGCGCGCATCCTGGAGATGTCCATGGCATAACGCCGGTCGTGACCGGGCCGGTCGGGCACATGCCTGATCAACCCGGCATACGGCGCGGCGCCAGGGCGCAGATCTGCTGGATGATCGCCAGGTTGGTGGGCTGGTTGTTCCCGCCAATGGTATAAGTGCTGCCCACCCTGCCGCGCTGCAAGACCAGGTGGATCGCCGCGCAGTGGTCCTCCATGTACAGCCAGTCGCGTACCTGGCGTCCATCGCCATAGACGGGGATAGGCTTGCCCTGCAGGGCATTCAGGAGAACCAGCGGGATCAACTTCTCCGGGAACTGGCAGGGGCCGTAGTTGTTCGAGCAGTTGCTGATCGTCATCGGCAGGCCGTAGGTGTGGAAGTAGGCGCGCACCAGGTGGTCGCTGGCCGCCTTTGAGGCGGTATAGGGAGACTGCGGGTCGTAGGGTTGCTCTCCTGGAAGGCCGGCTCCCCCTCCGCCAGCGAGCCATAGACCTCATCGGTGGAGACGTGGTGGAAGCGCACGGAGTGCAGCGGGACGCTGCCTTCCACGAGCCAGGTTTTCCGGGCGGCTTCCAGCAGGCAGAAGGTGCCCACCACGTTGGTCTGGATGAAGGGGTCGGGTCCCAGGATGGAGCGGTCAACATACGACTCGGCGGCAAAATGAACGAGGGTATCGACCTGGTGCTGGCGCAGAAGCGTCTCCACCAGGGTGCGGTCACAGATATCCCCCTGGACGAAGGTATGCCGCTGCGCGTCGGGCAGGTCGCACAGGTTCTCCAACGAGCCGGCATAGGTGAGGGTGTCCAGGTTGAGGATGCGCACGCCCGGTTCCGCATGCAGCAGATAACGGATGAAGTTGGAGCCGATGAAACCGGCGCCGCCGGTGACCAACAAATTCTGCATCAGGTACGCCTCAGTAAAAAGATGATCACTGGTGGGAGGGATGGAATCCCCAGGGAGGAGTAATTGTACCCGTCCCGTTCACAAACTGCGTGTTTTCAAGAGCAAAGAGGCACAATTTGTAACCACGGGCATTCCATGTCGCTGGCAGGGTGCGATTTTGTCGGGTGTGTCGATTTGCCAAGCAGCGCAGGTTGTGTTAGTATTCCGAAACTAGTCCAACGATGGATGGATAGAACTGGAACGATCAAAGAGAGTGTGCTGCAGAAAGTGTTCATGAGAGAAATGAGCGCGAAGACAAAGAATCGTGTGATCCTGATCGGGATCCTGTTCAGCGTGCTGGTGCTGCTGGTACTGGTGGTCAGATCCGCCTGGACCCAGCCCCTGGGACCTGTACTGAACAACAATCCCATCTTTGGACAGGCAGCCACACGCACTGGGGAATCGGATCAGGCGGTGCAGACCCTGCAGGCCGGGCAGACGTCTCTCCCGACCAAGGGGACGACGGCAGCGCCCCTGTGCGGAAACCAGCCGACCCTGACCATCCTGCTGGCAGGCATCGACTACCGGGGAGACAATTATCTCTACGGCCTGGCGGATGTGATCCGCGTGGTGCGGGTGGATTTCACCCAGGCGAAGGTGGCGGTCTTCGCCATCGACCGCGCGCTGTGGGTGGAGATCCCCGGGATCGCTGACCACTACGATATCACCCACGGGCTGCTCAACCAGTCCTACTTCTTCGGCGTGCCGGCAATGGGCTACTATGACAGCCCGGCGGGGGGCGCGGGGCTGCTGGCACAGACGTTGAACTATAACTTTGGAATGAACGTGGATAACTACCTGGTGGTGAGCATGGCAGCCTTCACCAAGGGCATCGACACACTGGGCGGCATCGATGTGTACCTGCCCGAGCCGATGGATGGGAACATCGCGCCGGTGGATGGACACCTCGAGGAGGGAGAGGAGTTCCTGGGCTTTTTCAGCGCCGGGTGGCACCACCTGGCCGGAGAAGAAGCGCTCAACCTGGCGCGCATCCGGATGGGATACTCCTCGCTGGTGCGCATCACCAACCAGGATGCAATCATCCAGGGCATCTATGCCAAGGTAAGATCCCCGGAGGTGATCACCAAGATTCCTGCGCTGATCAAGCTCATGCAGGACACGGTGCTGACCGACCTGAGCGCGCAGCAGGTGAACAACCTGTATTGCCTGGCAAAGTTGATGGACAAAGACAGCCTGGCTTTTGCCGAGATCCCGGTGGAATATTACGTGCCTGCGTGGGTTTACAGCGAGTATATGCACCAGTACCTGAATTTTTACGATATCGATTTCGACGTGGTGCGCTTCTACGTGGAGAATTTCCAGAACGGCACCTGGCCGTAGAGAGAAGCAGGCAGGCTGCACAGGACGACAAGGGCGAATTGCATCCCCGGCGCAGGTTTCAGCCGGGGATGTTCATTTGCTGCTGTTCCTGCCGCGAGCCTTGACATTCAAAGAGATATATTATATACTTTGTTTAGTACATACTAAACAAAGGTAACCAATCTATGGGCCCACAACTCGAAACCATCCGCAACCATTTCATTGAAGGCATGTCCAGCATGAGCCAGTTCTGGGGCTTCCCCAGGGGCATGGGCACGCTGTTCGCCGTGCTGTTCACCCACCCCGGCGCCCTCTCCCTGGATGAACTGGTCACCCGCACCGGGCTGACCAAGGGAGCGGTGAGCACCAACGTGCGCGCCCTGGCTCGTCTGGGGCTGATCCACCCCGCTCCCCGCATGGCGGACCGCAAGGATTACTACGCCGCGGAGACGGATTTCTACAAGGCCATCCGCTCCATCCTGGCGGAGCGCCATAACAGCGAATTCGACCGCGCCGTGACTACCGTCAAGGAAGCGCTGCGGGAACTGCAGGGCCTGCCCGTCTCCGCCGATGAGGCGGAGCGCAAGTTCCTGGTGGAAAGGCTGCAGGCGATGCAGGCGTTCTTCGATGCTGTGGACAGCCTCACCCGCGCGGTGACCCGCCTGGACAGCCTGGGCATCCACACCGTGCAGAACGTGCTCAAGATCCTGAAGTAAGTTTCCAGAAGGACCAGGTTCCACGCGGGGCAGGCACCTCCGCCCCATGCCTCCCAAACCCCAGCTTTCCAAGCCGGGGAACCTATACCTGTACCTTATTGATAAGGAGAAGCCATGAAGACTGCTGTGACCGGTGCATTTTCGTATTCGGGCAAGTACATCACCCACCGCCTGCTGGCACAGGGGGACGAGGTGATCACCCTGACCGGACATCCCGACCGCCCGGACCCCTTCAACGGTAAAGTGAAAGCCTTCCCGCTGGTCTTCGAGCAGGAGGCCCTGGCCCGCAGCCTGCAGGGCGTGGAGGTGCTGTACAACACGTACTGGATCCGCTTTGACCAGGGCGGGAACACCCAGCCGCAGGCGGTGAACCACACGCAGATCCTTGCCCGGGCGGCAAAGCAAGCCGGCGTGCGGCGCATGGTGCACGTCAGCATCACCAACCCGTCAGCAGACTCACCACTACCGTATTTCTGGGGCAAGGCGGCGAACGAAAAAGCGGTATGCGAGAGCGGGATGGGCTATGCCATCCTGCGTCCAACGGTACTGTTCGGCAGGGAGGATATCCTGATCAACAACATCGCCTGGCTGCTGCGCCATTTCCCCTTCTTCGGGCAGATCGGCGCTGGGCAGTACCGCCTGCAGCCGGTGTTCGTCGACGACCTGGCGCGGCTGGCGGTGGAAACCGGGGGAATGGACGAGGACCTGACCTGGGACGCGGTGGGACCGGACATCTTCACCTTCGATGCGCTGGTGCGCCTGGTGGGGACCAGTATCGGGCATTCCCGCCCGATCGTGCACCTGCCTCCCCGCCTGGCTCTGCGGGTCGCGCAGGCGATCAGCCTGCTGGTGCATGACGTGGTGCTGACCCCGGAAGAAGTGGACGGGCTGATGGCCGGGCTGCTCGTCTCGCCGGAAGCGCCGCGCGGCACCACCCGCCTGGGCGACTGGCTGAAAGACAACCGCGCAACGGTGGGCAGGCGGTATGCCTCGGAACTCGAACGGCATTACCGGTAGTGGGAGGTGACAAAGGGGCACGTGCATACCATGTACGAGGTACACGTGCCCCTGGCAGGGGAATGCGCGGGGGTTAATCAGGGAAACTTAGTGGTCCGCCAGGTACCCGGAGATGACCCCATCGTAGTGGGCGGTCAGGCGGAACCCCTTGACCGCCAGGCGTTTGCGCAGGTCCGCCGGGATGCCGCCGGAGCCCAGCGCCCGCAGGACTTCCGGATAGTCCGCCGGGTCGCAGACCAGGGAGACACGTTCATGGTTCTTGGCGGCTGCGCGGATGAGGGTCACCCCGCCGATGTCGATGTTCTCGATCACATCAGAATAGGTTGCAGCCGGGTTGGCGATGGTCTGCTCAAAAGGATACAGGTTGACCGCCAACAGGTCGATGTAATCCCAGCCCAGGTCGAGCAGTTGCTGGTGGTCGGCGTCGGTGGGACGTGCCAGCAGCCCGCCATGCACAGCCGGGTGCAGTGTCTTGACACGCCCGCCGAGGATCTCCGGCGAGCCGGTGTAGGCAGCCACATCCGTGACCGGGATCGCGTGCTCACGCAGCAGTTTCGCCGTCCCGCCGGAGGCGAGCAGGTCCCAGCCGAGGACGGAGAGGCCCTTGGCAAATTCGAGCAGGCCGGTTTTGTCATGCACAGAAAGAATGGCTTTTGGCATCGCGAACTCTCCTTGATACGTTCCATGATGAGGTTGGCTGGATCACCCAGGGCTTCCCGGCGCTTCCCGGGAGCCGTATTGACCCATTATCGTTCCCAGCGTCTCCACCAGCAGGGTGTGTTCCAACTCGTGCACCCTGCCTTCAAATTCCTGCAGCGTTTCCCCGGGGTGAAAGAAGATCTCGTCGGCACCCAGCACGGGTCCAACATCCACGCCCTCGTCCGGGACGAGGTGCACCATCACACCGCTCCTGTCGATGCTGCCCTGCTGCCAGGCGGTATAAGCGCGTTCGATGGCCCGCGTGCCGGGGAATGTGCCCGGCAAAGCCGGGTGCAGGTTGATCACCCGTCCTGGGAACCGGTCGAGGAAGGCCGCGCTCAGGATGCGCATCCAGCCGGCCAGCACGATCCAATCCGGGGCATATGCCGCGACCGCCTCCGCCAGGCAGGCGTCATACGCGCGCCGCTCCTGCTCTGTGGTCTTCTCCAGCGCCACCGCGGGGACACCCGCCAGGCGTGCTCGTTCCAGCCCCGGGGCTTCTGCCCGGTTGGAGAACACGGCTGCCACCTTTGTGGGAAGCCTGCCCGAGGCGCAGGCATCCAGGAGGACCTGCAAGTTGGATCCCCGGCCGGATAGCAACACAACGAGGCGCACCGGATATTCCATGAGAGGAGGCTCCTAATGGTGGAACAGGCGCACGCCCGAAAAGACCATCGTCATCCCATACTCGTCACACGCCTGGATGACGAGATCGTCCCGGTTGGAGCCGCCGGGCTGCAGGACATGGGACACGCCGCTCAATGCGGCGCGGTCGATCGAATCGCGGAATGGGAAGAAGGCGTCCGAGCCAAGCACCGCGCCATTCAATCCGTCCAGCCAGGTGCGTTTTTCCTCCGCGCTGAACTGCGCAGGGATGTTGCTGAATACCTCGCCCCAGACAGCCTTTTCGGCTGCGGTGACATCCGGCTGGAGGAACTGGTCGATGGTGTTATCCCGTTCGGGGCGCTTGACCCCCGGGCGGAAGGGCAGTTCCAGGATGCGCGGGTGCTGGCGCAAGCGCCAGAGGTCTGCCTTTGCCCCGGCAAGCCGTGTGCAGTGGATGCGGGACTGCTGCCCAGCGCCCACACCGATGACCTGCCCGTCCAGCGCAAAACACACCGAGTTCGACTGGGTGTACTTGAGCGTGATCCAGGCAACCTGCATGTCGCGCACGGCGGACTCGGGCAGTTCCTTGTTTTGGGTGACGATATTCTGGAGATCGGCAGGTGTCACCGGGCGGTCGTTGCGGCGCTGCTCGAAGGTGATGCCGAAGACCTCGCGCCGTTCCATCATTCCCGGCTCATAGGCCGGATCGATCTGCAGGACCACGTACTTGCCCTCCTTCTTCCTGCGCAGCAGTTCCAGCGCTTCTGGAGCATACCCGGGGGCGATCACCCCGTCGGAGACTTCGCGCACCAGCAGTTGGGCGGCGGTGATATCGACCATATCGGAGAAGGCCACCCAATCGCCGAAGGAGGACATGCGATCCACCCCGCGGGCGCGGGCGTACGCCTCCGCCAGGGGCGACATGTCCCGCCCTGCCACGGCGTAGACCTCTTTCAGCGTGTCCGTCAGTGGGACAGCCGCCACAGCCGCCCCGGAGGGGCTGACGTGCTTGAAGGATGCCGCCGCGGGCAGGCCGAGCACCTGCTTCAATTCGCGCACCAACTGCCAGGCGTTGAGCGCGTCCAGCAGGTTGATGTAGCCGGGAGCGCTGTTGAGCACCTGCACGGGCAGGTCACCGCTTTCCATGAAGACCCGCGCCGGGACCTGGTGCGGGTTGCAACCGTAACGCAGAAACAATTCCTTCGCCATGAGACTCCTTATTTTTTGAAAGTGACCTTCTGCTCTCCAGCGATCAATTCCCCGATGACCCAGGTCTGTTCGGGGATCGCCTTCTGGAATGCCTTGATGAATTTTTTATCCACGATGGCAACCATGCCGATTCCCATGTTGAAGACATGGTACATCTCCTCGCTGTCGATCGCACCGCGCTGCTGGATAAGGCGGAACAGCGCCGGGACTTGCCAGGCATCTGTATGAATGACCGCACCCAAACCAGGCGGCAGGACGCGGGGGATATTCTCGATGAACCCGCCGCCGGTCAGGTGCGCCAGGGCTTTGACCAGTTTCAGGTGCGGGTAGAGCAGGTCGAGGTAGGAACGGTGCGGGGCGAGCAGCGCCTCCGCCAGGGACACCCCAAGTTCGGGGAAAACCGTCTCGAGAGGCACCTCCGCGAACACCTTGCGGATCAGCGAATAGCCGTTGGTGTGCGCTCCGGAGGAGGACAGGCCGATGAGCACATCCCCGGCGCCCAGGTCGGGAAGCGGGCGGATGCGCAGGCGTTCCACCACGCCTACGATCGTTCCCGCCACGTCGAACTCCCCTGCAGCATAGACACCGGGCATTTCTGCGGTCTCACCGCCCAGGAGGGCCATGCCCGCCAGGCGGCACGCCTCGGCGATGCCGGTGACCACCTCCGCAGTGATCTCCGGGACCAGTTTGGCGGTGGCGAAGTAGTCCAGGAAGAATAACGGGCGGGCACCCTGCACGAGGATGTCGTTGATGCAGTGGTTGACGATATCGTGCCCCAGCGGACGGTAGCGCCCGGCGGCGGCAGCCAGTTTCACCTTGGTGCCCACCCCATCGGTGGAGGCGACCAGGACAGGCTCCTTCATTCCCTTCAATACCGCGGCGTCGAACAGGCCGCCAAAGGAGCCAATCCCCGCCAATACTGCCGGGGAATAAGTGGCCTGCACGGCAGACTTCATCAACCCGACGGCGCGGTTGCCCGCCTCGATGGAGACCCCTGCCTCGAGATACGCCGAGCGTTTGAGCGCCTGGCGGGCAATGTCGCCGCGGAACTGCTTCCCCTCAAAGGAGATCCTGGCGACCATCGAATAGGCATGCTTCACTGCGGCTTCGAGCGAATCCCCCCATGCGGTCACCCCCAGCACCCGCCCGCCTGCGGTCAGGATCCTGCCGCCCCGCTTGCTGGTACCGGCGTGAAAACAAATGCCGTTCTCGAACGAGTCACGCGAACCGCGCACCAGTTTGCCATAGGCCAATCGGCCGGGATACCCTGCGGAGGCGAGCATGACGCAAACAGCAGCCCCCTCCTTCCAGCGAACATCGGTGCCGGCAAGGGTTCCCGCGGCACACGCCTCGATGATCTCCACCAGGTCCGTCTCCAGGAGGGGAAGGACCGCCTCGGTTTCCGGGTCGCCAAAACGGCAGTTGAATTCCAACACGCTCAGGCCTTCCGCGGTGAGCATCAGTCCGGCATACAGCACCCCAACGAAAGGAGACCCTTCCTGGCGCAAGCCATCCACAGCCGGCTGGAGGACCCTGGCGACGATCTCCGTGACCAGTTCCGGCGGGCAGACCGGCGCGGGGGCATAGGCGCCCATCCCACCGGTATTGGGGCCATGATCACCATCCAACAATCGCTTGTGATCCTGGGCCGGGAGCATCGGGACAACGGTGCGCCCGTCCGTAAAGGCCATCAGCGAAACCTCCGCCCCGCTCACCCGCTCTTCGATGACCACTTCATCCCCGGCCGCGCCGAATTCACGCCGCACCATGACCGTCTCCAGTGCAGCCAGCATCTCTGTCCTGGTCTCGGGCAGGATGACGCCCTTGCCCGCCGCCAGCCCGGAGGCCTTGATGACCACCGGGTAGTCGACCAGATCAAGATGGCGCCGGGCTTCTGCCTGGTCGCTGAAGACCGCAGAACGCGGGGTGGGAATGCCGTGGCGCTGCATGAACTGCTTGGCAAAGGACTTGGACGATTCGATCCGGGCGGCTGCTCTGGATGGCCCAAAACAGCGGATCCCGGCGGCAGACAAAGCATCCACAATGCCGCCAGCCAGCGGCGCTTCCGGCCCGACGATGAACAGGTCGATCGTTTCCGCCTGGCACAGCCGGATCACGGCGGGATGATCGTCCGGGGAGATCCCGCTGACATTCTGTCCAAACATCTCCGTACCCGGGTTTCCCGGTAGGATGTAGAGTTTTCCCAGCCTGGGCGACTGGGACACTTTCCAGGCGATGGCGTGTTCCCGTCCACCCGAGCCAATGAGGAGGATATTCATGCGCTTCCCTTTGCTATATCTCAAAACCTGTCTTGGCAGTCCGCCGATCCACCGGCAGCGGGTACCTGCCGGTAAAACAGGCCTGGCAGTACCCATCCTGGCTGCCCACTGCCTTCATCATACCATCCAACGAAAGGTAATACAGGCTGTCTGCTTGCACATAGTGGGTGATCTCAGCCACCGTGCGCTGGTGGGCGATCAGGTCTGCCTGCGTGCCCATATCCACGCCCATGAAGCACGGGTCGGTGATGGGCGGGCAGGTGATGCGCACGTGGACTTCCTCGGCCCCCGCCTCTTTCAGCAATTTGATCAGCGGACCGGTGGTGTTGCCGCGCACGATGGAGTCATCGATCATGATCACCCGCCTGCCAAGCACATTTTCATTGATGACATTGAACTTCATGCCCACGCCGCGCTTGCGCAGCGAGTCGGTCGGCTCAATGAAGGTGCGCCCGACATAGCGGTTCTTGATGAACCCATCATTGTACGGGATGCCCGAGGTAGCGGCGTACCCGATAGCTGCCGGGATGGACGAGTCCGGCACCGGGATGACCACATCCGCCTGGGTGGGACATTCGCCCGCTAGTTCGCGGCCCAGGTTCTGGCGCACCTGGTGGACGCTCTTCCCGTTCCACCGGGCATCTGGACGGGAAAAGTAGATCATCTCGAAGATACAGCGCGCCAGCGGGTGGCGCGGCGGGACCGCCTGGGTCACCATCAGGGCACGGTTGGAGAGGGTGATGATCTCACCGGGTTTCACTTCGCGGATGGCGAGGCAGCCCAGGGTGCGCAGGGCGCCCGTCTCGGAGGCGGCAGCGTACCCCCCGCTGGGCAGTTGTCCCACGCTGAGCGGGCGCACCCCCCACGGGTCACGCACGGCATAGACACAGTCGCGCGTCAACACCATCAGCGAATAAGCCCCCTGCCAGCGTTCCATGGCATGCCGGATGCGTTCCACCCAGGTGCCTCCGCCGTTGGCTGCCAGCATCATGGTCATCACCTCGCTATCCGACGAGGAGGTCATGCCCACGCCCTGGGCAAGCAGTTCCTCGCGCAGGATTGCGGAATTGACCAGGTTGCCATTGTGCGCCAGGGCAAGCGGGCCATGGATGGTCTCGATCATGAACGGCTGGGCATTGCGCGCCTGGGAGGAACCGGTGGTCGAGTAGCGCGTGTGCCCGATGGCGAAATTCCCCACCAGGTCATCGAGGGTGCTCGGCTGGAAAACCTGCGCGACCAGCCCCACATTCTTATACAGGGACATGCCCCGTCCATTGGAAACGGCGATCCCCGCCGCCTCCTGACCGCGGTGCTGCAGGGCGAACAGTCCAAAGAAAGCCATGCGCGCCACGTCCTCGTTCGGGGCAAAGATGCCGATCACGCCGCATTCTTCGTGGGGATGGTCTTCGAGAAGGGGGATCATAGGAGTGATGCGTCGTCCTGCAGGATCTTCCCGGCAGCCTCTGCCTGCGCCCTGGCGACCGCGGCGCGGATCTCGGCATCGAACAGGCCGAGGATCTTTGCCGCCAGCAATGCCGCGTTGGCAGGCTCCAGCACCAGGGCCGGGGCAATCCCGGATGGCATGCGCAGCGAGGAATACAGGTCCGCCCCGCCGAACGCATCGGAGGAGGGTGGGCAGGCGATCACCGGCGCGCTGACGGCGCCATCGGTGAACCCGCTGAGGGCATTGCTCCGCCCGGCGACGGTGATGTACACCTTGGGGCGCGGATCAGCTTCATATGCGCTGATGAGCCTCAGTGCATGCTCCGGTGTCTTATGCGCCGAGGCGACTCGCAAGACCGTTTCCAACCCAAAACCCGAACAGGCTGCGGCGATCTTCCGGCAGTGTTCCAGGTCGGCCTTGGAACCCATGAGGATGATGACAAGCGGTTTTTCCATGGAAGTCCTTTGCAGGTCAATGGTCAAGGATCGTTGCGGTACGCAGGTTATCGAGCAGGCGCGGCTCCACCGGATAGGCGCCGGGAAGGAATGCCTGCCCGGTCAGCATTTCATAGATCGAGATGTAGCGCTGGCTGGCGGAGGTCCACAGGTCCGCCGGCATGGCAGGCGGGTCTCCCTCACCCTGGAAGCCTTTGCTGGCATAGGCGATGCGCACGAATTCCTTGTCGAAATTTCCCGGTTCCTGCCCGGCTGCGATACACGCCTGATAGCCTTCCGCTTTCCAGAACCGGGACGAGTCGGGGGTGTGGACTTCGTCGATCAGCATGACCGTCCCATCGGGAGCCCGGCCGAATTCATATTTCGTATCCACGAGGATGAGACCAGCATTCAAGGCCACCTGCTGGCCGCGGGCGAAGATCGCCAGGGCGGCGGACTGGACCTGTTCCCAGGTGAGCGCATCCAGGTGGCCCTTCTCGACCACTTCAGCGCAGGTCAGGCGTTCGTCATGACCGCTGGCGCCGCCCTTGGTGGTTGGGGTGATGATCGCGTGCGGCAGGGCCTCGTTCTTGCGCAATCCCTCCGGGAAGCGGTAGCCGTAGATCACCCGCTCGCCCAACGCGTAGCGATACCACAACGCGGTGGAGGTGACACCGGTGATGTAGCCGCGCACAATGACTTCCACGGTGAAGGGCTGCACCGCGGTCACGATGGCGGCATTCGGATCCGGGAGGGAGAGGAGGTGATTGGGGAGGATGTCGGCGGTATGGGTGAACCACCAACCAGCCAACTGGTTCAATACCTGCCCCTTGTACGGAACAGCAGCCAGGATGCGGTCGAATGCCGACAGGCGGTCCGTCGTGATGATCAGGCGCTTGCCCTCCGGCAGGGTATACCAGTCGCGCACCTTGCCCGTTGTTTTGGCAGGCAGTGGCAGAAAGGAATCCTGATAGGTCAGGGGGAGCAGTTCCAGCAGTTGTTCGCACGATATCATCTTGCCTCCATGTACTTGACGCCATTCCTGAGGATCACCATCCCGCTTCCGGAATGGATGCCGCGCGTCCACAGGGGATGCTGCCAGGGGTGGATATGGTTCTCCGGATGCGGCATGAGCCCGAGCACCAGGCCGGTGGGGTCACAGATCCCGGCAATATCGTGCAGGGATCCGTTCGGGTTGGCGGGGTATGCGCCATTGGCAGGCGTACCATCCGGGTGGACATAGGTGAGGGCCACCTGGTCCGAGGAAATAGAATGGTCTCCCTGGAAATTTCCCTCCCCGTGAGCAATGGGACAGGTGATGAGTTCCTCCAGCCCCCTGGTCCAGATGCAGGCCTGGGACAGCGGGCGCAGGGTGACCCAGCGGCATTCGAAACGACCGCACGCATTGAAGGTCAACGTGGCTTGATCCTGCCCGCCCGCATCGGAGGCGAAAACGGTCTGCCCGGGAAGCAGGCGTGCCTTGACCAGCGTCTGGAAGCCATTGCATATTCCAAGGACTACTTTCCCCGCCCCGATGAATTCCTGCACCTTGTCCATGAAATACGCCTGCAGGTCGATGGCCAGCGGTTTCCCGGCGCCCAGCGCGTCGGCATACGAGAATCCGCCTGGGAGGACCAGGATCTCGTAGTCCGTAAATTGCCGCTCGCCGGTGCGCAGGAAATTGAGCGGGACGATCTCCGCATTGGCGCCCGCCAGGGAGAATGCCTCGGCAGCATCACCGTCGCGATTGGTGCCGTTCGCCAGGAGGATGAGCGCTCTCGGCTTCATGCGCCTCCTCCTGCTGGCTGGAGGGGAGTATTCCATGCATTGACCAGGTCCGGGATGGGGATATGGAACAGGGAATGGAGCAGAGTTGCGATGGATAAAACAGGTTCGTCCTGCACACAGCCCAACTTGGTGAATGGCAATTCGGTGAACTGCTTTTCAAACAATGCCGCTTTCTGCGGAGCGACCTCGACCAGCAGACAGCCGGTTGTCTCGCCAAACAAGGAGCGGACCGGATCCCCTTCAGCCAGCCTGATATCCAGCCCGAGGCGCCCGCCGATGCACATCTCCGCGGCGGTAACAGCCAGCCCGCCTTCGGAGAGGTCGTGACAGGCACAAACCAGCGCGTTGTTGATCGCCGCGTACAGGGCCTGATAGACAAGCGGTGTGACCCTGGAGAGGGCGGGGGCAGGGTCTTGCAAAGGTTGAGAGGTCAGCAGGGAGAAATGGGAGCCGCCGAAGACGGGGGCAAAATCCCCGACCAGGTAAAGGGCATTCCCTGCCTGCTTCAAGTCCATGGTCACCGCCCTGGCAATGTCAGGGAGGCGCCCGATGGCAGAGATCAGCAGCGTGGGCGGGATGGCGTGACGCTGCCCATCCACGCCGAGGTATTCATTGTTGAGCGAATCCTTGCCGGAGATGAAGGGGGTACCGAAGAGCAGCGCCCCGTCATGGCAGCCGCGGGCGGCTTCGACCAGCGTGCCGAGGGTTTCGGGGCGCAGCGGGTCTCCCCAACAGAAATTATCCAGCACGGCGATGCGCTGCGGGTCAGCCCCAACCGCCACCGCGTTGCGGATGGCTTCGTCCATGACCGCCAGGGCCATCTGGTAGGCATCCTGTTTGCCATATTCGGGGTTGATGCCATTGGAGAGGACAATCCCTGCGCAGCCTGCCGTGCCAGCCGGTTTGAGCACCACCGCGTCGGAGGGCGCGTCCGCCTGCACGCCGGCCAGCGGCTTGATCACCGTTCCCCCCTGCACTTCGTGGTCGTAGAGATGGATGATCTCCGCCCTGGAAGCAATATTGGCATGGGCTAGAAGGGCCAGCAGGGTACCCCGGAGGTCGGCAGACAGCGGGGCGGGCGCTGCCACGGTGGAATTCTCCCGGGCTTCAACCCCTTTCCTCCCGATCCGGGCCGAGAGATGCCTTTGCGGGATGCCCTCATGCAGGAAGTCATTCGCCAGGTCGAGGACAACCGTGTCCTCATGGCGCACCACCAACCGGTTGGAACCAGTGAACTCGCCGATATCGGTCAACTCGGTGGCGTAGGAGTCACACAAGGCTTGCAGGGCAGGGACATTTTCCGGGGGGACCGCCAGCACCATGCGCTCCTGCGCTTCGGAGAGCCAGATCTCCCAGGGAGCCAAACCAGGGTATTTCAGGCGAACATGCGCCAGGTCCACGTCTGCGCCGATCATGGAGGCCATCTCCCCCACGGCTGACGAAAGACCGCCCGCGCCGCAGTCGGTGATGGCAGTGTACAGGCGGCGATCACGCGCGGGGAGCAGGACATCCACCAGGCCCTTTTCGGTGATCGGGTCGCCGATCTGTACCGAGGCGCCGGAGACCTCGCCCGTCTTGGCATCCATGGTCATCGAGGAGAAGGTTGCCCCGCGCAGGCCATCCCGGCCCGTCCGTCCCCCGAGCACGATCACCCGGTCGCCGCGGCGCGGGCTGCGGACGTGGAAGCCCTTGGGGGCAAGCCCCACCGTCCCGCAGAAGACCAGCGGGTTGGCTGTGTAGCCGGGATCGAACCACACCGCACCGTTGACCGTCGGGATGCCCATCTTGTTGCCGTAATCCTGCACCCCGGCCACCACTCCGCTGAGCACCCGGCGGGGGTGCAGCACGCCCCCCGGCAGGTCGGCGAAAGCTGCCGACTGCGGCCCAAAACAGAGCACATCCGTGTTGGCGATCGGCCGGGCAGAAACGCCGAGCACATCGCGGATGACCCCGCCCACGCCGGTGTTCGCCCCACCGAACGGCTCGATGGCCGAAGGGTGGTTGTGTGTCTCCACCTTGAAGGAAACTTCAAATTGATCATCGAAATCGAGGATCCCGGCATTGTCCACGAATGCCGAGCGCACCCATGGAGCCGCGATCGCATCGGTGGCGGACTTGAGGTAGGTCTTGAGCAGCGAGTCGATCACGAGCGCGGAGGAATGGGCAGTGGACTCCACCTGGATCCTTGCCTTGAAGGTCTTGTGCCCACAATGCTCCGACCAGGTCTGGGCGATGGTCTCGAACTCGACATCGGTCGGTTCGCGGCCTTCCGCCTGGTACCATGCCTGGATGGCCTGCATCTCGGGCAGATCCAGTGCCGCGCGGCGGGAGGCGGATACAGCCAGCAGTTCCAGGTCGCCCAGCCCGCGCAGGGGGATGGTCAGCACCTCCCCGCTCGAAGCACTCGCCTGCGGGAAGGATGGCGTGAGCGCTTCGAGACTCCAACGCTGGATGGTGGGATTCGCCAGCAGGCGAGGCGCCAGTTCGCCCGCCTGCTCTTCATTTAGACCGGTGAGCAGGTAGCGCGTGCCGGTGGCGGCACGCCGGACAGCGGTAAAACCAAGTTCGTGGGCAGCACGAACGAGTTGTGCGGCGACCGGGTCGGTCACCCCCGGGCGCAGGGCAACCTCCACCGCCAGGCGGTCAACTCCAGTATCCGAGGAGACTCCGGGAAGTTCGTTCCAGTTTGCGGCCTGGGTAACCGGATCGATTAAAAGGTCGAGGGCCAACTGTTCGCATTCCGTGGGAGACAGTTGGCCCTCGATAAAAAACATGTCCTGGCAGGTGATCATTTTGAGCTGCTCGAAGCCCAGTGCGTGAGCGTCAGACAGCAGCCCCATCGAGCGCGGGTCAGGGTGTGTGAAGTGGATCACGAACCGGTGGATGGGCACGGTCAGGATTTTACTAGAGGAGTATTGTCTAGTCAAGTTGGTCGCCTACCATTTACGCTTCTGCGTGTCGTGGTAGCAAGAGTCAGCCAGATTCCGCATCACACGGTTCCTGTTCCGCTCCGCCAGATCCTTGAACCCATGCTAGAATCCCCGGCAAGATGCAAATCGAGCCTCTCCCCAGACAAGCACGGCCAGCACACCTCGTCTCCGTCGTCAGCCTGGTGGAATTCGTGCTCTCGTCCGGCGACTTGACCCCGGGCGGATTCCAGCGGCGCGACCGCGCCCAACTTGGCACGCAGGGTCACAAGGTTGTACAGCGCTCCCGCCCCGGGGATTATGAATCCGAAGTGGAGGTTACCTACCGGGTGGAGGATGCCGTCCTGCCGCTTGAGATCCAGGGGCGGATCGACGGCCTCTATGCCGGGCGGGTGCCGGTGATCCTGGAGGAGATCAAGACCACCACCCTCAGCCTGGAGTTGATCGAGGAAGGCCACAATCCGCTCCACTGGGCGCAGGCGCAGTGCTATGCCTATATCATTGCCCGGCAGCACAAACTCGCCGGGGTCATCATCCACCTGACCTACTACCACCTGGACAGCCGGCAGGAAAAGACCTTCGCCCGCCATTACCTGCTGGCGGAATTGGAGCCCTTTTTCCTCGGCCTGGTCACCCCCTACCTGGGCTGGTTCCGCAAGATGCACACCCTCCAGGCCGGGCGTGACCGCTCGATCCGGGTGCTGGATTTCCCCTACGCAGCCTATCGCCCCGGCCAGCGGGAGATGGCCGTGGCAGTCTACAAAACCATCCGTTCCGGCGGGCGGCTGTTCGTCCAGTCTCCGACAGGTGTGGGCAAGACCATCGCCGCCCTCTTCCCGGCAGTGAAAGCCCTGGAGCAGTGCCTGGCAGACAAGATCTTCTACCTGACCGCCAAGACCTCCGGGCGACTGGCGGCAGAACAGGCGCTGGAGGTGATGCGCCGGGCTGGCCTGGAATTGAGAAGCGTGACCCTGACCGCCAAGGAGAAGATCTGCTTTTGCCCACCGGTCAACTGCGATCCGGAGGTGTGTCCCTTTGCGCGCGATTATTTCGGCAAAGCGAAATTGGCGCTGGAGGAGATCTGCAGGCAGCAGGCCTTCACCCGCCCGGTCATCGAGGCGATCGCCCGCCAGTATGAACTGTGCCCCTTCGAATTCTCGCTTGACCTGGCGCTCTGGGTGGACTGCATCCTCTGTGACTATAACTACGTCTTCGACCCGCGCGTCTACCTGCACCGCTTCTTCGACTACTGCCGGGAGGACTATCTCTTCCTGGTAGATGAAGCCCACAACCTGCCAGACCGCGCCCGGGGCATGTATTCGGCCGAACTGGAGAAGAAGGCAGTACTGGGGCTCCAGCGCGCCCTGAAGCCCCACCTGCCCGGCCTGGCAGCCCAATTGAAAGCGATCAACGCGGCTTTGCTGGAGAAGCGCAAGGCCTGCCAGGCGGAGGGCAGACCGGCAATGGTCGAGCACGCCCCGCCCGAAGACCTGCTCCGGTCAGTACGCGCCTTCAGCCAGAAGGCGGAGGACTGGCTGGCCTTGAACCAACCCGCCCCGTTCCGGCAGGAATTGCTGGAGTTCTACTTCCTGTGCAGCAACTACCTGCGCACGGCCGAATCCTTCGACACCTGCTATGTCTCCTACTTCGAGTACCTGGGACAGGGCAACCTGCGGGCCAAGTTGTTTTGCCTCGATCCAGCCCCCATGCTGGCTGGCCCGCTGGAGCGCAGCCGGGCAACCATCTTCTACTCGGCGACCCTGCTGCCGATGGAGTACTTCATGAAACTGCTGACAGGCAGCACCGAGCACCCCCGGCAAGTCTTCCCCTCCCCGTTCCCGGTGGAGAATGTGCGTCTGCTGATCCATGACGGCATCGCCACCCGTTACACCCGGAGGGCCGATTCTTACGCAACCATCGCGGGGACGATCGAAGCCGTCTGCCGGGCGCATGCCGGCAACTACCTGGTCTTCTTTCCCTCCTACGCCTACCTGGCGGCAGTACTCGCCCTGCTCAAGGAGCGATTGCCGGAAGAACAGCTGCTCGTCCAGGAGCGCAGCATGACGGAAGCAGAGCGCGAGGCTTTCCTGGCATGCTTCTCCGCCAGCAGCGGGGAGACCCTGGTTGGCCTGGCGGTGATGGGCGGGGTCTTTGGGGAAGGAATTGACCTGGTTGGAGAACGCCTGATCGGCGCCGTGGTGGTTGGCGTGGGGGTGCCGCAGGTCTGCCTGGAGAATGACCTCATCAAGAGTTATTTCGACCAGCACAACGGCAGCGGTTTTGCCTACGCCTACCAATACCCCGGCTTCAACCGGGTGCTGCAAGCCACCGGGCGGGTGATCCGCACGGAGAACGACCGGGGCGTCATCATTCTGATCGACGAGCGCTTCAGTCAGCCCCGCTACCGCCGCCTGTTCCCTGCCCATTGGCGAGGTGCGAAAGTGGTCACCAGCGCTGGTGAGATCACAGAGGCATTGGCTTGCTTCTGGGCGCAGTGCTAAGCAGTAATAGCATGGCAATAAGAACCGGGATCGTTATCTTGCAGATCCTACCAATCATCAGTAGAGCGCTGTGACACTCCCCAGTCGCTCAAGCGGCGGAGCTTCTTGGGACAGCCTTAGCCCAGTGGCTGTGCTTTCGTCCCAAAGGGCGTGTCCCGCCCTGATCAGAATATTACACGCTGCATTCACATCTCGATCTAGCGAGAGACCACATGAACAATCAACCCAACGATCCGCCAACG
>JBGSVI010000048.1:0-2229 GCA_041753035.1 Anaerolineales bacterium | reverse complement strand
CCGCGGTTCAGTTCTCTAAAGAACCGCTCAAGGGCGTTGTTGGTGCGTTGAGGGTACAGGGTAACAGCTCCCGTTGGCGTATCGACTTCAATTGGATCGTTAAAGAGCTTGTCAAGGTATTTGTCGATTTGTTTGGCCATGTTCAAGCAAAGCGTATCGGAGGCTAGTGTACGATCCTGATCGATCCGACTGCGGAATCGCATGACCCCCTCTCGGATGGTGGACATGGCTTGGGGTGTACCGTCGTCATTGAGCCCGCTGCCGCCAGGTAAGGCGATCCGCATAGCGCTGCGGAGCGAGTCAAACATCCGGCTTCGCCATCGCAGTTCATCGAACAGGTCTCTCAACGTGGGATCTTCTGCAACGTCAGATGCCGACCAATACAGCTTGTAGAGATATTGGATGTTGTTGGGTTCGTCATTTTTAGAGAGCTGTAACAGGCGGGGCATCTGCTGGTCCAGTTCCATCAGACGCTCGGCAAAGCTGAGCAGGGGGCGATCAAAGGGAAAACCGTAACCATCACCGGTGTGTTTGCCATCTAATGCCCACAGGGCCAAACCGTAGGCGGACAGGAGCGGCAAAAGCGGCGGTGTCCCATCTGCATTCAGGATGGCCTTTGCCAGGTCCATGGGATTGGAAGACTGCTCACAGGCAGACTGACGTGTCTCCCGCACCAAGGCGCATAATTTGGAACTGATTGAATGGGATCGCAGGCGGTTTCTGAGTTTTTGATATGCCGGATCAAGGAAATCCTTGCCGATGTCGCGCAGGAAATGAAAATGACAAATGAAGTCCGGCACTCTGGGAAACACCTCTTTCACCGCCTTGCATATGCCGTATCCCATGTCATGGACACAGGCTCTCGGTGTGCCATAGGTCTCTTTCATGTCCTCTAAAAAGGGAATGATATGATCGGCGTGCTCGCTTGGGATTTTGATATTGGCAAGCACGATGTTGCTGAGGCTGTCAAGGCCTGTCATCAAAGCAGGGGCATCCCCTGCGTGCGTGGCATCCAGATGGAGCATGTACCCGCCGGCCAGAGACAGGGTCTCGCAAATCCGTGGGATGGCCTGCCGGTGAGCATGGGCCAGATACAAAATGAACTTACGCCCCAGGTAATGGATCTCCGAGGAAGACAAGAAGACATTGCGGACGGCCAATTCGGCGCGTATTTCCTCGTTGGTTCGATGTCGCTGATACATGGACCGTCCAATGAAGACCATCACATCGTATGCGACATTTGACCCGGCTGGAACCCATCGACGCAATGTATCAGAGCCAAAGACCTTACCACATCTCGGGCATTGCGTTATGGTTTCATGGGCGATCACGGGGCCGGTCATTTTCAGCACGTTCTTTCGCCGGGTCTTCCGCACCAGAAGCCGGGTTCCGCAAGAACATTCCTCTTGGTGAGGGGTAAATCGGATAACCGGAGGCTCTGAAAACAGTACCGCAGGCGATGTATCCATCGACAACCGCTTGAGAGTACTGGTTAATGCCTCAAGGGCACGGGCGCTGCAACCCGCATCGTTTTTTTTAGACCGTGTTGATCGAAAAGCTGTTCGATCTGTTTGGCATTCACGGTCACATTCTTGCTTCTGGAGATTGTTTCGGCCAATTGCTCGAAGCTGGAATTGGGGCTGCGGATAAACTCTGCCAGAATCAGGACGGCTATCTCGGCTGAAAACCGTACCGCCGTTGGTTGTTGAGCAGCCAATACCTGACGCTGGCTCTCCGCTTTGTGCGGATTGGCAGCAAAGTAAACCTGGCAGCGGCCTATTTTCTGCCGCTGGATGCTGCCCTTGCGCCAGAGATTCACCAAGACCCCATGGCAACGGCACCGGAGTGTCTTCCCGACCATCTCCGCGGTCATACCGGTGGGGCTTTTGGTGATCAGCGCAATGAGCGTTTTGGTTAGGGTCTCTGCACGGGAGAAACCGATATCGCGATAAAACCAAAGCCCGTTTCTTCCGAATCGAGGAATGGACCGAAGTGTGTACCAGCTGCCGTTGTGGGTGAAGCTGCTGTAGTACCCCCCCCCGCCTAGAAAGCGTCGAACCGATGGAATGGAGTAATCCATTTCGGCGGCCAGCGGCTGGATCATCCAGCATGGGGTTTGGGCAAAGAGGGAGACGAGGCGTTCTTTGGGTGGAAGGGATGTTGCCATGGCGAACCTCCGAGCAAGTATTGCATTTAGAACCACATGACCCATTATTATGCAATACCTTA
>JBGSVI010000047.1:0-45894 GCA_041753035.1 Anaerolineales bacterium | reverse complement strand
GAAGATCACAGCATTTTCGCTGGTCGATCACTGAACGTGAAAAAACATTGGTCCTTTCAATTGGTGCTTCCTTTCGCAAAAAGTTGCTATTTTTCGCCTTTTTAGAACTTTTCGCTCTGGTTGCACAATACCTACGTTAGGAAACAAGACAAGCTGCTTCATCAATGGTTCAATGGTCAGCGCTGTGGCGAACTAATGGAGATGGGCACGGACTGGGTATTCACACCGTACACGGCTGTTCTGTTCGCGACAGCAGTCCTTTCCATCTGCGTGGCTTTCATTGTTCTGATCAGGAGGAAAAGCGCGGGGGCGGATACTTTCATCCTCTTGATGTTCGCGGTGGCCGAGTGGGCGCTGGCTTCTGGCCTCGAATCCAGTTCCATTCGTATTGAAGATAAGATCCTGTGGTCCAAGGTGGAGTACCTGGGGGCGGTATTGTCCCCCACTTTATTCATGATCTTCACCCTGGAATACCGCCAGGTGACCCGCTTTCTCACCCCACGTTATTTAATCCTCTACTCGATTGTCCCCCTGGCTGCCCTGGCTGCCACAATGACCAACGAGCTGCATGGGTTGATCTGGAATAGTTATACCTACCAGTCCAACAGCCTGAACACGGTCATCTACGGGCATGGTATCGGCTTTTTTGTGCTCATCGCTTATGATTACCTGGTGCTTCTGGTGGGAATGCTGGTGATGCTCGCCGGCTGGAGGAGCGCGCACCACACCTACCGCCAGCAGATCGGCATCATCCTGTTTGGCTCGCTTTTTCCATTCGTGGGAGGTTTGTTTTATTCCCTGGGGCTCAACCCGTTCCCTGGTCTGGATATCACCCCGATCACCTTCCTGTTCACCGGCGTGGTGATTATGTTCGGGGTCTTCCGCTTCCGGTTGTTCGACCTGGTGCCTGTTGCCCGCCACCTGTTGATCGAATACATGAAGGATGGCGTCTTCGTCCTGAATGAAGAAGGCAACCTGGCGGACCTGAACCCGGCCGCGGAACGATACCTAAATATCCAGGCCAGAGACTGCCTGGGAAAGCCGATCACGGACCTGCTCCAGAGCTGGCCTTTACCGATCCGGCGTTTTGAGACGCCTATCGAAGCGCATGCTGAGATCACCACCACCGAGACGCCGCCTCATTTCTTTGAGGTGCACATCCATCCGCTGCGCAGGCACCGCAAGATCTCCGGGCGCCTGGTGGTTTTTCACGACATCACCAACCGGCGCCAGGCAGAGCGGGACCTGGCGCGCCAGAACGAGGAATTGAGCATCATCAACCGCATCAACCTGGCGGTGACCGCCGGGCTGGATATGGCCCAGACGATCAAGACCCTGCACGAGCAATGCAGCCTGGTGGTACCGATCGATGTGTTCTATGTGGCGCTTTACAATGAAGAACGTGGCCTTATCAGTGTGCCGGTCTATTACGAACATGGGAACTACCAGGAAGGAACCCTGCGGGATCTGAAGGAACGCCCCGGTACGATCGGGAATATCATCCACACGCGCCGCACCCTGTACCAGCGCGATGGCATCGCAGGGGTCACCGGTCCTTTGAACCGCCAGCCAGACACGGAGAAGCGGGGAAAATCCTACGTTGGCATTCCGCTGACTGTGTGTGACAAGGTGGTTGGGGTGCTGTGCATTCAGAGTTACCGGCCTTCCGCTTATCGCGATGACCAGATCCACCTGCTGGAGCGCATCGCGGCCTACGCAGCCAGTGCGATCGAAAATGCACGCCTTTATGCGGAGGTGCAGCGCATGGCGATCGTGGACGAATTGACCGGCATCTACAATTACCGCGGCCTGCTGGAGTTCGGCGGGCGGGAGGTGGAACGTGCCAGGCGCTTCAATCACCCGCTGACAGCGCTGTTCTTCGATATCGATGGGTTCCGCCAATTCAACAACCTTTACAGTCACGTGACGGGCAACCTGGTCTTGCAGGCGATCGCGCGCACCACGCGCAAGGCACTGCGTGCCGTGGATGTTTTTTCCCGCTATGGAGGGGACGAATTTGTCATTCTGCTGCCTGAGACCGAGATGGAAGGCGCTCGGCAAACCGCCCACCGGGTATATGACAGTGTTGCTGCCATCAAGATCCCCTTGGATCAGGAAGAATTGGGGGTGACGATCTCGATTGGCATTGCCCCACTGACCAATGAGGTGAATAGTTTTACGGACCTGATCGAACGCGCCAGCCGGGCTGAGCACACAGCCAAGAACGGCAAACTGGGTGTGGCCGCGTTCACCGGGAGCGAGGCTGAACCTCCAACGCCAGGTGAAGACCAGGCAGAAGAATGATAGCAGAACGCCCTGGCACGTAACTCCAGGGCGTTATCCCTTACCAGGGGCATCAGGCTGCAGCCTCAGGGCTGGTCGCCAAAGAACAACTCCCACCATAACTTCCAATTCGGCACTTCCTCAGACCTGGCGGTATCGGCTGGTACTTCTGTGGTGGCAGGCTCTCCCGCGGGAAGGATCTCCACCAGGGTTTCCCCGTCGCGCACCCATTTCCCATCTTCGTAAGCCCATTTCTCCACCGCAGCCTCCGAGGTGACATAAGCCACCTGGGTCGCCAGACCGACCTGGGTGCCCATCACCGCGGTTGCCTCAGCCTGCACTGTTTCCAGTTGGGTGGTCAGCCGGTCCAATTCTTCCAGGCGGCGGCTGAAATCCATGAGCAGAATCACCACCAGGAACATGCCCACGATGAAGAGAATAGTTCGCCATTTTGCTTTCATGCCTGAATCTTACCTCCTCCTTTTCGGTTTGGCAAGCGCCAGGGGAGTACTGATCGAAAAAAAGACCCGCCACCTGGCGGGTCTTGCTGTGCCGAAGGAGGGACTTGAACCCTCACGAGCGTAAGCCCACTAAGCCCTGAACCTAGCGCGTCTGCCAATTCCGCCACTTCGGCAAGTGTTGTAGTGCGGGCTGTATTTTATCCGAAACTTGGATTTTGTCAACCAGAAGTTCACCTTAAGTCGAAATGTACTCGCGCAGGTTGTGTTCGACCGCATAGGCCGCCGCCTCGGCACGGTTGTTGACTCCCAGCTTGGAGAGGATGCTGCTGACGTAGTTGCGCACCGTGCCCTCTCCAAGGAAGAGTGCCTTGGCGATCTCGCGGTTGGTCTTGCCTTCGGAGACGAGCAGGAGGACATGCTTTTCCTGCTGGCTGAGATGGGCAAAGGCGGAGGCTTCCTCCTCTTTCACCGCCCGCCTCACTTCCTGGAAGACGCGCTGGGTGATAGCTGGGTCGAGCAGGGCATCGCCACGCCCGACCGCTTCCAGCGCCCGCACCAGGTCGTCGCCGCCGATCTGTTTAAGCATGTAGCCCGAAGCCCCGGCGCGGATGGCTGAAAAAAGCATTTCATCCTCGGCATACGAAGTGAGCATGATGACCCGCGTTTCCGGATAGCGATTGGTGATCTCCTCGCACGCCTCGATCCCCGAGGTACCCGGCAGGCGGATATCCATAACCACCACATCAGGATGATAATTACCGACCATTTCCAGGGCTTCGCGCGCCGTGGAGGCTTCCCCCATTACTTCGAACTGCGGGTGGCGTTCCAGCAGCGCTTTTAACCCCAAGCGAACCACCTAATGATCATCTACCAGTAGGACACGTTGTTTTGCCATCTGTTAAAAAGTTCCTTTGCAGGCAGTATATTCGAGACCGAACTCCCTGACAAGGCAATAATCGATGGTATTTTCGACTGGTCAGCCCTAGCGGACGCCCTGGTAATCGATGGCGCTGAACCGGCTGAGCTTGTCCCAGCGGTGCGTGGCGATGATCTGGCGCACGGTGCCGGTCTGGCCGCGCACCACCAGGCTGTCGGTGCGGGCGCCGTTGCCAAAGTACTTGACTCCATCCAGGAATTCACCATCGGTGATCCCGGTGGCAGCCAGGAACACATCTTCGCTGGAGACCAGGTCATCCATGGTCAGCACGGATTTGAAGTCATACCCCAATTCGTGACCGCGGCGTTTCTCGTCTTCATTGCGTGCAAAAAGTTTTCCCTGGATCTCGCCGCCCATCGCCCGCAGGGCGCAGGCTGCCAGCACTCCCTCCGGGGTGCCCCCGATGCCCAGCAGGGCATCGATGCCGGAATCCGGCCAGGCGGTCATCAAAGCGCCAGCCACGTCGCCGTCCGGGATCAGGCGGATGCGCGCTCCCAGTCGCCGCACCTCAGCGATCAGGACATCGTGGCGCGGCCGATCCAGGATGACAACAGCCAGGTCGTCCACTTTCTTTCCGGTGGCGCGGGCGATAGCCTTGAGATTATGTTCCACCGGGGCTTCGATATTCACCTTGCCTTTTGCCTGGGGTCCCACGGCGATCTTATCCATGTACAGGAAGGGGCCGGGGTTGTACATGGTGCCGCGCGGGGCCAGCGCCACCGTGGCAATGGCGTTCCAGGTACCGTTCGCCAGCGGGCGTGTGCCATCAATCGGGTCAACGGCGATATCCATTTCCGGACCTTCGCCTGTGCCCACCCGCTCGCCGTTGAACAACATCGGGGCATCATCCTTCTCGCCTTCACCGATGACAACAACCGCATTCATGGCGATCGAGTTCAACACCACGCGCATGGCATCCACCGCGGCGCGGTCGGCAGCGATCTTGTTACCGCGGCCCATGAAGCGCCCGGCAGAGAGCGCGGCCGCTTCGGTGACCCGCACCAGTTCGAGAGCCAGGTTTCGTGTCGGTTCTGTAGCCATTCCTTGCCTCCTGATCCCCTGATGAAAGTTCAGCATACTGGTGCAGCCACCCGGCTGCCCCGAAGGACAGAACCTGGTTCCTAGAGCAGGAACCAGGTTATCAAGTAATAGCCAATGGCGCCCGCCCACAGCCAGGAATCGATGCGGTCGAACACACCGCCATGACCGGGGATGATGTGGCTGGAATCCTTGATCCCCGCCTGACGTTTGAACATGCTTTCGCCCAGGTCACCCAGCGTTGTCAGGATCGACAGGACAGCCCCCAGGGCGGCACCCTGCCACCAGGTGACGGCAGGGCCTCCCAGACTGGTCAGCAGGACTGCCAGGCCGGCACCGCCGAGTGTGCCAAACACCACCCCCCCCCAGTAACCCTCCCAGGATTTTTTGGGGCTCAATCGCGGGCTCATGCGATGTTTGCCGAAACGCACACCGATGAAATAGGCAAAGGAATCGGCCAGCCAGACGGCGGGCAGGGCAAGAAAGAACCACCACAGGCCGTTCTCCAGGTTGCGCAGTTCGATCAGGTAAGCGCCGATCCAGCCCAGGTAGACGATCCCAGCAATGGTGATGGTGAAATCTGTGCCAGCCTGGTCCCGCCCGCGCTCGTAGGCAAGCAGGTGCCAGGTCATAGCTGCCAGGGTGAGCAGGGTCAATGCAGCCGGTGAAAAAGCGGGGAAGAAAGACCGTGCGGTCACGATCAGCACTACGCCTGCGACCAGGAGCGGGGTGGAGGCGCGGCTGCCTGCAGATTGGAAGATGCGCCCATATTCCCAGGCGGCAATTCCGAGCAGGAGCGTGATCAGGATGAAAAAGAAAAAGCCCCCAAAATATACGGCTGGCAAGCCGACCGCAGCCAGTACAAGGGCTGCCAGGGTGCGTTTAAGCATCTTTCGCTGGTTCCTGTTCGCAGTTGGAGAGGCCGCCAAAACGGCGGTCGCGGCTGGAATAGGTTTCCAAAGCCTTGCGCAGGGCTTCCTTGTCGAAATCCGGCCAATAGGTGGAGGTGACGTACCACTCCGAGTACGCCCCCTGCCAGATGAGAAAGTTGGAGACGCGCAACTCGCCCGAGGTGCGGATGATCAGGTCCGGGTCGGGGACGCCGGCGGTGAAAAGGTAGCCGCTGACCAGGTCGTCGCAGACCTTTTCGGGTGGGATCTGGTCGCGCATGATCTTCTGGATGGCGTAGACGATCTCATCGCGCCCACCATAGTTGAAGGCCACACTCAGGGTCAGGCGGTCGTTATTCTTGGTCAGGGCAATGGCTTCGAGTACTTTTTCCTGGATCTTTGGGTCAAGGCGTTCCAGGCGGCCGATATGGCGCAACTGCACCCCTTCCTTATGCAGTTCAGCAAGTTCGCGGTCGATCACATCTTCCAGGATGTGCATCAGACCATCCACTTCTTCGCGTGGGCGCCCCCAATTCTCGGTGGAGAAGGCGTAAATGGTCAAATACTTGACCCCGAACTCCACGCAGGCGGTGATGATGCGACGCAAATTCTCGGTGCCAGCCCGGTGGCCTGCCAGGCGCGGCAAGCCCCTCGAAAGCGCCCAGCGCCCGTTGCCATCCATGATGATGGCGATATGGGTTGGAACGGAAGGGATCTTATTTGCCATAGTCCGGGTCGTGGCGATCGCTCGTCACGCCATCAGACCTCCATGATTTCCAGTTCTTTTTTGTGACCGTGGTGGTTGATCTCTTCGATCATTGTGTCTGTGATCTTTTGCAGATCTTCTTCGCCGCGCTCCAGGTCATCCTTGGAGATCAATTTTTCCTTCTCGAAGTCGCGCAAGTCACTGAGTTGATCGCGACGGACGTTGCGCACCGCGATGCGGCATTCCTCCATGCGGTGGTGGACGACCTTGACCAGGTCATGACGGCGTTCCTCGGTCAGTGCAGGCAGGTTCAGACGGATCTGCTTGCCGTCATTGTTGGGCGTCAACCCCAGGTCGGAGACCTGGATGGCGCGCTCGATGGCTTTCAAAGATGTGGCATCGAACGGCTTGATCAGCAGGCTGCGCGGTTCAGGGACAGAGATGGAGGCCAGTTGCTTCAGCGATGTGGGGGTGCCGTAATATTCCACCTGCAGTTTTTCGACCAGCGCCGGGGCGGCGCGGCCGGTGCGTATGCCAGCCAGGTCGTCATCCATGTTCTGGATGGCTGCCCGCATGCGGGCTTCGGCTTCTTTCAAGATGTCTTTTACCATGTCTGCCTCCTAAAAAATGGGTGCGGTGCTTTAAGGATACCCTAAAACCCCAAAAAATGCCACTAATAGCAAAAGGTTTGCCGGGAGTATGCCCGGCAAACCCTGTCAAAAGCTTGCAGAAAACCATCAGAGAGACTTACATTGAGATCAATGTGCCGGCCTGCTCGCCGTTCAAGGCGCGCTCCAATGCGGTGGGATCCCAGAGATTGAGCACCAGGATGGGCAACTTGTTCTCCATGCATAGCGAGACAGCTGTGCTGTCCATCACTCCCAAGCGGCGGTTGAGCACCTCGATATAGGTGAGATGATTGAATTTTTGGGCAGAGGGGTTCTTGTGCGGGTCGGAATCATAGACCCCGTCCACCTTGGTGGCCTTGATCAGCACACCAGCGTCAATTTCCACTGCGCGCAGGGCGGCGGCGGTGTCGGTCGAAAAGAAGGGATTACCGGTGCCTGCGCCAAAGATGACCACGCGTTTTTTCTCCAGGTGGCGGATGGCGCGCCGGCGGATATAAGGCTCGGCCACAGCGCGCATCTCGATCGCCGACTGCACGCGCGTCCATACCCCACCGCGCTCCAGGGCGTCCATCAGCGCCATGGCATTCATCATAGTGGCGAGCATGCCCATGTAATCGGCGGTGGCGCGGTCCATGCCGCGGTCGATGCCCTGCTTGCCGCGCCACAGGTTTCCTGCACCGATGACGATCGCCACTTCCACGCCCATTTCGTAGACCTTCTTGACGCGCTCGGCAATGGCTTCAGCTTCCATGGGATTGATGCCATAGCCCTCCGGGCCGGCAAGGGATTCACCGCTCAATTTGAGCAAAATACGCTTGTACTTCAGTTCGCTCATAGGCTCTCCAGTTTCAGAAGATATCATACTGCATTTTACAGAAAAAAAGCCAACCCGAAGGTTGGCTTTTTTTGATCTCTTATTGGCTGGCTTCACCCAGCTCCCAGCGGGCCTGGCGGCGGATGATGATGTTCTCCCCTGTGGCTGCGATGGTCTCGAGCAGCAGTTTTTCCACCGTTTTCTCGGCATCGCGGATGTATGCCTGGCGCAGAAGGACGGTCTCGTCCTTGAATTTCTCCAGGCGTCCCTCTGCGATCTTGGGCAGGATCGCTTCCGGTTTGCCCTCTTCACGGGCGCGTGCCAACGCGATCTCGCGCTCATGATCGAGCACCTCGGCGGGGACATCCTCCACCTTGATGAAGCGTGGTGCGGCAGCCGCGACTTGCAGGGCGATCTCGTGAGCGAAGGCGCGGAACTGGTCCGAGCGGGCGACGAAATCCGTCTCACAGTTGACCTCGACCATCACTCCCACGCGTCCGTTGCCGTGCGAGTAGAGCTCGACAATGCCGTTCAATGCCTGGCGGTCAGAACGCTTGGCCGCGGTGGCCATGCCTTTCTCGCGCAGGTAATCCACAGCCTTCTGGAAGTCGCCATTTGCCGATTCCAGCGCCTTGCGGCAATCCAGCACGCCAGCCTTGGTCGCCTCGCGCAGTTCTTTGATCATTTCCATTGTGATTTCCATAATATTTTCTTACCTCTATCCCAGTCTTAGTTTTCTTCTGTCTTGATCTCAACATCACCAGCCGGCGGGGGAAGGACTGCTTCCGGCTGTACATCGCTGACAATTTCCTCCGGCTTGGCGGCGGGAACCGGGGCAAGCTTGGCCAGGGTGGCGTCGCCCAACAACTGGTCATCACCGAGTTCTTCATTCAATTCCATATCGCGGGTGACAGGTCGCCGTTCTCCCTCGGAGATTGCCGGTCTCTCGGCAGCCACTTTTTCCAGCATTTCAAGGTCATCATCCTTGCGCATGGCCTTGCCTTCCAGCACGGCGTCGGCCATCTTTGCCACCAGCAACTTGATCGCCCGGATGGCGTCATCATTGGACGGGATCACAAAGTCCACGTTGGATGGGTCGCAGTTGGTATCCACCATGGCGACAACGGGGATGTCCAGCAGGTTGGCTTCGTGTACGGCAGCTTCTTCGCGCATCACGTCGACCACGAAGACCATATCCGGAACGTGGTTGATCGAGCGCATGCCCGAAAGGCGCAGGTTCAGGCGAGTGATCTCGCGCTGGATGAGCAGTCCTTCCTTCTTTGTCAGGCGTTCGACCTCGCCGGAGGAGACCAGTTTTTCCATCCTCTCCAGTTCCTGGATGCGCTGGTACATGGTCGACCAGTTGGTCAGCATGCCGCCCAGCCAGCGCTCCGTGACATAAGGCATCCCGCAGCGGATGGCCTCATCGTGCACGGTTTCCTGCGCCTGGCGCTTGGTGCCGACGAACAGGACGACCCCGCCGTTCGCCACCGTGTCGCGGATGGCTGAATAGGCGGTGTTGATCGATTTCACCGTTTGCTGCAGGTCAATGATATGAATGCCATTGCGCTCGGTGAAGATATACGGCTTCATGCCCGGGTTCCACTTGTTGGTCCGGTGCCCAAAGTGGACGCCGCTTTCCAGCAGCGCCTTCATGGAAATAACTGACATATTTCTCCTTGTGTTTACTCGTCCGTATGCGGACTGGTAAGTTTAGCGGGGATAAAGTACCCGCTCAGGGACGCTTTATGCCCGTCCCGGGCAAGATGTGCTTCCTGCGAAGCGGCGGAAGTATACCATAATATTCAGCACCCGGCTGCGGGAAAAAATGCGTACAATAGGAGCATGTGCAATATCATCCCTCTGCCTGTCCTTTATCAACCCTCCCTGGGATATTTTCCCCTGACCACAGAGACACGCATCCAGTTCGATGAGTCCAACGCCTGGAATGCTGCCTTCCTGCGCAACCTGCTGTCCCCGGCAACCGGCATTGGCCTGCATTCCTCTCCGGCTGACCTGCCTGTGGAAGGAGCCATTCGCCTGCACCTGGATGCAACCCTTGCCCGCCTCGGGCAAGAAGGCTACCGCCTGGAGGTGCGCCCAGGCGGGGTGGATCTCGCCGCCTGCACCACTGCGGGTGTTTTTTATGGATTCCAGACCCTGCGCCAACTGCTGCCGGTTGAGATCGAAGAACGCAGCCCGGCGCAGGCTAACTGGCACATTCCCTGCCTTCTCATCGAGGACTGGCCGCGCTTCCCCTGGCGCGGTTTCATGCTCGATGAAGGGCGCTATTTTCACGGCCGCGACACCGTGCTGCAACTGCTCGACCTGATGGCGCTGCACAAGTTGAACGTCTTCCACTGGCATCTCACCGAGGACCAGGGCTGGCGCATCGCTGTGAAAAAATACCCCCGCCTGGTCGAGATCGGCTCCCATCGTCCCGGCACGTACCGCTCGATGTTCTCCAGCCGGCATGATGGCTGCCCGCATGGCGGCTATTACACCCGTGAGGAACTACGCGAGATCGTCGCCTATGCCGCCGCGCGCCACATCACGATCATGCCCGAGATCGAGATGCCCGGTCACTCGCTGGCTGCGCTGGCTGCCTATCCGGAGTTCTCCTGCACCGGCGGGCCTTTTTCCGTCGCCACCCGCTTCGGTATCTTTGCCGATATCTACTGTGCAGGTAAGGAGGCAACCTTCTCCTTCCTCCAGGATGTGCTCAGCGAAGTGCTGGAGATCTTCCCCTCCCCGTTCATCCATATCGGCGGTGACGAGGCGCCAAAAAAACGCTGGAAAGCCTGTCCCGACTGCCAGCGCCGCATCCGGAAAGAGGGATTAAAAAATGAAGAAGCCCTGCAGACCTGGTTCACCAACCGCATCGCCGCCTGGCTGGAGAGCCGCGGCCGGAGACTGGTGGGTTGGAACCAGGTACTCGGAAAAGGGTTGGCGCAGGGCGCAGTGGTGCAGTACTGGCTGGGTGATCTGCAGGAGGTCAGCGCTGCGCTGAAGCACGAGCGGCGCCAGTTCGTCATGTCTGCTTACCTGGACACCTACCTCGATCACGGCTACAACCTGATGCCGCTCAGCCGCGCCTACCGCTACGAGCCGCTGCCTGCGGGTCTTGACCCGGAGGAACAGTCCTGCATCCTTGGGGTGGAATTTCCCCTGTGGACGGAGTGGGTGCCCAGCCGGGCGCGGCTGGATTACCAGGCCTTCCCCCGCCTGACAGCCATGGCCGAGACCGCCTGGACCCCGGCGGGAAAGAAGGAACTGGCGGATTTCCACCGCCGGTTGGAGCCTTTCCTTCGGCGCCTGGAACTTCTGGGGGTGCGCCCCGCCTCGCTAAGCGAGGTGGAACCCGGATGGCTGCGCAAAAAACTGGGTGTGTTCACCATCCCCCTGCCGCAGCGGAAGACAGCCCCACCCGCGCCTTGATCGACAGGCAATTAAGAACCGGGCAGGATCACTCCTGCCCGGCTGTGTTTTCCCCTGCAAAGACTGGTCAATCCATCCAGCCTGTCCAGCAATCGTAGGTTTCCCCGGCGGGGGTTCTCACTTGCAACGGCCATGGGTCATCCAGGATGGTGTAGTCCTCCAGAACGCCCTGCACTTTTTCCAGCGCCTGTTCCGCCCAATGGCGGGAGAAGGTGAAGGATCGCCAGTTGGTGTCGTCGCTGCCACTGTCATTGTACACGTGGCAGGCCAGCGCCGCGCCTGCCATGTCGCGGATCCCTGCCGGCAGGCCTTCATCCTGCAACGCATCTACCAGCCCGGGGAGTGCATCGTTGGACAGCGAAGCCAGGTGGGCTACATCCAGTTCCTCTCCTTGCACTGCGCGGCGGAGGTTCTGGTACACGATGAAGTCATCCACGTTCAACAGGGGCAGGGAGGCGGAAAAACCGATCGCGGCCAGCAGCATGACCAACGCAAAGGAACGCTCCTTGTGCAACAGGTCGAGCACGACCACCACAGCCAGCAGCAACCCGAGCCAGAGCATGAAGACATGCGTATAGGTACGCAGGCGGGTGAAACCATAGATGGTCTCGTACAGCACCAACCGCTGGTATGCCGAGAAGAGCATTACGCCCACCAGTGTCACCAGCAGCAGACCCAGCGCTGAGAAGACCCGGTGCTGGCTCTTGTTGGTACGCTTCACCACCGCGCTCAATCCCAGGAACAGCAGCAGGCTGATGAAAGCTACTGTCACCAGTTCGCTGAAACCGCGCCGGGCATACTCGGCATAGGTATACCCTTCCACGCCGATGTTCGTCTGCCCGCCGAAGAAATATTGGAACTGGATGAACACAAAGGAAAGGAACAACAGGTTAACTGCCCCCAGCACGATGGATGCCTCGGTGAAGCCCAGGAAGGGCGACAGCAGGGGCTTTTCGGCACCAAGCAATTGCTCATCCTGGCTTTTTTGCCCGGCATGCAGGATGGCACCTGCCAGGGCGTAGGCTCCGATGATGATATAGATCACGCGGAAGATGTATTCCGGCAAACGCTCCAGGCGGAAGAGCTGGACAAAATCGTCCAGGCGGGCAGCAAAGACCAGGTCTGCCGAGGCGAGCAGCCCGGCGAAGATCGCCACGATGGGCAGAGCCAGCAGTAACCCGCGCAGCACTGCCCAGGTGTGTTTCCAGCCCACCCTTGCGCTCTTGGTGGTTTCCTGCCCTATCTCCGTCAGCGCGGCCTTTTTCTTTTGTTCCGCCAGGAAGATGAAGGGACGCGCCAGCATGCTCCCGAACAGCTTGAACGCGTTCACCACGTAGTCCGCCAGGCTGTAGCGCAGCCAGCGACCGCCCAGGTAGGTGGCTGCCAGCAGGCCGAGCAGCACCAGCGGGATGACGTAGGCCAGGAACAGGCTGAGCGGTTCCTCCCGTAGGAAGGTGATCACCGCAAAGAAGAGGATCGGCACCAGCAGCAGCAGGGAGCGCCACGCGGGGCGGATCCCGTTCCAGACCAGCACCAGGAAACCGCCTGCCAGGCAGAGCAGTACATAGATGGCGAAGTTGATCCCCGGCGCGTGTTTCCAGAAGAGAAAGTCGAACAGCCAGCCCAATGCCAGGGCGGCGATCCATAGAATGTTGGTGCGTTTCATGTGCACCTCCTGTAGAAGTTTCCGCAAGCATAGCCAACGGAGGCGGTCAGGAACTCGCACGGGGCTATCAAATGGTGTCAGAACCTGCCAGGCGTGTCCATTCCTTGTATTCTACCCTCTCTCGGCTATAATTCGGACCAGTTCGCCCTGCCCCCAGGGTTATTGAGAAGGAATACGCCAGCATGCCCTCGAATTCCGCAGGTTATCTTTCCGCCCTGCGCGATTTCCGCCACGCCCGCCAACAGGCAGCCCTGCAGGAGATTATCGGGCGCCTGACCGGTCGTTCCACGCGGTTACTATCCTTTGAAGAAGTGGAAGAAAAACTTAGGCTTGCCAACCGCACCGAGCGCGGCATTCACCACATCCCACTCAAAGCCATTGTTGGCAGCGTGGGACGTTACACAGATTTCACGCGCACCTTCCTGCCGCGCATGCAGAATGATGAACAACGCTGGGCAAGGGTCAAGACTGCCCTGGACGAAAAAAGTTGCCCACCCATAGATGTTTACAAAGTGGGGGAGGTCTATTTTGTCCAGGATGGCAACCACCGCGTCTCCATCGCCCGGCAAAGCGGCGCTGAGTTTATCGATGCCAGCGTGATCGAGGTGCAGGCACTGGTGCCGTTCTCTCCAAACATGCAGCCCGACGAGTTGATCCTCAAGGCTGAATACGCCGAATTTCTAGCCAGGACCCACTTGCAGGAGCATAGACCCACCGTGGACATCGTTCTGACTGCCCCGGGTTACTACCAGCGTATGATCCGGCGGATTGAACTGGAATGTTATGTATCTCAGGCAGGAGAATATGGCAGCGAGTCGTTCGAGCAGGCTGCCCTGTGCTGGTACGATGAAATGTACCTGCCTTTGGTAGAGGCTATTCACGAGGAATGCTTGATCCGCTGGTTCCCCAAGCGCACCGAGGCAGACCTGGCACTTTGGATTGCGGAGCACCGCGCTCAATTGGAAAACGAACAAGGCTGGACTGTGCAACCCGCGGCGGCCGCCTCGGACCTGGCAATGCAATCCAGCAGCAAGGCAGCCAGTCGAGCCAGCCAGACCGGCACCTGGCGAGCCAGCCACATGACCGAGCGCTATGTGGAGGAACGCCTTTTCAAGGATATCCTGGTTCCACTCAGCGGAGAACAGAATTGCTGGGACGCTCTCGAACAGGCACTGGCAGTCGCAGCTCGGGAGGATGCATTCCTGCACGGCTTGCATGTCACCCTGTCTGAGAAAGAGCGGGATGAACCGTGTGTGCAGGCCATGGAAGCGCGATTCGAGAAACTTTGCCGCCAGGCTGGCGTCCGTTGGGATTTCCACGTTGAGAGTGGCGAAATTGCCGAACGCATCTGCGTCCGATCCCGCCTGGCAGACTTGGTGGTGCTCAATACCGCCCACCCTCCGCAGAGTGGCTTGACCGGGAGGCTGTCCGGCCTGCGTAGAATCATCTGGAAGTGTCCTCGTCCGCTGCTGGCGGCATGCTGCACCGTCACTCCCATGGACCGCATGCTGCTGGCGTATGATGACAGCCCGAAGGCGCGCGAGGCGCTCTTTGTGGCTGCCTATCTGGCCGGACAATGGATGGCTTCCCTGACCGTGTTCACCCTGACCAGCGAAAAACACACTTCGGCACAGGCACTGGAACGCGCGCGTGCCTATTTGGAACTGCATGAGATCCAGGCTGATTATCTCCCTGTGGCGGGTCAGGCAGATAGTCTGCACGCGTTGATGGATAACAGAGAGATCAATTTCTTGCTGATGGGCGGTTACAGCGGCACCGCCCTGGATGAATTGATGGCTGGCAGCCTGGTAAACCTGATGTTGCGCATCAATCATTGTCCCATCCTGATCTGCCGCTGACATTTCAATTATCCATAAGGAGAAGCATGCGCCCCGACCCCCAGACCCTGACCCCTTTCTTCAAGCCCGCCGGTGTGGCTGTCATCGGCGCCAGCAATGACCCGGCCAAGTTAAGTTACGGTATCGTGGCCAACCTGCTGGACCCCCAGTTCGGCTTTCCGGGACCGGTCTACCCGGTCAACCCCAAGGCGGAACAGATCCTCGGGAAAAAATGTTATCCCAGCATCCTGGAAGTGCCCGACCCGGTCGACCTGGCGGTGATCATCGTTCCGTCCGCCTTCGCTCCAGGCGTGATGGAGGACTGCGGTAAGCGCGGCATCAAGGCGGCGGTGATCCTCTCCGGCGGCTTCCATGAGACCAGTGCTGAGGGTGCGCAGCGCGAGCAGCAGTGCCTGGAGAGCGCCCGCCGGTATGGCATGCGTTTGATGGGGCCGAACTGCATCGGGGTGATGGACATGCACACGCCGGTCAATACCACCTTTGTCACCGGCATGACCCGCCCCGGGGTGATCGATTTCGTTTCCCAGTCCGGGGCATTGTGCGGAGGGATCATCGACTGGGCGCAGGCGCGCGGTCTGACCTTCAGCCGCTTCCTTTCGATCGGCAACAAGGCGGATGTGAACGAATCGGACCTGCTGCGCTACCTGGCTGCCGATGACCTCAGCCGCGTACTGGTGATCTACGTGGAGGATATCAAGGACGGTGCCGATTTCATCGCCGCGGCACGGGAGGCTTCCGCCCGCAAGCCGGTGCTGATCCTCAAGGGTGGGCGTTCCATCAGCGGGCAGGCTGCCACTGCTTCGCATACTGGCGCCCTTGCCGGGGCGCATGCCGCCTTCCAGGCTGCTGCCCGGCAGACCGGGCTGATCGAGTTCGAGAAGATCGAGCACCTTTTCCATGCTGCCCTGGGCCTTGCGCACCAGCCCCTGCCGCGCGGCAAGCGCATCGCCGTACTCACCAATGCCGGCGGTCCCGCCGTGCTGGCTGCCGACGCCCTGGAAAGCGCCGGGCTGACCCTTTCGGTCACCAGCGCGGAGACCCGCCGCCTCCTTTCCGCCTGCCTTTCTCCCGATGCCGGCACCGGCGGTCCGGTGGATATGCTCGGCGGCGCAGACGTGGAACAGTACCGCTGTACCCTGGATGTGCTCCTCGCTGACCCGGCCAACGACGGCGTGATGGTCGTGGTGGTGCCCACCCTGCTCAACCATCCCAGGGAGATCATGGAGGCGGTCATCACCCTGCAGCGTGAGAAGAAGCCGGCCAAGCCCATCCTGGCCTGCCTGTTCGGCGAGGTCAGCCTGAAGGAAGCCTTCGCTGCCGCCGACCAGGGCGGACTGCCAGCCTACCGCTTCCCGGAAGATGCCGTGCTGGCTTTACAGGTCATGCGCCAGCGTGCCTTGTGGCTGGAGGCTGAACATCCGCTTCCCGAAGCACTTCCCGGCGTGGATCGTGAGCGGGTTGCCGGGTTGCTTGCCTCGGCGCGCCAGGCGGGGCATACAGCCCTGGATGCCGCCGCAGGGCGCCTTGTGCTGGAGGCGTATGGCCTCCAGACCCCCGCAGACATGCTGGCAACCGACCCGGACGAAGCTGCCCGCTTTGCCGCCCGGATCGGTTTCCCGGTGGCGCTCAAACTGGCCTCCCCGGATATCCTGCACAAGACCGAGATCGGCGGGGTGCTGTTGAATGTCCCGGACGAGGTGGCGGTGCGCCAGGGCTGGCAGGAGATCATCACCCGCGCCCGCGCGACTCATCCCCAGGCTGAACTGCGCGGCGTGCAGGTGCAGCAGATGGTGCGCGGTGGGCAGGAGGTGATCGTCGGTATGAAGCGCGACCCGATCTTTGGACCGCTGGTCATGTTCGGGTTGGGGGGCATCTATGTGGAGGTGCTGCGGGATGTCAGTTTCCGCCTGGCACCGCTCTCCCGACTGGATGCCGATGAGATGATCCGCGAAGTGCGCTCGGCGAGACTGCTTGAGGGCTTGCGCGGAGCCCCCGCAGCCGACCGTCCTGCCCTGCTGGAGGCCATCCTGCGCATCGGGCAGTTGGCTGCTGATTTCCCCGAGATCCTCGAACTGGATGTCAACCCGTTGATGGTGCTGCCTGCCGGGCAGGGGGCGCTGGCGGCGGACGTGCGCCTGATCCTGGGGGCGCAGCCCTAATTCATACCCTAATTCATACCATTGACATCTGATTTAATTTATGTGATACTGTCTTTGGAAAGAAGTGTGAACCAACCCAGCCATCCTTACAGAAGAGGAGGTGGTGTCCAAGATGAAACGTAGTTTTAGTCAAAGCGCTGTGGCACCCCTCCTCGCTGAGCAGTGATCTGCAAGCGAAGGTGCCACAGCGCGAATAGGAAGGCCGTCCGCAAGGGCGGTCTTCCGCTTTTTATTCCTGCCTAGTCATCCCCGAACGAGATCCCAATGCCGCGTGCCGTGCGCACTGCATCGCCGTCCACGTCCACGCGCTTGGGCACCCTCAGCGCCTCCACCAGGGGCACATCCACCACCTGCCCGTTGGACAGCGAGACCATCCGCCCGAACCTACCTGCGGCGGCGGTGCGCACGGCAGCCGCCCCGTAGCGCGTCGCCAGCCAGCGGTCGAAGGCGGTGGGTGAGCCGCCGCGCTGGATGTGCCCCAGCACGGTGACGCGTGACTCGAAGCCCTGTTCCTCGATATAGCGGCTGACCTCCTGCCCGATCCCGCCCAGGCGCGGTACGGCAAGCCCATCCCCGGCTCGGTTGTAGAGCACCTGCCCGCCGACCGGCTTGGCGCCTTCCGAAACAGCCACCAGGCTGAAGCGCGAGCCGCGCTCCACGCGCTGGCGTACTTTTTTGAGCACCGATTCAAAGCGAAAGGGGATCTCCGGGATCAGGATCACGTCCGCACCGCCAGCCACCCCGGCGTGCAGGGCGATGAAACCGGCGTCGCGGCCCATCAGTTCCAGCACCATAACGCGGTGGTGTGATTCTGCCGTGGTATGCAGTCGGTCGAGGGCCTCGGAGGCGATCATCAGAGCGGTGTCGAAGCCAAAGGTCACCTCCGTGCCGCCGACATCGTTATCGATCGTCTTGGGTACCCCGATGACCGGCACACCCTTCTCGCCCAATTCGGTGGCGATGTGCAGGGTGCCGTCTCCGCCGATGACGATCACCGCGTCGAGCTGCAGGGCATTGATGGCGGCGACGATCTCATCCGATACATCGATGATCACTTCCTTCCCTTCGCGCATCACCTTGCGGGCGAACGGGTTGCCGCGGTTGGCGGTGCCCAGGATCGTGCCGCCCAGGGGCAGGATGCCGCGTACCGAGCGGGTATCCAGGGGAAAGACGCCACCCGGCTCGATGAAGCCGTTGTAGCCGTCCTGCACGCCCAGCACCTCGCAGTTGTGATCGTTGATCGCCGTCTTGACGACCGCCCGGATGACCGCGTTCAGTCCCGGTGCGTCTCCGCCGCCGGTCAGCACTGCAATACGCTTCATGCCTGCCTCCTTATCTTTCAACAGTCCTTAGTGGATTAATTGTGCCACACTCTTGCCCGCTTGCATATCATGTTTTTCACAGGTGCCTTGATAAAACACTAGTGCAGAGATCCGGCGATCAGTGCCCAGGTGACCAGGTGGTGCATTTTTGATTGTGCATTGGTTGTTTCGGAAACAGCGATCATGATCCTCCACGGATGACAGGATTCTATTCATCCGCCTGAAATGCGCAAGGCTTTTCATCACCACATCGCCGTTGACCTTTCTGCCGGGGATGGTAGAATTACATGCAAACATCCTCCGCGAAAGGCAAAGACCATGGACTCCTCCTCGCTCAACGACCTGAAAAGTGTCACCTGCCCCAATTGCGGTGCCACGCTGTCCTTCAAGCCTGGCACCACCAGCCAGGTATGCGAATACTGCCAGTCCTCTTTCGAGATCGCCACCGAGGAATCCCTGCTCGAGGCGGCCCATGCGGAGAAGGACCTGGTTACCGCCATGGCAGGGGACTGGGAGGCTGCCCAGTCTGCCGGGCAGGCCTCGGTGGTCAAGTGCCCGGCCTGCGGTGCCGAGACCGCCCTGGGAGAGAACATGTTCTCCGATTCCTGCACCTTCTGCGGTTCGAGGCTCACCGTCAAGCCGAAAATGAAGGCAGTTGCCAACCCGCAGGCGGTTCTGCCGTTCAAACTGGAAAGGCAGGCAGCCACCGCCAGTTTCGAGAAGTGGCTCCACCGCCTGTGGTTCGCTCCCAACGACCTGAAGAAGGTCGCCTCCAGCGAGCGCTTTAACGGCGTGTACCTGCCTTTCTGGACCTTCGATGCCCGCACCGAATCGGAGTACCAGGGGCAGCGCGGCGACCACTATACCGAGAC
The DNA here is from genome assembly GCA_041753035.1 of Anaerolineales bacterium. Taxonomy (GTDB): domain Bacteria; phylum Chloroflexota; class Anaerolineae; order Anaerolineales; family Villigracilaceae; genus UBA877. Next base: position 26,820 of record JBGSVI010000047.1, on the reverse strand, counting down.
CGTCCGGCGGGTGGTCAACGGGCAGGAGCAGACCCAGCGCGTGGTCAAGACGCGTTGGACCGGCGTCAGCGGGCGGGTGCGCCGTCTCTTCGACGATGTCCTCGTCACTGCCAGCCGCGCCCTGCCGGAGAAATTCCTCAACGCCCTTGACCCCTGGGATCTTCCCAACCTGGTCCCCTATGACAACCGCTTCCTGAGCGGCTTCAAGGCCGAGGTCAGCCAGTTGGACATCAAAGCTGGCTTCGAGCAGGCGCGCGGGATTATGGAATCCGCCATCCGCCAGGATATCCACCGCGACATCGGCGGCGATGAGCAGCGCATCACCGGACTCCAGACCCACTACTCCGACACGACTTACAAATTTATCCTATTGCCGGTCTGGCTGAGCGTCTTCCGCTACGGCGACAAGATCTACCGTTTCGTGGTCAATGCCCGCACCGGCGAGGTGCTCGGTGAGCGTCCCTACAGCGTCATCAAGATCATCCTGGCGGTCATCGCCGCCCTCATCGTTCTGGCGATCCTGGCGCAGTTCACCGGCAACCAGTAGCTTGCCCGGCGGGGAAACGATAAACCGTCCCGATGATGTTCATCGGGACGGTTTATTTTATCAGTCCATTCCAGGGGAAAATTACGGCGTGAGCAGCAAAACCACGTTCCCGCCCTCATCCAACAGCGCCAGCCCGCCCGCCTGCGCCGCAACGCTGCGCACCTGTTCCAGGCTTGCCAGGAAGATCGTCTCCACATCCATCACGTCTTCCCCCGCGCAAAACATCTTGGTGGACCCTGCTGCGCTGAAAGTGAGCGCGCTGCCCACCTGGGTGTACCCGGCGAAGTAGGAATTGCACGGCGCCTGCCCGTTCACCTGCTCATCGCTGAAAGACATCGTCATCTCGCTGCCCTCCGCGGGCAGGCTGATCCCGGGCAGGCTCACCTTCCAGGTGGAGCCCTCCAAGGCGGGAGTCTGCGGCTGGCTGAAGACCAGCACGGATGCTCCGCTTTCATCCAGCAGGTGCAGGCGATCATTTTCCAGTTTGAACGAACGGATTCCCTCCAGGGCAGCCAGGTATTCGGTCTCGTATTCCATCACGTCCTCGCAGTACATCAGCGTGGAGATGACCTGCTCAAAGGACAGGTGGCTGCCGTCCTGCTGGTACCCTGCGCCGTACTGGTTGCAGGGTGCTCGTCCACCAGCTTGCCCTTCCTGGAAGTTCAGCGTCACCAGGATCTGTGCCGGGAGCGGCTTGCCGTTCATTTCAATAAGTTGCCATTCACCGCCCTCCAGTTGTGGGGCGGCGGAGCCATTGCAGGCTGCCAGCAGCAGGCTGGCGGGCAGCAGCAGCGAGAAGATCAGGGGGAAGATATGTTTCATCGTCTGGTTTCCTTGTGCTTGTAAATTTTTGTTTCCGTTGCCAGACGCCAGGCAGGTTCGAAAGGTTCCCTCCAAAACAAAAGACTGCCTTGATTGGCAGTCTTTGTGGAAGAGTTGTCCCCAAGGGGATACTAACTATCGGGGTAATCCAAAGTCGAGAGGGCAAGAGATAACCTGCTAGGGAGTCGACGTCGGTGTTGGCTGTAACAGATAGATTTCCGGCAGCCAGCCGACCCGCTCCTCTTCATCTCTAACCTCGATCCAAATAACACCTTCGTGTTCCTGGCGGCCGTAAAGAACCGTTAGCCATTGGCCAACACGCAACTGGCCAATAACTGGCCCGCCCGGTGATTGATAAAGTTTGAGAGGCGGCAATCCGGTGAGTACGATCTGCGCTTGCGCAGGAGTCGGGGTGGGGGATGATGTGGTAGTGGCGGTTGGCGCGATGGTCTGGGTGGCAGTGGGAGAGGGGGTGTATGTTGAACTCGGCCCAGGCATGGGAGTGGAAGTCAGGGTCGGAGTGGCTGTAGGTGTAGGTGGTACGAGAGGATCAAGTTCCTCGGCGATCACTTGCTCGACCCGCAGCGAAACTGACCTGTTGATCCCGCCAACGATGGCCTCTTGTAGAGCCACGACTTCCTCATACTTCAATGCTGTGTTTGTGCGAATTGTGATTACCATATTAAGTCCGCTATCCTGATGGACGACTTGTACATCCACCAGTTGTACATCCCCCAACCTTGCAACTTCCTGTGATACAACATCATTGAATAAACGGTTTTCAGCAGCCTCACGGAAGAACTTTATGCTGTAGTACGACAGAGGCACAAGCAAGATCGCGACCAGGACCGACGAGAGTACCAGGCTGCGAGGCAGTCGTTTGCCAGCCCGCCGTGCCTCTGCCGAGAACCCTCGCAGGAAGAAAACCAAAGCGGAAGCGAAGGCAATGGTCACTGCATTGGTAATGAAAAGCAGGGATGCCCCACCTGCCACATCCCAGCGGCCAAGTGCGATCCCAATCCCTACGGTACACAACGGCGGCATCAAGGCGGTCGCGATGGCAACTCCTGGTAATGCTGCCGAAAGGTTTGGGCGGGTCAGCGCATAAGCAGCGGCCAACCCTCCAGCCAGAGCGATCACCAGGTCAATCGGGGTAGGGCGAGTACGTGCTAAAACTTCCACTGGGAGTTCCTGCAGGGCAATAAAAGGCAGGAAACGGTTGACCAGCGTCATCAAACAAGAGAGCAGGACAGCCAGTCCTGCTCCTCGCAAGAGCGCAGATGCAGATGATTTGAGCAGTTTATCATCCCCGACGATGGAAGCCAACCCGATTGCAATGATCGGCGACATGAGCGGCGCAAGCAACATTGCACCAATGATCACTGCTGGAGAATTTGTTACCAGACCAAGCGTGGCGATGCTGCACGAGAGCACAACCAGCAGGAAGTAATCGAACCCGGGCGATGCGGTTGGGATGATCTCGGCGATCACCTGCTTGCGCTCATCAGCAGGGAGTGATTGTATCAAGCGGTTGATGGCTTTGACAATTCGGCTTGGGATCTCTCGTAGTCTGGTCATTTTGACTTTCTTCCAAAAAAATGTGTATTTGGATCAACGAGACATGATGAAAAACCCTTTTCTTTGGAACGCACTTCCTCGATCGAGACAAAGGCAGATGGCGAAGTTGCGTGGATGATCGAAAGCACCTGGTTGACATGCCGGCGTTTGACGATAGTATATATCAATTTGACCAGTCCAGCGGCGCCAAACAAAAAGCGTACCCGGTGGTTATCACTGGGTACGCTTTTTACGAACGATTGGAACAGAGATTTCTACCTTTACGAGCAGGTGCCCCTCGCGCTCCATGCCCTGTGGGCCGCGAAGCACCCACAGGGCATGGATGTCTTTCATATAAGTGTAGTCACAAGGTAAGAGGATATCTGGCAAGGATTCACATCATTGCCAGACTCGGCTATCGAACCATTCCGGGGACATATGCGAGTTGGTCAAGAGTACATCGGGATGATCGACTAAGAACTGGCGTAGCATGGCATCATGCGGACCCAATACCAATTTAATCAACCAGGCAGGGGAGGTGTTGTTATACACTGCTCCTGCATCGCCAGCATTGAAAAACCAGCCCTTCTCCAGCCTGACAGCCACACCGCAATGACCCCATGAATGCCCGTGCAGAGGCACCAACCACATCTCCGGGGTGAACGGTAGGCGGATGGCTTGTAGGCCATACCACGATTCATCCTTTGTGTCGTAAAGCCGCCATTGCTTAACCTTGGAAATGTGGCGGGGAATATAAGCCAGATCGGTCCAGCGATGTGTTTTCCCTGTAAAGGAATCAAATTCGCGTTGATGAACATGCACCTGTGCCCAAGGGAAGTCCGGCAGGCCTCCACAATGATCGAAATGCATATGGGTCAGGATGATATGCTGGATATCTTCGGGTTGGTAGCCCAGCCGCCTCACTTGATTGACGGCTGTCTCCTGTGGGTCGAATGAAACTCTCGTGATCACCCGGAACAAATTCATCATCCAATGAGGCTGGGCATAATCTTCAAGCCCTGGACCGGTATCGATGAGCGCAAGGCCCTGATCCGTTTCCACCAGAGTGCAGACAAGCCCGGTTCTTAATTTTGATGGCCAGCGGGCATCACAGGTATAGCCATTGAAAATGCGGATTGCCATTCTGCGATCACCTTTCATGACATTTCTCTGATCTGGATTCCCTATCCTTGTCAGTATATCATGCAGGAAAGGTCGGAATCCTGCCAGCTTACCTGCATGCTAATTGTGCCTAGCTTATTCAGAAGAGAACAATGGCTACCTGGGAATCAAAATCCGCCATTTCTGACGGATCTTGTAGTGCCCCCAAGGAGACTCGAACTCCTGTTTTAGCCTTGAAAGGGCCACGTGCTAACCGCTACACAATGGGGGCGTCTTCGTTTTTCAAGCGGGCGGATTTTACCATCCCCCTGCCGGATGGTCAAGCGGAATCCGCCGTCTATTCCCGCGTGGCATTGATCAGGTCTGCCAGCAATCCGTAGGCCGTGGTCTCTGGTCCCGGGTTCCCCTCCACGATCGACAGCCCCGGCAGCGTGTCCGTGTGGAATTCCACGATCGAAGACGACCCCTCCACGCTGTACAGCGGTGAGGAAGCCTCCACCAGTTCCGGCGCCACGCGGGCGTGCACCCCCTCCCCCTGCCGCTCGGCACTGCACACAAGTTTCCAGCGCTTGCCCTCGCTCTTCGCCGTGGCCACCTTCTCCGCCGTGATGCCGCGGATGCCGCTGCGCTCCACATCGTGCGGCTTCAGCGGCACCCCCAGGATCACCGTCACCAGCGCCGCCACCTTGATGGCCGCGTCCCAACCGTCCACGTCGCCGGAGGGGTCGGTCTCCGCCAGCCCGATCTGCTGGGCATAACCCACCGCCGCCTCGAACGACTCGCCCTGCTCCATGCGCCCCAGGATCAGGTTGGTGGTCGAGTTCAGGATGCCGCGCAGCGACTCCACCCGTGCCGCCGGCAGCGCCTGGCGGAAGAGCGAGAAGATCGGCGCCCCGTCCATCACCGTGGATTCAAAATAGAACTTGCGCCCCTGTGCCTGCGCCAGGCGGGTCAGTTCGTGGTACGCATGCACCACCGGCCCCTTGTTGGCGGTGATGGCATGCATGCCGCGTTCCAGGGCGATGCGCAGGTAGCTGACCGCCGGTTCGCCGTTCTCGTGGTTCACCGGCGAGTTCTCGAACAGCACCTCCGCCGGTACGGAGTGGACGAAGTCCAGCGTGTCGGTCACTGGCAGGCGGCTGATCGTCTCCAGCGCCTGCCCGCTCTCCACCAGCGCCAGGGCGCGTGCCAGGTCGACCCCCTCCGCGTCGATGGTCAGGCCGTGCCTGCCGGTGGCGATCCCGGTCACCCGGAAGGTGAGATCGTACTGGCTTGCCAGTTCAGCCTGCTTGCGCAGCAGCAGGCGGGCGAAGGCGCGGCCGACGTTGCCAAATCCGAGCAGGGCGAGACGATAATGTGACATGGGAATCTCCTTTTTTACATGTTAAAGGGGCGGGTAGGGGAATGCCCGCCGGTCTTCCGGCGGCGGGGGGTACTCCGGGTGGTTTAGCAGCCCCTCCAGGCGGGCATCGAATGCCTCGATCTCCTGGGGGGCGAGATGCTCCTCCATCTGGGCGAACAGCGCGTTCCGGCGGCTGTGCAGGCTCTCCAGCCCCAGGCGAACGTCCTCCGGGAAGATCTCCCCGGCGAAATCCCAGATCACCGTGCGCAGTTTGTCCTCGGCGTGGAAGCACAGTCCATGGTCGATGGCATACAGGTGCCGGGTGCGTTTCTCGAACAACACGTGGCTGCCCTTGCGGTCGGCATTGTTCACCAGCAGGTCGAACGCCGCCACCGGGCGCAGCCTCTGGCGTTGTGTCGGGCGGAAGGTGAAGTAGTGCCGCCTGGGGTCGTACTCGATGAACTGCTGCAGCGAGCCGGGTCCAAAAGGTCCCTCGCGCAGCACCGTGCACGGCACCAGCCCCCAGCCCAGTGCCTCGCTCACCAGCCAGGCTGCCACCTCGCGCCGTGCCAGCGAGGCGCTGGGGAAATCCCACAGCGGCTGCTCGCCGCGCATCGGCTTGTACACCGCCGGGAAGCCGCTGCCTTGATGCTGCACGCTCACCAGGAAGGTGTAGTTGGAGCCCAGGGTGAACTGCCCCCGCAGGGTGATCTCCCCGTTCCGCAGCGCCTGACTCAGCCCGCCTTCCGCAGGTGCCTGTTCATCTACCACGGGTCACTTCTTCTTGTGCCCGTTTTTCTTTGGGCAGAAATGGCCTTCCGCTTCCATCGGCTCGCCACACTGCGGGCAGATCTTGCGCCCCTGGTTGATCACCTCGCTGCTCCATGCCGCCAGCTGGCTGGCTTGCCGCCGGTTGCACCAGAAGCGTACCACCGCGGCATCCTCGATGTCCCCGTCCTCCGGGACGATCTCGCGCGCCAGCAGAAGCATCAGGTCGCTTTCTTCGTCATAGCCCAGCCCCATCTCCCCCGCGCGGAACTGCGGGTCGAGCGGCGGTTGGATGCGCATTTTGTCGCCATCGAAGTCCGCCATCGGGACCGGCAGGTTGGGGTGCTGTCGGGCGACTTCACCCAGCATCTGGGCGATGCCGGTGACCAACCCCTGCAGTTGCACTTTCTCGATGATGATCGTCACCGGCTGCGGGTCGGTCGCGCGCCAGCCCTGCAGGTAGAAGACCCGCTCCCCCGGCTTACCCAGGGCGTCGGCGGTGATGTGTTGGACGGGTTTCAGGTCGAGTTCGAATCTTGGCATATTTTTTTACCTGGAAAGGATGTGTTCCATCTCAAAGTATTCGGGGTTCACCGAGCGCACCTTGCTGGTCACCTCGGTCAGCGGCACCAGCCCCATCGTGCGCCCCTGCAGCGCCACCATCACGTCGCTTTGCCCGCTGACTAGCGCATCCACCGCCTTGACGCCCATGCGCGTCGCCAGCATGCGCTCGAAGGCTGTCGGCGAGCCGCCCCGCTGGATGTGTCCCAGGATGGTCACCCGCGTGGAGAAGCCCACGTCCATGTCGTCGAGTGCCTTGGCTAGCTCCACCACCTTGACATTGGCGCCTTCGGCCACGATGATGATCGAGTGCGTCTTGCCGCGCAGGTAGGCATCTTCCACCGCCTTCGCCACCTCCTCCACCGTCACCGGCGATTCGGGGGTCAGGATCATCTCCGCCCCGCAGACGATCCCCGCCAGCACTGCTAAATATCCGCAGCCGCGCCCCATTACTTCCACCAGGAAGGCGCGCCCGTGCGAGGAGGCCGTGTCGCGCAGTTTGTCCACCGCCTCCATGATCGTGTTCATCGCCGTGTCCACCCCGATCGCCATGTCCGTGCCCCAGATGTCGTTGTCGATGCTCCCCGGCACGCCCACCACGCGGATGCCCTGCTCCGCCAGCACGTGCGCTCCCTTCAGCGAGCCTTCCCCGCCCACCACGATCAGCCCGTCCATTCCCGCAGAGTTCATGTTGCGGATCGCCTCGCGCTGGTAGGTCTTTTCCAGGAAGCGTTTCGAGCGCCGCGTCTGCAGGATCGTCCCGCCGCGCTGCATGATCCCGCCCACGTCGCGCACCCCCAGCGGGCGGAATTCGCCGTTGATCAGCCCCTCGTAGCCGTCCATGATGCCGATCACCTGTGCATTGTGTGCCGCCGCGGTGCGCACCACCGCCCGGATGCACGGGTTCATTCCCGGCGAGTCGCCGCCGGAGGTCAACAGTCCAATGGTATATGTTTTATCGTCCATGGGGTTCATCCTTCTGACTTGATCTTGAAGGTGTCGAAATCGCGCGCCACGCGCACGTTGGGGAACACCGCCTGGGCTTCCTCCTGTACGTCCTTTTCACGGTAGCGCCGCGACAGGTGGGTCAGGATCAGTTGTTTCACATTCGCCCGCACAGCCAGTTCCGCCGCCCGCCGTGCGGTCAGGTGCGAGAACTGGTTCGCCAGTTCGACCTCTTCCTCCAGGTAGGTGGATTCAATCACCAGCAGGTCGGCGTCCTGGCACACCGCCGCCAGGTCCTCCGTCCGCCCGGCATCGCCGACGTGCACGTAGGACAATCCCGGCTTAAGCGTCCCCAGCACATCTTCGGGCTGTATCGTGCGCCCGTCTGCCAGCGTGATCGCTTTCCCCGCCACCAGCTCGCCGCGCTGCGGTCCCTGCGGGATGCCCAGCGCCTCGGCTTTTTCTGCCAGGAACGGTCGCCGGGCGCGCTCCTCGAACTTGAAGCCCAGGCTGTCCGAGCCGCGGTGGAACACCGGGAAGGCGCGGATCGTCAGGTCTTCGCTCTCAAAGAACACCCCTGGCTTGATCTCCCGCAGGTTGAGCGGCATCGGCGCCGGCTTGCCCCGCAGCACCACCCCGTTCAGCAGGTCCGAGACCCGGTCCAGCGCCCAGCCTCCGCTGTAGATGTTGATCTCGTCGATCGTCTCCCAGCGCATGAAGGTGGACAGCATCCCCGCCAGCCCCAGAATGTGGTCCAGGTGCCCGTGGGTGATCAGGATGTGGTTCAGGCTACGGAAGCCGATGCCCGCCTGCAGGATCTGCCGCTGGGTGCCTTCCCCGCAGTCGATCAGGAAGCGGTATTCATCGTGCTTCACCAGCAGGGCGGGCAGCCCGCGGCGGGCGGACGGTGCGGAAGCGGACGTGCCGAGGAAGATGAGTTCGAACATTCCAAGTATTTTACCTCACTCTCTGCGCCTCGGCGGGTCGCTGCTGTGCGCAGGGGTTTCTTGTTGTGGGGGTTTGGGGGTTAGTAGTCAGCGGAGTTGCGGTGTCATTGCGAGCCGTATTCTGTACGGCGACATCGTCCCCGAAGGGGAAGCAATCTCCAGGTCTGCCGGGAGATTGCTACTGCGTATCCCCGCTATCAACTATAATTACCCCACCACCATCCACTCACCCCCAGGAGGACCCATGAAAAAGCGCTCCAAGACACTGCTGCTCGTTTCCCTCGTGCTCATGCTGCTCAGCGTGCTCGTCTCCGGCGTCGTGCAGACCAGCTTTGGCACGGTGGATGTTCAAGAGATCTCAATCGTCACCCAGGTCGGCACGCTCACCGGCTACCTGCTCGTCCCCGCCACCGCCACGGTCGACCATCCCGCCCCCGCCATCGTCACCAGTCACGGCTACCTGAACAACCGCGAGATGCAGGATATCAACTATGTCGAACTCTCCCGCCGCGGCTATGTCGTCTTTGCCATGAACGCCTACCGGCACGGCGACTCCTCCGTCCCCGAGGCGCGCTTTGCCGAGACGATCAATGTCATTTCCGGCGGCATGGTCGACGCCGTCGAATACCTTGCCACCCTGCCCTTCGTCGATGCCGCCCGCATCGGCGTCACCGGGCATTCCATGGGCGGCAGCTACGCCATCGCCACCGCCGCCTATTACACCGGTCTGGAACGCACCGCCCTGGCGCAGGGTCTCAGCGCCGCCGAGGCAAAGGCGCTCAACAAGGTCGCCGCCGCCCTTCCGGTGGGCATGTATCCCGAGACACTTGCCGCCGCTGCCGATCTTTCCGGCGCCAGCGGCTTCCTCTGCGACCTCGGCGTCGTCATGGGTCAATATGACGAGTTCTTCGCCGCCGGGGGCAACAGCGGCGCGCAGCTTCTCTCCAGCGACCTGTCCCGCAGCCTGCTTGCCGTCCAGACCGGTCTCCAGCAGGGCGGCGCACTGGTCGAAGGGCAGGTCTACACCAACCCCGCCAACGGCTACATCCTTGCTCTCTACAACCCGCGCGAGACGCACGCCCAGAACCATTTCTCCCTCGTCTCCGCCGCCGCCGTGGTCCGCTTCTTCCAGGAGACCCTCCCCGCTCCCCACCCCCTCGCTCCCATGAACCAGACCTGGTGGCTGAAGGAACTCTTCAATCTGCTCGGCTTGGTCGGTTTCTTCATGTTCCTCGTCCCCTTCGCCGATCTTCTGCTTTCGATCCCCTTCTTTAGCGAACTGCGCACCGCCGGGACCAGCCCGCTGCCTGCCCTGCAGGCCGGGCGCGAACGCCGGCGTTTTGTCACCGCCATCGTGCTCAACGTGCTCCTCTGCGTGGTCTTGATCTTCCCCATGATGATGGGTGGCTACCTGCTGCTCATCAGCCAGGCGCTGCCGCAGGATACCAGTGGCGGGATCGGCCTGTGGTCCCTCGCTTGTGCCCTTGTCGGTCTGCTCGCCCTGCGCATCAGCGCGGGGAAGTTCAAGGGGCGCTGCCGGGAATTCGGGGTCACCCTCCCCTGGCGTGCTTTCTGGAAGACCCTCCTGCTCGCCGTCCTGGTGCTCAGCGGCGCATACCTTCTTCTCTTCCTCGCCGATTACTTCTACCAGGTCGATTTCCGCCTCTGGTCCTTCGACTTGCGCGTCTTCAGCGCCGCCAAGATATGGGTCGCGCTCAAGTACCTGCCCTTCTTCCTCGCCTTCTACATCGTCAACAGCCTGATGGCCAGCCGGGTCACCTTCGCCAACTGGAGCGAACGCAAACAGACCTGGATGGCGGTCCTGTTCAACCTCCTCACCCCTGCCGTCTTCCTGGCAGTCTCTTTTCTGCCCCTCCTGTTCAACGAATTCACCTTCTGGGGTCTGCTCCTCAGGGGTGATTCGCTCCTCGCCGGCGCCGGCGCCCTCGTCCCCATCCTGATGATCCCCTTCCTGCCAATCCTGGGCATTGCCGCCTTCATCAGTGTCAAGCTCTACCGTCTCACTGGCAGCATCTGGCTGGCAGCCTTCCTCAATGCCATGCTGGTCACCCTGCTCACCGTGGCCAACACCTCCTTCAGTTTCGCCTATTGATCGTCGCCTCTGCTGAACAGCCTCCAAATCAGAACGCTCATCCTACAGGATGAGCGTTCTGTTCAATCTGCATGTGTCAGTGCGACGAAGTCCAATCTCACTTCCCGCGGTCCACCACCGCCTTCACCAGTTTGACCGCGATGCCTCCCCCCGGGACGATCATCCCCACCGCGTCCGCGGTCACATCGAAGATCAGGTCGCGTGTCACCACGCCCTTGATCTGGTTGCCCAGTTTCTTCCCCCCCGTATGCACCTCGCCGGTCAGCCCGTCGAATTCCAGCACAACCCGCTTCCCCTTGCTTGCCCACTCATACTCCAGCGCATAGATCGGTCGGAAATTGACCTCCAGCGTCTCCACGTTCACCTTTTCCTCGTGGATCACCTCTGCCTGCACCGGCTTGATCACCTCCGCCAGCACCGAACGGATCACCATCGAGGCGTGTGCATGCGGCGGCACCACCAGCACCCCTTCCGGCGCGAACTTGTCCAGTTCCGTGATCTCGCTCTTGGCATAGGACAGGTATTTGCTCAATACCGCTTTCGCCCCCACCTCGTTGAAAGTAAAACTGTGCTTGTGCTCTTCGATGCAGTGTTCCACCCCGTGGAGCGTGACCTGTGCCCCTCCCTTGGAGGTCACGCTGACCGGCAGGTCCTGCCCGAACGCCGTCACGTGGTGCACCTCCGCCCCGCCCACCGGGAAGGTGTACGTGCGCCCCCGTTCATACACCGTGCGCACCACCACGTTGATCAGCCAGAAGGCCTCCAGCCGGCTTTCAAAGGAGACCAGTTGGATATCCTCCGGCTTTGGACGCGTGATCAGCGCCCCCAGTGCCCCCGCCACCAGGCTCACCTTCTTCTGCTCCAGCCGGTCGCGTGCCACCTCGATGGAGATCTGTGGCACCAGGTGAAAGGCTCGTTCGACAGCCAGGAAAATGTCCATCCGTCACTCCTTTGAATGCTTGCTGCTCTCGATTCGCTCTAGGGCGAAGTACTCTTCTGTGATTATCCCACTTTTTGAGAGAAAGAGAAATAGGCTTCGCTCGTGAAAATGAAAGCAGGTCATTGAAAGGTAGGCTCCCTGCTAAAAATTTCTATAAATGGGGTGACAGATTAAGAAACGATTGGTTATTGCGACGACCCCTTGTCAGGTTTGATTTGAAGAACGCCTGGGGACGATATCACGTCTGGAAGGTTACATTTATCATGCTTGACTTTTATTCTGGAAATATATACAATGATAGCGAACGTTCGTGCGAACGTTCGCACAAGGAGAATGGCCCTTTGTCCCCTTCAGTGACCCTCAAAGAAGTTGCGGCGCGCGCTGGCGTTAGTTACCAGACGGTTTCTAAAGTGCTGAACCGAAAAGTCCAGGTTTCCAAGGAGACCGAAGCGCGCATCATGCTGGCTGTGGAAGATCTTGGCTACAGGCCCAACCAGATCGCCCGCAATATGCGTATTCAGCGCAGTTTCATGATCGGATATTCCTGGCTGAATACAAGTCCTGATCAGGTCAATCATATTCTGGATCAATTTCTTACCAGCATGGTCTGCGAAGCGGAAGCAGCAGGGTATCACGTGCTGCCATTTCCTTTTCGTGACCGAACCGCAGAGGATTACCGCGAATTGATCGATACAGGCCGGGTGGACGGATTCGTGCTATCAAGTGTCGATTACAACGACGAGCGCATCCAATTTCTCCTCGAAAAAGAATTCCCCTTTGTCGCTTTTGGGCGCTCCAACCCGGATTTGTTTTTCCCCTTTGTCGATGTGGATGGAGCTGATGGCATCCGCCAGGCAGTCGAATATCTCATCCAACGCGGTCACCAGAAGATTGCCGTTCTTGCCTGGCCTTCCAATTCACGGGTGGGAAACGAACGCCTCCAGGGTTATTTCAATACGATGGCACAAGCTGGGCTGGAAGTGAAGCCGGTTTGGGTGGAACGCGGAGAAGGCATCTTCTCGTTTGGTCGTACAGCCACGTTGCGTTTACTCGCCCTCCCCCTATTGGATCGCCCCACAGCGTTGATCACCCTCAACGATACTCAGGCAATTGGTGCCATCCATGCAGCCCGTGAGCAAGGCCTCGCTGTAGGTAAGGATATTGCTATCATCGGTTTCGATGATGCCCCCATGTCCCAGTATCTGCTTCCCCCGCTGACAACCATCCGTCAACCGATCCGGGAGGCAGGGCAGAAATGTGTTGAGTTATTGGTATCCCTGATGGACGATCGGCCGCTTGAGACCATCCAGGTTCTTCTCAAGCCCCAACTGGTTGTACGCGCCTCGGCATAAAAAGAGCCCTGGCACGGATCTCATGAGAATCGCGCAGGCGCTTTGCCGGTCGACATGCGCTTTTCCCAGTACCTCACACTAGTAATAAGGAGGTGAGTTTTTAATCCAAGTACCAAGGCTTCTTTCTTTTACCACACATAGACCCTTTTTGCAAACGTTCTCACGTTCACACAATTCAGAAAAGGAGAAGATATGAAATCACTTATGAAAGTACTATCAGCCGTGTTCGTCCTGTCTATGCTGCTGACCGCCTGTGGTGGGACCGCGGAGACACCTGTCGTGCCTGCGACTCCGGTCACGATCATCGAAACTCAGGTTGTCGAAGTCCCGCTCGAGCAGACTGTTGTGCGTCTCTCCGGTTGGGCATCCAGCCCCTCCGAAACAGCCCTGCTTGAATCGTTGCTCTACCGTTTCTCGGTCGAGAATCCTGACATCCTGGTCAAATATGAGCCGATCACTGGTGACTACAAGCAGGTGCTCCTTACCGGCATTGCCTCTGGAACCGAGCCGGATGTCTATTACATTGACATCTTCTGGTGGCAGGAACTTGCCAAGAACGATGTCCTTCTGCCCATTGATGACCTGATGACTGGATCGGGCGTTGCACGCACCGATTTCATTCCTGCTTTGCTCGACGCTTTCACCTATAACGGCATCACCTATGGCATCCCGAAGGATTTCAATACGTTGGGCATGTTCTTCAACAAAGACCTCTTTGATGCCGCCGGCCTGGCTTATCCGACCGATGATTGGACCTGGACCGATCTCAAGGCTACCGCCACCGCTCTGACCGATCTCACCGATCCCAATAAGCCGGTCTACGGTTTCTGCACCGCACCGGATGCCGGCCGCTTCCCCGCATTTGTCTTCCAGAACGGTGGCACGGTCATGAACGCAGACTTCACCGATACCACCCTGGACAGCCCGGCTGCCATCGAGGCCGCTGAGTTCTATACCTCCTTCCGCACCGAAGGCGTTGGCGCCATGCCCTCTGATGTTGGCGAAGGCTGGCAGGGCACTGTCTTCGGCAAAGGTCAGTGCGCCATGGTGTACGAAGGTGCATGGCTCATCCCGTACCTGCGCGACCAATTCCCGGGTCTCAAGTACGGCGTCGTCATCCCGCCTGCCGGTCCTGTTGGTGAGGGCAACTTGATCTTCACTGTGGCCTGGGGCATCTCTGCCAACACGCAGAATCCTGATGCTGCCTGGAGAGTGGTCAATTACCTGACCAGTGAAGCCAGCCAGAAGACCGTCTTGGAAAGTGGTTTTGCCTTGCCGTCACGTATTTCCCTGCAATCCAGTGACTACCTGGCCAACAATCCGAATAGCGCTGCCATCTTCAATGGTGCCCTAAACGGTGCACAACCGTTCTTCTGGGGTGCCTTTGGTTCGGATGTCAACGACCAGATGGGCAAGGCGCTGGAGCGCGTGTTCAAGGAAAACCAGCCGGTTGCCGATGCAATGCAACAGGCTGCCACGGCCCTTCGTAACCTGATGAAGTAAGTTCGAGCCGTAAAAAATGAGAGGAGCAGCCCCGGCTGCTCCTCTCATCAGGAAGGAAACAAAAATGGAAAACAAACTGAAGCGCAAGAAATTCAAAGAGGCTCTGGCCGGTTATTTCTTCATTTCCCCTTGGCTTTTCATTTTCATAACCTTCAGCGTCTTTTCTCTTGGGTATGCCATTTATCTTTCATTTACCAGTTATAACCTGCTCAAACCGCCTCAATGGTGGGATTTCGAAGGCTATCAACGCGTTCTTTCCGATGAACTGTTCCTTAAGAAAGCCCTGCCAAATACCTTCAAGTACGCACTGATCGTGGTTCCCCTGCAGACCATCATCAGTCTTATCCTGGCTTTTGCCATGGATCAAAAACTGCGCTTCCGCCGCGCTTTCCGCACCATCTATTACCTGCCCTCGGTGACCTCTTCTGTGGTGATCTCTTTGATCTTTGTCTGGATCTTTGCCCCGCAGGGGGTTTTCAACCAGATCACGCATTTGACCCTCAACTGGCTGGACAGCCCGGCAACCGCCTTCTATGTCATCATGGGAATGAATATTTTCACCACCAGTGGAACGCTGATGCTGATCTTTCTGTCCGGGTTGCAGGATATTTCGGCTTCGATTTACGAAGCCGCCCAGATTGACGGGGCAAGTGCATTCCAGACCTTCTTCGGCATCACCATTCCCCTCCTCAAGCCGGTGATCTTCTTTGTCGTCACGGTTGGCGTCATCGGCTGTTTTCAGGTCTTTGACCAGATCTTCGTCATGACCGCAGGCGGACCACTGGATAGCACCACCACCATCACCTACTTGATCTACAAATGGGCTTTCCGGGATACCACCATCAAGATGGGACAGGCTTCCGCCCTGGCGGTTATCCTCACCTTGATCATCCTGGTGATCACACTCCTGCAGCGCCGCCTCATCGAAGGTAGCGGCTCGGCAAGTGAGAGGTAAGAAAATGACCGCTCAAACTCACTCCAAATTGAGACCCACCGTGCGCAAAAACCTCCTCCAGGAATTGGCACGCCTGAAGACTCCGATCTTTTATGCCATTCTTATCTTCTGGGCCATTCTCTGCCTTGCCCCGCTCTACTTCACTCTTGTCTATTCCCTAAAACCCATTGCCAATGCTTACACCCCGCCCATCTTGTGGCCGGCCCCGTTCACTCTCGATAACTACAAGACCATCCTGCAGACCTTTGACCTGTTCCCCACCTGGGTGTGGAACAGCACTCTGATTGCAGTGGTGGTCACACTGTGCCGGGTCATGTTCTGTGCAATGGCCGGCTATGCCTTCGCCCGTATCGAATTCCCTTTCAAGAAATTTCTTTTCAATGCACTGTTGATCTCTATGATGATGCCTGGCGTGGTCACCCTCATTCCTTCCTTCCTGATCATCGGACCGGGTTTCATCAAGAATGGGATCCAGATCGGTGCTCTCACCATCCCGACCGGCTTCCATCTGATCGATAAGTTGGGCGGGGTGATCCTGCCCGGCGTGGTGGATGCCTTCGGCGTCTTTATGATGACCCAGTTCTATAAGTCCTTTCCCAAAGAACTGGAAGAAGCCGCTGTCATGGACGGCTGCGGGCGCTGGAGGACTTTCATCCGCATCGTGTTGCCCGTCAGCCAGACACAACTCTTGACCCTGGGCCTGCTCACCTTTCAAGGCATGTGGAACAATTTCATGTGGCCCATGCTGGTGCTGCGTTCTCCTGAACTCTTCACCCTTCCGATCGGTCTTCAGTGGTTCAAGAATGAGTATTACACCCTGATCTCAACGGTTCTCGCAGGTTCCCTTTTCAATACCCTGCCCATTCTGATCCTCTTCTTTGTCTTCCAAAAATACTTCATTCGCAGTATTGCTACCACCGGATCTAAAGAAGGTTAACCCTGATTGATCGAATACAACACCTATGTGGATCGTCAACGAAACCAACTTCACCCCCTCCTCGCAGCACCACAAAGAAACCATTTTCACCATTGGGAACGGTTATCTTTCCACCCGCGGCGCGCTTGAAGAAGGCTTTCCGGGCGACCGGCGCGCCACCTTCGTGCACGGTGTGTTCGACGACGTGCCGGTCTCTGTCACCGAATTGGCCAATGCACCAGACTGGTTGCCCCTCCATGTTTTCCTGAATGGAGAGAGGTTCTCCCTTGCCACCGGACAACTGCACTCTTTCGAACGTGACCTTGACCTCCGCTCCGGCCTCCTCACCCGCAGGGTCCGTTGGACCTCTCCTCAAGGCTGCACGGCAACCCTGGTCTTTGAACGTTTTGCTTCCCTGGAAGATGAGCACCTGCTTTGCCTTCGCTGTCAGGTGCTGCCGGAATTCGATGGCTCGGTCGAATTTCGTGCATCCCTCAATGTCAATATGGACAACGAGGGGATCGTTCACTGGACGCACATCGATCAACGATTCCATGAAGTTTCAGGCGCTGAACCGGTCGTGCATCTCTCCAGTCGCACACGCAATAGCGGGATCCACCTCGCCATGGCCATGCGCCTGGTCGGAGCGGCACCGCTTCAACCAGAGTTCTGGGATGTGCCCGGGGTCCCCACGCTATGTGTCAGTCTGCCTGCCAGCCGCGGGAACGCCGTGGAAATAACCAAGTTTGTTGCCGTAACTACGGCTCGCGATACGACCCAACCGGTCGAGATGGCTCTGGAGCGTGTCACCCTCCCGGCCAATTGGGATCAGGCTCTACACGCCCAGCATCAGGCGTGGCAGCAGATCTGGGACCGGATGGAGGTAACTATTGAAGGCGATGACGAAGCCCAGCTCGCCGTCCGTTTCAGCATGTTCCAACTCCAGGTTGCCGCACCCCGTCACGATAACCGGGTGAACATTGGCGCCAAGACCCTCTCGGGTTTCGGGTATCACGGGCACGCCTTCTGGGATACAGAGATTTTCATGTTGCCCTTGTTCACCTGCACCTCGCCACGGATAGCTCGTAACCTGCTGGAGTACCGCTATCTCACCCTGGATGCAGCTCGTGCCAAGGCCAAAGAAGCGGGTTTCCGGGGTGCCTGGTTCGCATGGGAGAGCGCCGATTCCGGTGCGGAGGTGACCCCCACCTGGGTGCCCGATTTCCGTGATAGAAAGAAACTCGCCCGGGTGTGGACCGGCGACCTGGCGATCCATATTTCCGCAGACATTGCCTATGCAGTCAGGCAATACTGGTTGGTGACTGGCGACGACGACTGGATGATCGCATGCGGCGCAGAATTGATCTTCGAAACTGCCCGTTTCTTTGCTTCGCGCGCCGGGTGGGATGAAAGCCGGAATGCCTATGGCTATAAAGATGTGCTCGGTCCGGATGAATATCACGACCATGTGGACAATAATGCCTACACCAACCTCCTCGCCCGCTGGAATCTCACCACTGCCGGTCAGGTGGCAGAATGGATGCAGAGTAGTCATCCCCACAAGGCTTCCGTTCTGTTCGCAAAACTTGGCCTGGAGGAAGACGAGTTCCGGCACTGGCAGCATGTTGCTGCAAACATTTTCCTGCATGTGCGCTCGAATGGGTTGATCGAACAATTCGACCATTTCTTCGAACGAACCGATGTCAACCTCGAAGACTACGAGCCGCGCAGCCGATCGATGCATGTGATTTTTGGCATTCAGGCAGCCAATGAATACCAGGTGCTCAAACAGCCGGATGTGCTCATGGCTCAATACCTTCTTCATGATGCTTTCAGTGCTGCCTCCATCCAGGCGAATTATGATTATTACACTCCCCGTACCGACCACACCTATGGTTCCTCCCTGGGTCCATCCATTCAGGCGATCATTGCTTGCATGGTCAACAAGCCGGAGGAGGCATACGAACACTTTATGCGCGCTGCCCGCGCCGACCTGCGCGATGAACGCAGCAATGCCGGTGACGGTATTCATGGCGCTTCGGCCGGGGGGGTGTGGCAGGCGGTGGTCTTCGGTTTTGGCGGATTGCGGGTTTCAGAGAATGGCTGGACAACCCAGCCTCGCTTGCCCGCCCACTGGAAACGGCTCACCTTCCGCTTCTTCCACCGCGGCCGGCAGCAGGTTGTTACCTTTCCTGGGAAGTAATTATCTTCCTCTCCTTCTGCAGCACGGCGGGCCGCATTCCCGCCGTGTTTGCTGTAAAGATCTGGAGGTTGTTGTGAAAATACAGGGATTTATCTTCGACCTGGATGGAGTTCTTACCGATACAGCCGAATACCACTTCCTTGGCTGGAAGCGCTTGGCGGACGAACTGGGTATCCCCTTTACCCGCCAGGAGAACGAAGCCTTGCGCGGCGTTGCTCGGCGCGAATCATTGTTGCACTTGCTGAAGGGTCGGATTGTCCCGGAAGTTGAATTGCTTGCGCTGATGGATCGCAAGAACCGTTATTACCTCGAATTCATCCACGCCATCACCCCGCAGGATGTGCTGCCTGGCGCGCGTGAATTCCTCATGGAGGTGCGTGCCGCCGGGCTACGCTCTGCGCTCGGCTCAGCCAGCAGGAATGCCCGGGATGTGCTCGCTCGCCTGGAACTCTCTTCTTTGGTGGATGTGATCGCCGATGGTCACAGCGTTGCGCGCCAGAAGCCCGCTCCAGACCTGTTCCTGTATGCTGCCCGTCAACTTGGCCTGCCCCCCGCGCACTGTGTCGTCGTGGAAGATGCCGCGGCTGGCATCGAGGCTGCCCGCTTGGGTGGATTCCTCTCCGTGGGATTGGGACCCTTGGAGCGGGTGGGTCGTGCAGATGCGATTTTCTCCTCCCTGGCAGGCGTCCGTCTTCAAGAGGTTCAACTTGCTTTGGAGTCAAAATGATCCCGGTACTCGGCGCTCCGCCAGGGCCACCAGGCGTGGAACAGCATTAACTGCAAGCGGGGGTCGGGGCGCACATCTCAAGTCATCCCCTGCACATATTCCCGCACAAAGTCTCGTATGCCATTCTCTCCGTTGGTCACATTGGACAGAATGTTGATCGTTAGCCTTTCTTTCACAACGTACCTGGAGTCGAACCCGACCCCGGCATCCCCTCCCTCGATCGAGAACAGGCTGTCATCCAGTCGTTTATACATCCCGCAACCGTACCCCGAACTACCGTTGAATGGTACCTGTGTCCTTAGGTAGGTTTCCGTCAGTGTTTCGGAAAGGATCCTGTTGGCAAACAGGCTCTCCCAAAAAGCACGCAGGTCCTCCGTCGTGGCATACATTCCCCCATCTCCACCGCCTCGTAGTGGGAGTTGATAGATGTTCGTTGTTCTTCGGTCTTCAAGATAGCCGCTTGCCGTGTTTTCAGGCAGGTCATTGAAGGCATGGAAACCGGAATGGTGCATTTGGGCTGCTTGTAGCACATATTCACCCACAAAGTCTCTGTACAGCCTGCCTGTCAACTTCTCGATCAATATCCCCAAAAATACATATCCGCCGTTGGAGTAGGAATACCGCTCTCCTGCGCCAAACTTCATTGCTTTTCCCTGGAACAGTGGAAAATAATCGGACGGTGTTTCCAGTTCACACCACGGGATCTCTACGCGGAAGGTATCGAAGTTCTGCTCTATTTCTTCATCATAGTAGTCATAAATGCCCGCAGTATGCGTCAGCAGCTGCTGGATCGTTGCGCGTTCGTCCACAAAGCCCCTGTACGCCGGATCGATTTCTCCGACGGTCGTCTCCAGGGAGATCACGCCCTGGTCGACAAGCGCCCCGATTCCCAATCCTGTAAAGACTTTGGTCCCCGAGGCAATGCCGAATCGTGTACCGGTCGTATTGGGCAGTTTGTTCTTGACGTCCCGATATCCAAACGCCTTGCTGAACACGGTTGCAGCCCCTCGGAAGATCGAGATCACGCCCGAGAACTCCACTTCCAGGGCTGCTTGTTCGAGTCGCTCGATCAGTTCTTTCACCTGTTCTCTCCTTTGCGCTTCGTATGGGGGTTATCATCCCGCTGCTCGTACGGTGCGTTTTTTGCGATTATTTGCCTATTTCTTCAAATCCAGTGTAAAAACTTCTTCATCCCCATCCAAATATTTCATATCCACAAAACCATATTTCTCATAGATCCGTATGCCTTTTGTATTTTCTGGATTGGTGCTCAATGTGATCTTCTGAATGTTTTCCTCACGCATGGCGATTTCTTTCAATAGATCCAATGCTGCTTTGCCGTATCCTTTCCCCTGATGTTTTTTATCGATCATGAATCTGCATAGATAGAGTTCATTCTCTTCGTGTTCCATTGTATACATCATGAACCCTACGATCTCTTCCTCGGAATAGATTGCCTTCGTTATCCACTCAGGGAATATTTTTGATTCCGCAACTGAATAAGCATTGGACGCCACAAAAGGTTGGTCCTTTCTTACCGAAAGTCTCATACAGGCATTGAAATTATCTTGGGTGATTTCTCTTAATGAAATATTCATTGTTGACCTTCTTTCTCGTGTGTGATTTTCTGTATGAATCGTCCTCTACTTATGCTCCAGAACGTCATCACGCCAAGCACACTCGGCTTGCGCCATCGCCTCTGCAGGGGATGCCTGTGCTGGGGCTTTCCACCGTCCCGCCCTTTGCCGCAGTCCGCTTCATGCCGCGCGTCCGGCCTCCTGCAGCACATAAAGCCCATCCACCGTCACGAAGGGATTGCCCTTCTTCCTGCCCCGCTTCCCCCAATCCGCGTACGTTCCCCGGGTCTCGATCCGCTCGGCTCTCTTCACGTTGGTCCACTCGACCGGGAACGTACCGTCAGCGAGGCGCTTAGTTTCCAGCAGGTCGAGGGCTTCCTGGCATCGCCGGTCGCGCACCAGGCCCATCTCTGCCATCACCAGGAGCACACTAAGCACGTCGTAGAAGCGGATGGGATGGTGGATCTTGTCCACGGGACCGCCCCACTCGGGCTTGATGAGAGCGCCATCCCGCTTGCGCCATAGCAGGTGCCGCTCGAGAAGGAACTCGGCCGCGCGCCCTGCCGCCTTCCGCGCCTTCTCGTCGCCCGTCGCGCGGCACCACTGCGCCAGTCCCCGCAGCGGTAGCAGTGTCTCCTGCACGGAGGCTGTCTGTGCGCCTTCTCGCCTGTCGCAGTTCCATCCGCCGTCCGGCCACTGAAAGGCGATCAGGCGCTCCACGAGCCGCGGCACGTGGTCGTCATCGACGATGCCCAGCACGAGCTGTGACCAGATCGCGTTGCCTTCCATCGACGCGCACCGCCGCGGCCTCTCGGGCTGCCCGGGGAGGAACACCGTCATCGGCGGCTTCAGGAAGGCTGGTGCGAACATCCAGTCCATCACCCGCTGGCGCAGGGGCAGCAGCCTGGCGTCGCCCGCCGGGTACCGGATCTCCGCCAGCGAGTACAATGTCCAGTGCGGCCCCTGCCATTTGCGATAGGGGTTGTATCGCTCGCCGTTCAGGGCCAGCAGCAGGCGCTGGGCCATCTCCGAAGAGCCGATCTCCCCGCGCAGCTTTCTCATCGCCGGCGTGGTCTCCGCTTCTCCGGAGAGCAGTCGCCGCGCGCGATGGGCGACGATCGGGTTTTCGTGAGTGCACAAGGAATCGGTCAGTGTCATACAATTGCCTCCAGGCCCAGTGTGGGGGTCAGCGTATCCGAGCTCCGTTCTTCACCCGCTTCTGCCGGTCGAGCGCCACCTCGCTGACACCGAGCGTCCATGCTATTTGTGCCTGCGCCATTTCACCCGCTTCCAGCATATGTACACCTTCTGCGCGTCGTTCTGCCTGTTGATTTCGAGTTGGTTTTTTAGGTAACCATGTCATTACCCAATCTTAACCGATTAATATGAATGTCAATAATACAGATGAGTGGCTTTTCCTTGCATAACATGTTGGTCTTCCAACAAGGCTTCTCGATGGAACTGAAAACGCGATCCTCGCTCTGTATTTTGTTAGTAGGGAGGAGATGCCAGTAGTCTGGATGTTGATGGGGCGGATGGATTGCCTCCTTTCCCTGCCCATGGAACCCCTCTCCGAAAACGGGGACCGCGAAGCATGTCCGAAGGGCTGGGCAGAAGATGGGCAGATCGAGATTCTCCCCTCCCATTTGATCATCATTCGCTTCCCCAATGGAAAACCTCATGAACACCGCTCCCCCCACCGGGACGCCGCCTCAGCGGGACATCAACTCCGTTCCGTTGACATACTCCATGCGCCTCTCCAGGAAGGACTGGACGGAGGCATACGCCTGCTCGTAGGCCTCAAGATCGACCAAGCTGCGGGCGGGGTTGGCAAGGCGGATGAGCTCCGCGTAGGCTTGCGCCTTGGCAGTGATCGCCCCGCTCAGGAAAACATCGGCATATACCTGCTTCAACTTTTCTTCATAGAGCGCCATGAAGGTTTCGTTCGCCTTGAAGCGCTGCAGCAGGATGTTCTCGCCGCCGCCGGGGGTGCGCGTCACGGCCTGCTCCTGGAAGAACAGCTCGAAGGTCGCGCTGCCACCGCCGCCCAGCCCGCCCAGGCTTTCGTTGCCGTCCCAGTAGAGCAGCGTGAACCTCGCCGTGGACTCGTCGTAATACAGGTAGTAATTGTTGTTCATCCCCACGATGGAGTCGTTGTTCACCAGCAGGTTGGTCAGCGCCAGGTAGGTGGCGAAGGAGTCCACGTCCAGGTAGGACGGCAGCAGGCGCTCGAAGGTGGCCTCGTCCGCCTCGGAGAGGAAGCGCATGAAGGCGATCAGCGGCGCCATATCGGCGTCGTTGAGGCGTGTCTCCTGGCTGAAGGAATCGGAGTAGGAACTGGGGTCCTCGTTGACGTAGGACAGGCTGGAACCGACCTCCGCCTTGTAGAGCACGCCGTCCGGGTTGGCGAAGGTGCGGGCGAGGTACACGGGGTCATCGACCACCTCGGTGATCACGTACAGGCGTTCGGCTTCGTCGTTGATCTGCAACCCGCCGTAGGCTGCCAGCACCGCCGGCATCCCCGCCTCCTGGAAGGCGTAGTTGGTCAGCGTCTCGTCGAGCATGGCTTCATCGTAATGGATGCCGTAGGTGCGCAGGGCGAGTTTCGTGTGCCCCTGGTAGGTCTGCCCGCTGACGAATTCATCGAACTTGATCAGCAGGGGGATCTTGACCGCCGCATCCGCTGTCCCGCTGGGGAAGGCGTTCGCCTGCTGTTCGGGGAGCGCGCCCGCGGGCGGATTGGCCGGGTCGAAGTTTCCGGGTCCCTGCCGGGGGATCGCGCCGTCGGGCAGGGTATTCGGATCGAATCCTTCCGGCAAATTCCCCGCGCCGGCGGGCATGTTCTGCGGAACAGCCCCGCCAGGCATCTGCCCGGCAGCTGCCTGTGGGTGCATGCCGCTGGAACCGCCCAGGGCGGTCATCAGCGAGGCATTGCCCTTCAGGCGCAGGCCGACATCGTTGATCCGTACGCCGTCGATGATCACATCAACGTGGAAATAGTCCTTTTCGCCGGTCTGCTGGTAGGTGCTGAGCATCGCCTGGTAGTCTGCATCCGAAATGATGACCTGGATGCTGTGCAGGATGCTGTCGTCGAACAGCTCGACTTCCGCGGAGAAGTCCTGCGTGGACTGCGTCAGGCTGGCAGTGTCCGTAGCGGCAGGCTGGACGGTGTAGGCGATGACCCTCTGCCCGCCCAGGATCAGGGCGAAGAAGGCAATCACGAGGACGAAGGCGAGCAGGATGGGGTAATGACGTTTGAAGCGCAGCATTCGGGGATCCCTTCCGGTGTGCCGCGTTCCACCGGGACACGCGGCACACCTTCAAAAAGGAGGAGAAGAAGACTACAAGTCGGTGCTGTTGTAACCCGCTATGAGCGTGACTTTGTTGTTGCCGTTGAGGTTCTTCAGTTCGGACAGGAATTCCTGCACCTGGTTGGACTTCTTGAGCGCAATGCTGTAGGTCAGCTCGGTGAGCATGCCGCTGTGCACCGAGTCGACGCTGATCAGTTCGGATGCGCTGGTGTACTTGAGCAACGCCGCGTCGAACAGCCCGTCGAAGGGCGTGCCGTTGGGCACCTGCAGGCGCAGGATCTGGCTGAGCACCGTGCGGGCATACCAGTTGAAGCGGGTCATCAGCAGGATGACCAGGCTGATCACCACCGTGGCGATGACCGCCAGCAGGTAGAACTTGGTGCCGACCGCCATGCCGATGGCCATGATGAAGAAGATGAAGCCCACGTCGCGCGTTTCCTTCACCGCGTTGCGGAAGCGGATGATCGAGAGCGCCCCGACGAGCGAGAAGGCCCGGGCGATGTTCGAGCCGACGATCATCATCACCACGGCGACCACCATGCCGTTGAGCACCAGGGTGTAGACAAAACTCTGGGTGTAGGATGTGCCGCGGTGGGTGATCTTGTAGATCCAGCCGATGAACGCGCTGAGCACGAAGCCCAGCACGAGGGCGAGCACCACGTCCATGACCGAGAATTCGCCGGTCAGGTCTTGAAAACTGAAAAGGTTCGTCAGGTCCATTTATTTCTCCTTGAGCATGATTATTGGATGATCTCGTCCAGCCAGCGGGCGGAGGGAAAATTGCGTGCCAGTTCGATGGAGCGGCAGTACTTGCTCAGGCGCACCAGGGAGAGTTGGTGCGCCGCCACCAGCTCGGTGAGCCAGTACGGGATCCGCTCGTTGACCTTGATCTCCATGACGACGCGGTCGGCGGGGAACATGGGCAGTGTGGAGGGTGTGGCGTGCAGGAGGAGTTGATCGGTGCGGTAGGCGAGCGCGGTATCGAAGGTCACGCGCAGGCCGAGGTCGTAGTCGCTGCCCACCAGGGCGAGGCGCTGGTAACGGACGAGGCTCACGGGGTGCAGGTCGTACTGCCACAGCATGGCCTGTACCTCGTCGAGGACGGGGCGGTCCCGGGAGGCGCACTCGGGGGGCTGGCGCTGGTTGCACAGGCGCAGGGCCTCCTGGTAGGGCAGCAGCAGGCGGCGCTTCTGGGTGACCCGGTCGAGGCGCTGCTTGATCTCCACGAAGACGGGCGTCTCGGCGGTCAGGCCCGCGCCGTTCTCGTAGTGGCGGATGCGCAGTTTGCGACGGAAGCGGATCCCGTCGATCTTTTCCCAGAAGAAGCGGTAGTCTGGGGAGTCGTAGTACAGGCTGGAAAGCGTGTAGGAGCCGCCGGCATGCTCATCGGGAAGCAGGTAGGTGAGCAGTTCCTGGCGCATCTTTTCTGCCTGGCGCAGGGTGACCAGGTACTTGAGTTCGAAGCGGTTGAAGGAGCGGAGGGTGTGGCTGAGGGTCTGCATGGCGTGGCTTCCTTGTCCCCCAGTGTAGCCGCGGCTGCGCAAGCGACCCAGTGCCCCCGGTCATGATTCTGCCCCCTCACCCATGACAGCCGTCATGGTCGAGAGGAGGAATCCATGACAGGCGCAATGCGACATGCACCTGCCTCCGTGATATGATGATGGCATGAACGATCAACAGGACGACACCGACACCCTGCGTCTGCTGCCCACTGCCGGCTGGCTGTGGCTGGTCTACCTGCTGACCCTGCTGGTGATCGACCAACTGATCTACAGGTCCATCCAGGCCAACCTGCTGTACTACATTTTCAACCTCGCCGTTGCCGGAGCGTTCCTCCTGCTGGCACACTGGGACGGGCCGTGCCGGGGGCTGAAAGGCCTCTACCTGCCGCTGATGCTGAGCCTCATGGTCGCCCTGCCGCTGGTCATCAGCCACCTGCTGACCGCGAGCTTCTTTCAGGGACCGCTCTCCAACCCGGAGGGGATGGCGCTGCGGCAGATGCCGGTGATGTTCGTGGCGCTGGTCATCACCGCTTGGCAGTACCGGCTGGCGGGGGTGATCCTCTTCAGCGGGGGGACGGCGCTGCTGGAAGTGTTGATGGTGGATATCGTCGCCCCGCTGGTGCTCTTCATGAACAGGCAGCCCATGCCCCCGCAGAACTTCGGCCCGGTGCCCTTCCAGAACATCGATGTTTTCCTGGTGGTCGCCCTGGTGCGCACGGTGAGTTTTGCGGTGGTCGGGGCGTTCATCAGCCAGTTGATCACCCGCCTGCGCACCCAGCAGAGTTCCCTGCGCGAGGCGAATGCCCGCCTGGCGCATTATGCCAGCACGCTGGAAAGCCTGACCGTCAGCCGGGAGCGCAACCGCCTGGCACATGAACTGCACGATACCCTGGCGCATTCCCTCACCGCCCTGTCCGTCCAACTGGAGGCGCTCAAGGCATACTGGAACGTGGACCGCAAGAAAGCCCGGAAATTGCTCGACCAGGCGCTGTCTGCCACGCGTTCGGGGCTGGAGGAGACGCGCCGGGCGCTGAAGGCGCTGCGTGCCACCTCGCTGGAGGAGCTGGGGCTCGGGCTGGCACTGCGGCACATCGCCGAAAGCGCCGCGGC
>JBGSVI010000046.1:0-13902 GCA_041753035.1 Anaerolineales bacterium | reverse complement strand
CCTGGCGGCGGAACGGCTGAACTATGCCGGCTACAACACGCGCCTGGCGCCCGCCGACCGCACGGACTACGCCCAGTCGCTGTTCTACGACCTGACGGCAACCCCCGACCTGAGCCGGGTGGGCAGCCTGCTCAGCCTCTTGGGACTCAGCCCGTCGGCATTCGTCGCTTCGCCGATGCAGAGCGACGTGCCCTACGTGCTGCTGCTGGGGAGCGATTACCAGCCGTGCTTCAACCCCGCCAGCGTCACGCCCTGACCCCCCGACTCTCCCCATACAAAAGGATCGCAAGAATGGAAAATCCTGTCATCCAGACCATGCTGAACCATCGCTCGGTGCGAAAATATAAGAAGGACCAGCCCACGGACGAGGTCATCGAGACCATCGTGCGCGCCGGTCAGCAGGCGCCGTTCGCCTCGCAGTTGTACAGTGTACTGCTGAGTCGCAAGCGCAAGGCGCCCTTTGGTGCCCCGCTGTGGTTCACCATCTGTGTTGACCTGTATAAACTGGAGCGCTTCATGAAATTGCGCGGCTGGGAGACGGTGACCAACGACCTGTCCCTGCTCTTTTTCGGCATCCAGGATGCGGCGTACATGGCGCAGAACATGGTGCTGGCGGGGGAGAGCCTGGGAGTGTTCTCCTGTTTCCTGGGTGCGGCGCCCTACCAGGCGGAGCGCATCGCCAAAGAATTCCACCTGCCGCCGCGCGTCTTCCCGCTGGTCGGGCTGGTGATGGGCTACCCCGCCGAGGAATTCCCGCCGCGGCCGCGCTACCCGCTCGCCTTCACCCTGTTCGAAGACCGCTACCCCGAGATGAGCGATGAGCAGGTGGCTGCGGCGATGCAGGTGATGGATGAAGGCTACCTGGCGCAGGGCTATTACCGCCGCCAGAAGGCAAAGATCCCGCTGGAAGGGGGGCAGGTGGAGACTTTTACCTACGATAATTACTCGTGGACCGAGCACATCTCACGCAAGTGGGGACAGTGGTATGAGTCACCTCAGGAACTGCTGGAACAGTTAGAGAAGAGGGGATTCAAGATCGGGTATTCGTGATGCTCGAGAAAAGACAAGTGGGGTAATTTTTTTATGGTGTTTTAGAACGCAGGATGAGAATCCTGCATTTTGTGCTAGGGTAATCGCATTACAAATTTTTCGGTCCTCATTGCGGAATCCTCTACGGGCGCACCGACCTCCTCAATGATCTCTTCGCCTACAAGGTGCGCCCCGCGCCGGACTCACTGCCGGGGCGCTTCGAGACCAGCACGCAGAACCACGAGGGCCTGGCGGGTGTGCTGGGCGCGGTGGAGTATTTCGATTGGCTGGGACAGACCTTCGGGCAGGCTTACGAGGAAAAGTACGCCGGGCGTTTCAGCGGGTGCCGGCTGCACCTCAAGCAGGCCCTGGCGGCGGTGCGCGCCTACGAGTTTGAGATCAACCGCGCCGTGCTGGCGGCGTTGGGCGATGTGCCCGGCCTGCGCCTGTACGGGCTGGTCGACCCGCGCCGCTTGGAAGCGCGCGTGCCCACCCTCGCCTTCACGCTGGAAGGCTGGCATCCCCGCCAGGTGGCGGAGAAGATGGCCGCGCAGAACATCAATATGTGGGAAGGTAACTACTACGCCATCAGCGTCACCGAGCGCCTGGGATTGGAAGAATCCGGCGGCATGGTGCGCGTGGGCCCGGTGTATTACAACACGCTGGAGGAGGTGGGGCGCTTGAAGGAGGCGCTGAGGGGGTTGGTGTAGCGCTCACACCGGACGGACTTTATTCCCGTACTTTTTAAACGATCCGCGTGTGCGGAGTGTGGGGTGATGCGGCAACCCGTTGATCTGGGATGCGTTCCATCTGCCGCCAACTAATGAGTTCGCCCGCACTGGTTTGCATGGATTGTTCCCCGCCGTAAACGACATAACCCTGGTCCTCTGCTAAGGCAGCCAGGGTTTGCCAGTATTTCAGATGGTCAAAATAGCTGGTAGATATGGTTTTGCCAGATTTGATCTCAACCGGGGTGGCTTCTTCGCCATCTACCAACAGGCAGTCAATTTCTTTTCCGTGGTTATCTCGCCAAAAATAAGGTGGACGATTCTCGCCGCGGTGGACACTGCGCTTGATGAATTCGTTGAGGATCATATTCTCAAAAAGTGCACCTTTCATGTAGTGCAATTGCACCTGGGTCTCCTCGCGAATGCCCAGCAGTGAACAGGCAACGCCGGTATCGTAAAAATAGAGTTTGGGCGATTTGACCAGCCGCTTGTTGAAATTACGGTAGTAGGGCTGCAGGCGGTATAAGATATAGGAACTTTCCAGAATGGAGAGCCAGGCTTTGGCTGTATTGGGGCTGATCCCGGCGTCGCTTGCCAGACTGGCATAGTTGAGTAATTGTCCGATCCTCCCGGCGCACAGTTGGATGAATTGAATGAAGGCGTTGATGTCCCCAATGTTTTTCATCAGGCGCACATCCCTTTCTACATAGGTCTGGATGTAGGCCGGGTAAAAATCGGTTGGGGCAATGTCGCGATCGTAAATACGCGGGTAATGGCCTTTGAAGAGGATGCTTTCATACGGCTGCCCGGTGGGCGCCACCTCTGCAAAAGAAAATGGGAGTAAATGCAGCACAGCAGTGCGTCCCGCCAGGGTCTGGCTGATTTTTTCCATGAGCAAGAAATTTGTTGAGCCCGTCAGGATGAATTGAATCTGGCGATTGTCATCCACCAACCTTTGGATATAGGAAAACAGGTCTGGGGTGTTCTGGATTTCATCCAGGACTGCCCCAGAAGGGTAATTGGAGAGAAAACCGCGTGGGTCGGTTAATGCGATCTGGCGGATATCTGGCTCTTCCAGAGAGACGTAGGGCAGGTTGGGAAAAGCAGCTCTGACAAGGGTGGTCTTGCCTGATTGGCGCGGCCCGGTGAGGGTGATGACCTGAAAATTCTGCGCCAGGGCGATTGCTTTGGTGGTCAAGGTTCTTTCGATCATAAGGACAGGATCCTTCAACCCAGGATAATCACGGTACCTGCCTCCATGATACCATCAAATGTACAAAAACGCAATGTAGGTGCATTATTGTACGCATCCTGACTGTTAAAAAACCAACCGGGCTGACTGAGCCCGGCTGGAGACTTTTACGCCGCCGCGCCTGCCAGAGCCGGCCTTAATTTATTACACTGCGATCGGTCTTTCATGGCCAGGGCTGACTGCCGCCCCCAATACCAGCCGCGCGGTCAGCCTCAGGCTGGTTTGTGCATTGTGTCTTACCATACAACTTTTGAGGACCGTTAGCAGGTAGTCATTGTTCCAGCCAGCTTGTAAACGTTTGGCGTGAATACCGCCTTTGGCTGTTATCTCTTTTTTGAGTAAATTCAATGCCATATGGCGTAGAACAGCCAGGTTTTCAGCACCATGGTCTTTGCGCACCCGGCTTTCGTCTTCTCGAAAAACGATATCCAGAACCTAATTCACCTGATTTTCGATCTTCCAATGTCTGCGTTTGGCTTTCAAGATCTCTTTGGCCTCTGCGGGCAGACTGGAAACGAAATAACGGGTTTGCACTTCCATTTCTTCTCCAATTTGGCGTTACGAAACAATGCGGACAATACTTTTCAAGCCCATCCATCGTTCCCGTTTTCGCACCAGTGCCAGTTATTCTTCTTTATCAACCGCTCAGCACTCTCTGGTTTCCATCCGCCCATGGCCTTTGTTGACTGTCTTGGCATAACTGTGCTCACGCTCATATCCATGGGCCACATCCACATCAAATAGAAATTGGATATCTTCAAACAGGTGCCCCTGGTTCTCTTTCACCGCTAATAGATAGTCGCCACCACCTTCGATAACCGTTTTTGCCATCTCGGTCTGGGTTCCGAGCGCATCAATGGTCACCATACAGCCTGTGATCTCATTCGACTTCTCAGCGGCCTTTGTTTGTCCTAGCACCAGATGATTTTGAGTCGCCCAGGCGCTTACCATGGATATCGCCACTTTCCCGGCCTCGTGATCGTGAGAACGCCGTCATTGCTTACCATCAATGGCAATCACCTGTCTGGCTGTGAGCTCTTCGATTGCTCGAGCTCATTCCAAAAAGGGTTTCTGGAATTCTTCCGGTTTCATCAGCGCAAATACCCGCCCAAATGTGTCATGCGAAGGGATCCCTTTTGGCAATAGTAGAAAGGTTTTCAGCCAGGCTTTCTTGTTTCTCGCATAAAGCTCTACATCACTCCAGCCATCTGCCTCGCATATAACTGCACAAATGGCCATGATCAGGATCTCTAAAAAAAAGCTGCTTCGCATTCCCTGTCCGTGGGTCTTGCAACCCATAAAAATATTTGGCTATCCTTGCTACTGGTTCTTCCATCGCTCTGCGCCTCCGTCTCTCGCATATCGTTTCGCTCACATTTCACTTGCGATTGACCTATTTTTTGTGCTTGAACGTGGGAAATGATTATTGTATACTGATAACAGCGACTCCCGGAACTTTTAGAATTCTCACAGAGAGGAGCAATCCCCGATGCGCGAAAGTCAGCCGAAAACCTTCTGGTCAGAGACGCAATGGATCATTATTTCCCTGGTCATCTTGCTGGTCATTAGCCTGCCGTGCTGCTTCTTCCTGGGTTACCGCACGAACTGGATATTGTGGCAACTGGGTTTGCGGTAATAAGGAGAGAGGAGAGAAGCCATGAAATTCACCAGGAATCAGGCCATCATGATCTTTGCGGGAGTCTTGCTATGGTTCATCAGCATGGCGGTGTGTTACGGGGTCGGTGTGATCATCCATAATATCGGTCACGGAGGGTAAGGCGGACGGGGCGGGGGGTATCCTTCACCATCTCAGTATCCAGATCGGGGTTATCGATGACCCACTCGACCAACTCGTCTGGTTCAATATCCGGGTGGGCGAGGCGCAGGGTCTCAAGGTTGATCCTGTGATTTGATGGCTTAACCAATTCTTCCACATCAAGACCAATAATATCGAGGCACGCACTCCCTGAACGAATTCGGGGGTGAGCTTATGAACAGAAACTCGATTGATTCTTCAATACCGAGGTGTTTGAGCCCGGCTGAGAGCATTTCGTGGAAGAATTCAAGAGTCACGTTATGATCCGAAAGTTCGACTAGTTCGTTCGCATCCAGGTCTTTGATCCCAGCGGTGTGTAAGGTGTGAATAAAATTCGTGGAGACGTTGTAGTCAGGGAGTGCGATCAGTTTTACCCGCTCGGGAGTCACATTATGGATGGAGCCAGGGCTGGCGGGAAGCGGGGGTATTCTTACATGCCTCTAACGACCGCTATGCTATAATCCGCCCGAAAGGGTGAGCGCTCATGCTGCAAAGATTTGTCAAAGCCTTTGGGGGCGACCCCAACAAGAAAGAGATCGAAAAGACGAGCGGGATCGTGGCGCAGGTGAATGCCCTCGAACCGGAACTTGAGCAACTGTCGGATGACGAACTGCGCCTGCGCACCGGGGATTTCCGGGCACGGATCCAGTCCGAATTGGAAGGCATTGAGGCGAAGGACGAGCGCCGCGCGGTGGAGCAGGCGGTGCTGGATGACCTGCTGCCCGAGGCTTTTGCCGTGGTGCGCGAGGCCTCCAAGCGTACCATCGGCCTGCGTCCCTATGACGTTCAACTCATCGGCGGCACGGTGCTGCACCAGGGCAAGATCGCCGAGATGCGCACCGGCGAAGGCAAGACGCTGGTGGCAACACTGCCCCTGTACCTGAACGCCCTGACCGGGCGCGGGGTGCACCTGGTGACGGTGAATGACTACCTGGCGCGGCGTGATGCCCGCTGGATGGGGGCGATCTTCCACTTCCTGGGCCTCTCGGTGGGCATCCTGCAGATGGCTGCCGCCACCGAGAACGGCAAGAAAGCCTTCCTGTATGACCCTGCCCGCGAGCACACGCGCGAAGACCAGCACCAGATGCGCCTGGTGGACCGGGCGGAAGCGTACGCCGCGGATATCACCTACGGCACGTATGCCGAGTTCGGCTTTGATTACCTGCGCGACAACATGACCTCGCGGCTCGAAGACCGCGTCCAACGCGGGCATACCTTTGCCATCGTGGACGAGGTGGACAACGTGCTGATCGATGAAGCGCGCACCCCGCTGATCATCTCTGGCCCGGCTTCCGGTGACCTGGAGTGGTATGGCAAGATGGCCGCGCTGGTGCGCCAGTTGCGCGAGGAGGATTACGAGGTCAGCGAAAAGGACCGCGCGGTCACCCTGACCGAGATCGGCACCGCCCACGTGGAGCAACTTCTCGGACAGCCCTTGCGCGACCCCGACCGCCCCGAGGACGTGACCCCCGAACAGGCGCGCCTGCTGGGTTACCTGGAACAGGCCCTGCGCGCCCAGCACTTGTTCAAGCGCAACAAGGATTACCTTGTCCAGGGTGGCAAGGTGGTCATCGTCGACGAGTTCACCGGGCGGCTGATGCCGGGACGGCGCTGGAGCGACGGCCTGCACCAGGCGGTGGAGGCCAAGGAGGGGGTGAAGGTGGAGCCGGAGAACGTCACCTACGCCACGATCACCCTGCAGAATTATTTCCGCATGTACGAGAAACTTGCAGGCATGACCGGCACCGCCCTGACCGAGGCGGAGGAGTTCGACAAGATCTACAAACTACCCGTGCTGCCCATCCCGACCAACCTGGAATACCAGGCCTTCGGCTCCGGGGCGGCGCTGGTGGAGGTGAAGGCGAAGGACGAGGAAGGCTACGAATACGCGTACTTTGCCCGCCGGGACGATCTCGAGAAGAACGTCTTCTTCTGGCGGCGTAAGGATTTCCCGGACGTGATCTTCCGCAGCGGGGAAGCCAAGCTGCGCGCCATCGTGCGCGAGATCGCCCGCGAACATGTGCTGGGTCGCCCGATTCTGGTGGGCACTACCTCGGTGGAGTCCTCGGAACGCCTGTCCAACCGGCTGCGCGCCGAACCATTGAGGCGGCTGATGCAGGTGCTGCTTATCCGTCACGCCTGGCTGGAAGCCAACGACCGGGTGGAGGATGGCCGCGCCATCCCCGCCCTGGCAGAATTGAACAAGCCGCTTGACCAGATGCGCCCCGAGGACCTGCGCCCGTTGGCGAAGGAACTGGGACTGACACTCAACCCGGAGGAACCGGCCAATCTGCTGCGCCTGGAGACGATCCTGCGCATCGAGAGCAGCGACGAGAACCGCCTCAGGGCGGTGCTGCAGGGAGGGGTTCCCCACCAGGTGCTGAATGCGCGCAAGCACACCGAGGAGAGCCAGATCATCGCCGGGGCGGGTGCCTTTGGAGCGGTGACCATCGCCACCAACATGGCCGGCCGCGGCGTGGATATCAAGCTGGGTGGCGAACTGGCTGAGGAGATCCTCTCGGCGGTCAACCGCGTGCTGCGCAAGGCAGGCTACGCGGATCCCTATGACATGCCCCTGCAGGAGCGCCGCGTGGCGCTGCAGCAGGCGGACCCAGCCACGTTCGGCATTTATGACGCCGAGGTGGCTCATTTTCTCAAGTATTTCGAGGATATGGAGCGCGTGCGTGAACTCGGCGGCCTGCACGTGGTCGGCTCCGAGCGGCACGAAGCCCGGCGCATCGACAACCAACTGCGCGGCCGCGCCGCCCGCCAGGGTGATCCCGGCTCGTCGCGCTTTTACCTGTCGCTTGAGGATGACCTGATGCGCATGTTCGGCGGCGACCAGGTCAAGAATGTCATGTCGCGCCTGAGCATTGATGAAGATTTTCCCCTGCAGGCGCGCATGGTCAACAACATGATCGAGGGCTCCCAACACCGGGTGGAAGGCGCCAACTTCGATGTGCGCAAGCACCTGCTCGATTACGATGATGTGCTCAACTCCCAGCGCATGCGCATTTACGAGCAGCGCAACCGCGTCTTTGAGAAGGAAGACCTGGTGGAGGATGTGGATGAACTGCTGCGTGCCGAGGTGGAACGCCGCGTCGGCGAGGCGGCGACCAGTGAAGAATACTGGCGCTTGCTGGCCTGGCTGGAACAGGTGCAGCCACCTGTGCAGGTGGGCGGCAGGATCTTCCCATCCTACTCGTACCGCCTGCTGGTGGAAGAACTGAAGGAGAGAGGGGTCGATCTTTCAGTGGACAGCGCCGGGAAGACCACGCTCGAAGAGGGCGCCCTGGCACTGGCGGAAGATTCCCTGGGAGCTGCCCATGCCCACTTCCTGAACTGGGCGCTCGAGCAGATCGACCGCGCCGGGGAGGCGGTTGAAAAGCAGGTCGATGAACGCAGCGAGGTGCTGGACATCTTCCTGGAGGGGCTCAAGGAACGCGACGAGACGGATACCCGCCGGCCGCAGGAGGTGACGGAGGAACTTGCTTCCACCCTGCGTATCCCCCTGCGCCTGAGTGGAGAGCAAGCTGCCCAACTGCTCGAGGAGCCCGGTTCATTGGTCAAACCGCTGCGGGCTGCGCTTTCTGCGGCGATCAATGCGCTGGCGCTCAATCGCCTGACAGCCACCGTGGAGTACCGCTTTGGTGAACCGCTGGGCATTGACCTGCCAGCCTTGCAGGCGCTGTCCTGGAAGGATGCGGCCATTGCCATCGAGGCGCGGGTGCGCCAGGCCTTGGAAGAGCGCACCACACGGCTGGTGGGCGAGGATGGGCAGATCGTCCGCGATGTGCGCGCCTTCCTCGAACGCGTCCCGGAACGGGATGAACAGACCGCCATCCGCCTGATGATGACCACGGCACAGGGGGCACGCACCTTCTTCGATGCGCGCACGCACCGCCAGGTACGCCAGGTCTTCAATCGCCTGAACCATGTCTATTACCTGGGCGAAGTGCTGCAGAAACGTGCCAACGAAGGGCTGGCGCAGGCGGTACTGGAGCACCTGAACCAGGCACGCACCGCCTTGCAGGAGACCTTCCAGGAGGCCGAAGCCGTGCGCCTGGGACTGCCGGTGGATTCCCCGCAACTGCTGGAGGCCGGACGGCGTACCCAGAACCAGATCCACCGCCAGGTGCTGCTCGGCTCCATCTCCGAGTTGTGGGTCGATTACCTGACCCGCGTGGAAGCTCTCCGCGTGTCGATCGGGCTGGAGGCTTACGCCCAGCGTGACCCGCTGGTACAATACAAGAGCAGCGCCTCAGCCATGTTCCAGACCCTGCTCACCGATATCCGCGCCGCAGTCGTCAGCAGGATCTTCCTCTATCGGCCGCGTTCGGCGGCAGTATCCGTGGAAGCCGAGATGGCCTCCGAGGCAGCCGAAACCCTGGCGAAGCCAGGCGAGAAAACGCAGCAGCCGGGTCGTGCAGACAAGAAACGCAAGCGGCACCGTCACTAATGGAACAGAACGAAGACTTTTTCAGGACCATCCCCAAGATCGACCTCCACCGGCACCTGGAGGGGTCACTGCGCCTGCGCACGATGCTGGATGTGGCCCGCTCGCACGGCATCACGGTGCCGGTGAGCACGGGCGAACTGGGGCACCTGGTGCAGGTGCAGGGGAACGAACCGAACACCTTCCAGAATTTCCTGGCCAAGTTCAACACCCTGCGCCTGTTCTATCGTTCTCCCGAGATCATCCACCGGGTGACGCGCGAGGCGGTGGAAGATGCCGCCCGGGACAATGTCCGCTACCTGGAACTGCGCTTCACGCCGGTGGCGCTCAGCCGTGCCGAGCGCTTCCCGCTGGGCGATGTCATGGATTGGGTGTGCGAGAGTGCGGACCGGGCCGCACGTGAGTTCAACATCCAGGTCGGTCTGATCGCCTCGGTCAACCGCCACGAGAGCGTGGAACTGGCCGAGCAGGTGGCCTGGCTGGCTGCCGATCGGAAGACACGCAACATCCTGGCACTTGACCTGGCGGGGAACGAGTCTGAATTCCCGGCTGCGCCTTTCGCGGGCGTATTGCGCGAGGCGTGCCAGTCAGGTTTGCACCTGACCATCCATGCCGGGGAATGGAGCGGAGCGGCCAACGTGCGCACAGCCATCGAGCAACTGGGTGCGGAGCGCATCGGGCACGGGGTGCGGGTGATGGAAGATCCCGAGGTCGTGGCGATTGGACGCGAGCGGCGTACTGCCTTCGAGGTGTGCATCACCAGCAACTACCAGACCGGCGTGGTGGCTGCGCTGAAGGCGCACCCGCTGATGCACATGATTGCCGCCGGGTTGAATGTCACCCTGGGCACGGATGACCCCTCGATCTCACAGATCACGCTTACGGATGAATACCGACATGCCTGCCAGGACCTGGGCATGTCACGGCAGGTATTATTGCAGCGGGTGCTGGCGGCTGCCAGGGCGGCGTTCCTGCCGAAGATCGAGCGGGAACACCTGGTTGCCGAAATTCAAAAAGAATTGAGCCTGGCCTAGATTTTTTCTATCGCAGGAAGGCATTGCCAGCTCCTGCGGTTTTTTAATTGCAGCTATCGCCACACATCGTTTCTCGCATGGAAATCACTATTCAGGAGTATGGGTATGGAGCATGATCTGTTCGATTCACGAGCAAGCCTGAGGGTGGGGAACAAAGAGTATCTCATTTATCGCCTGGAACGACTGGCGGAACTCTATCATCTCGAGTTGGAACGCCTGCCTTTCTCGATCCGTGTCCTGCTGGAGGCAGCCCTGCGCCAGTGCAACGAGCGTGAGATCACCCGGCAGGATGTTCAGAATATCGCCTCGTGGACGCCGCACCCGGCTGAGGGCGGGCGGCCAGGAATTCCCTTCCTGCCGGCGCGCGTGGTCATGCAGGACTTTACCGGTGTTCCAGCGGTAGTGGACCTGGCCGCGATGCGCGCGGCGGTCGCCCGGCTGGGCGGTGACCCGAAGAAGATCAACCCGCTTGTGCCGGTCGACCTGGTGATCGATCATTCGCTGCAGGTGGATTTCTTTGCCAACCCCGAAGCCTTCCAGCGCAATGCCGAGATTGAGTTCCAGCGCAACCGCGAGCGCTATGAATTCCTCAAATGGGGACAGCAGGCTTTTGCCAACTTCCGCGTGGTACCACCGATGACTGGCATCATCCACCAGGTCAACCTGGAATATCTCTCCCCGGTGGTCATGACTGCTTCGGAGAAAGGCGCAGACCCCTCCGCTGCCCGGCTGGCTTTTCCGGATACGCTGGTCGGCACGGATTCACACACCACGATGATCAACGGCCTGGGGGTGGTGGGCTGGGGCGTGGGAGGCATCGAGGCCGAAGCGGTCATGCTCGGACAGCCGATGGATATGCTCCTGCCGGATGTGATCGGCTTCCGGCTGCATGGGCGGCTTAAGGAAGGGGTGACTGCTACCGACCTGGTGCTGACCATCACCCAGATGTTGCGCAAAAAGGGCGTGGTGGATAAGTTCGTCGAGTTCCTGGGTCCCGGGCTGGATTCGATGTCCCTGCCCGACCGCGCTACCATCGCCAACATGGCACCTGAATACGGCGCCACCATGGGCTTCTTCCCGGTGGATGCCGAGACGCTGCGCTACATGAGATTGACTGGGCGCCCGCAGGAGACCATCGACCTGACCGAGGCCTACTGCCGTCGCCAGGGCTTGTTCCGGGACGGCTCCTCCCTCGAACCGCAGTTCACCGACATTCTCGAACTCGACCTGGGCTCGGTGGTGCCTTCGCTGGCGGGACCCAAGCGCCCGCAGGACCGCGTTCCACTCACCGAGATGAAGACCGCATTCCAGAAAGCGCTGCGCGCGCCGGTGAAGGAACGCGGCTACGAACTTTCCGGGGAGGCGCTGGAGCGGGAAGCCACCTTTGGCAACAATGGCGGCTCGATGCAGCTGACGCATGGAGCGGTGGTCATCGCGGCTATCACCTCGTGCACCAATACCAGCAACCCGGCTGTGCTGATCGGGGCGGGATTGCTGGCGAAGAAAGCCGTGGAGAAAGGGCTGAAGGTCAAGCCGTATGTCAAGACCAGCCTGGCGCCTGGCTCGCGGGTGGTCACCGAGTATCTCAAGGCCGCCGGGCTGCTTGAGCCGCTGGCGCAATTGGGCTTTCATATCGTTGGCTACGGCTGCACGACGTGCATCGGCAACAGCGGCCCGCTGCCGGGCGAAGTGGCAAAAGCAGTCACCAGCACCGACCTGGTCGCCGCGGCGGTCATCTCGGGCAACCGCAATTTCGAGGGGCGCGTCCACCCGCTGGTCAAGGCAAACTTCCTGGCTTCTCCGCCTCTGGTGGTGGCTTATTCCCTGGCGGGGACGGTGGATATCGATCTGGTCACCGAGCCACTGGGCACGGGGCAGGATGGCCCGGTTTTCCTGAAGGATATCTGGCCGACGGATGCCGAGATCGCTGAGGCGGTGACGGCAAGTGTGCGCACCGAAATGTTCACCCAGAAATATGCCGGTGTGTTCAGCGGATCCGAGATGTGGCAGGAGATCCAGGCTGCCGCGGGGGACCTGTATGCCTGGCAGGCAGATTCCACCTACATCCATCATCCTCCTTATTTCCAGGAACTGACGCTTACCGCCTCGGCCAGGGGCGACCTGCGCGGGGCGCGCGTGCTGTGCCTGTTCGGCGATTCGATCACCACGGATGCCATCTCACCTGCCGGCAACATTGCGGCTGATTCTCCGGCAGGACGTTACCTGCAATCCTGCGGGGTGGCGCCCAAGGATTTCAACCAGTATGGTTCCCGGCGCGGCAATGACCTGGTGATGGCGCGCGGCACCTTCGCCAACATCCGCCTGAAGAACCTGCTGGTGGCGCCACACGAGGGCAACTTGACGCAGTGTTTCCTGAACGGTCAGGAAATGCCCATCTTTGATGCGGCGATGCAATACCAGGCCGCCGGGATCCCGACCATCGTGCTGGCAGGCAAGGAATACGGCACCGGCTCCAGCCGCGATTGGGCGGCGAAAGGGCCGCTGCTGCAGGGAGTGAAGGCGATCATCGCTGAATCCTTCGAGCGCATCCACCGCTCCAACCTGGTCGGTATGGGCATCCTGCCGCTGCGCTTCCTGGAAGGTCAGAATGCCGAAGTGCTGGGACTGGATGGGTCGGAGACATTCAACCTCCTTGGCCTGGGAGCGGAACTGTCTCCCCAGGCGCTGGTCACTGTGCAGGCTCACAAAGCAGGTAGGCAGGCCATCGAATTCCAGGTACAGGCGTTATTGAATACGCCGGTGGAAGTGAACTACTACCGCAATGGCGGCATCCTGCATACCGTGCTGCGCAATTTGATCCGGTAAGAAGGCTGTGAATAACAGGGAGAAGAGATGGCTGCTGGATCACTGCGCATCAACAAGGAACGCCTCTGGCAACGGATCGAACTCATGGGGCAGAAGGGCGCCCTCTCCGCAGGCGGCGTCTCCCGCCTGGCGCTTTCCGAGGCGGATAAGGAAGGACGCGACCTGTTCTGCACCTGGCTGCGCGAACTGGGGCTGGAGGTGCGTGTGGACCGCGTCGGAAACATCATTGCCATCCACCCCGGGACGGAATCGGGTGCGCCGGTGTTGATCGGCTCGCACCTGGACACGGTCAGCGCCGGGGGGCGTTTTGATGGCGCAGCGGGCGTCCTGGCCGGGCTGGAAGTAGTGCAAACGCTGATGGAAAATGATATCCACACCCTGCATCCGCTGGGCCTGGTCTCCTTCACCAACGAGGAAGGTGCCCGCTACACCACCGATATGATGGGCAGCCAGGCTTTCTGCGGAGAATTGAGCGCCGAGCATATCTGGTCGATCCGCGGCCTGGATGGCAGCCTGGTGGGGGAGGAACTCCAGCGCATTGGTTATGCCGGGGAACATCCGTGTGCGGGCGTGCTCCCGCATGCTTACCTTGAACTGCACATCGAGCAGGGCCCGCGGCTGGAAAGATCCGGGCTGCCGATCGGCATCGTCGAAGCGATCACCGGCATCACCTGGCTGGAAGTGAGTGTGCGCGGCGCCGCCAACCATGCCGGGACGACGCCGATGGACAGCCGGCAGGATGCCGGGCTGGCGGCGGCGCG
>JBGSVI010000045.1:0-1814 GCA_041753035.1 Anaerolineales bacterium | reverse complement strand
GGGGCAGGTCGCCTCCGCTGCGCATGTCACCGCCGAAGTGCGCCTGCTGGGACACGTGCCGCCGCAGGCCTGTGACCCGGGGGTGGTCGCCGAACTGGAGAGCGCCGCCCGGGAACTGGGGCTTGCCAGTCAGCGGCTGGTCTCCGGTGCGGGGCACGATGCCCAGATCCTGGCGCGCATTTGCCCGACGGCGATGGTATTCATCCCCAGCCGGGGTGGGGTCAGCCACAGCCCGGCTGAGTATTCCAGTCCTGAAGACCTGGAGGCCGGTGGGAACGTGCTTTTGCATACGGCACTGCGTCTTGCCGGGTAAATCGTCTCGCCGGATCCCTGCTGCGCAGTGATTGCTTGGTGAATCCTGTTACAATAAGTATCCTGATCCTGTATTCTCGTTCGTGGATGGGTTATGGCCGATCTCTGGAAAGATGTTCTTGTCATCCTGGTATTGATCTTTGTCAATGGACTGCTCTCCCTTTCTGAGGCAGCCATGCTGTCGGTGCGCAAGGCACGCCTGCAGCAGAGCTTGAATGAGGGCAATCGCCGGGCCGGACTGGCGCTCAAACTGGTGGCAAACCCCAACCGTTTCCTTTCCACGATCCAGATCGGGATCACGGTGACGGATGTGCTGGTGGGTGCGATCAGCGGCAAGACGATCGCCGTGCTCATCAGTGCGGCTTTCGCCCAGGTGCCTGCCCTGGCACCCTTCAGCGAAGCCATCGGGCTGACCATCGTGGTCATCCTGGTTTCCTATCTCTCCATCGTGCTGGGCGAACTGGTGCCCAAGCGCCTGGCGCTGCAGAATGCCGATGGGGTGGCTGCTGTGATTGCCGTGCCAATGCTTTTCATGGCGCGCCTGTTCTCCCCCTTTGTCTGGTTGCTGGGGAAGTCCACTGACCTGGTGCTGCGCCTGTTCGGTATCCGGCACACGACCGAGTCGCAGGTCACAGAAGAAGAATTGCTGGTGCAGTTGGACCAGGGCACCCAGGCGGGTGTCTTTGAGGAGACCGAGCAGGAGATGGTGGAAGGCGTCTTTTCCCTGTCGGACCAGCGCGTCAATGCGCTGATGACGCCGCGCAACGAGATCGTCTGGCTGGATGTGAACGACAAATTGGAAGAGATCCGCAAGAAGATCTCCGAAAGCCCCTATTCCCGCTTCCCGGTGGCACAGGACAGCCTGGACCACCCTGTTGGCGTGGTCAAAGCCAAGGAAGTGCTGCTGGCGAACATCCGCAGCGGAAAAGACCTGGAAAAACTCGCCCGCCCGCCGCTCTATATCCCGGAGACGGCATTCGGCTCGCATGCCCTGGAGATGTTCCGCGAGAGCCAGCGCGACCTGATGCTGGTGGTGGATGAATTCGGCCTGGTGCAGGGGATCATTACCCTGGCGGACATCCTCGAAGAGATCGTTGGGGAATTCGACGCCGAGCCACAGGCCACCCAGCGCCAGGATGGCTCCTGGCTGCTGGATGGCATGCTCTCGAATGATGATTTCAAGGAACTCTTCAACCTGCGCCGCCTGCCGGATGAGGAAGAGTATGAGACCCTGGGAGGTTTTGTGATGATTCACCTCAAGCGCATCCCCCAACCAGCCGACCACTTCGAATGGAGCGGGATGAGTTTTGAGGTCATGGATATGGACGGCACGCGTGTGGATAAAGTCCTGGTCACCGTCCTGCCGGTCAAGCCGCCCGAAAAATAGCGGAGGTTGAATGGAATTCAGCCAGTACCCATCCCGTCGATCCCCCGTCATGGGGCGCGGCGGGATGGTTGCTTGTTCCCAGCCGCTGGCCACCGCGGCCGGGCTGGAAGTGCTC
>JBGSVI010000044.1:0-15148 GCA_041753035.1 Anaerolineales bacterium | reverse complement strand
CGCCCGGCGGGGCGGTCGGGCTGGGTGACCACGCCAACGACCGGGTAGGAGGAAGCCAGGGCTTCGAGCGCCGGGACGGCAAAATCGGGCGAACCCATGAAGACGATACGCGGGGAGATGGTCATGCTGTAATTCTACTGTGTTTCCCGGAAAAGGTTAACCTGAAGATGGGCAATTGACAGTACTATTGGCCTGCAAATCGGTTGCTTTTTGTCCAGTTTGGATGTAAAATACTGCATACTCTAAAATAATAATCATGTCCCAGGAGGAACCAATGACCGAACAAACCGTGATCGACCCCGGAATTACCCAGGATGACAGACTGTGGGCGATGCTCTCCTATGCACCCCTGATCGGGTTCTGGGTTGCCCTGTATGGATTGCTGGCTGAAGACAAGAAGACACGCCCGTACATCAAGACCAACGCGGTGCAGGCGATGGCGATCT
The DNA here is from genome assembly GCA_041753035.1 of Anaerolineales bacterium. Lineage (GTDB taxonomy): Bacteria > Chloroflexota > Anaerolineae > Anaerolineales > Villigracilaceae > UBA877. The sequence goes on along the minus strand of JBGSVI010000044.1, from coordinate 14,702 downwards.
ATGTTGTGATCGCAGTCACCTCGATCGTTGCCGTGGGCCTCTGCATCGCCAGTGTCATCTGGATCTACCAGATCATGCTGATGATCAAGGCCAACAAGGGCGAGGAAATCACCATCCCGGTGATCACTGATTTCTGCAAGAAGCAGAACTGGATCTAGTTCTTTCAACAGAAACCCTTTGAGAGCCTGCTCCCCCGCAGGCTCTCCTCGTTTAACCCATGCTGCCCCCGCCCCAAGGCGGGGGTAATTTTTGAGACGCGTGGTCGGGAATCTCGTATATAATGATATCCATCACAATCCAAGGAGAGACACATGAACACCATTCCCAACCCGTACGGCACGCAGAAACCCGGAAAAGTACAGACCATTGCCATCATGACCCTGGTGAGCGGCATCTCGAACATCATCTGGATGCTCTTCGTGGGCTTCTCGCTGCTGCTCGGCGCCCTGGCTTCGCTGGGGATCACCTGCCTGTTCATGCCCATCGTCATCCCGCCGCTGGTGCTGGGCGTCTTTGAGATCGTCTATGCAGCCAAGTTGCTGCCCAACCCGGCGAAGCCGGTGCAGCCCTCCCAGGCGCTGGCGATCATGGAGATCATCTGCCTGCTGACCGGCAACGTGATCTCGGTGGCGGCGGGGATTGTGGCGCTGGTGATGTACAACGACCCGGAAGTGCGGGAGTACTTCGCCCGGATCAACGGGCAGGCGTAAGAGGAGGGATCTCCAGCAACGGCTTGCCTTTACCAAAGCCTGCAACGAATGCAGGCTTTGGACGTATTATTCTCTGAGTCATTCGTGGCTGGTGAGGAGATCGCCTCACCCGGTCTCCCGGCGGTCGGAACGCCGGGTTCTCAACGAGATAAAATGAATGGAGGAATCATGGACTTTAATCGCGCCTTCCGCTATATGTTCGAGGACAAGGACTGGCTGACCAAGATCGGGCTGGGGCTGGTGATCATGATCGTGCCGATCCTGAACTTTGCCTGGATCGGCTACCAGGTGCAGATCATCCGCAATGTGCGCAACGGTGAGCCGCTGGTGCTGCCGACCTGGGATGACCTGGGCAAGAAGTTCATGGACGGCTTGATGATCACGCTGGCAAACCTGGTCTACGCCCTGCCCGCCATCCTGTTCGCCGGGCTGCCCATGCTGCTCATGTTCATCCCGATGCTGGGCTCCAGCAACCAGGAACTGTTCAACGTGCTGATGACCGGCAGCACGGTGGTTTACTTCTGCGTCACCTGCCTGATCATCCTGTATGCCCTGGCGCTGGCAGTGCTGACCCCGATGATCAAGATCCATTATGCCAAGGAAGGCACGTTCGCGGCCTGTTTCAAGATCGGGGCATTCCTGCAGACCCTGCGCGGGTACGCGGCTCAGTACTTCACCGTCCTGCTGGTGGGGATGGGGATCAGCCTGGGGGTTGGAGTGGCGGTCTCGATGGTGGGCAGCCTGGTGGGGTGGTTCCCGCTCATCGGGCAACTGGTGCTCTTTGCGCTCGGGCTGGCAGGTCCGACCTATGCGGCACTGTTCTCCACCCACCTGTACGGGCAGTTCTCGGCGCTGGTCTTCGGTCCCGAGAATGCAATGGGATAACGCAGTCCGCCTGCGCCTACATGATAAGAGCAAGACCCCGCCGCGGCGGGGTCTTTTTTCTGCAGCCCGGCCAGGCGCCAGGAAGATGCCCGCCGGCTTACAGGCGGAAGAATACGCGGATCAGTTCCCAGTTGACGATGAAGTCATAGATACCGACACCCACCAGGAGCAGGCCACCGATCAGGTTCACCACCCGGGAATGGCGTGCAAACCAGAGCGTGATGGTACGCTGCAACGCACCTGAAAGCAGCGAGAGCACCAGCAGCGGGACGCCAAATCCCAGCCCAAACCATAGGAAAACGCTCAACTTGCCCAGTACTTCCACGGCAGTCAGGGAGTACGTGAAGATCCCCACCACCAGCGGACCCGAGCATGGCAGAGCGATCGGCCCGTAAAGCAAACCATACACAAAGGCATTGAAGAAGGGAGCCTTCAAAACCGGCACGCGGATCTGCGGCAAGGCCTTGAAGGGATTCTTATTCAGTAACAGCAGCACGCCCAGTGTAATGATAAGAAGGTCAGCGATGGGAATGATCACTGAGAGCGCCCGTCCCACCGAAACGGAAAGCAGGGCGATCACCAATCCAAGCAAAAGCATCATGGTCAGCACGCCCAGCAGAACAAAAAAACCCAGAAAATAGCGTTGCATTCCTTTGCTTGTTTCTGACTGCCCACTGAGGTAAGCTAGGAAACCTGGATAAAGCGGCAGCACACACGGGCTGGTGGTGGCCAACAGGCCGAGTGTGAACGAGGTGAAGATGGTTTCGAAAATCATGGGACGTCCCTTTCGGGTAGGATAGTCTGGAAACGATAGCAGGCTCAATGCCCGGCAGGCAATGGGCGAGGGATACTCCGTGATCCCTCGCCCATACTCATATTTTACATACCTTCGTTAAGATAAGGGGTCAAGTATTCCAGCAACTCTTCGGCGCTCTTGATGCCAAACGGAAGTGGATGGGATGTGCCCTGGCGGTCTATGATGAGCATCGGCGTGGAAGGTGGATTCAGGAATTGCTCGCCATACAGTTGGCCAAACTCACGCGCTACTTCGGGCGTGGCAACCGCATAGTACCAATCGAAGCCATTGGATGCAACGTAAGATCTCAAGTCGTCCAGATCCTCGTTGGTGTCGATGTCGATCCCAACGCTGACAAAATCATCGCGCTCACCCAACAGGCCATGCAAAGCAAGCACCTGCTGTTGCTGGGCACGACAGTTGGAACACCACATGGCGAGGGTTTCGACCAGAACCACCTTGCCTTTGAAATCGTCAACGGAAAACACCATCCCGCTGCTGGCATCGGTAAACGCGGCGCTGAACCACGCCGGGCCGTCCATCATCGCCTCCGGGGTGGCTGGCATCTCAAGCATGGCTTCGGGGGTAGGGGATTTTTCCAGCATGGTTTCGGGGGTAGGGGACTTTTCCATCATGGATTCCTCGGTTGAGGGTTTATCCAGCATGGCTTCCGGGGCGGCTGCCGGGCCGCAAGCAGCCAGCAGGAAAACAAAGCCGAACAAGATACTTGCTGATCTTTTGAACATGGTTCCTCCAATTTCTGATTTTCTCAAGCTTACCAGCCCGTGCTTACAAATTCAGGACAGGAACCTTACGTGAATATAAAACTCCTGCGCCTGGCGTTAAGATTTGTGTAATAATTCGATCATCGGCAGGTAATCAGTTGTATCTACAATATGAGCATGGATAATGAGAAAGCTATGACCCTGATTGCAGTCGTTGAAGATGAACCCAGTATTTCCGAAGTGGTCAGCTTGTATCTCAAGCGCGCTGGGTACCAGGTGCAGCTCTTCACGGATGGTCTGGCGGCTCAGGAGGAATTCGCACGCCAGATCCCCGACCTGGTCATTCTGGATGTGATGCTGCCCGGCATGGATGGCTTTGCGCTCACCCGCAGCCTGCGCGACCGTTCGGACGTGCCCATCATCCTGCTGACCTCCCGCCGCGAGGAAAGCGATCGTATCGCCGGGCTGGAACTTGGTGCAGACGATTATGTGGTCAAACCCTTCAGTCCGCAGGAACTGGTCAGCCGGGTGCGGGCAGTCTTGCGACGCATCAGCAAGGATGAGAAGACCAACTCCGATGTACAGGTGACCTTCGCGGAGCTCAGTATGGATCCCCAGACCCGCACCACGGTTGTACGTGGCCAAAAGATCTCCCTGACCGCCAAAGAATTCGATATGCTCCACCATCTGGCCCGTCATCCACGCCAGGTCTTCTCACGCGACCAGTTGCTGGAAAGCATCTGGGGCCTGTCGGAGTATATCGACCCCAGCACAGTTACCGTCCATATCCGCCGCCTGCGCGAGAAGATCGAAACCGACCCGGCAGCTCCCAAACACCTGCAAACCGTCTGGGGTGTTGGCTACAAATTCGAGCCATAAACCATGCACACACGCATATCTCCTTCTCTGAAGTTCTTCCTGCGCCTGCTGGGGGGAATCCTGCTCATCGTCCTGGTTTCTCTCGGCATCTTCTATACCATGATGCACCCGCCGATGAGCGATCTGGGGCACATGGCAGTATTCCTCTCCATCACGGCTTTGATCTCTGGCCTGGCCGGATATGCTGCCTATCGTTTTCGCTGGATGGAACGCTCCCCAACCCTGCGCTGGTCCTTGCTGGGTGGCTATGCCCTGGCCAGCCTGCTGACCTTCCTTAATGTGTGGATCACCGCCCGCCTGATGTTCGCCAGCCAGCACGATCTACTACTGGCAACCATCCTGCTCCTGTTCGCGGGTGGCATTGCCATGCTGTTGGGTTATTTTCTCTCCAGCACGATCACCGAACGCGTCTGTCGTCTCGACCATGCCGCAAAGGAAATCCAGGCCGGGAACCTGTCAGTGCGCGTCCCGGTCAGCGGAAACGATGAGGTGGCCGGCCTGGCGCGCACCTTCAACCAGATGGCTGCCCGTCTCGAAGAAGCAGATGCAAACCAGCGTGCCCTGGATGCCCTGCGCCGCGACCTGGTGGCCTGGGCAGGTCACGATCTGCGCACCCCGCTGACAGGCGTACGCGTGCTGGTGGAAGCCCTGGCCGATGGCATGATCAGTGATCCGGAAACATCCAAACGCTACCTCCAGCAGGCCCGCAAACAGATCGATCACCTTTCCCTACTCATCGACGATCTGTTCCAGGTTTCCCAATTGGATGCAGGAGGCATCCCGCTCAACGTGGAGCCAGCCTCGCTCTCCGACCTGATCTCAGACACCCTTGAAAATTTCTCTGGGCAGGCCAGACAACTGGAAGTCATGTTATCCGGGAACGCGGCCCCGGGGATCGACCCGGTCAGGATGGATGTGCAGCGCATCGGGCGCGTGCTTAACAACCTTGTGGGCAATGCCCTGCGCCATACCCCCGCAGGCGGCAGTGTTCAGGTGCAGGCCGAAGCAGTGGCAGAAGCCGTCCGCGTGATCGTTGAAGATAGCGGCGAGGGCATTTCTCCAATGGACCTGCCCCATGTTTTTGACCGTTTTTATCGGGGTGAAAAATCCCGCAACCAGGCCACCGGAGGCTCCGGCCTAGGATTGGCAATCGCAAAAGGCATCGTCGAAGCGCATGGCGGCCAAATAGAGGTTGAAAGCACTCCTGGCAAAGGAGCCAGGTTCTATTTCGATCTGCCCAAAAAAGATTAATCATTTCTTCTCTTTGCCGTAAGGATTTCGCAATCGTTTTTTGCTATATTGGAAGGTAACAGAAGGATTTGCGCCATGAGACTGCTCTTACGGTGTCACCTGGAAGGCTTATGCCAACAACTACTGGCCAACCATCCACTTGATCGACAAATCCAGTCACATCCGTTATATCCATATTGGTGAAGGCGCTTACGATCTCACCGAAGCCGCCATCCAGGATCAACTGGTTGAAACGTACCCATAGAAAGGAATTGAAATGTCATGGAAAACAAACTCAAGCACGTAGCGATCCCGTCTGCGGAGATCACCCCCAAAAGCCTGTACCTTTCCCGGCGTGACTGGCTGAAAATGGCGGGCATCGTCAGTGCCGCCTCCCTGCTGGCGGCATGCCTGCCCCAGGCGGTTGGGACGGGTGAACCCACGGCCAGCCAGGGGAGCGGACCGAGCGATGAACTGGGCGGCGCAGCCAATACCTTTGAAGAGATCACGAATTACAACAACTACTACGAATTCACCACCGACAAGCAGGGCGTGGCACCGCTTTCAGCCCAGTTCCGCTCCACGCCCTGGGCGGTGGAAGTCGGCGGGCTGGTGCACAAACCGGGAACCTACACGCTGGAGGACCTGCTCCAGTTCGAGCAGGTGGAGCGCGTCTACCGCATGCGCTGCGTGGAGGCGTGGAGCATGGTCATCCCGTGGACAGGCTTTGAACTGAACAAACTGCTGAAGGAAGTGGAACCGATGACGAGCGCCAAATATGTGCGCTTCGTCACGTTAATAGATGAAGAACAGATGCCCGGGCAAAGGTTTCCGACCTTCCCCTGGCCCTACACCGAGGGCTTGCGCCTGGACGAAGCCATGCAGCGCCTGACGATCATCGCCACCGGGCTGTACGGGGAGAGCCTGCCCAACCCGAATGGCGCGCCGCTGCGCCTGGTGGTGCCCTGGAAGTACGGATTCAAATCCATCAAGGCGATCATCAAGATCGAACTGACCGAGGAACAGCCGGAGACAATGTGGAACACCATTGCTCCAAATGAATACGGCTTCTACTCCAACGTCAACCCACAGGTGGATCACCCCCGCTGGAGCCAGCGCACCGAGCGGCGCATCGGCGAACTGAGCCGCCGTGACACGCTGATGTTCAACGGGTATGAAGCCGAAGTCGCCTCGCTATACAGCGGCATGGATCTGAGCATCAATTACTGATGAAAGCCAGGAAATTTCCCACCCTGCGCCTGCTGGTGCATGTCTGCGGTGCCCTGCCACTGGTTTTGATCCTCTTTGCCGCGCTGACCGGGCAGCTCAGTTTCAATCCCATCCAGGATATCGAACAACGCCTGGGCAGGGCAGCCCTTTATTTCCTGGTCGCCTCCCTGGCAGTGACGCCGCTGATGACGCTGACCGGCTGGCGGGCTTTGCAGCCGCGCCGCCGCGCCCTGGGACTGTATGCGTTCTTGTATGCCAGCCTGCACTTCATCACGTTCGCCGTGGTGGACTATGGCTTCGATCTGCAGGAGATCGGACGCCTGATCCTGGAGAAGCCCTTTATCCTGGTGGGACTCCTCGCCGGATCGATGCTGCTGCCGCTGGCGATCACCTCCTTCGATCACTTCATGCGCAAAATGGGAAAGAGGTGGAAATCCCTGCACCGCCTGGCGTACGCCGCCGGGCTGCTGGTCATCCTGCACTACGCCTGGGCCAAGAAGGGCAACCTGTTCACCTTGAGCGGCGACATCGTCAAACCGCTGCTGTGGGGGTTGCTGGTGGTGCTCCTGCTGGTGCTCAGGCTGCCCGCCGTGCGGAAATGGGTCAGCGGGCTGCGGCAGAAGATCGCCGGGAGCGTGCGAACCTTGAGACAGGGAAAGAGATCAAAATAGACCCCACCACAGTGGGGTCTATTTTTGCAACCTGGACGGGGGAGGGACGTAAGATAGGTGTGCATTCATTTTTACCCAAGGAGATCAAAATGACTGATAAGACGAACATCCCTGTCCGGATCGAACCGCTCGAAGCGCTGCCCCCGGTCCCACCGGTGGAACCCGTGACGCCCAAGGCGACCCTACCGCCGGAACAACTGGGTCCCGGCGATGAGCGCACCTGGGGCATGCTGGCGCACCTGAGCGTGCTGCTCAACCTGATCACCGGCTTTGTCGGACCGATCGCCGCGCTGATCATCTTCCTGGTGTACAAGGAACGCTCGCGCTTCGTGGCTTACCATGCCCTGCAGGCGGGGTTGTTCCAACTGATCTGGTGGTTCGGCGGCGGGATCCTGATCGGCGGCATGTGGGCGATCGTCGGCAGCCTGTCGGCGATCGTCATCGGCGTGGTACTGATCCCATTCGCCCTGGCGCTGACCCTGGTGCTGGCGCTGATGCCGGTGGGTGCGCTGATCTACGGCGTGATCGGCGCAGTACAGGTGAGCGAGGGGAAGGACTTCAAGTACTGGCTGGTGGGCGACTGGGTGCGCGGCACGCTTACCGGCGCCTGAAAGCAGGTATTCTACAAAGAACTGCGTTCGCCCCGCAGGGCGAGTGCAGTTCTTTGCTTTTTAACTTGACTCTCCTCCCCCTTGCTCGTACAATGCATCCACATTACAGATCAGGTGGCACAGGGAAGAGACTCCGGCTGGAGGGTATATGAAAAGCGCAGCAGGAGCACCGAAGGGGCAAACCCGGGACAGGCGAAACCGGGCGAAACTCTCAGGTACAAAGGACCGTGTGCCGGGATCCTCTGGAAAGTTCCCTCGCGGGAACACCGACGGTGCAAGCCCTGCGCAGGCAGCAGGGCGAATCTCTCAGGTCAATCACAGAGGCGCACGATATGGAATCGTGCGCTTTTTCATTTGCCAAAATCAAATCAACCCAAGGAGAAAAAGATGAACATTCCTGCGACCCTCAAGTACACCAAGTCTGACGAGTGGTTCGACCCGGTCAGCGGCAAGATGGGCTTGACCGACTATGCGCAAAGTCAGCTGTCGGATATCGTCTTCGTGGAAATTGTCGCCGCTGTTGGCGACACGCTCACGCCGGGCAAGACGATCGCCTCGGTCGAATCGGTCAAGGCGGCGGCGGAATCCTACGCACCGGTGAGCGGCAAGGTGGTGGCGGTCAACGAAGCGTTGAGCGGCAACCCCGAAGTGCTCAACAGCGATCCCTTTGGCGCCGCCTGGATGGTGCAGGTGGAAGGCGCCGACAGCAGCGGCCTGTTGGATGCGGCTGCCTACGCCACCTACTGCGAAGAGCGCGCCCACTAGTTCGTGTGCCTGGTCTTCCAGGCGGGAGAATCGAGATGACCTATATTCCCACCAGTCCCGCGGAGCGGGAGGCGATGCTGGAGGTGATCGGCGTCAAGACGATCGAGGACCTCTTCAAGGATGTCCCGGCACGCCATCGTTTTCCGGACCTGACCCTGCCCCCGGCAGTCACCGAGATGGAAGCCGCCGTTGATCTGGGCGAACTTGCCAGCGGCAACGAGACCACGCGTGACCTGGTCTGCTTCCTCGGCGCGGGGGCATATAACCATTACATCCCCTCGGTGGTGGATCACATCCTGCGGCGCGGCGAGTTCTACACCGCCTACACGCCCTACCAGCCGGAAGTGTCGCAGGGCACACTGCAGTCGATCTTCGAGTACCAGTCACTGATCACCGCCCTGACCGGCATGGAGGTGTCCAATGCCTCGCATTACGATGGGGCGACGGCAGTAGCAGAGGCAGCCAACCTGGCCTATGCCCAGTTCCGCGGCAAGCGCACGAAAGTGCTGCTTTCCCCCGCGGTCAACCCGCAGTACCGCCAGGTGCTGCGCACCTACACCCAGGGAATGGGGCTGGAACTGGCCGGCGATGACCCACAGGCCGACCTGCAGAGCGGGGCGGAGATGCTGCGCACGCAGATCGATGCCAATACCGCCCTGGTGGTGGTGCAGTACCCGGATTTCTTCGGGCGCATCTATGATTACAGCGAACTCATCACCGAGGCGCATGCGCAAGGGGCGCTGGTGTGCGTGGCAGCCAACCCGACGGCACTGGCGCTGCTGAAGACCCCGGGGGAGATGGGCGCCGATATCGTCGTCGGGGAAGGACAGCCGCTGGGCATCCCGCTTTCGTTCGGCGGGCCGTACCTGGGATTCTTCACCACCCGGCGGCAGTACGTGCACAAGATGGCCGGGCGCCTGGTGGGCGAAACGGAGGACAACCGCGGGCAGCGCGCCTACGTGCTGACCCTGACCGCCCGCGAACAGCACATCAAGCGCGAGCGCGCCACCTCGAACATCTGCTCAAACCAGGGCCTGATGGCGCTGGCTTCGGCGGTGTACCTGGCGGCGCTGGGCAAGAGCGGGCTGCGCCAGGTGGCGGAACTGTGCTACCACAAGGCACATTACGCCGCGGATCAACTCAGCCGCCTGCCCGGGTACGGGCTGTGCTTTGCCAGCCCTTATTTCCATGAATTCTCGCTGTGCTGCCCCCGCCCGGTGGCGGAATTGAACCAGCACCTGCTGGACCACGGCATCCTGGGCGGCTACGACCTGGGACAGGATTACCCGGCGCTCAAGGACCACATGCTGATCGCGGTGACCGAGATGAACACGAGAGAAGAAATCGACGCCCTGGTGGAAATCCTGGGGGAGGCAAGCCATGGCTAAGATCGTAGAACCGACCCTGTTCGAACTCTCTTCGCCGGGACGCACGGGGGTGACCTTCCCCGCTGCGGACGTGCCGGTGAGTGCGCTGCCGCAGGAACTGCTGCGCAGTGACCTGCCGCTGCCGGAGCTGGCCGAAGTGGACGTGGTGCGCCATTACATGCGCCTTTCCACGTTCAACTACAGCGTGGACGGCGGCTTCTACCCACTCGGCTCCTGCACGATGAAATACAACCCGAAGATCAATGAAGATACCGCCCGCCTGCCGGGATTTGCCTGCACGCACCCGCTACAGCCGATCGAGACGGTGCAGGGCAACCTTTTGCTCATGTATACCCTGCAGGAATGGCTGAAGGAGATCTCCGGCTTTGCCGCGGTGACCCTGCAGCCGGCTGCCGGCGCGCACGGCGAGTTGACCGGCGTGCTGATCATGAGCGCCTACCACAAGCAGCGCGGCGACAGCAAGCGGGTGAAGATGCTGATCCCCGATTCGGCGCACGGCACCAACCCGGCTTCCTCGGGCGTGGTGGGACTGGAGATCGTGCAGATCCCCTCGGATGCGCACGGCAACATTGACCTTGCCGCCCTGCGCTCGGCCTGCGATGACCGCGTGGCGGGTCTGATGCTGACCAACCCCAACACGCTGGGCCTGTTCGATGAGAACGTGGAGGAAGTGATCCGCATCGTGCATGCCTGCGGTGGGCTGGTCTACGGCGACGGCGCCAACCTGAACGCCCTGCTGGGCATCGTCCGCCCGGGCGACCTGGGCATCGACGTGATGCACTTCAACCTGCACAAGACCTTTTCCACGCCGCACGGCGGCGGCGGACCGGGCTCCGGCCCGGTGGGCGTGACGGAGGAACTGGCCGATCTGCTGCCCACACCGCTGGTGACGATCCTGGAAGAGGGCGACGAGAACCAGCCGCCGCTGTTCGGTTATTATGAACCGCCGCACAGCATCGGGCGGGTGAAAGCCTTCCATGGTCATTTTGGGATGCTGGTGCGCACCTTCACCTATATTGCCATGCATGGCCCGCAGGGGCTGCGCGAGATCGCCGAATACGCAGTTCTGAACGCCAATTACCTGCTGGCCCGCCTGCGGAACACCTATCACGTGCCCTACGACCGCATCTGCATGCACGAATTCGTTGCTGAGGGCAAGGTGGCGGGCAGCGATGTGCGCGCCCTTGACATTGCCAAGCGGCTGATGGATTACAAGTACCACCCGCCGACGAACTATTTTCCGCTCATCGTCCACGAGGCGCTGATGATCGAGCCAACCGAGACGGAGAACAAGGGGACGCTGGACGCCTTCGCCGAAGCGCTGATCCAGATCGCCGAAGAAGCCAGGACGAACCCAGCCCTGCTGCACGAGGCGCCGCACAACACGCCCTTCGGGCGCATGGACGAGGTGAAGGCGGCGCGGGAACTGGTGCTGTGCTGCTGGCTGCCGGAAGAAGCAGAGTAGGACACCCAACCTGAACAGAATTCACAAGCAAGGGGCAGCCGCAGGGCTGCCCCTGGAGCACCCCATGACGGACCCGCGCCTCGCCACCCTTGAAGACCTGCCGTACATCGTGGCGATCTATAATCAAGCCATTGCGGCAGGAAATGCCACGGCAGACACCGCGCCCTTCCAGGTGGAAGAGCGGCTGGGGTGGTTCCAGGAACACACCGCGGAGAAGCACCCCATTTATGTCTACGAGCAGGACGGGCAGGTGCTGGGCTGGCTGTCGGTCAGCGCCTACCGCGGGCGCCCGGCATTGCGCCGCACGGGGGAGGTCTCGTATTACGTGGAGGTTGCCCACCGGGGAGCCGGGATCGGTTCCGCCCTGCTGGCGCATGCCCTGGCAGACGCCTCGCGCATCGGCAAACGGGTGTACCTGGCGATCCTGCTGGAATGGAACGCCGCCAGCATCGCCCTGCTGGAGAAGTTCGCCTTTGCGCGCTGGGGCTATTTGCCCGAGGTGGCGGAGTTCAATGGGCGGCTGTGCGGGCAATACTATTATGGGCGCAGGGTGGGGCAGGAGGCAGAATGAGCGAGACAAAGCAGAAAGCTCCCGGCGGGAACACGGTGCGCTGGATTGCGCGCATCTGGAGCGGGGCGGTGCTGGCGCTGGTGGTGGTGCAACTCATGTTCCGCTCGCCCACCTCCGAGCCGCTCCCGGCAGTGGACTGGTTCCTGGTGGGACTGTGGGGCGCGGCGGTGGTGGGGCTGTTGCTCGCCTGGCGCTGGGAGGCCGGCGGCGCGCTGCTGACCCTGGGGGCGATGACCCTGCGCGAGGTGTCTTTCTTCCTGGTCAAGGGCTTCTGGACACCCGCCTTCCTGATCATCTGGGTGCTGGTGGTGCCCCCGGCGGTCCTGTTCCTGGTCGCCTGGATGCAGGCAGGCAGGGCCAACCGCGCCCCGCGCAGCGATGAAAGTACGCCCTCCGGCGTATGATACACTTGGCAAGTAGGTAACCCAACCTGAGGAGAACGAGACAACCATGTGCGGCATCTTCGGAATTGTGACCAAAGAGACCCAACCCCTGGGCCCGATCCTCATCGAGGCCGCCCGGCGCCTGACCTACCGCGGCTACGACTCGGTGGGCGCGGCGACCATCTCCGGGAGCACGATCGACCTGCGCAAGGACGTAGGGCGCGTGGACGAGGTGGCGGCGAAATACAACTTTGCCGAGATGGCGGGAAGCCGCGGCATCACCCAACTGCGCTGGGCGACCTTCGGCGAGCCTTCGCAGGTCAATTCCCAGCCGCACATCGACTCGGACGGCGACCTGGTGGGAGCGCACAACGGCAACGTGGTCAACAACGTGGAACTGCGCCAGCAGTTCATGGCGGAGGGGCTGACCGTGCGCTCGATGAACGACGGCGAATCGTGCGTGCACGCCGTGGAGCGCTACATCAACAAGGGCTACGACTTCATCGACGCCATCCGCCTGGCGTACGGCGACCTGGAGGGGGATTATGCCTTCGTGATCGGGCGCATCGATGACGACAAGTTGTATGCCTTCAAGAAGGGTTCCGGGCTGGTGGTGGGGCTGGGGGAAGGCTTCACCTGCGTCTCCTCCGACCTGCCTTCCATCCTACCGCTGACCCGCAGTGTGGTACGCATGAACGATGGGGAGATCGTCACCCTGTGGGCGGAGCGGGTGGAACTGCGCTCGGTGAAGGACGGTTCGCTGATCGAGCGGGAGACGGAACTCATCACCCAGACGATGGACGCGGTGCAGAAGGGCGGCTACCCGCACTTCATGTTGAAGGAGATCCACGAGCAGGGGCAGGTGGCACGTGAGGTGCTGCATATGCTGGACGGGTCACCCGATGTCGCCGCGCTGATCGAGAAGATGCGCAGCGCCCGGCACCTGTATTTCATCGGCTGCGGGACAAGTTACCACGCCTGCCTGGCGGGGGCGGTCTTTTTCGCCCAGGTGGCGGGGCGGGCGGCGGTCCCGGTGCTGGCGCCGCAGTTCGTGCCCCAGTATGCCCCGGCGGTGAACCACGAGGACGTGGGCTTGTTCGTCAGCCAGTCGGGCGAGACGAAGGACGTGCTCAACGCGCTGCAGATCGCCGAGGGGCGCGGCATGGCTGCTTACGGGCTGGCGAACATGATCGGCTCTACGCTGACCAAGGCGACCGCCCTCACACTGCCGCTGTGCTGCGGCTACGAGATCTCGGTGCCGGCGACGAAGACCTTCACCAACCAGGTGGTGACCTTCCTGTACCTGGCATACCGCCTGGCGGGGCGCAGCACGAAGGAACTGGAGGCCATCCCCGACCTGATGGAGCAGACCCTGGAAATGGCTGCTCCGCAGGTGCAGGCGCTGGCGCCGGTGGTGAACGCCTGGAACGACCTGTACTGCCTGGGCTACGGCGCCACCTACGCCATCGCCCTAGAAGGGGCACTGAAACTGAAAGAGATCACCTACGCGCACTGCGAGGGGATGCTCTCCACCGAGTTCAAGCACGGGCCGCTCTCGGCGGTGACCAAAGGGTTCCCGATCCTGTTCGCGGCGGGACCGGGGGACGTGGGGCTGATCGTCAGCGGGATCAACGAGGTGACCTGCCGCGGAGCACGCGCCATCGCCATCGGCGAGGAGGATGCGCGCCTGCGGGCGAATGCCAGCGACCTGATCCTGCTGCCCCATTCCACCCCGGAGATCGCCGCCCTGCTGGCGGTGCTGCCGCTGCAACTGCTCTCCTATCACATGAGCGTGGCGCGCGGCTTCGACCCGGACTTCCCCAGGAACCTGTCCAAGACGCTGACGGTGGATTGATGGGGATCATCGCTTAAACCCCATCCCCGCCCGGAGTCGCCTCCCGGCGGGGATGTTTTTTATAACGGTTTGCGTTACTGGCGCGACGCCGTCGCGAAGCACATCTTCTCCGAAGGAGATATCATACCCGTAGGGTACATCGTCTCCGAAGGAAATATCATACCCGCAAGGGTACCCCCGAAGGGGGCAGGCGGAGCGTCCGCTGAAGCCGGTCTTGAACCGCTCTTGATCGAAACTTATGCCAACTTCTCAAGGTCTGCCAAATCTTGTAGTCTCCCGGTAGCTTTCTTGTTCTTCCTAAGATTTTCGCGGTCAATGAAATTAACCTTCACCCCATCGATTTCTACCAACACGCGCGTATCGTAACATTCCTTGAATGCGACCCCTGGCAAGGTAGTAATGATGTGACACTCCCCAGTCGCTAAAGCGGCGGGGCTTCTTGGGACAGCCTTAGCCCAGTGGCTGTGCTTTCGTCCCAAAGGGCGTGTCCCGCCCTGATCAGAATATTACACGCTGCATTCACATCTCGATCTAGCGA
>JBGSVI010000043.1:0-102989 GCA_041753035.1 Anaerolineales bacterium | reverse complement strand
CCCCACCTTCACCCCCACCGAGACGCCCACCCCCACGCTGACCTTCACGCCGTCCAACACCCCCTGGCCCACCAGCACCCCCTTCCAGCCAGCCACCGAGCGCCCGCCCACCTCCGTGCCGGGCAGCGGCGGCGTGCGCTGGATTGATGTGGACCTCTCCGACCAGATGCTGTATGCCTATGAAGGCAACACCGTCGTGGCGGGTTTCCTCGTCTCCACCGGCGTGCCCGCCTTCCCCACCGTGGTCGGGCAGTTCCACGTGTACATGAAGTTCGAATACACCCTCATGGCTGGCGATGGCTATTACCTGCCGGATGTGCCCTACACAATGTACTTCTACAAGGGCTACGGCATCCACGGCACCTACTGGCACAGCAACTTCGGCACCCCGATGAGCCACGGCTGCGTCAACATGTACACCCCGGATGCCCAGTGGCTGTTCTACTGGGCGCCGATGGGCATCCTGGTCAACGTGCACTACTAACCCCCCATGACCCCCGTCCTGCTCACCCGGCGCGACTTCCTGAAATTGAGCGCAGCCGCCCTGCTCGGCGTACTCTTCTCCGACCTGCGCCTCGGCGAAGCGCAGGCAGCCCCCCTGCCGGGACAGGGCCGCGTGCTCTACAGCCGCATGAAGGTGCGCGTCTCTCCTTCCTTCCAGGGGGAACAGGTCGGCTCGCTGCTCTTCGACAACCTGGTCAGCCTGTCCGCACGGGTCACCGGCGGCGACCCCGCTGACTACAACCGTACCTGGTTCCAGTTGGAGGACGGTGGCTACGTCTATTCGGGCGGCATCCAGCCGGTGGAAACCCGCCTGAACGAGACCCGCCTGGAGATCCCCGCCGCCGGGCTGGTGGGCGAGGTGAGCATCCCCTGCGCCGATTCCCAATGGGCAGTCAACCGCTCCCCCACCCCGGGACCGCGTCTGTACTACGCTTCGGCGCACTGGGTGAACGCCCTGGTGACCGACCAGCGCGACGGCAGCCTGTGGTACCGCTGCTACGACAACCTGTGGCAGTCGCACTACTACACCCGCCCCGCCGGGCTGCACCTGCGGGAGCCGGACGAGCCCGCTCCCCTCACCCCGGGGGTCCCCGACGACGAAAAGCACCTGGAGGTGATCCTCGACGAGCAGATGCTCTACGCCTTCGAGGGCGGGGAGCTGGTGTACGCCGCCCGGGCAGCCACTGGGAAGCGCGGCTTCGAGACCCCCACCGGCTGGTACCGCACCTTCCACAAGCGCCCCACCTGCCACATGGCCGGCGGCTACGACGACGCCTCCATCTACGACCTGCCCGGCGTCCCCTGGGACAGTTACATTACCGCGGGGGGGATTGCCATCCACGGCACTTACTGGCATAATGACTTCGGCGCCCCACACAGCCACGGCTGCATCAACCTGCTGCCCGCGGATGCCCGCTGGGTCTACCATTGGACCTCTCCGCGGGTGCCCGCAGGCGAGCGCCTGTTGCTGGCGCCCAACACGGGTACGCAAGTGCACGTCCTGCAGTCCCAAACTTCTCGCTCAAGGAGTGAACGATGAACCCTGCTTTTCAATACGACCGCTACCTGCTCAAACGCCAGGTCTTTGCCCTCACCGGCAAACTGCGCTTCTACAACCCGCAGGACCAACTGGTGCTCTACGTGGAGCAGAAGATGTTCCGCCTGCGCGAGGATATCCGCGTGTATGCCGACGAGGCCAAGTCGCAGGAAGTGCTGCTCATCCAGGCGCGCAACATCGTCGATTTCAACGCCGCCTACGACATCTTCGACTCAGGCTTCAACCAGAAGGTCGCCACCCTGCGCCGCAAGGGCTGGCGCTCGATGGTGCGCGATGAGTGGGAAGTGCTGGATGCCAGCGACCAGGTGGTCGGCATCCTCCAGGAGGACAGCGTCGGGCAAGCGCTGCTGCGCCGCTTCCTGACGGGCAGCCTGGTGCCCCAGAACTACGACCTGCTGCTCGGCGGGGTGCGCCTCGCCGACCTGCGCCAGCGCTTCAACCTGTTCTCTTTCAACATGGACCTCGATCTCAGCATGGACACCGCCCGCCGCCTGGACCGGCGCATCGCCATCGCCGCCGCCACCCTGCTGGCGATCATCGAAGGCAAACAGCA
Organism: Anaerolineales bacterium; assembly: GCA_041753035.1. GTDB lineage: Bacteria > Chloroflexota > Anaerolineae > Anaerolineales > Villigracilaceae > UBA877. The sequence continues at coordinate 100,875 of JBGSVI010000043.1, read as the reverse complement.
GAGCTAGCCGGCGCGCACACAAAGGATCCACCCGATGCACACGGCATTCTCCTTCCGCAACTACGCGCTCAAACCCCAGGGACTGTCCATCGCCGGCAAGTTCCGCCTGTTCAACCCGCAGAACGAAGCGGTGCTGTTCATCGAGAGAAAGACCAAATGGAGCAAGCCGTTCAAGACCTTCCATGTCTACGCCGATGACAAGAAGAAGCAGGAAGTGCTGCAGCTCCAGGACAGCGACCACCCCGACTATGGTGAATTCTACTCCGTGCAGGACGCTGCCGGCGGCGAAACGCTGGGCGGCATCGCTGTGGATTGGAACGGGTTCTTCGAGGATTCCTGGGCCATCCTGGACGCCCGGGGCGCAGTGCTCGCGCAGGTGCGCGAGAAGAGCACCGGCAGGGCCATCCTCCACGAAATGACCGAGGGCGTGCTGCCGAAGATCCTCTACATCACCGTCAACGACCAGCCCGTGGCGGAACTGCGCCAGAAATCCGTCCTGGTGGGGCACCACATGCTCGTGGACCTGGGTCTCACCGCCACCGCCAGCCTCGACCCTCGCCTCTCGCTGGCCACCGCCATCATCGTCGCCGCCCACATGGCAGACAAGGATCCGGTCTAAAGCATGGCCACCCAACCGCTCTTTGCGGGACTCATCGTGGATGAGTCCGACCGCCCGGTGACCGTCGCCACTGTGGGCGAGGAAGCCTGCTACGTGGTGGACGATGCCGGCTTCAAGCGCCACATCCCCTGCGCCCAGGTGGACTGTGCCGTGCTGGAAGCCATGCACGAACAGATCCGCGGCAACGAGGGCCTGCTCTCCGCCCAGGCTGCCAAGATGCTGGGCAGCGAGGACATCTTCTCGCGCGCCCTGCTGGAGAACCAGTTGAAGAACATCGACAAGCAGTTCGACGCCCTGCTCCAGGCGGGCATCCCCGAGGAGGCGCGCGCCTACATGGGCATGTCGGGCTTCAAGGTGGTGATCAACGTCCATGGCGAACTGGTGCGCCTCGACCAGCCCAGCGCCCCCGCTGACGACGGCGAGGAATAGCTCGCAAGGTTCCCCCGTCTGTGTCGTTGCGACGACATCGTCACCGCAGGAAAAGCGGTCCCCTCGCCCTGCCATCAACCCTCCCCCATTTTCGAACCACCGCACTTCGCGGGCCGCAAATGGGGGAGGTTGGGTGGGGGCCGAGCCCCCATCGGGCAAAAACCATGCCAGAAAGGAATCTCCGTTCCGGTCCGCCTGCCCCGGCACTATCGGGGTTCATCATTCCTGTTCCTATATTCCCCATTCTGACCGCTCTCCTCAGTTTGGCGGAAAGGGTGGGGTAGATTAACCTCACCCTCTCTCCGCATTGGAGTACGCCGTGCTCCGCAGCGCAGAAGGCAGGAACCATTCGATCATCATTGGCTGCAACGCGTCCAATCCCCGCAGCCACGCAACACATCCCCGCCGCCCGAAAAGGCCGCTTGACAGGCGCACAAAGCGGCATATAATAAGCCATCAATATATGAGAACGCGCTGACCGGGACGAGTACGCGCGGCGCAGACCGACAGGGAGGGAAGGCCAAGGATTGAGAGCCTTCCCCGGCGAGCCCCGCAGAAAACCACCCGCGAGCGGAACGCAGAACCCCAGGAGCACCCCCCTGGCAAGTAAGCGGAACGGCTGGCCCCGTTAACGGCCTCAGAGATGCCTGCAGTTGTGGGCAAATCGGGTGGAACCGCGTGTGTGCGCCAGCATTCTCGCCCCGTCTTTGGGCGAGTTTTTTTATTAGAGGAGGTCGCCATGCCTGAAGAAAATACCCTCACTTCCCGGCGACCCGGAGGCCGCTAGCCGCACCCCGGGATCGCCCTTCCCGCCTGCGGCTGCAAAGCACCGAACAGCAAGGAGAAAAATATGAACCCGCAAATCGAAGAAAGATATGAAGACTCGCAGCTCTACCGCATCCGCCACTCGGCTGCCCACGTGATGGCCCAGGCGGTGCTGGAATTCCAACCCGAGGCCAAGTACACCATCGGCCCGCCGGTGGAGAACGGTTTCTACTATGATTTCGACCTGCCCCAGCCGCTGACCAACGAGGACCTGGAGAAGATCGAGAAGCGCATGCGCCAGATCATCTCGGCGGGGCACCTGTTCCAGAAGAAGGTGCTCTCTGCTGAAGAGGCGCGCCAGCTCTTCAAGGACCAGCCCTACAAGCTGGAACTGATCGACGGCCTGGAAAAGGGCGGCACGGATGAATACGGCAACCCGCTGGAGGTGAAGCCGGAGATCTCCATTTACCAGCACGACACCTTCACCGACCTGTGCCGCGGCCCGCACGTGGAGTCCACGCGGCAGATCAACCCCTCGGCCTTCAAGTTGATGTCCATCGCCGGGGCGTACTGGCGCGGCGACGAGCACAATAAGATGCTCACCCGCATCTATGGGACGGCCTGGCGCACGCCGGACGAACTGAAGAACCACCTGAAGATGCTGGAGGAAGCCAAAGCGCGCGACCACCGCAAGTTGGGCAAGGAACTGGAGATCTACATCTTTGATGAAGAGGTAGGCCCCGGCCTGCCGCTGTGGCTGCCCCACGGCGGGGTGATCATCGAGGAACTGGAACGGCTGGCCAAGGAATTGGAGGACAAGGCCGGCTACCTGCGCGTGCGCACACCGCACCTGACCAAGGAAGACCTGTTCATCCGCTCCGGGCACCTACCCTACTACGCCGAGTCGATGTTCCCGCCGATGGAGTTGGAAGGCGTGAAGTACTACGTCAAGCCGATGAACTGCCCGATGCACCACAAGATCTTTGCCGCCCGCCCGCACTCGTACCGCGACCTGCCCATCCGCCTGGGCGAGTACGGCACGTGCTACCGTTATGAGAAATCAGGCGAGTTGTTCGGGCTGATGCGCGTGCGCTCGATGCAGATGAACGATGCGCACATCTACTGCTCGGAGGAACAGTTCGAGCAGGAGTTCATGGGCGTGATCGACCTGTACAAGAAATACTTCGACCTCTTTGGGATCGAGAAGTACGTGATGCGCTTCAGCCTGCACAGCCCCCAGGGGCTAGGGAAGAAGTACGTGGACAACGAGCGCCTGTGGCTGAAAACCGAGGACATGGTGCGGCGGGCGATGCAGAACGGCGGCGTGCCGTACGTCGAGGCGCAGGACGAGGCGGCCTTCTACGGCCCCAAGATCGATGTGCAGATCTGGTCGGTGATCGGGCGCGAGTTCTCGCTGGCCACCAACCAGGTGGATTTTGCCGTCCCGGAGCGCTTTGGGCTGGTGTTTATGAACAAGGAAGGGGTGGAGGAGACGCCGCTGTGCATCCACCGCGCCCCGCTGAGCACGCACGAGCGCATGGTCGGCTTCCTGCTGGAGCATTACGCCGGCAACTTCCCCGCCTGGCTTTCCCCGGAACATGCCCGCGTCATCCCAATAACTGACAACCAGAACGAGTATGCCCAGGGGATCGTGCGCCAGTTGGTGGACCTGGGCATCCGTGCCAGCGCCGACCTGAGCGCTCAGCGGATGAATGCCAAGATCCGCGAAGCGCAGTTGATGAAGGTGCCCTACATGCTGGTGGTGGGCGAGAACGAAGCCAACGCCGGGCAGGTCTCGCTGCGGGTGCGCGACGGCTCGCGTGCCGATAACATCCCGCTGGCGGAGTTCATTGCCCGGGCGCAGGACCGCATCGCACGCCGCGCGGCAGAGTTGTAGGCTGAAAAGATTTGCCCTGCCTGCGGCACTTGCGCTCTGACCCCAACGACTGTATACTTTCAGCAGTTAAATCAGACAAAAAGGAGAATGCAGCATGGAAGAGAAAAAGGACAACAAGAAGACTTGGGCGATCGTCGGAACGGTGGCCGCGATCCTGTTCTGCGGCTGCCCCGGGCTGAGCCTGTGCGTATCCGGCGTGGTCACCTTGTTCGGTGGCATGCCCGATTTCGTCAACGGCTATGGCAACCTGGCAGCAGGCTGGGGCGCAGCTTTCCTGTGCCTGGCGATCCTGGGCATTGCCGTGGCAGTGCTCGTGCCGGTGCTGACCCTGAAAAAGAAGAAGGCCGTCACGGCAGAGGAGATCCTCCCGCCCGGCGACCTGCCCCCGGCTTCATAATGTTTCCGCACTCCGCGGCGCTCGAAAGGGCGCCGCGGATCTCAAACCGCCCCCCTGCTCCTTGAAGATGAGATCAAACCGCATCCTGCCCATGCGTTCTTTTTATATCGGGCTGATCACCATCAGTGCGCTGGCGATCGGCTTGCAGACGATCTGGGTGCTCACCCAGAACTATCCCCCGGAACTGGAGTCGTTGCTCTCGAGTGCCGGGATGATCTTTTTAACGGGGACGACAGCCGCGTTCGGCTTTGGCATTGCGGCGGATAAGAAAAACCCCCGCCCGATCCGGCGAGCGTGGCTCTTGATCGCCCTGGCGGCGGTGTGCAATGCGGTTGCCGAGGGCATCTGGTTGTACAACGACCTGGTGCTCAAGATCGACCCCTTCCCCTCGCTTGCCGACGGCTTTTACCTGCTGTTCTACCCGCTGATGCTGGCGGGGGTGGCAAGCCTGCCGTTCGCCCCGCTCCAGCAGGAACGGCGCGTCCTCCTGGCGCTGGACATGAGCATCATCCTGATCCTCGGCGGGCTGTTCCTGTGGTACTTCATCCTGGCGCCGATGCGCCAGAGCGGCGGGAACACCGTGGGGGACATCGTCGCCTTTGCCTACCCGGTGGCGGACCTGTTCATCCTGGCGGGGCTGCTCTCGCTCATCCAGAGGGACCTGCAGAACGTGGGCCGGGCGGTGGTGACCTTCCTGAGCGCGAGCATGGTGTTCATGACCGTGGCGGACGTGATCTTCGCGGTGCTGCAGACCTACCAGATCCCATTCACCTTTGCCCCGCTCAACATCCTGTGGTTGGCGTCGTTCTGGGCAATGCTGTTCGCCGCGGCGGTGCAGAAGACCGACCCGCTGAGCGGAGGCATCGAATCGTTCACCCCCCTGCTGCGCAACAGCCTGGTGTATGTGGCGCCGATCCTGGGGCTGGCGCTGATGTTCATCTCTGCGGTCAGCCTGCTGCGGCTTGACCCGCGGCTGTATTACACGCTGATCGGCGTGTTCGTGCTGGCGGCGCTGGTGCTGGTGCGCCAGTACATGCTGCTGCGCAACAACCGGCGCATGTACGAGCAGATGCAGAAGATCGCCATCACGGATGCGCTGACCGGGCTGTACAACCGGCACTATTTCAATGAGACCTTCCAGCGCGAGATCAAGCGCGCGGCGCGCTATGCCTATCCCCTGACCGTGCTGATGATGGACATCGACAACTTCAAGGCATACAACGACACCCACGGGCACCTGAAGGGCGACGGGCTGCTACAGGAAATCGCCACGCATCTCCGCGAGCAGGTGCGGTCGGCGGACCTGCTGGCACGCTTTGGGGGGGATGAGTTCGTGCTGATCCTGCCGGAAACCGACCAGGTCCAGGCGCAGGGCATTGCCGACAAGTTGACGGCGTCGGTGGCGAACAGGTATGGAAAGGAACGCCTGGGGATGAGCGTCGGCGTGGCGCAGTACCAGCCGGGGATGACGCCGCAGTCGCTGCTGGCGGAAGCCGACCGGCATCTCTACAGCCTGAAGCGCTGAGACCCGCACCTCTTTTCAAACACAAAGAACCAGTGGCAATCCCACTGGTTCTTTTCTCCCCCGCCTGGCGGGGGATCCACTCTGGGAGTGGAGATGGCGGGAATCGAACCCGCGTCCGAAAGATTCGACCCTCGAAAATCTACGAGCGTAGCCGGTTGAGGCTTGTCGCCGCAGGCTGCTCATCCGGCAAAACGAGCCTGCAGGCCAGCCGCCAGGTCCGAAGACCCTCTTTCACGCAGTGAGCGGCATCCTGCGCGGCACCCTGTCCATTGGTTCGCCCAGTCCCTTCCCAGGGCAGGGGATGGGTCGGGTGGACGTGGCCTCACGAAGGAGACCAGCCGGTTAGCTCATCGCTTATGCAGCGAGGGGCATGGCGGCGTAAGAAGTGTTATTGGCACTTGTTTTTTTGCGCGGAGTTTACGAGTTCGGCGCCGCTCGGCTCGCATTCCGGGACCAGCTTCTCCCGTCGAAACCTGTCATCCCCAGGAAAGAAGGAAGTTGCCCCGTTGAGCGGGGTCAGGTTCCCGGGCGATGGTGCTGCCCATGCAGAGTAATTATAGCACAATCAAACATGATATACTCTGTCTGATTTCGGCCCGTGCGGCAGCCCGAGGCAGCCGCAACTCCAGGAACCCGGCGGGGTTTTTTCATGCAGACCCGCCAGCAAGGTGATGATTTGCCCGAACTGAGCGAAGAAGAGACCCTGCAGCGCGCCTCGCAGGGCGAAGCCGATGCGTTTGGGCGCCTCTACGAGACGTACGTGGAGCGGATCTTCAACTATGTCTATTACCGCACCGGCAATGTGCATGACGCCGAGGACCTGACCGCCCGCGTGTTCTACCGCGCCCTGAACCATATTCACAATTACACCGACCGCGGCGTGCCGTTTTCGGCGTGGCTGTACCGCATCGCTCACAACCTGGTGGCCAACTGGCACCGCGACCGCGCCCGCCACCAGGAGATCCCTCTCTCGGACGCCCCGGACATCCACTACAAGGGCGCGCCGCCCGAAACGGCGGTGGTGCAGACCCAGGACCAGGAGGCGCTGCTGCGCATCATCCGCCGGCTGCCTTCCGAGCGCCAGCACCTGTTGATCCTGAAATTCGTGGAGCGGATGTCGAACGTGGAGATCGGACAGATCATGGGACGCAGTGAAGGAGCGGTGAAAAGCCTGTATCACCGCACGCTGTTGTCGCTGCGCGAAGAACTGGAAGAGCCGGACCTGGCAGGAGAGGAAGCATGAACACGAGGAACATTGAAACCAGACTGGAGCAAAAATTGGCCAGTACCCTGCGCCCGGTGGCAGCGCGCACCGAATTCGTGCACGGCCTGGGGGGACGCATCCAGCACCTGCGCAGCACGGTGCAGCGGGCGGGAGCATCGACGTGGAAGTTCATCTTGGTGATGGTGGCTGGATTGCTCTCGCTGGGTGTCCTGGTCACCTGGGTGGGGCGCTGGCTGCACCACCTGCTGCGGGGAGGCCGAGGCGAGGAAAAGAAGGAGTAATCCTGGCCGGGGGGCGTTGATCACTCGGTGGGGAGACCGAGCCTGGCAGCGAGCTCCTTCATCCCCGGTTCGACCAGCCGCGAGCCATCCGGCCAGACGAGGGTGGGGACAGAGCGCATGCCGCGATTGACGCTCTCGACGAAGGCGGCAGCCTCGGGGTCGCGATCGATGTCCCGCCAGAAATAGGGGATGTTGTGGCGGTCAAGGAAGTGGCGGGTCCGGCGGCAGAGTCCGCACCAGGTGGTGCCGTAGAAAAGGATGGGTTCGGTGGCAGGCATGAGGCGATTATAGCTCATCACCCAGGTGTTGACACAAGGCTTCTTTGCGGTATAATCCCCGTCCGCATGGCCGACTAGCTCAATCGGTAGAGCAGCTGACTCTTAATCAGTTGGTTCGGGATTCAAGTTCCCGGTCGGTCACAGAAGCCCCCGCAAACGGGGGCTTTTCGTTTCGGTCTTCATCCCCATAAGGGGATGGTAAGTTCCCGGTCGGTCACCTAAAAGACTCTTCTTACGAGGCGTCTTTCCGTTTTCATACCCATAAGGGTACGCCGAGTTCCCGGTCGGTCACAAAAGCCCCCGTTCCGAGGGCTTTTTTTTCGGGGGTTGCCTGGTCATCCCTGTTCAATTCGGATAATATATGTCATAATTATGTTGATTGTTATTAGGAGAAAAAATGAATTCCAGAAAACTGAGCCCCTTAAGTATTGTTTTGATCATGATCTTCACCGCCGCCTGCAACCTGGCTCCAGCAGCCAGCCCCATGGCAACCGATGCACCTTCCCAGGGTACCACCCTCCCGATCGTCCCAGTGACGGCGATCACGAAAACGCCGACCACGGTAGCGGCCACCGTGGAATCATTTCCCACCACCACTCCTGACCTGGGCGTCATCATCACCGCCTCAACCGGAAGCCTCTCCATCCGCCGCGGACCCGGCACTGCTTACAACCTGGTCGGCTACCTGATGGATACTCAGAGCGCGGTCGCCACTGCCCGCGATTCGAACGGCAACTGGCTGTATATCCCCATCCCCTCCATGCCGACCTCTTTCGGCTGGGTGTCCACTGCAACCTCCTACAGCAGCGTTGTTGGGGACATCAGTTCGCTGCCGGTCATGACCGTCGCCGCCGCAGCGCCCATCACCATCCGCAACTGCACCTACCATCCAATGAAGATTACCCCCATCAATGTCCTGCTCGAAGGGCAGGTTGATCCCAATCACATGACAGTTGTCCTGCCCGGCGATTACGCCGCCTACGACCAGAGTGTTGGCAATACCCTGGTGAAAACAATGACCCTGGGAGAGGGCGATTGGGTGGATATCAACACGGATGGATTGGGCAACACCTACACCTGCCCGTAACCCTGCCTGCGATCATATCAATCACCAGCCCCCCGGAAACGGGGGTTTTTTATCTACTTTATGAAAGTGGATCACCCGATGATGAATTCTACAGGAATGATGCTAAAATACAATCAAGTTTGTCAGGATCATCGCCATTTTGGGCGAATATGTTGGAAAAAACCACATACTTATTCATAGGAAGCTTGAGATGAACGCGTCAACGATCCAGGACCGAAAGCTCGATCTGCATAAGGCTCTCGCCCCTTATCAGCATCCTGATCGACGGCGAAGCCTGTGGCAGCTGGCCAACACGCTCATCCCTTACATTACCTTGTGGGCGTTAATGTTCATCAGCCTGGAAGTTTCTTATTGGTTGACACTGGCACTGGCTATTCCAACCGCTGGCTTCATGGTGCGGACTTTCATCATTTTTCACGACTGCGGTCATGGTTCGTTTTTTTCGTCCAGGAGAGCCAATGAGATCGTGGGTATCCTCACTGGCATCCTGACTTTCACACCCTGGACCCGCTGGTGGCATGATCACTCCATCCATCATGCCACTGCCGGTGATCTCGACCGGCGGGGGGTGGGGGACGTATATGTAATGACGCTCAAGGAGTACCTGGCTGCCCCCTGGTGGAAGAAGATCGGTTACCGCCTGATGCGCAATCCCTTCAACATGTTTATCATTGGAGCGCCGATCGTTTTTGGCATTGTGAACCGTTTTTACACATCCAGCACCGGGAAGCGCGAACGTCTCAGTGTCTGGTGGACGAACATAGCCCTGGTTGTTCTCAATACGATTCTGTGCCTGACGGTCGGATGGAAGGCCTGCTTGTTGGTGCAAATCCCGGTTCTGTTCCTGGGTTCGGCCACGGGAGTCTGTTTGTTCTACCTGCAGCACCAGTTTGAAGGGGTCTACTGGGAGCGCCACGCCAGTTGGGATTTCTATGAGGCCGGGTTGAAGGGTTGTTCTTATTTCAAGCTCCCCCGGTTGCTTCAATGGTTCACTGGCAACATTGGCTTTCACCATATCCATCATTTGAGTGCCAAAACCCCCAACTACCGGCTGGAAGAATGTTACCGTGACAACCCTGCCCTTCAACAAGTGCCCACCCTGACACTGCTTTCGAGCGTGAAATGCCTTGGCTTGCGCCTGTACGATGAAGATTCCCGCCGGCTGGTTGGCTGGAAGGGGTTGAAGCGCCATCTGGCAGCCGCATGAAACAGGCAGGAGACCGGCATTGATCTGCCGCATCTCCTGATCGATCAGGCCATGCAAATTGCTCTCTGTGGTGGAGACATTCAGCCCATAACGTTTTCGACGCCCACAAGTGTGAATTCTTGGTTTTCAAGATATGATGCGATCATGGCAAGAAATTTGATCTGGAGCAATATCTCGGTCTACAGCGCCGCCCATATGTTGGTGGACGCGGCTTGTGCGGCGACCCTGTTCGCCATTATCGCCTTGGGCCGGGAGGACCCGCAGGATCTGTTCCAGCTCGTCCTCATTTACAATGTAATCGCCTTTTCCACGCAACCTGTTTTCGGCCTGCTGGTCGACAGGTATAAAGTGCCTGCCCAGACAGCTGTATTGGGGATCCTGCTGGTAGCCGCGGCCACACTGTCAACGCCGATCCCCCTGCTGGCGGCGGTGGTCGCCGGCCTCGGGAATGCTCTCTTCCACGTCGGGGGAGGGGTGGTCAGTCTGAACCTCGCTCCTGGGAAGGCAGCCCTGCCAGGCATCTACGTTGCACCCGGGGCGCTTGGGCTGGCACTCGGGATCATGATCGGTAAGAGTGGGGACTTTGTCGCCTGGCCCTTCATCCTCCTTCTGTTGTTCGCGGCGGTACTGATCCTGGTTGTCCCCCGGGTGGAGATCGCTGCCCCGCCTGCAATGCCCGGAAACCTGCGCTGGTTCGAAGCAGTCATCCTGCTGCTGCTCCTTTCTGTTGCCATCCGTAGCATGGTCGGGTTGGGCCTGGTCCTGCCGTGGAAGTCGGACCCGCTTCTGCTGATCATCCTGACCCTGGCTGTTGTGCTGGGAAAGGTATTGGGCGGCATCCTGGGGGACCGATTCGGGTGGGCTGCTGTCGCCGTGTCCGGGCTGGCCGTCTCGATCCCTCTGCTCGCCTTCTTTGCTCCCATCCCTGCCCTTGCGATCGCGGGCATCTTCCTGTTCAACCTAAGCATGCCGATCACGCTCATCTGCGTCACCGAGATGCTGCCCGGGAAGGCTGGATTTGCCTTCGGTCTGACGACGCTGGCCCTGATCATCGGCGCCTTTCCCACCTTCACGCTGCTGCGCGACTGGACCGGCCAGCCGTGGATCGTCTTCGTCGCCATCTGCGTTTCCGTCGTTGCCTTGTACGCCGGGCTGCGCTTGTTCAATGCCCATTTCCGCTGGCGCCTGCCAGCCAAACGATCCCAGATGCAGCTCTACAAGAAGGAAGAAGAGCGCTAATAGGCCCTCGCTCCAGGCAGCGCTTTCGCGAAATACTCCCGAACGGGAGCGCCGTCACAGTCGATTTTTGGATAGGCTCTTAAGGAGAATGACATGAAAACCGGATTCCTGCAAATGATTGGTGTGGTCCTGTTCTCTGCCGTGCGGATGGCGCGCTTCGACATCGTTCTGCCGCCGGCAGACGTCGCCCCGCCGCCGGTGATACTCCTGGGCCTGGGGGTGGGCGCGCTGGTCGCCTTGGGGGCTGTGGTCCTTGTGATCGCCGTCGTAGCGTTCTTTGTCATCCGGGCGATCAAGAAGAACAACGCCGCCAAGAAGAACTCCTGAGCGGATCGCTTGTGCTCGACCTTCTGGGCAGGTATCTTCTTGTCCTGCTGCTGACCCTGGCCATCGAAGGGGGGATCGCCTGGCTGTTCGGATTTCGGACGGGTGCCTCTCAACTGACGATGGCGATGATCAACTTCATCACCAACCCGGTCCTGAACCTCCTGCTCCTGGTCCTGGCCTTCCTGAACGTGGAGGGCACCCTCCTGCTCGTGACCACCCTGGAGATCCTGGTGGCACTTGTCGAGTGGGGACTGCTGGTCTACGCCTTTGGCGGGCCGAAAGGACCGCGCTTTGCCTTGTCCCTGGCTGCGAACGCGGCCTCCTTCCTTGTAGGCGTGTTGGTATTTTGGATGTGATCAGGTTGGGAAAGGTCACCGACTGCGCCTGCCCGTAACCCTGCCTGCGACCTTTCAACCACCATCCCGCGGAAACGGGGGCTTTTATTTTCTGTATTCGCAAGCGCCAATGTCCGGGTGGGAGTCACGCGGCTGCCCGCTGAAATCATCAGGCGGGGCGGTGGCAGGGTTGCCGGCGTCAATGGCCGGGCTGCCGGCTTGCAGGCGCGCGTCGAATGCGTTGATGGCGCCGTTCAACAGGCCGTGTGGAACAGCACACAGGTTATTTGCATCCAGGCAGGGCGTCACATTGCCAAAGCGGACTGCGTCGATGAGGGAATATTCGATCTCAAAAGGATCGTCGGGCAGCGGAGAAGATGACTCGTCGTCGTACCAGGCCAGGCAGGTATCCTCACCCGGCGAGAAGAACACCTGCTGTCCCTGAAAAAGAACATTGCTCATGCGGACCCGTTCCTCCCCCGTGCAGGGTTTCCCGGGAGAGCATACGGCGATGACCAGGCAGTTGCCTTCCCCGCTGAGGGTGGTATTGGTCACCGCGGCCTGGGTACCAGGGTTCATGGCGAAAACGAGGGCATCACCGCTGGCGCGGCAATCATCAGCATTGTTCCAAAAAGGCATGCCGTGGAAAAAGCCGCAATTGCTGACCAGGATACTGTTCTCGAGCAGGACATTCCCGCTGGTTTTGACCTGGTTGCCGCCGTTGCCGGCGGCCATGGAACGGCGGATCTCGATGCTGGCTCCCGGCAGGCGGGTGTAGAGCATATCCAGCCCATCCGAGGTATTGTGCAGGAAGGCGGAATCCTCGATGAGATAATGCCCGCCCGTGGTCCCCCCGAATCCCGCTCCATCCCCATAGCCACCAGCCTCCTGTCCCCAGCAGGCCAAGTGCTGCCCGTCAGGGTAGGTCTCGCCGCAGCCATTCCATTCCACCGTCCAATGACGGAAGACCAGCGTGCCGTGGTTCTCGGAATTGCTGCCGTCCCCCACCAGGTCGCCGTTCCAGCCCGCAAGCCCATTACCGATGAGGCGGACGTTCTCCACCGTCCAGTCCGCCAGGCGGCCGGCCTGGATGCCGGTATTCGCCAGCCCGTGGATGTACAGGTCCCTCAGGAGCACATTGGACGAGTCCTCGGCGTACAACCCGATCGAGGCCCAGTCGCCATAGGGCAGGGAATCGCGCTGGCAGGTGTATTCCGAGCCGCCGAGCGGGTGGAGATGGTCTTCAATGCAACTGGAATGGTCGGTGATCTCCAGGCAGGCAACTTCCACATTGCTGGAATCGGTGAGATTGACGATGAACCACGGGCGCCCCGTGCCCCATAGTTCAGGCGGGTCGGCACAACCAGAATCCCAGCCGGCGCCCAACAGGCGCGTCGGATGGGAAACATCCGCAGCGGAGGGCAGGGGAGACATCAGACAGTCGTAGGAGCTTTCATCGTCACAATTCTCTGCGCCCGGTGCGCCATGGCCCATGCGGTACTCCCCGGCTGCAAGGAGAAGCGTATCTCCGCCCAGGATGCGGGCTTGCTCCCCGGGAGGAAGCGCCTGGAAGGGATGATCCCAGGCACAGGGCTGATCCCGCCCCGCGCCGGAATAAGGCGCATCCGCCAGCCCGGTGCACTCGGTATACGAACCGCCGTCCGGGCGGATGTAGTAGGTGGCTGCGGAAGAGGCGGAACGGCGTTCCACTTCTACAGGGAGCGGGGAGGCGGGGTATTCCCCACCGCTTGGTCCGCAGGAGGCGAGGAACAACCCAAGGCAAGCCAGCAGGAGGGATCTTCCCGTCACCATAATTGGTCTCCCAAATCACCGGTTCCTGATCGATTTTACATCCATTCCAGGACACGGGTGTGATTTACAGACGATTCAGCCCAGAGTCGGCGGGGTGGCCTTGATCTCGCGCAGGGCGAGGGGGAGAATGACGGGGTCGAAGTGGACGCCGGACTGGCTTTCCAGGTAGGCGAGGGCACTGGCGTGGGTCCAGGCGGGGCGGTAGGGGCGCTCGCTGGTGAGGGCATCGTAGACATCGACGATGGCGAAGATGCGGGCAGCCTGGGGGATCTGCTCACCGCGCAGACCGTGGGGGTAGCCGCTGCCATCCCATTTTTCGTGATGGGAGAGGGGGATCTCAAGGGCCGGACGCAGGTAAGAAATGGGGGAGATGAGCTTGAGGGCATGGAGGGGATGGTAATGCATAGCCTGAATTTCAGCCTCGGTAAGCGGGCCGAGCTTGAAAATGATCTCGTCGGGGAGGCCAAGCTTGCCAATGTCGTGGAGCAGGGCGCCGCGGCGCAGGTGGACGACCTGTTTTTCATCCATACCCAGGAGGCGGGCGATATGCATGGTCAATTTCGTGACCAGCTGGCAGTGGCCTTCGGGTTCGCGCAGGCGAAGTTCAAGGGCGCGCGCCCAGCCTTCGATGGTGGCATCATAAGCGAGGGCAAGTTCTGTATTTACTTGTTGCAGCTCAGCCAGGATGGTGGCATTCTCGATGGCAATGGCGGCCTCACCCGCCAGGGTTTCCAGAAAATTCAGCCAGTCCGCCTCCGGCTTGAAGGGAAGACGGTGGAAGATCTCCAGCACGCCGCGCACCTGGCCCTTGGCAACCAGCGGAGTGCAGAAGTAGGAGCGGAATTTCTCCTTATAGAAAGCGGGCGTGCGCAGGCTTTCAGCCTCTACCTGGTCCAGGTCAGGCACCTGGAGGGTGCGTTTTTCCAGAGCGGCCTGACCGGCGAAGCCCTGTCCGATCTTCAAGTGGGTGTGTTGGATCATTTCGGTTTGGAAACCGCGCCCGCCGGCATAGTCGAGGGAGTGGGTGATGTTGTTGACCAGGAGTATATCGGCGGCGTCCACCTTAAGCTGGGCGGTGACCTGGCTGAGGATGATGACGAGGGTCAGGTTCAGATCATAACTTGATGAAATGGCGGCATCGATAGAGCGCAAGGCAGCCAGCCGCTGCAGTTGGTCCTGGAGCTGCTGCTCGGTGCGCTTCCGGTCGCTGATATCGCGCACCACCGCCAGGATGTGCGCGCCAGGCAGGCGCACCAGGCGGGTCTCAAACCAATGCCTGACCCCGGTCATCTGGAGATCGTACTGAAAGGAAACGACCGGGTGAGCGGGATCAAGTTGGGCAATGCCCTGTGTGTACGCCTGGGCGACACCGGCGGGGAGGACTTCCTCCAGGCGCCTGCCAAGGAACTGCTCCGGGGAGAGATAGAGCAGGGAGGCGTCCCCGGCGCGGTATTCGAGGATGGTGCCGCGGCTGTCGATACGGAACAACAGGTCGGGAAATGCGCGGAAGATAGCCTGCAATTGTTCGGCATATTCATCGGGCTGTGCGTTGATCATTGAGTCGGCATCATATTGGTTGTGCATGGTTGAGCGGCGAGAAAAGAGGCCAGGTTCGGTTGGCTGTGTTGACATAGACTATCCCTGCCCGGATGCTGCCCCGAGAGAGCCGGGGCGGTGTCCCCTACATCACCGTCCCGGCACTGCCCGGTATGTTTCTATGCTTGTTGTGTGCCCGGCCAGGCGGCGAAGGCGACCTGTGACACGGGGATGGAGGCTTCACTGAACGCAGCGAGGAGCTGCCCGGCCAGGTCTTGCAGAGATTCGGCGCGCAGGGACAGGAGCAGGAGGCGTTCATCCTCTTCCAGCGAAAAGGAGGTGCCCAGGTAGCCATCGGCCAGGGCCACGGCGGGGTCGTTGAGCAACAGGTGGCGGAACTGGGAATTGACCACAGCGGCAGCCAAAAGGCGGTTGATCTCCAGGCGGGGAGGTACGGAGGGCTGCATGCGCGGGGATGTACGCGGCGTATTCATTTCTGATAACATGATTCCCTCTTTTTAGGTAGTTGCCTCCCCAACCTGGGAGGCTGTCCCCGGACGGCCATCAGCCAGAAGGCGCCGAGGGCGATGAAGAGATCACCAAGGCTGAAGGCTACCTGGTTGGGAGACCAGGCGGGGAGCAGGAAGCGGTCGGACAGCCAGGCGAGGCGGGTCTGTTCGGGCAACAGCAGGATATCCTTTCCAAGGCCAAAACGCTCTCCGATGGCGAGCGTTTCCAGCAGGGCGGGAGAGATCAGGTGGGCAGCCGTCTGCGGGCTGATGGGCATGAAACCGCCATTGCAGGCAATGACGAGCAGGTTCAATGCCGCTCCCCCCGCCAGCAGCCAGAAGCCTGCCAGGCGTCGGTTGAGCCAGCAGAAAACGATGAAAAGGATATCCGAGAGGACCAGGCAGGCAGCCGCCCAGGGGTCGGGCAGGAGGGTGCGGGAGACGGGCAGGTAAAAAGCCAACCCCTGCGGCAGGAAGGCGACGATCGCCAGCCAGGAAGCCTGCACATGCGGAAAGGTCCAGGGTTGTTTTCCCAGCCGGGCGAGCAGCAAGCCTGCCAGCCCGCCGGCCAAGAGGGCGGTGAGCAGGATCAATGCCCGACCAGACCGCCGTTGTCCGGTGCACCAGCGCCTAGGATGAAGAGGATGATCGCCAGCAGGGCAAGGACGACCTGAATATTGGGGCGGATGGCTTTGTGGGCGGTAAACAGGATGCGGTTGAATTTTGTGTTCATTTTTTCTCCTATCATCAATAGAATGTAACTTTAATATACACAGGGGTAGGCTTCAAACCAGGCTTCAAAACAGGCCTCAAAGCAGAACAGCCCCGAAATAGATGGGGCTGTTCTGCGAAGGCGGGTGCGGGGAGACTGGGAACCTCGGAAATGCTAGGCGATCAATTGCCGGTAGACCTGTTCGGTTTCAGCGGAAGGGGGGACGCCCAATTCCCTGGCCAGTATTTTCTTGCAGAGTTGATACTGCCGGGTGATCGAGGACTTGTCCTTCATGGCGGCATGGACTTGCATGACCAGTTGGTGGGCCTCCTCCAGACAGGCGTCCTGGTTGAGGGCTTGCTGGCTGGTGTGGAGCGCTTCATCCATCCGGCCAGCCTGGAGGAGCAGCCTGGAAAGGTGCAGCAGAGCAGCCAGATATTGCTTCTGCTTGTGTTCCCGTTCCAGCCACGCCCAGGAGGCGTCGATATCCTCCAGATAAGCGCCGTGGTAGAGTTCGATGGCGGTTTGGTAATGCACGATCTGCCCGGACGGGTCCGTGGCGGAAGACGCCTGCTCCAGTTCGGCATCAAAAATAGACGCGTCACAGGCGTAGTCCAGGTCGCGGTTGAAGTGGTAGAGTTCATCTGCGAACAGGATGGTCTCCTGCCCAACTGCGCGGCGCAAGCGGTACATGTCGTTCTTGAAACGCAGTCTCAACCGGGCAGGGGAAAGTTCCGGCCAGAAAGCCGCCCCCACCTGTTCCTTGGTGACCGGCTTGGTGGATAAAAAAAAGAAGAAGAACAGGTCACGCACAGAACGGGTTTGCCACTGCGCACTGGTGACCAGTTTTCCATTGATCCTTACCTGGGCGTTGCCCAGCAACTTGATGTCCAGGTGGGGCGGAGGGGCTGGTACGACACTTGACAGGCGGCGCAACTGCCCGCGGATGGCGGGGAGCTGTGTTTCAAGTTTCCTGGACTTGGCGAGCAGGCGGAGAAAATCCGCCCCGATCCCGGGGTGCGCCTCCAGGCTGCCGATCCAGGGCAATACCTGCAGCAGGGTCATCTTCAGGGAATGAGCAGGCTGGTCGGGCTGGAGGAGCGCCAGGGATTCACGCACGTGCAGGCAGGCTGCGTCTTCATCCCCGACCTGTTTGCAGGCGGCGGCGAACCACAGCCGGGACCAGGCATGTTCCAGGGACAAACCACCCTGCTCGAACAACTGGATGGCGGACTGCAGGTCCCAGATGGCCTGCTGGACATCCCCGGATACCATGTTCAGGCGGCCGGAAATGAGATAGTACAGGCCAAGTTCGTAGTTCGAGCCGCTGGCCTTGATCGCCGGGTGGATCTCAGCGAGCAGGGCAAAGGCTTGACCAGCCTCCCCGGTCAGGCGCGCCAGGTCAGCCGAGGCCAGGGACAGGTAGTTGACCAGGAAGCGGTCGGCAACGCGCTGTGCGATCTGGAGCGCCTGTGCATAGGTTTGCCGGGCAGCTTGTGTCTCGCCGACCTCGGCAAAAAGGTCGCCCAGGCTGGTGAGGAGCAAAGCCTCGGTATCCAGGTAACCGCTCTGCCTGGCGCAGTCCAGGCCCTGTTCGAAGGCCTGCACGGCAGGTGGATATTCCCCCTGGGCGTGATGCAGCACACCGATACTGTTCAACAAGGTAGCCTGCCAGGTCAAGTCGCCCTGCTTGCGCAGGTCAAGCAGAGCCTTGTGATAGTGTTTTTCTGCGGCAGGGTAATCCCCGACCGCGCGGCAGACCATGCCCAGTTCGGTCTGCACCATGGCGGCGTGGCGCCTCTCCCGGTGCTGTTCGAAACTGGCCAGCGCTCCTTCCAGCCATTCGATCGCCTGGCGGGCGTGCCCCTGGCGGAAGAGGCTCAACCCCCTGGCACGCAGGGATTCGGCGTTCAGGCTGTGCAATGTCTCCACCCCGGAGGTGAGTTGCAGGGCCTCGTCCGCGGCGGCAAGCGAGGCAGGGTAATCACCGAGCAGGCGCTGCGCCCAGGACAGGCGCACCAGGTTGACAATCAGGTTGGGGATATCCTGGGCACGGCGCAAGGCAAGGTCAGCTTGGGAAAGCAGGGGCAGGCCGCTCTCCGGCTTCCCGCGCACCAGGGCAAGGAAACCCTTCAGCGAGAGGATGACCGGATGCTCCTGCGCCAGGGGTTCCGGGATGTTTTCCAGCCAGTTGCCCAGGGTGAGCAGGCGGTCATTTTGAATGAGCAGAGTGCCGGCGCTCTCCACCAGGCTGAGCAGGGAGTCAACATCGCCCTGATGCTGGTGAATGGCATAGGCTTTCTCCCACTCCCCTTGTTGAGCATACACCCCGGCGAGGCGGCGCAGAATGACCTGTGCCAGGGCAGGGTCCTGCTCGCGCAAGCGCGTCTG
This sequence comes from Anaerolineales bacterium, assembly GCA_041753035.1. Classification (GTDB taxonomy): domain Bacteria; phylum Chloroflexota; class Anaerolineae; order Anaerolineales; family Villigracilaceae; genus UBA877. Next base: position 82,304 of record JBGSVI010000043.1, on the reverse strand, counting down.
CAGGAATTCCCGAAACAGGTGATGGTAGCGCAGCCACTTTCCCTGCTGGCCAACAGGCAGGACGAACAGGTTGTTCTGCCGGACAGCCTGGAGCATTTTTTTCCAATCGGTCGCGGGGTAGCCGGGGAGGCCCAGCACGACGGTGCACATCTCTTCATTAAATTCGTCCAGGAGAGACGTGTGCAGGAGGAAGGTACGCATTTCGCCTGTCTGCCGGTCGAGCACCTGCTGACCGAGGTAATCGAAGACATCGGCATTGATGGTGCGCGCGGCGCGCACCGGGTCGGGGAGGGTCTCACTTGCAGCCCATTGGGACAGGTACAGGCCAGTGATCCAGCCCTCGGTGAGGCGCGCCATTTCTTCGGCATCTGCTTCTGAAAGACTGAGGGCATAATTCTGCTGGAAGAGCGTGCGGATCTCCTGTGGCTGGAAAGCCAGTTCCAGCAGGCTGAGACCACCGACCTGGTTGCGGGCGATCATCACGAGCATATCCGGCAGAGCCGGGACGGTGCGCGAGGAAAGTACCAGATGACAGTTCTCGCCAACAAGCTGGACAAAGCGGTTGACGAAATCGCGTATGGGGGGGATGTCATCCACGAATTGGTAATCATCGAGCACGATGAGAAAGTGTTCCCCGATTCGCTCGTGGATCTCATTGACCAGGGTGACCAGCAGGTTCTCGAAACCCCCTTCGAGCGAGGCGAGGCCTTTCAGGCTGGCGAGGGAACGGCTGCCAAAGCGGGGAAACGACTGGGCAAGAGCGCCAATGAAGTAGGAAATGAAACGCTGGGGTTCCTGGTCGAGGGCATCCAGGGAGAGCCAGCATACCTGTATATCGATCTTATGCGCCAGGTCAATGAGCAGGGAGGTCTTGCCATAGCCGGCTGGGGCGGAGAGCAGGATCAGTTTTTTATCGATCAGGTCATAGAGCAAATTGAGCAGGCGCTCCCGCGTGAGGATCTCCGGGCGCCGGGAGGGTACCATGACCTTGGTGAGACTCAACGTGATCAAATCCATGGGTGCAACGAGGGATATTGTACCCGGTTCTCCGGGGCGATATATCCCCCCGGAGGATGGAAAGCTTAGCAGGCTTTGCGCGGCATGACTGTCTCCATCCATCCCGGACATCCCAAGTACTCTAGCCGGATTTTGGGGAATGACCCGATTTTTTCCCGCAGGAGGCGAGGTTATTGAGGAATGCCTTGTCCTAAAAGTTCGCAACGACTTGTGCAGGGAGAAGTGCGCTACTATAATTCAAGTAAAGGAGAATGCCATGAGCGATGAAATGTCCCCCCGCAAGATGCACTGGTACGAGCATATTTTTCTGAATGCCAACTGGTTCGCGCTGACGCTGCGTTCGCAGGTGCTGGCAGGGCTGGTGGTGCCGCTGCTGGTGCAGCAGTTCGTTGGAGAGGCGCAGAAGGGCACCTATTACGGCACCATCCGGCTGTGGGCACTGATGATGGCGCTGTTGATGCAGGCGCTGTTCGGGCTGTTGAGCGACCATTCGCGTTCCAAATGGGGCCGGCGGCGCCCGTTCATCTTTATCGGCACGGTGCTCGAGGTGGTGATCATCCTGAGCATGGCGTGGATCGCCACCCTGGAAGGCATGCGCGGTTATTCCATTCTTTTCATTGCCTACCTGTTCTCGATGATGACAACCAACATGTCCCAGGCAGGAACGCAGGGACTGCTGCCAGACGTGGTGCCGCAGGGAAAGCGCGGCATCGCTTCGGGGGTCAAGATGCTGCTGGAGGTGCCCCTGCCGCTGATCCTGATGGGACTGGTGGTGGCGCCAATGATCAGCAAGGGGAACATGACGACAGCCATCGTGGTGACCTGCGCGGCGATGCTGATCTGCATGGGGCTGACGATGTTCGTGCGCGAGAAGCGCCTCGAAACGAGCGGCGAACCGCTGAACTGGAAGCCGTTTATCAGCCTGCTGCTGATGACCGGGGTGTTCACTATCATCATCCTGGGGCTGGGTCAGGTGGTGAAGATCATCGTCCCGGCCCTGCAGGGGTCGTCGCGCTTCGTCTTCGGGCTCATCGGGGTGATCGCCATGCTGCTGGCGGTGGTGGTGGGCATCTTTGCCAGCCTGGCGGTACATTTGGACCAGTCGGTACGCAAGAACACAGCGTTCATCTGGCTGGTGATCTCCCGCCTGGCGGCGTTGGTGGCGATCAACAACATCGCTTCCTTCCTGCTGTATTTCGTGCAGGAGAAATTCGACATGCCTGGGAAGCAGGCGGCGAGCCTGGCGGGGATGCTGCCGATGGTGCTGGGCGGTTTCGTGATCCTCTTCGGCCTGGTGGCAGGCTGGCTTTCCGACCGGTTCGACCGGCGCATGCTCACCGCGGTGAGCGGGGTGATCGGGGCAATTGGGGTGGCGGTAATTGTGCTGGGACCGAACGTGCCAATGATGTACGTGGCGGCGGGGATCATCGGCCTGGCGTATGCCCTGTTCAACGTGGCCTCCTGGGCGCTGGGAACGGATATCATCCCCAGGGGACGGGCAGGCGAGTTCCTGGGCCTGCAGAACCTGGCGGGGGCGGGGGCGGGGGCCATCGGCGCCTACATCGGCGGGGTGATCGCCGACCAGTCGGGGTACGTGCTGATGATGGCGATGTTCGGGGTGATGTTCCTGCTTTCGGCGTCCGCGGCGGTGTTCATCCGGGTGAAGAAAGCATAAGGTCAGACGAGTGGAAGGACGGGGTGCACCCCCGTCCTTCTGCTTTTCTCGGGAGGCTATATGTTTCGATTCGAAACCCAAAACGGCTCTGTCCGTGTCTTCCTGGGGAATGTGTGCGTCCTGGAACACCAGGTGGACAAGCCGCTGCTGAAGATCGGCAGGGCGGATTTCCACTTCAAGACCACCGGCGGTGGGCTGCACCGGATCAGCAACCCGGTGAGCGGCTGGGTGGAACTGCGTGGCTGCGAGACAAGGGAAAATGGGTTGCTGCTGACTTCCGGGGAGATCACGGTGAGGCTGGAATTCGACGCCGTGGAAGATGGATTTTCTTGCGCGCTCCACCTGCCGGAGGGCCACAACTATGCCTGCCTGCGCTTGCCAGCGGAGAAAGGGGAAGCGCTGTACGGCGGCGGGGTGCAATTCGGTCACCTGAACCTGCGCGGGAGACGCTTCCCGATGTGGACGAGCGAGATGGGGCTGGGACGCCACCCGCTGCGCCTGTACACCTGGCTGGCGAACTGGATCGCGGACGCGGGCGGGGAATACTGGAATACCTATTTCCCCCTGCCGGGTTTCCTCTCGACAAGGGGGTATGGATGCCTGGTGGAAAGCGGGGGATACAGCGTGCTGGATTTCTCCGCTTCCGACTGTCACCGGCTGGAGACCCTGGGGGAGGCGCGCTTCCACTTCTTTGGTGGGAAAGACCTGAGCGCGCTGGTGGGACGGCAGGCGCAACACCTGGGGGTGATGCCGGAGCCGCCGCGCTGGGTCTTTGAGGGCGGCATCCTGGGGATCCAGGGCGGGCTGCCGTACGTGGGCGAGACGGTGGAGCGGGTGCGGGCTGCCGGGGCGAAGATCAGCGGCATCTGGACGCAGGATTGGACCGGCGTGCGCATCTTCTGGCAGGGCAAGCGCCTGTTCTGGAACTGGGAGGTCAACGCGGAACTGTACCCTGGCATCAAGGATGAGATCCGGCGGCGCAGCGAGCAGGGCATCCGCTGGCTGGCGTACGTCAACCCGTATTTCAATACCGAAGGAGAGTATTTCAGGATCGCCAGGGAGAACGGTTTCCTGGTGAAGGATGCGGGCGGGGAGGTACTGGTGTACGAGGTGGCGGGCTTCCAGATCGGCAGCGTGGACCTGACCAACCCAGGGGCATGGCAGTGGTTCAAGGAAAAGATCCTCCGGGAGAACATGCTCGACCTGGGCCTGCGCGGCTGGATGGCGGATTACGGGGAAGATATGCCCGAGCAGGCGCGCTTCTTCGACGGGCGCAGCGGGACGGAACTGCACAACCTGTACCCGCGCCTGTGGGCGCAGTTGAACCGGGAGGCGGTGGAGGAAGCCGGCTTTCAGGACGAGGTACTGATCTTCCACCGCGCTGGTTTTACGGGCGCAACGCGCAGCATGAACATGAACTGGGGCGGCGACCAGGTGGTGTACTGGAACCGGCACGATGGATTCCCCAGCGGGGTGACCGGCGGGTTGAGCGGATGTATGTCAGGCGTGCAGTACTATCACACCGACGCGGGCGGCTATTTCTCCTTCCGCTGGATCAAGCGCAGCAAAGAAGCACTGTTCCGCTGGTGTGAGGCGAACGCCTTCTCCCCCGTTCTGCGCACCCACGAGGGCAACCGTCCCTGGGCGGGGGCACAGCCCTGGCAAGAGGAGGAAACCCTGGGGCATTTCGCGCGCATGACGCGCCTGCATGCGGCGCTGGGACCCTACCTGGGACATGTATCCAGGCAAGCCCAGCAGAGCGGGATCGGGATGATGCGTCCCTTCTGCCTGACCAACCCCGGAAACGCCTGGCAGGACAAGCAGGATGCGTATTATCTTGGAGATGACCTGCTGGTCTACCCGGTGATGCACCCAGGCGTGCGGTGCCTGCGCATCGAGGTGCCGGAGGGCGAATGGGTGGGAATCTTTGACAGCAGGGGGTATGGCGTGGGGAAGCACCGGGTGGACTGCCCGATCGGGAAGCCGGTGGTGCTTTATCGAAGCGGATCGCCTTTTGCAGGGCTGTTCAAGGAGATGGGGAAGGGATAGGAAAAAAGGAGATAGGACATGAAACCGATCCTTCGCAAATACCACGGCGAAGACGTCTTCTGGTACGTCCGCCGTTTCCTTCAAGAAGTCTTCCTGCTCAACAACCGACTGGAACATTCCTGGCACGTGGCCCGCTGGGAGTATCTGCGCTGGCACATGATCGAGAACTGCCACATATGTGGCCCGCTGGAAGAAGTGACCTCCATCTGGGAAACGCCGGATGGACAGATCGCCGCCGTGGTGAATCCCATCGAACCCGACGAAGCCTTCATCCATATCCACCCGCAATTCCGCACGGCGGACCTGGAAGCGGAGGTCATCACCCACGCCGAGCAGACCTTCCACACGACCTACCCTGACGGACACCGCCGCCTCTACGTGCCGGTGGATGAAGATGACCTTTTTCGCAAGAACGTGCTGACGCAACTTGGCTATGATGGCCGGGGTCATTCTGGCTGGGAACACTACCACGACCTGACCCTGCCGCTGCCCGAAGCCCCCACCCCGTCCGGCTACACCGTCCGCTCGATGGGCGATGTGGACGAACACCCGACCCGCAGTTGGGCCTCCTGGCAGGCATTCCATCCCGCCGAACCGGTCGAGAATTACGACAACGACTGGTCATGGTATACCAATCTTCAGCGCTGCCCGCTCTACCGGCGCGACCTGGACGTGGTGGCAGTCACCCCGGAGGGGGAGATCGCAGCCTTCTGCACTACCCTGTATGACGACGCCACCCGCAGCGCGGTCACCAAGCTGGTGGGCACAGCCGCCCCGCACTGGCGGCGCGGGCTCGGCAGGGTGCTCCAGTTCGAGTGCTTCCGCCGCCTGCATCGCCTGGGCTGCAGGCGCGTCTTTGCCAAAGCCAACGACGAGACCGCCGATCTGTTCTACAGTTCCACCATGGCACAGCGGTATATTTCAGAAACCTGGTTCAAGGACTACAAATAACCATGAAACCCAGCATGCGAAAATTCCAAGACGAAAACGACTATTGGCGGATCCGCCAGTTCCTGCGTGACGTGATGATCGCCAACGGCCTGCGCATGTTCAGTTGGGGTGTTGAGCGCCTGGACTACCTGCGCTGGCACGCCATCGAGAATCGCCACGACTGCGGCCCACTGCAGGATGTTGTGTATCTGTGGGAGACGCCAGACCAGCGGATTGCTGCCGTGCTCACCGCCGAGGATGCCGGGGTTAACTACATGAATATCCACCCTGCCTTCAAAACGAATGAATTGGAAGAAGAGATGATCGTCGCCGCTGAAGAACAACTTTCAGTCGTGCGGAATGGAAAGCAAAAACTCCACCTCTGGTCCGACTCGCAAGATACCCTGCGCCAGGATATTCTGAATGCTCGCGGCTATGTCAAAGAAGAATGGATCGACAGCCAATGGCGGCGCGACCTGACCGAACCCGTCCCTGCTGTCCCGGTGGTAGACGGGTACACGATCCGCGCCCTGGGCGATGAAAGCGAACTGACCGCCCGTTCGTGGGCCTCGTGGCGCGGTTTTCATTCGGACGAACCGGATGAAAAATACGAAGGCTGGGAGTGGTACCTCAATATCCAGCGCTGTCCGCTCTACCGGCGGGATCTGGACATGGTCGCCGTTACCGGGAATGTTATCGCCGCCTTTGCCACCCTGTGGTTCGATGACGTGACCCGAACCGTGGTTGTCGAACCGGTGGCGACCGTCCCCGAACACCAGCGCAAGGGACTGGCGCGCGCCTGCATCACCGAGGGACTGCGCCGGGCGCAAAAATTAGGCGCGGTACGCGCCTTTGTCACAGGATCGAATCCGGGTCCAAACGCGCTCTATGCGTCCACGCTTGCCCCGGAGCGCGATCTGTCTGTGGAGTGGAGAAAGGAATGGGAAATCTGATGGGAGAAGCGCTTGGCCGAGAAATGGTGCGCAAGGGCACCAGTGCGCGGCTTGCCCTCAGCCGCCGTCCATGGCGGGGAAGATCTTGACCACATCTCCCGGCTGCACCACGGCGGTCTGAAGGTCGACCAGTTCGCCGTTGACCGCGGCCAGGTGCACCTCGTCGAGGGGGATCCCCAGGCCGGTGAGCACCTGGCCCAGCAGGCTCGGTGCGGCGAGTTCCAATTCCAGGCGGCGCGGCGCGGTGTGCGGGTAGCCGGAAAAATAGCCGATGAGGGATAGTTTCATGCGCCCCCGTTAACCAGGTCGGCCGCCCAGCCCAGGGAGAGGGCTTCCAGCCGCACGCGCCCGGGCATGGTCGTCTCGGGATCCCAGCCTTTGAGCAGGTAGAGTGTTGTCAGGGCCTGTTCGAACTCCTGATGCGGCATGGGAATGCCCTGGAGCGGACCATTTTCCAGCCCCTGGAACAGGCGCTCCGGAAGGGTGTCATCCTTGCGGCTGAAGCCCTCGCGCAGGTTGAATAGGCGCGCCATGTTGGTGGCGCGTTCACCGATCTGCAGGGCTTCTTCCATGGTGAAGTCCCAACCGGTGGCGTAGCGGACGGCTTCCAGCACCTGTTCCGGCAGGATGAGCGAGCGCGGCGCCACGCCGAAGAAGCAGAAGCCGATGACCTTTTCCAGGCTGTTCCAGCGTTCCAGGATGAAGAAATGTTCCATCTTTTCAGCGCTGAAACTGCGCAGGGGCTGCGCCTGGGTGATGCCCAGGCCGCGGGCGTTCTTGAAGGAAACCGACTCGGGATTGACCAGCACCGTGTCGTGCGCCACCACGAGGTGGTCAGCGCCGATCTCGGAGACGGCATAGCCGATGCCGACGTTGTATTTGCCGCGCGGCTCGTGCATGGCAAGTTCCTGCCCCTTGACCTGCATGGCGAAGAAGTGCGCATCGCCGCCGATCTTTTCGGCAGCGCGCCGGCTGCCCTCGGAGAGCAGCATACCAATGCCCTCGCGCCGGGCGATGAGCGGGATCATGGCCAACATGGCCTCGGCATTGCCAAAGCGCAGGTCGATGCCGCCGGTATCCTGCAGGCTGAGCAGGCCGTGTTCGAAACATTCCATGGCGAAGGCGATGGTGGCGCCGGTGGAGATGGTATCGAGCATGTAGGCGTTGCACAGTTCATTGGCTTTTGCCACGGCGTGCAGGTCGCTGATCCCGCAGTCCGGTCCAAAGGCACCGACCGATTCGTATTCCGGGCCGCCGTACTCCGAGGTCTTGCCATCCACCAGCACTTCCCGCTTGCAGCGCACGGCGCAGGCGTAGCAACTGCGCCTGGCGGTGAAGATCTGCTTTTCGTATGCTTCCCACTTGAGCTCATCCATGTGTTCAAAAACGCCCTGGCGGAAGTTGCGCGTTGGCAGGATGCCAGCGGCGTTGAGCGGTTCCACCAGTCCAGGCGTACCGCGCTGCTGGAGATCGAAGGCTTGGGGGCTTTCGCGCACCCCCTGGGCGATCTTCTTTCCCAGGGCCATCAATTGTTCGGCATCATGCGCCATGGACTGGTAGCGGGAGGTGCCACGCACGGCGACGGCGCGCAGTTTTTTGGAACCCATCACCGCGCCCATGCCGTTGCGCCCGTTGAAATGGCGCAGGTCGTTGGTCAGGCCGGCGAAGGGCACCAGGTTCTCCCCGGCAATGCCGGTTTGCAGGACGCGGATCTTCTCATCGCCCAGTTCGGTGCGGATGGCGGACTGGGCTTCGGCAGTGAATGTACCCCACAGGTGCTCCGCAGAACGGAGTTCGGCCTGCCCGTCGTGGATCCAGAGATAGACCGGGCGGGGGGCGCGTCCCTTGATGACGATGGCCTCGAAACCGGCCATTTTCAATTCCGGTCCCCAATACCCGGAGGCTTCTGATTCGCCGTAGCCGCCGGTGAGCGGGGAGCGCGCCGAGACCACGTAGCGCGTGGCGGTAGAGACCGGCGCGCCAGTGAGCAAGCCGTTGGCAATGACAAGCACGTTCTCCGGCGAGAGGGGGTCGGTGTGGGCGGGGAATTCGGTGAGCAGGATGTAGCCGGCCAGGGCTTTCCCGCCGGGGTAAAGGCGGTAAAAGTCCTCGTCCAGGGTCTGGGTCTGGATCGAGGCGGTGGTCAGGTCGACGCGCAGGATCTTGGCAGTGGTTCCGTACATGGGTTACCTCCTAGAGTTCGAGCGCCAGGGCGCAATGGACTTCACCGGGCTGTCCGGGGATCTCGATCTTCTCCAGCGGCCAGAGCGGGGTGGGGGTGAGAATCTCGTTGGACTGCATCCCCACCAGGACAGTATCCTCGGTCTTTGCCCCGGCGATGGAGGGATTCCAAGCCAACGCCTGACCAGCTGCAATGACCTCCGTGCTGGAGGGGGTGGCAAGTTGTTCACGCGGCTCATAGCCAGCGGTGCCGCCTTGGTGATGTCGGCGCCATTCCTCTGCGAAGCCGAGGCGGGCATAGGCCTGCTGTCCGTGGGAAAAGACTTCACCCAAGTTTCGCCCGGGGCGGGAATGGGCGACCAGGGTGGCATTGACCTGTGCAGTCGCGGCGATGCGCTGGCGCAGGTCGCTGGGCACCGCGCCGAAATGCACCAGGCGGGTGATGGAGCAGACCAGCCCCTGGCGGCGTCCGCACAAGACCAGCATGGCATACTTGTCCAGTTCTTTTCCGGTGGGCAAAGGGTGTCGGTACTGGTAGGCGCGTTCATCGGTGGCGACCAGGTTGACGATGGGCTGCACCCCGCGCTGCTGGCTTTCAAAGCCGAGAAGTGCGGCCAGATGGTATTCACTCATCCCCGGACGAATCCCCTGGGCGACCGCGCTCATCGCTTCGGCGCACAGGCTTCCCAGTTCACGGAAGCGACCGACTTCTTCCGGCCCCAGGTGGGCACGCAGGCGGGCGATGACAGCGCCGACTTCCTGCGCGCCAGGGAAAGGCACATCACTGAGCAGGCTTCTGCCTGCCAGCAGGTCGTTCAGCCCCTGCTGGGGCGTCTCCCAGGGTGAGATGACGAACTCCCAGCCCTGTTCGGCGAGGCGCTCTTCGTCCCGCAAACGCGGGGCTTCGATGGCATTGGTTGCCAGGTAGCATTTCTCCCGGGTGATGACCAGCGCGGCGGCGCCTTCGGTGGCGGCGGTGTTGACATAGGCAGCTGCGCCGCAGGTTGCCCAGGCGAAACTGCTCACCCGGCGCAGGAGCAGCGCATCGGTGTAATACTGGTCGAGCAGCAGGCGTAGAGCGGTGAGTTTGGCTTCGAGTTCAGTCATGATCATCCTGGTGTGCAGGCGGATACCTTGTGTTATATCCCATGGGGAATGGTCGAGGCGGCATGAGGCAGGATGGCGACCCGGTCGCCGAGCTGCAGGTCTTCCAGCGCCAGGTTGATCGCGGTTTGCAGGTCACGCACCGGGTTGAGCAGCAGGGCGCGTGCCAGGCTGTGATCCATGTCGGTGCAAAACATCAGGTTGACCTGCAAGGCATCGCGGGAGATCTGGTAGCCTTTATGGGGACCGATGCGGAAGCCCTCAAGACGGAAACTCTCGATGACCTGCGCATGGGATATTTTACCCGACATCCATGTCTCGTAATGGGGACTGCCGCTGCCTTCCGGGCAGGCGGCTGCCAGGATCACTGTACCGCTCGGCCGGGTGATGAGAGCGGCATGCGCCAGGCCCTTCTGGGACTGATATACGTTGATATCCTTGGGATGACCGCCCGGCGAGGAGATCACCAGGCGGTACCTGGAGGACACCCCAACCTGACAGAGCTGCCTGGAGAGAGGAATCCCGGCCTGCAGGACCGCCCCCGGTTCCCCTGCCAGGACGCGCACGATCTCCCGGGACTGGTTCAGAACGGCATTGACAGCCAGTTGGATGCCGATCATCCTGCCAATCTCGTCGATATCCTGCCGGGCGGGGTTGGACCCAAATTCTCCCAGACGGGAATCGGGGTGGGTCATCAGAGCATGGTTGCGGTTGATGGTTTTCAGCCCGGCGAGGCCGATGGCAGCGCTTTTCACGCCGCCGGAGAATCCGGCAAACTGGTGCGGTTCGATGTTGCCGATGACGATCTTCAGGTCTGCCTGGGCATAGAAGCGATTGACCCACACCGGCGTGCCGCGGGCGGTCTCCCCCAGGTGCAGGAGCAGGTCATCGTCCTCCGAGTCGTGCGAAACGACTCGGTAGCGGGTCAGCACTTCGGCGGGCAGGATGGAAGGGAATTCATCCGGGCGCATCGGCGGGTGGGTGCCGACCGCCACGTGGAAGGTGATCGCCGAGGCAGGGATGCCCAGGGACATCAGCCGCTGGAGCAAGGGCGGGAGCAGGTGCACATGTGGCACCGGGCGGGTCTTATCGTTGATGGCGATGGCTACCGAGCGTGCTTTGGAGAATTGCTCCCAGCAAAAATCCCCGAGCGGGTGATCCAGGGCGGTATGCACCGCCTGCAATGGGTCGGGTGCCGCGGGGGTTTCCGGCGCTTCGATCACATCGACAGGGAAATGCTCCGGGATGTCCGCCGACTGGAAGAAATGCCCGTACGGGATGTGGATGCGCATGCCTAGGCTGCCCCCAGGGGAGTGAACAGGATCAGAGCCAGGCTGGTGAATGCCAGCAGGATGGCCACGCAGGTACCGATGAGCAGCGGTTTCAATCCCAGTTTGCGCAGGCTGGCGAGGTTGGTGTTCAAGCCCACACCAGCCAAGGCCATCAGGATGGCAAACCGGGAGATCTGGTCGAGAAATTTGAGGATATTGGCTGCCAGGACCAGGCTGCCCGGATCGGCAACATCCTGCGGAAGGAAGCCGAGGGCGATCCCGAGACTGCGCAGCAAGGACATGAGCAGGAAGCCGATCACAAAGCCGGGGATGAGCCGGGTCCACTTCAGGCGCGCAGCCTGGCGGGCTGTTGGGCTCATATTCTTTCGCTGTCCAAGCGAGGCCAGCAGGCCGACCAGGACGATCAGGGGAGCCATGAGCGTATTGCGGGTCAATTTGGCAATGGTTGCCACATTGAGGGCAGCCTCACTGTACATGGCACCTACAGCGACAACCTGGGAGGTATCGTTCACTGCAGTACCCGCCCACAGACCAAAGGCATGGTCTGAAAGCGCGAGCAGGTGACCGATGAGGGGATAGACCAACACGGCGAGCAGACCAAAGAGCGTGATCGTGGCGACGGCGAAACTCACTTCCTCGTCGTCGGCTTCGAGCACAGGAGCGGTGGCAATGATGGCGGTGTTCCCGCAGATGGCTGTGCCCACACCGATCAACGCGGCCAGCCGGGGAGGAACACGGAACAGGCGAGCGAACAAATAGGTGAATAGCAGGGCGGCAGTGATGCAGATGGCGACCAGAATCAGGGCATGCACCCCGGTAGCAGCGACATCCTGGAGGCTCAGGCGCAATCCCAACAGGATGATGCCAAAGCGCAGGACCCTGTGGATGGAGAACTTGACCCCTGCGAGCAGGTTTTCTCCCAGACCAAGTCGATTGCGCAGGTAAAGCCCCAGCAAAACCGCGATCAGGATCTCACTGATCGACCGGCTGAGGGTGGTGTTGGTGATCAGGCCGTGGAAGAAGCGGCTGACGAGCGCCACCCCCAGGACGAGGTGCAAGCCTGCCCAGCCCTGTTTGATTTCAGTCAGAAACATCTGCCAGAACTGCTTGATGGATGTTGCCATGAAATGCCTTTGCGATGGTGTTGACAAAAAAGAAACGCAAAGCGCAAGACGGGAAACTGCCGCGTTACGCTTTGCGTTTTGGTGTGCACGCGGGTTATGCGCTGCGATACAGTTTTGTGATCACGAACTCATCGTGCCGGAGGGTCTCGGCATTGGTCAGGCGGCCATTGATGGTGTGAGCCATCATATCCAGCATCCGGTCAGCAGCGCCATCCAGGTTGTAATCGAAGCGCAGCAGACCAGAGAGGTCCACATCAATGTGCTCGGACATGGTAGAGATCGTCAACGGGTTGGCGGAGAGCTTGATCACCGGCAGAAGCGGATTGCCGATGATGTTGCCCTGCCCGGTGGGGAACAGGTGCAGCACCGCGCCGGCAGCGAGGCACAGGGTGACCATTTCTGCTGCAGCGCTGGAGGAGTCCATGAAGTGCAGACCGGGTTTCTTGGGCTCTTCGGCCGGTTTGAGGAAACCGGACACGGTACAGCGCCCCATTTTTTCCACGTTCCCAAAGGCTTTCTCCTCGATGGTCGAAAGACCGCCGCGGATGTTGCCTTCGGTGGGCTGGGTGCCAAGCAGGCTGACGCCCTGGGAAGCGACCAGCGCCTGGTAATCATCGAAGGCGGCCTTGAACTGGGCGGCGATCTCCGGTGTGGCACATTGTTCGATGATCTTGTCCTCGGCGCCGGTCACCTCGGTCGTCTCGCCAAAGATCAGGGTATTGCCGGTCTTTTCGAGCCGCTCGAAGACGCGACCGACGGTGGGATTGGCTGCCAGGCCGCTGGTGGTATCGGATTCGCCGCACTTGGTGGAGACCCAGATCTCTTTCCAATCCACTGGCACGCGCGGCAGTTCGGTGGCAAACTGGACGAATTCCTTGGCTTTACGGGAGGCCATTTCGATGGTCTTCAAGTCTCCATAGCGCTCGATGCTGAATCCAGCCACCGGTTTGCCGGTCCCGGCGATGCCCTTGACGACGTAATCGGTCCAGTTGGGCTCAATGCCGATGACAACGACGGCGGCGATGTTGGGATTGCGCCCGGCGCCGATCAGGGTGTTGAAGGTGAGGTGCAGATCTTCGCCGAACTGCAGGCGCCCGTAGGGATGGGTGATGGCCCGCGTACCGCGGATCAGGCTGGCAACGCCTTCAACGGCAGCATTTGAGATATCATCCACCGAAAGGATGATGACGTGATTGCGGATGCCCACGCGGCCATTCTCGCGGCGGTAACCGGTCAGGGGAATATTGGGTAAAGTGGTCATTGCGACTCCTATTTCGCGCCCAGGACTTTGGACCTGCTGGCTGCCCAGCGCAGGCTCTTGATGTTGTGAACGTGCACGTGCCCACCGAACTTGATCGCCTGGAAGACGAACCCGATGGTGCGGCCATATTCCTGCACGTGGTGGTTTTCGGCCAGGTCACGCATGGCAACCTTGTGACCGAGGGGGATATCTTCGATGGCCTTTACCGTGGCAACCGGAGCACCTTCAAGGGTGACAGCCTGGATCTCTTCCCCCGCCTGGATGTCCATGGCGGCGACACCAACATCGTCACTGGCCTCGTGCAACAAAATCCCTTTTTTCATCTTCGTTACTCCTTCTTTCTAAATTATATTGATCTTGATACCTGAAATCTTACTCGAGCGGGGTCTGATCCCAGAACTCCTGGAATTTCTGCAGGCCAAGCGCGGTATAGGGGTGGTCGAAGGCGTCCTTGAATACGGGCAGCCCGGCGGTGACGATGTCAGCACCGGCAAGGGCTGCCTCGGTGATCTGGCGCCCATTGCGGACGGCGGCAACGATGATCTCGCTGCTGAAGCCATACGTATCGCGGATGACCATGATCTCCTGGATGAAACTCTGCACTTCCTCGCCGTTGGATTCCTTCCAGCCGATGAAGGGCGAGATGAAGAACGCACCCATGCGCATGGCATGCAGCGCCTGCACTGCCGAAAAGACCAGGGTCAGGTTCGAGCGGATGCCTTTTTCTTTCAGGACGGAGACGGCTTTGTATCCGGCCTCAGTGGCAGGCAGCTTGATGACGAAATTGGGACTGATCGCGGCAAGGGTTTCACCTTCCGCCACCATTTTTTCGTATTCGGTGAGATGCGGGTTGACTTCGACAGAGATCGGCTTGTCGGTGCCGGCAAACAAGCCGGCGATCTCGCGGATCACGGTCAGGAATGGCTTGCCGGAAACCTGTACGTGACGCGGGTTGGTGGTCACGCCATCCAGGTTCCACATTTTCAGGGCATATTCGATCTCATGAACCTGTGCGCTATCCAGAAAGAATTTCATCGTGTTCTCCAGTTACAAATATAGGATTTTTACATCGAGCGGGAGGCCTGTGATCTCCCCGCCGGTCGAAATGCCGAGGGTCAAGCCGGGCAACTGCATTCCATCCTGGGGCGTCCCAAAGACCCAGGCCTGTTCCAGGTCGAGACCCGGCTTCAGTTCGCCGGTATGCTGGACGGCCGGACCCAGCGGGAGGAGCGTTCCGTCGCGTCCAAAGACAGGGATGTGATCGAGCGGGACCTCCCGCTCCAGGCAGGCAGGGCCTTCCAGCCAGGTGCGCTCCCAGAGATCGTACCACTTCCCGGCAGGCAGGTAAAAGCGCACCTTGCCACCCGGGGTGACCACCGGGGCAACCAGCAATGACGGGCCGAGCAGGTACTGCCCATCGAACTGCCAGGCGACCCGATCTTCAGGGAAGGCGAGGACCATTGAGCGCATGACCGGCATGCCGGTCTTCCCTGCTTCGAGGGCACAGGCTTGCAGGTAGGGAATCAACTGGTAGCGCCAGGCAAGCCACTTGCGGACAATGTTCTCAGCCTGTTCACCATACACCCAGGGTTCACGTTCGCCCAGCCCGTGGAAGCGGGTGTGTGAGCACATCACTCCGGCCTGTGCCCAGCGGATGTAGAGCTCGGGTTCCGGGTTGCCGATGGCAAAACCGCCAATATCGTGGGCGTAGAACGGGCCACCGCTCATGCCCCAGGCCTGCCCGCCACGGATGCTGGCTGCCAGGCCGTCCCAGTCGGACTGCGGGTCGCCGCCCCACTGCACCGGGAAGCGCTGACCACCCGCCCAGGCGGCGCGTCCCCAGACCATGGGCTCATCCTGGCTGTACAGTTTGGCAGCTTCATAAACACAACGGTTATACAGGTGAGTGTATACGTTATGCAGGCGTGCACCGCTGTCGCCATTGCAGGCGATGACACTCTCGGGCACAGCCTCGCCGTAATCGGTCTTCATGACGCTGACGCCGATAGCGAACAACTGCTTGTGCTGGTCACGGAACCAGGCATAGGCATCGGGATTGGTGAAATCGATGATCCCGCTGGGCATCAGGTGGGGCCATTTCTTGTCATCGGGCCAGGCGAACCAGCGGTGGATGTAGGGGGTGCCATCCGGGTTCTTGAGGAAGTACCCTTTTTCGGCCAACTCGTTGAACAATGGATTGCGGGTGGATAGATAGGAATATTCCCAAAGGTTCAGGCGGATGCCCAGGGCGCGCAGTTTCTGGATGAAGCCCGGTGGATCGGGGTAACGCGCCGCGTCCCACTGGAAATCGAAACGGTCTTCCATGGTGTGCCAGGCGCGACCGTCCAGCAGGAGTACATCGCAGGGGATGCGGTGGGTGCGCATGGTTTCGGCGGCTGCGAGGGCGTCTTCCGCCGTGCGGTAATAGGCGCGCGACATCCACATGCCGTAGCTCCAACGCGGCGGCAGGGCGGCGCGCCCGGTCAGGTGGGTATAACGTTCCAGCATCTGGGCAGGAGAGTCGGCGGCGATGAAAAACAGGTCCAGTTCGGCATCGAAAACCTGCAGGATATAACTGCGGTGGGACCACTGCGGATACCCAACGCCGTGGGTCACCTTCGATGGTGTGTGGACGAACAGCCCCCAGCCTTCGGGACTCCAGGCAAAGGGGGTGTTCTTGTAGGAGAGTTCCGAGTTGAGGGTGGTGGCATCCTCGTTCCAGTTGTGGATCAACTGCCCGCGCCGGTTGAGGGCGGCCCACTTCTCGCCCAGCCCGTAGACCGGTTCAGCATTGCCCAGGGCGAGGGCGACCATCCAGGAATCAGCCCGTTTTGCGAACGGGGAAAAACGCAGGTGCCCCTCGATGGTGCGGTCGGTGACAGATTGCAGGAGAAGTTGTCCGCGACGATAGAAGCGGATGCGGAAAGGTCCGCCCAGGATCTCCAGGGCTGCATCTCCGGCTTCTACCCGCCAGCCGCCGGGGAGGGCGGTTACCGTCAGAGCCAGGTTCTCTGCTTGCGCGGAGAGGATGCCGTAATCGGGCTGAACCGAAGCAGCAGCCAGCCGCATGCGCAGAATATTGCTGGCGTGGCAGGTGAGTTCAATGTCCCCGGCAAGAGTGCCAAAGACGACCTGGTTGCCGGTTTGCTCTTTGAGCGAAATGGCCTCCAATGATTCGTAGCCTTTTTGCAGGAGGATGCCTTCGTGGTGGAGGATCATAAAGTCCTATCGAATGAATGGGCTATTTCAAGCCAGTGGTGGCGATGCCGGTGGTAATGTTCTTTTGCAGGATGCCAAAGATGACAGAAATGGGCAGCAAGGTCAGGACGGTCATCGCCAGGATGAGATTCCACTGCACATTCAGTTCACCCTGGAAGGAGGCCAGCCCCACCTGCAGGGTGAAGTATTCGCTGCGGCTCAGCACGATCAAGGGCCAGAGGAAATCGTTCCAGCGCCACATGACCGAGAAGATGGTCAGGACGGCAAGGGCGGGTTTCGCCAGCGGAAGAATGACCTGGGCGTAGATGCGCCACTCGCTGGCACCATCGATGCGGGCGGCGTCGATCAATTCATCGGGGATGGTGAGCATATACTGGCGCAACAGGAAAACGCCAGTCGGCGTGGCAGCAGCCGGGACGATGATGCCCAGCAGGTTATTGTTCCAGCCGACATTGGTGATCACCAGGAAGATCGGCACGAGCACGACTGAAAGCGGAACCATCAGGGTGCTGATCATGACCAGGAAAATGGTCTGGCGGCCGCGGAATTTATACTTGCTCAGTGCAAACGCGGCCATGCTGTTGACCAGCAGGGTCAGAAAAGTTGCCACCACGGTCACCAGCACACTGTTCCACAAGTACCGCCCAAAATCAAAACTTTCAATCCCCTCGATATAGTTCTCAAAACCAAAATAGACCTGCTCGACCGGCTGACGCTGGTTGATATTCACCTTGATCAATTCGCCGGGGTTTTCCGGATCGACCAGTTGTGATTCAATGCCCACCCGGCGCACCTGCGCCAGGGTGCGGGTGCTGCCATCCTCGAAGGTGATCACGTACAGGGGGAGCGGTTCATCATACCCTTCGACCGCCACGGTGGTTTGGCGAACGGGTAGCAGGCGCGGCGGGAACTTGGCAATCTCGCTGGAGGTCTTGAAGGAGGACAGCACCAGCCAGACGATCGGGCCGAACATGATGATGACACCGAAGATCAAATATAAATAGGAGAGCACATCGGTGACGTCCAGTCTTTTGCGACCTTTTTTGGCACCAAGGTAATCCAGGATCGTTTTCATATTAGTTCTCCTCCCGCCGGAGCATCAGTTGGATGATGGTCAGGACGATCAGGACACCAGCCATCAGCAGGGAAGCTGCGGCGGCAAGACCGAACTGCTTGTCCGGGCTGGAAAAGCCATAGTTATAGATGTATTGTACAAGATAGAGCGTGGCAGTGCCGGGACCGCCACCGGTAAAGGCAAAGACGATGTCAAAGACCTGTACGGCACGGATCAGGGAAAGCACCAGGACGACGGTCATGGTTGGCATCAGCAAGGGCAAGGTGATCTTCGAAAACGAATACCAGGGGTTAGCGCCGTCGATGGAGGCGGCTTCATAGAGGTCGGCAGGGATTGCCTGCAAACCTGCCAGCAGGATGAGGGTATAAAAGCCCATATTGGCCCAGACGCTGATGAAAATGACCCATACGCGGGCCAGTTTGGCATCGAAGAGGAAGGGGATCTTTTCGTGACCCAGGCTGATGAGGAGGCCATTGAGCAAGCCACTGTCCTGCAGGATCCATTTCCAGATCAGTGCAACCACGATCGGGGAAAGCAGGACCGGGTAGAAGAATACGCCGCGGAAGAAACCACGCGCCTTGATCTTGCGGTTCAGGATCAAAGCAGTGAGGAGCGAAAACAGGATCATGAAGACAACCTGGAAGATCACGTATCCCAGCGTGTTGTA
Organism: Anaerolineales bacterium; assembly: GCA_041753035.1. GTDB lineage: Bacteria > Chloroflexota > Anaerolineae > Anaerolineales > Villigracilaceae > UBA877. The sequence continues at coordinate 63,757 of JBGSVI010000043.1, read as the reverse complement.
GACCGCACGCCAGAATAAGTCTTCCGTGCAGGTGCGTGGTTCCAGGTAATTCGTACAGGTCAACAGGCGATCGAAATTCGTGGTTCCTGCCCAAGGACGGTCTGAGGGAAGGAAGGATGCCCCGCCGGTGAAGGCATACACGAAGTTCATGAGCATGGGGAAAAGAATGAAGATGCCAAAGATCAACAGGTTCGGCAGGACGAAAATGTATGGCATGCTGCGTATTCCCAGCAGCCGCTGGAACGTCCCGAAAATCAGGTCAAAGAAAGAAATGATGAAATCATAGATCAAACCAAAAAAATCAGAAATTGCATTACCGGCTTGTTTTATTTTAGATTGGGTCATCATTTCAAGCATCCGATCTGGTGAGGTGCAGCCATTTGGGCTGCACCTCACCTGTTTTAACCGAGATATTACTTCTGCGCTTCTGCAATCGCGGTATCAATATCTGTCTGGAGGTTGACCAGCATCTCGTCGAGGGTCAATTCTCCGCTCAGGTATTGGGCGATGCGGTTAGCGCTGTTGCGGTAATACGCAAAGGCATAGGGATGCACGTTCAGGAAAACCGCCTGGTCGGTCAGTTTCGTGACTTCCGCAGTGTAGGCGGACAGGGCTGCAAGGACCATGGGGTTGTCGGTGGCGAACTGAACGCCCTGGCTCGCCACTTCGGCCTGGGCGGGCAGGGACAACGCGTTCGCCGAGAAAGTGGCATAATTCTCCGCCTGGATCAGGAACTCGATCAGCATGGCGACTTCCTGCGGGTGCTGGGTGTTGGCAAAACCGACCACAGCCGAACCACCGGCGATGCCCGTGGAACCGCCAGCCCCGGTAGGATTGGGAACCACGACCCAGTCAAAGGCATCGGCGACATCCTTGACGAGACCATTGATCTGCCAGGAACCGGACATGCACATGACCACTTGGGCTGCCTTGAAGGGGCCGATGCAGGAGTTAACCGGCTCAGCGCCCAACCAGACCTGCGGAGGGGTGATGCCGTCATCATGCCAGCCCTTGACGATCTCGGCGAAAGCACGGAACCCCGGGGTATCGACGGTGAAGTTGCTGTCGCTGTTGATCAGGGTGGCGCCCATGCTCATGGCAGGACCAGCGAAACGGTGACCGGTGCGGTCGATGGCAATGGCGAACTCAACGCCTGTGGCTTCAGCAACCTGCTGGGTGATCTCAGTCCATTGTTCCCAGGTGGTACCTTCGCCAGGGATCTCGATGCCAGCCTGGTCGAAGAGGGTCTTGTTGACATAGGGGCCGGTAACGGTGAGAGCGTCGGGATAGCCGCCGTAGCCCAGAGCCTGCAGGATGGGGGCGGGGAAGTTGGCTTCATAATAGGCTGCATCGACCATCAGGGGGCGCAGGTCCAGCAATTTGCCCTTGTAAGCGCCAAAGTTGGTGATGCGGGCCAGATCGGGACCTTCACCGGCTTCCACCTGGACGGGCAGTTGCTCATCGATGGTCTTGTAGGGGACGACATCGAGCACAACCGTGATGTGGGGGTAGAGAGCCATGAAGGCATCAATGATGGGCCTGATCACATCCGCTTCGACGCCGTCGGCATAGTAGGTGAAGCGAATTTCCACCGGTTCAGGAGGCAGGGTCGCGGTGGGGGGGACGGTTGGCTCTTCGGTCATCACTTCGGTGGGCGTGGGGGTGGGGGTTGCCTTGGGTGCACAGGCGGCTACGAAGAGCACCAGGCACACCAGCACTGCAATTAACTTGTACAGCTTCATTTTTTTCTCTCCTCAATCTGATTATGGGTTTATTTGAGACTGAATAATGTTCTGGCGGGTGATCTCAAGTCCTTGGTTCCCTCACCTCCTTTCCCATGCGCAGGATGGGAAGCCCGATCATTTGGGCAAAGGCTGCCAGGCTGTCGATGTAATTGCCATAGGCAAGCGAGACATGGTGTTCCAGGCCTTCATGCATCAGAAGATCGAGGAACGCCCTGGCAGATATATCCAGTTTGAGTGTGCCGGAGGTACCGCTGAAGGGCTTTGGCACTGCCAGCATCTCGCCTCTGCCGAGCACCAGGCGCAATTCCCCGGTTGCCTGGCTGAGGCGCGCCAGAGTGACCACCCCTGCCTTGAGGGGAAAATCCATCACCAGGGGCACATTGCGGTTGGAATGCAGCCCGCCCCGGAGGGGGAAAGCCGGGTCTGCCATGGTGAAAGGCGCTAACCCGCAATGCCACAGGGCGATCCTGTCCTGGTCTTGATCGACCCCAACGATATCTGTACCGAAAGCAGGGGCGTCCGCCAGGATCTGCAGCATCAACTGGGTGAGAGTGCCATTGATGTCGGCTTCACAACTGCAAGGCAGGGGGGCATCCAGGCCGAAGCCATCACTGAGCATGGACATGGCGCCGCAGGCGGCACAGCCCATCTCGGTGAAGAATTCCGGCCAGCAACGTACCGCCAGGCCGTCCAGTTCCTGCTCGGCGGCAATTTCCTTCAAGGCGTTGTACACACCCAGGGTGCCATTCAAGGGGGCCTGATCCAGGGAGGCCAGGTTTTCCATGCGGGCGTCGAGAGCGGTGCGCGTGTGTTGGATCTGCGTGGCAGAGATGAGGCGCGCCCTGGCAAAGACATCCTGCAGTTCGATCTTCTGGATCTGAACACCGAACTGCTGTGCCAGGCGCGGCTCGTCCAGATGGCAGGTATCCATCCCACCCGGGTGTTCTCCGACCACTCCCAGCCGGGCAGATCTCAATCGTCGGCGCAGGGAACCCGCCAGGGCCAGTGTGCGGACCTGTTCCAGCACCTTTCCATCCTGCGGCAGGGCATAGGCATAGTCGTAGTGGATCTTGCGCAGGGTGAGCGCATGCCCGGCGAGGTTGATGCCACACAGCGAATTGAGACGCAGGCGCTCCCCGGTCCACGCTTCCGGCACCGCCCAAAGAAAGAGGGGCGCTTCGATCTCCTGGGCCAACTTCACCACCATGGTGCTGTCGGCAAAAGAAGCCTGGAAGATGAGCACCAGGTCTGTCTCGCTGCTGGCGAAATTCCGGGCGACCTGCATCGCTGCGGCAAGATCCTGGATGGGTTGTTCCGGTTCAAGCAACTGGAAGCCAGCCCCGAGCAGGGCCTGACGCGCCTGGGAGATCATTTGCTCTGCAAACGGGACATCGAATGTCGTGCGCAGGAGGGGGAGAAAAGTAATTCGCAGGGCTTTCAAATTTCCTCGCTAAGAATCAAATCATCGGTTTGTTGGTAAAAGCAGTGCAGCAATGCCAGTGCAGCCGCGCCAATCACGCCCGCCTTCCAGCCGAAGGAGGTGGCCTGCACCCTGACATTTTTCCCCATACCGCCAAAGGCCATGGCCTGGGCCGTACGGGTGACCGGGGCAAGGAAGAGATCGCTACCGCTGGAGAAGATCCCACCCAGCAGGATCAATTCGGGGTTGAACAGGTTGATCAGGTTGGCGAGCGCCACCCCCAGGTAGTAGGCGCGCTCTTCGATGAGTTTTAGCACCTGCTGATCCCCCTGGCGGGCAGCATCGAAGACACGATCGATCGGGGAACGATCGGGATTCCTGTCGATGGTTTTTGCCAGGATGCCGTTGGGGTTCGTTTTGGCAATGATATCCGCCCGCCGCAGGATCGCTGGTTCAGAGACCAGGGTTTCAAGACAACCGCTGTTGCCGCAGCGGCAGGGTTCACCATCATGCACCAGCATGACCGAGTGCCCGATCTCGCCGGCTCCCTTGGAACTACCGCGGAAGACATGTCCCTTGAAGGTCAACCCGGCGCCCACGCCGGTGCGACCATAGACAAAGGCGACCGAGTCGATACCCACACCAGCGCCAAAATAGGTCTCGGCCAAAGCCATGTTACGTACATTATTGTCCACGACAACCGGGAGTTCCAGTCGGGACTGCAATTGGGCACGCAGGGGAATATCGATCCAATTCAAGTTGGGTGCCAGCAGGTTGACCCCGGTGGTGGTATCGACCAGACCGGAGGCACCCACCCCGGCACCCAGGATGCGCCCGCGGGCCACGCCACTTTCGGCGATGACTGCTTCCACTGCAGAGACGATCTGGTCCAGCACCGCAGCAGCAGGGGAGTCGGTGGCAAAAGTTTGGGTCAGATTGCTGATGATCTCAGCGCGTAAATTGGTGAGCCCGACCCGGAAGATGCCCACGCCAATGTGGATGCCAATGACGAAGCGTGCATTCGGCTGGATGCTGATGCCTGTACGCGGCCGGCCGACCGGGCGAAGTTCATCCTTGTCCACATCCCTGGATATGACCTCGCTGACCACGCCCTGGTTGATGAGTTCGGCGATCAGGTGGGTGATGGTGGTGTTGGAAAGGTTGGTCTGCTCGGCCAACTGGACGCGAGACAACACCGGTTCATACAGGAGACTGAGCAGGATGACCTGAAGATTGTGCTGCTTGACCAGGTTGATGTTACTGCCTTGCAAGTTTGCCTGGGACACCGGAGACACCTTTGTGGTGAGGAGTGTGGATTGGTAATTAATTTGTAAACATGAGAAAATAATTATTGTGATTATATTGATTTTCCCCGCCCTTGTCAATGGATTCACTGACTCCGCACGTTGCCATCCATGGAACCTTGGAAGCCATGCCCCACAGGGGCACGGCGGCCGCATCCCGAGTGCCGGGAGATGGTATCCAAATGATAAACGAAGCGGAAAAAACAGTTGCCTAGCAGCGTGCCTGCCAGGCGGCAATGAGGAGGCGCAGGTTGTCTTCGATGAGCGGGGAAAGTTCGCGAATGTTATCGACCGGCGAGAGGATGAAGCCGGGCTGGCAGCCGAGAAGTTCCAGGCTGCGCTGCACTTCCTGCGTGACCTGCTGCGGGGTACCGCGTTCCACTGTCAGGTGCCCGTTGACCCCGCCCCACAGGCAGAGTTTCCCGGCGGCGAGTTTTGCCAGGCGCTCCAAGTCATATTCGAGTGGGTCCACGCCGATGAGCACATCCACACCGGCTTCGATGATCGGTTCGACCAGGTGCATGGCGCTGGAAGTGAGGATATACCCAAATTTGGCACCGTGCTCGTGGGCGAGGGCGGCTTCCTGGCGCAGGATCGGCTGGATGAATTGCTTCCAGGTGGTGGGGGTCCAGAAATCGCAGTTCTCGTACCAGGCGCGCTTGATATAGAGATCAATGCCCGCTTCGAGCACCACCTGCATGCGGGAGCGATTCCAGGCAGCGATGATCTCCAGCAGGGACTGGATGAATTCCGGCTGGCGGCGGGTGAAGCGGATCATGTTGGTCAGGCCGGACAACCAGCCGATCAGATCTGCGCCAACCCCCCAGCCGCCGGCAACCAGGAGACCATTCTGCCGGGCGAAGTCCAGGCAGAGCTGCGCCTCCACCTGGAACTGGCGAACCTCGACCGGCGTGGGCGGCACGAGTAGGAAGCGGAGCGGCTCCAGGTCCTGGACGCTTTCCACCAGGAATTTACGGGAGCGCGGCTCGATGTAATCATCGAACAGGGGGATGTGGTCGCCGCGCGGCCAGTCGCGGGTCTGGCGCACCTCGGCACGCAGGATACCTGCCGGGGTGTGGTATTCCTTCACCAGGGTGGGCAGTTCTTCCCCGGGACGGATCTCCTTCCACTCCGTGACCCGCACCCGCGGGTGGTAACTGACCGGAAGCCCGTGCAGGTTGTAGGTATCGTTGCTGACCAGGGGCAGGCGGGGAGGAATCTGGACGACGGTATCCAGTCCCAGTTCGAGCTGGGCGACCAGGAAATCCAGGTAGTTGGCGCAGCGGACATGCAGCCCCTTGAAGAGCATGAAAGCACAGGGGGTGTGGTCCGGTGGCTGGCAGGCAAGGACGGCCAGCATGCGCTGGCGGGAAGAGAGGGTTGATCTCATCGCAAAAAGATGCCCCTGAACCCGCCGCCCGGCGATCCAGGCGGCGGGCTAAGGAGAAAGAGGGAAGGATGCAGGTTACTTTTTCTGAGCGGCAGGCGCTGGTTTGCCGAGCGGGTATTTGCGGAACAGGAAGAAAGCCAGCACCATGATGACCGCCACCACAGGGCCAACGGCAACGACGCCGTATTTCCAGGTGAGCAGCAGCGCCAGCGCCGAGCCTGCCAGGGAGCCCATGAACTGGTTGATCACGCCCTGTACGGCGAAGAACATCCCGGCACGATTCTTGCCGGTTTTTTCAGCATCCATGGCAGCGATGTGGGCGGGGAAAGCATAGGGGATGGTGAAGAAGGCGCCGATGGAGAAACTGCCGATGCCGCTGGCGATGATGCCGATGATCAGCGGCGAGACCGGGATGTTAAAGCGGCTCCAGCTCAACGGGAAGAGCAGCATGGCGACGGCAAAGACCAGCAGGGCGGCGCTGAAGGCGACCTTGGCACCCCATTTACGGGTCATCAGGTTGAAGATGATCAGCATGATCGGGATGGGGGCGAAAGCCGCTGCATTCATAAGGCCGAGTTGGGATTCGCTGATGCCCATCATATCGACTGCCATAAAGGCCAGACCTCCCAGGAACAACTGCAGGCCGAAGAAGAAGGTGGCCACGGAGGACATGTAGATCAGGAAGGTGCGGTTGGTGAGGGTCTGCTTGAAAGAGTCCCACAGCGGGGTCCTCACTTCGGCTGCCTGCCCGGCCGAGCCATCCGAGGGGGCTTCCTTGATGACCAGTAGCGGGCCGATGAAGGTCAGAAAGCTGGGGAGCAGAAGCAGCGCGGCACCGCGCACACCAAATTTTGAGAACAGGAGCGGCGCGACGACGAAGACCAGCACGTAACTGCCGGTGTTGAAGACCGTCTGCCAGCTGGCGACGCGCACGCGGGCGTTCTCCTCGGTGACGATCTCGGAGAGGGCTGCCAGGTAGGGGACGGTGAGCAGGGTGTGGAAGAAGAAGTAGCATGTGCTGATCACGGCAACGTAGATGGCATTGCCCCAGTGACCATTCTCGCCCAGGCTGGTGCCGGTGATCGGGGGGAACCAGAGCAGGACAAAGAAGATTACAGCAGGGATGATACCGAGCACCATCAGCGGGCGGCGGCGTCCCCACTTGCTCTTCAGGTTGTCGGTCCAGCCGGCGATGGGGATATCCACCACTCCATCCAGGAGGCGGGCAATCAGCATCCCCAGGGCGAAGCCTGCGGCGGGCGCCAGCACCAGGGCACCTTCGGCAATCTTGGCCTGGGCTGGGCGGTAAAAGTACAGCAAGTAGGTCAATACGAGCTGGTACATGAAGCCCGGGCCAAAGCCTCCGATGGCGTAGAATGGTTCCTGCCATTTCTTGATGTGTTGCATACCTGCCTCCTTTGGAAAGAAAAAGATGGATGCGCCCGACCTATCGACCGGGCGAGGCGAAATAGGATCTGACCTGGCGAACAACAGACGGGTCACCGGGGACGCCGGGCTGACTGGACCCCTGCGCCTGGAGAGCGGCTTCGATCTGGTCACACATGCCCATGATCAAGCCGGGGTTGAGCGGGCGCGGGGTCGGTGAAACGAGCCTTTCAAAGTTCTGGTGGTAGATCTTGTGCAGCACGTCTCCCGGCAGGCCCAGGCCGCGGTACGGCGTTTGAGGATCGCCGAACAGGAAGCCGCGTTGGGGATGGAGATGGAACTCGCCGGGGCATTCGAGGAAATTGCGCACCAGGTAGACCCGCTCCTGGCTCTCGGTAAGTTCGATGCCCGTCTGCGGGCTGGTGAGCAGGGCGCGGGCGCCGATATCCGTACCAAACAGGATGCGGTCCTGATATTTGAGGAAGAAATCGCGCGTCTTCTCGATATCAGCCGAAAAATTGGCATACATCTCGATGCCGGGAGTCAGATCGATGGCTACATTGGGGTAGCGGTCAAGCAGATCAGCCAGGCGGGGAAGTTGGGCAGAGAGGAAGAAGAAATGGGCAAAGATCACCTTGAGGGTCGGGTTGCGGGCAAGCAGGGTGAAGATCTCGGCATACTGGGCCTCATTGTTGATAAAAATGCCATCCCCGTAAAACCAACCATTCAGGCGTGCCCAATCCGGCACACGCTGCGCGTCCCAGAACTCTTCCGGGTCGTTGACGTGCATGAGCAGAGGCATCTGCGCCTGGACCATTTTCTCCCAGAAGGGGGCAAAGGAGTCGCTGTCGAAGGGCGGGATGGGCAGCATCTTGCGCATGTCCGGCTTGCCCTCGATCATCTTGATGCCGTCACAGCCAGCCGCTGCCAGGAAGTCGACGAATGCGGCGAACTGGGCGCCCACCTGCCCCGGGAATCGGAAATAGACGGACACATCCAAACCGCCGAACACAAAGACGCGCTGCGGGTGATGCGCCTTGAGCAGCAGGGCGTCGGGCACCAGGCTCAGGCGTGCCCGGTCGGGGGTGCAGACAATGTTGAAGCGCTCGATCTTCAGGCTGTCACAGACCTGGATGAGGGCAGGCATCTGGGAGGGATGCGGGTAATGGATGTGGCAGTCGATAAGCGGGCAGGGGTAGAATTCGTTCATTTCCATGGAGCACCAATCCTTTTTGATCTAGCGGTCAACCCGCATGCACGGCAGTGTAATCGGTTACTTTCTGGAAGACGCGCACCACCGCACCTAGCAGGGCGGCCTGGTCGCCCAGGGATGACTCTTCGATGCGCGGCAGCCGGGGAATGACACCCATCAGCCGTTTGCGTATGGGGTCGAGCAGCATGCCCGCCGAGCCAGCGATCCCACCGCCCAGCAGGACCAGTTCAGGATCAAGGCAGACGATGATGTTGGCGAATGCCAGGCTGAGATAATCCACCGTTTTAGCGACCACCTGGGTTGCCCAGTCCTGTCCTTCCCGGGCAGCCTGGAAGACTTGCTCGGCTTCCATCTCCGGCAACGGCTGTCCCGGGTGCAGGCTGGACCACTTTGTAGCGGCTTGGGCGGCAATGCCCTTGCCGGATGCTACGCTTTCCAGGGCACCGAAACCGGGGTACTGGTTCTCCAGGAAGGCGACCCCGGGCAGGATATAGCCAACCTCGCCGGAAGCCCCGGACCAGCCGCGGTGCAGTTTGCCATCCAGGATGATCCCGGCGCCGATCCCGGTGCCAACGGCGACCATCACCAGGTCGCGCACCCCCTGTCCCCCCCCGAACCAGTGCTCGCCCAGGGCCGCCAGGTTGACGTCGTTCTCCAGCAGGAGCGGCAGGTCGGTGACCTGCTGCAGCCTGTCCTGGAGGGGAAATTCCTTCCAATCCAGCCCGGGAGCCAGCTTGACCACCCCGGCGCTGTCATCGAGGATGCCCGGGACACCGATGGCGATCCCCAGGAGGCGGCCAGGCTGCTGCCCGGCCTGTGCGATGAGGCTTTGCAGGAAGTCGGCCAGTTTGCGGTAGTTCTCCTCGCCGCTGCCGCCAATGCTTGAATCCCGGTATTCGTGCAGCACCTCGCCGCCCAGGTTGACCAGTGCGCCGCTGATGTGGCTGCCGCCCAGGTCGATGCCGATGACGAGGTTCTCTGCGGTGTTCAATTCCAAGAGGTCGCGCCCGCGCCCACGGCTTTGTTCGACGCGCCCGGTAGAGCGCACCAGCCCGGCGGCGATCAACTGCTCGATGATGCGGGCGGTGGAGGGCAGGCTGATCTGCAGGCGATGGGCGATCTCGGTGCGCGAGGCGGTTCTGGCAAGGCGCAGATATTCCAATACCGCCGAGCGGTTGATGTTGCGCATTTCGGCCTGGGCGATGGTCTGAGGAGGAAGAGCGGATGGAGATGGCATACGCATCCAAGGGATGAGGCTTTAACTATACTTTATTACTTTCTGTAAGTAATAATATAACAAACGATTTCGAATGTCAACTTAAATTTTTGTCTTTGCTCACTCTTCAGATGGTTCCCATCCCATGATGAATGTTGAGAACGCAGAACCCATCGTGCAGCGCGGCACGCTGACGAGCGCTTCCTCTGGTGCGTGCCACCAGAGGAAGCGCTCATTATTCCGCGGATTGCTGCGCCAGGGACTGGAGACTGGAGATCCATTGTTGTTCATTCCTTGAATAGCTGAACAATCCGCCGGGCGTTGCAGGTGCGCCAGAAATAGATGATAAAGTAAAAGAATGGCTGCGCTGCAGGGTTACTTTGACTGGCGTCTTTCTCCTTCCTAGGGACTGCTCCTGAAAGCAGCCCTGCTGCAGGGCCAGCCGGCAACTCCAGGTGTGACAGGAATACAGCCGGACCCTGGATCTAGATCACCTTGACCAGGGGTCCCGGCGCCTGCTGCCCCTGCTCCATCACAACCTAAAGGCTGAGAACAACGAGCACCCCTTTTTTGGAAAATTCAAGAAAGCGTATATCGACGCCTGGGCCAGGATTAAATTCCTGTTCGGGAAGATCGCCCCGCTCCTGCTAGGCTGCCGGGAGGCAGGAGTTCATACTTTGGTGCTCAAAGGAGGTTCTTCAGCCATCCGTTATTACCGGGATCTGGGGCTGCGCCCAATGAACGATTTCGATTTCCTGGTGCCGACCGGACAGGCCCGTGAGGCGTTCGATCTGCTGTGCCGACAGGGGTGGAAGCAGCGCAAGGTAAAGGAGGACCGCCGCAGGTGACCCCCGCCCCGGTATGAAACCTGTCCTTGTGGAAGAGAATCTTCCCTGTCCGATTTCTACTCTTAACTCACTTCTGTTTGCATGATCTCGTCGATTGCGCTCAGGGAAGCCAGGGCTTCTTCTTCTCCCAACAGGCTGAGTGCGAATCCGACATGGATGACGCAGTAATCTCCCACTTCAGCATCAGGCACATATGCCAGGCAGGCATCTTTGGATACGCCGCCGAAATCCACTTTTCCCATGCGGATGCCGCTGCGCTCGAAAATGTCAATGATCTTTCCGGGAATGGCCAGGCACATACTGTCTCATTTTTCCTGTTTGATCTTTTCGTCTTGTTGTCCTGTCAGACTCTCGCGAAATGATCGGATCCCGCCCCCAATTTCTCTGGCAAGTTTTCCTATGCGACCTACGCCAAACAACAGGAGCACAACGACCAGGGTGATGAGCAATTCGGGGATTCCTATGTGTGAAAACATAAATTCTCCTTTATCTGGCAGCCGGGATCAGCACCCGGGCAAAATCACCGGGTAAAACACCCGGCGATTCGACCGAGCGGCGCTCATAAAATTCCGCTACCGATCTGGTAACAGATTCAATATCAGCCAGGACACCGTCGAGGGCTTGTTCCAATTCCGGCAGATCTTCAGCCGGGTAGAAGAAAAAATCGCCGGAAAGATGCACGTCGCGCAGCCTGCCATCTTCGTTTACAGCCGTAACGCGGATCAGCCCACCGGGGGTTTTTAGTAAATTTTGGATCACATAAACGCCTTCACGGATCTTGACCTGGCGTTCGTCCGGGCGCCGGCGGTCGTTGGCATACAGCCATTCTGTTGTGTGACGTTCGGCTTGCAGGTCTTCGGCTTTGGCAACGAGTTCTGGGTCCGGGCTGGTTTTAAAAGTCATTGGGCCAAGGAGCGCTTCGTAACGACGCGCCAGCGTATCGCCCAAGACACGCGTGGCAGGTACGCGCCCGGTCTCACGCCGGAATGTGCTCAGGTTTTCCTGGAGAGTCTTGAATACCTTATCGCGGAATTTTTCGTCTGGCACCCGCAGGCATTTGCTCATCATTTCGTAGTTGAAATCCAGGATGAAGTTGCCCACGATGACGATCATATCGTTGATCTCGGCCGCGCCATTGCCGGACACTTTACGCCCATTGGCAATGATGTCGTTCACCGGCTTGTATTCTGCCGGCATGTCGAATTCGCGGTAGGTCTCAATGACGGGATCGAGAAATTTCCGGTATAAATCACTTTTGATTTCCGGGACCTCAGGCCGATCTTTTCGCAGGATCAGTTGGTAGAACAACTGCTCCCCATCCAGGTAAACCGCCCCGCCGCCAACTTCCCGGCGGAAGACAGGGATCCTATTTTCCCTGACGAAATCCAGGTCGATTTCCTGCTCGGCATCCTGGTGGAAGCCGATGCAAACATAAGGGGTAGAGGGTCGAAGAATGAAGAGCGCTTCGTGCTGCAGGTAGGCTGCCGCATGGTATAGCGACTGGCTGTGTGCCCATGAGACTTTGTCAAGAAAAAAATAATCCATAGTGATCCTCTAGAGAATTGATTTCACCAGTCCCCATTCCCGTAGAACGGCTTCAGCGCGTTCCAAGATCTTCGGGAGCACGGTGTCTATTTCGGGACTTAAGACCACGCCAATGGAAAGGTCAGCCGGCTGTGCGCCGATCAGGTGCAAGTGTTCGGGCAAACAGCCTCGGAAATTTGCCAGCCCAAGCACTTCCTGAAAGGTGATCTGATGATCAGACAGCCTGATACCCGAGTAGAGCGGAATTTCATCGCGTTTGAGTTCGATCATCGTCCCTGGCTCTTTGCGGGCATTGATAGCATCCAGCACCAACAGATGGCTGCATTCTTCCACCCAGGGAAGAAGGTTCAAACCAAGCACGCCACCATCCAGGAACTCGACCTGCCGCGCCGCTTCGCCCAGACGGGCCTCCAAAGCTTTGACAGCATGCACCCCGAGACCCTCGTCCCGGTTGAGTGTGTTGCCAAGGCCAAGCACAATTTTTCGGTTCGCTTCGGTATGATTCATCGCAATTTCCAGTATTCACAACTTTCGCCCGGTGACACGGCGATCACTTTCCGCGTGGAGCCTGACATTTGGTTAAAAAAACCTTCAAACAAACCAATCACATAATAACAACCTGATTGAAGACCATGCAGTTCCATTTTCTTCATTTCCAGAAGAAACGTGTTGCCAGAAATTTGCACACTATCGGGCGCAGGCATCCGCATTTCGTCAATAAATCCAAGTTCAACCAGAATGGCGCCCGAGCGCTGGATCGCATCCTCTTCGATGATGGAGAGTGGCAGCATTTCGATGAGACTGATCGCGGCGCGTTGGCCCGCAGTCCGTAAGACAGCTTTCGCACCGTTTGCACCAAGCAATTGTTCAAGACTCTCGGAGACAAACATGAGGGACTTCAAGCTGGTTTCGCCGTCGATCATACTCACCTGGTTTTGATCCAATAACAAACCATTTAATGCAGCGCAATTACCTGCAACAAGAGGCGAAGGACGAACACGATCTCCTCCGCCTCTTGTTATCAGAAAGCAGTTGTCAGGAAACGCACACGTTCAGACCCGTTGCCACCTCACCGAGATCGTTCCCATCTGCATCCACCATGTGAATGGCACAGGCCATGCAAGGATCGAAGGAGTGGATGGTGCGCAGGATCTCCAGCGGTTCATTTGGTTTGGCCAGGGTTGTGCCGACCAGGGAGGCTTCGTATGCGCCTGCCAGGCCTTTATGATCGCGCGGCGAACCATTCCAGGTGGTTGGGACAACCATCTGGTAGTTTTCGATCTTACCATGGTCGATCACGATCCAATGACCCAGGGCACCGCGTGGAGCTTCCATGTAGCCAAAGCCTTCAGCGTGAGTGGGCCAGGTGGTTGGTTCCCAATTCTCTCCATTGAAAGTCCGGGTATCACCGGCCTTGATCGTATCGATCAGATCATTATAGGTCTTGAGCATATGATCGGCGAAAACCTTGGTTTCGATGGCACGGGCGGCAGTACGGCCCAACGTGGAGAATACTGCCGAGAGAGGCGCTCCCAGGGCATCAAGCACCATGTTCGTCAGTTCGCGTGTCTGCTCGTGTCCGCTGGCATACATTGCCAGGACTCGCGCCAACGGACCGACTTCCATGGGGATCTCTGCCCAGCGCGGAGCCTTCAGCCAGGAATACTTCTGCTCCACTTCCAGTTGTTCGTATGGTGGTTTCGGACCGGTGTAGTTGAACTTGGTCTCACCTTTCCATGGATGTAAACCTGCCTGCTCACCCACACTCTGCTCATACCAAGAATGGGCGATGAATTCCTGCATCTTCTCAAAATCGCGCGGGTCAGGCTCCTGGATTGTGGTCAGGTCACGGCCAAGGATGACAGCACGTGGCACAAGGAATTTGGATGTATCACTGTTGTCGGTATCGGGGAGTTCGCCCCAGGTCAGGAAATTTCCAAGACCTTCACCCAGTCCGGCGTACTCCAGATAATACGGGGCAATCGCCAGGAGGTCCGGCAAGTAAACCTGGTCGACAAACGCCAACATGCGGTCAATGCTGTCTTTGATGATGGAAAGGCGTTCAGCATTCAGGGCTGTATCGGAATTCAGGTCGATCGGCATCGGTACGCCGCCCACCACAAAGTTCGGGTGCGGGTTCTTCCCACCGAAGATGGTATGGATCTTGGTGAAACTTCTCTGGGCATCCAGGGCTTCAAGATAGTGTGCTACTGCCAGCAGGTTGATCTCCGGCGGCAGTTTGTAGGCCGGATGACCCCAGTAGGCATTGGCAAAGATTGAAAGCTGTCCGCTGTCCACAATGGCCTTGACCTTGCTCTTCACATCTGCAAAGTAGCCGGGAGAAGCGTTCGGCCAGGGGGAAATCGATTTCTGAATGTCCGCCGTTGCAGCCGGATCAGCGGAGAGGCAGCCGGTGATATCCACCCAGTCCAGAGCATGCAGATGATAGAAGTGCATCACATGATCATGCACATACTGCTGGGTGATCATCAGGTTGCGGATCAGGTTGGCGGCTTTGGGGATCTTGATATTCAGGGCATCTTCCACCGAGCGGATCGAGGCAAATGAGTGGACGGTTGTGCAAACCCCGCAGGCTCGTTGGGCAAAAGCCCAGGCCTCGCGTGGGTCACGGCCCTTCAAGATGACTTCGATGCCGCGCACCATCGTGCCGGAGGAAAAGGCCTGCGTGATGGTATTGCCGGCATCCAATTCGGCTTCGATGCGCAGGTGACCTTCAATACGGGTAATGGGATCAATCACAATTCTTTGTGCCATGCTTTCCTCCTACTGATTCCGAAGCCAGTTAAGTGCTTCTTCCTCGGTTCCAAACCAGCATACTTCATGAGTGTAGTAACTGTTCGGAACTTCGAGTATGGTTGGGTCTATGGGTGCCCCAAAAATGGCCGCGGTAGGCATCATCGGGCGAAAATTCTTGATATGCCGGGAGCATTCCTCACCAGTGGTACCAGTCAGGTCGATCAATAGCTTGCCTCGATAATCAAGCATGAACGTAGCCAGGGACTGGATTTCCTTGGGAGTGAATTCTCCTGTATGTCTGCAGCGCAGGATTCCATGTTCAACGGGTGTGATCGCAAATGAGGATGTCATCGCTATCTCCTATTCCACCAGGGCGTCGGCAACCATTTGAGCCAGCCCGGTGATCTTCCAATCGAGTTTGAAATGATCCACGCTGTCGGTGAACTGCAGGCGGCAGTTGGAACAGGTCATGGTGATCATCTTGGCGCCAACCTTGTTCACCTGGTCAATCTTGAGCCCAAAAGCCGCGTAGCGAATGGGATCAGCAGCCTTGACCGCGATCACGCCACCGCCACCGCCGCAGCAGATCGCGTCTTCGCGGTTGGGGGTCATTTCCTTGAACGATTCTGGCGCCAGGATCTTTAGAATGTCACGTGGCTCCTGGATGTGTCCACCCTTGCGCTGGATCTTGCAGGCGTCATGGAATGTGATCGTTTCTTTTCCGTCGAAGAAACCTGGCTTGAGTCTGATCCTGCCACCACCCACCAGTTCACCCAACACACCGGTAATGTGGATGATCTCGAAGTTGTTGGCTTCGGGCAGCCAGTTGGCGGCATGCCAGCGCAGGGCATCATAGGCATGTCCGCACTCGGTCACCACGATACGCTTGACACCCAATTCCTTTGCCCCTTCCAGAATGCGGGTCAGGAAGAGCTTGGTATGTTCCTCGCTGCCTTCGTAAAAACCGAAGTTCACGATCTCGCGTGCCTGACTGCTGATGGTCCATTTCTCGCCGGCTTTATTCAGGATCTTGGCAATCGCGGCAATGTTGGTGGGGAATTTCATGACTTCAATGGATGAGAAGACGACCAGCGTGTCTGCGTTCTTTACATCACGCGGAATCTCGACTTCCCATTCATCCGCCACCCACTCCATGCGCTGATCCCAGACCTCGGCGGTCATTCCCAGTGGACTGCCTTCCTCCACCTGTTTGTTAACAGCCGCCATCAGATCTGCCGGGACCATTCCAGCAGCAGCCATCCCGGCGCGCACACCATGCAGAAGTGAACCCAAGTCAATTCCCATCGGGCAAACCATCGAGCACTTGTTGCAGACAGTGCAGGCATGATAATTAAGATCACTCCAGTGCTGAAGATCTTGATCGGTGATGCGCCGGTTCAATCCAAGAGCGCTCTTAATGCCGCCGACAATGGTAAAGCGCTGTTCATACGCAAGCCGCAAGAGCTCAACCTTCCAGACAGGTGCATATTCAGGATTGCCAGTAGCCTGATAGAAGTGGCAGGCTTCTGCGCACATTCCGCAACGGGTACAGGCTTCCAGTTGGGATGCGACCCAGCCGCCAGTTTCGTGAACGAAAGTGTTCAGTGCTTGTTCGGTAGCAGTCATCATCCACCTCCTAAGCTTTCACGCCGCGCTTGCCAAATTCCTGACCGTGAATGGCGCGCGAGAAAAAATAGAAAATAAAATGGGAAATGCGGCTGAGCGGAATCCAGATCAAGAGCACATCCACCGAAATCATATGGAAGCTATACATCACTTCGTAGCGCGGGCCCAAATGATGGGTTAAGGCATACCCCGTGATCATGGGCAGGAAAACGAACAGCCAGGCAAGGTATTCCGCCGGGCCAGAGATGAGCTTCAATACCGGGTTGATGATACGATTGATGAGCAGGATCAACATACCGACGATTCCCACGGCTGCCAGCCAATCCACGATCGGCAGAGGCAAGGTCGCCCAGCCAAACCCGAGCAGGCTCTTCCAGGCCAGCATATGAGCCGCACCCAGGAAGATAACCACAAATAGTCCCAAGTGGAACAAGCCACCGCCGATGTAGATCAACGGGTTGCGGCTGAAGGTATTTTTGACCCACGGGATGAAGGGCCAGATGAGGATGCCTTTCAGGAAGGATATCACCACGCCTCCGGTTTTGCTGCCTTTTGCAGGGACATGATCCTTGCTCCACCCCAGGCCAATTACAGACACCAAGCGGTAGATCATTCCAGCCACAAAAATGAGCAGGGCGGCGTAGAAAAAAGGGCCGCGTGCGAATTCAAGGACAGAATTCCAGTTCATTTTTCGCCTCCTTTGGCTTTCTTCTTGCCCTGGTTGATCAGAGCTGCTCCAATTCCAATCGCCGCGCCGGCTGCCGCGGCCGCACCAACAGCAGCCAGTTCAGGTCGATCCAGCGGGGCGGACTGTCCTTGATAGAAGCCGCCACCATCCCAGAAGTCAGGCTCGGAACATCCCAGGCAGGGGTGTCCGGACTGGACCGGGAACGACAGCCCCGTATCCCAACGGATGGATGCACACGCGTTGTAGGTTGTAGGGCCCTTGCAGCCCAACTTATACAGGCAATATCCTTTTTTGGCACCTTCATCATCAAAGGACAGGGCAAACTTGCCTGCATCGTAGAAGGGACGCCGCAGACAGCGGTCGTGGACCGTAACCCCGTAGAACGTTTTCGGGCGGTGCAGACCATCCAGCTCTGGAAGTGTGCCAAAAATTGCAAAGTGCGCGATCGTTCCGGTTGTAGCCTCCGGGATGGCCGGGCAGCCAGGGATATTCACGATCGGTTTATCGGTGATCAATTCCCAAACACCCTTGGCATCGGTGGGATTGGGGTCGGCTTTGGGCAAGCCACCAAACGATGAACAGTTCCCGGTGGCAATGATCGCCGCCGCGCCAGCCGCTGCTTCCATCAAAATATCCACCGCAGTTCGTCCGCCGATGGTGCAGTAGATCCCCTCATCAGCAACCGGGATGCTGCCTTCGACCACCAGGATATACTGGCCAGCATATTTCTGCATGGCATCCTGCTTGGCCTGCTCCACCTGGAAGCCAGCCGCGGCAGAGAGCGTCTCGTGATATTCGATGGTCAGCGTGTTGAGCACCAGGTTTCCCAGCGTCGGTGAATTGGACCGGGTGATCGCCTCGCTGCAACCAGCACAATCCTGAAATTCCAACCAGATCACCGGCAGGCGGGTTTTCGTCTCCAGGGCCTTCGCAATGGTCTGGTTGATACTGTAGCCGCGCCCGACCTTGATGGGCACTCCACCAGCCAAATCTGGCGGAATCTTTGTCAGCCCCATGGCAACAGCCAGAGCGCCGCTCAACTTGAGAAAATCGCGTCGAGAAACGCCGCTCTTCTTCAAGCTTTGCGCAATCGTTTCTGCGGGCATATCCTCCTCCTTTGGTAACAACATGAATGAAGTATCAAATAAAAAAGCGGCGTGCGCATTGAATTACACACCGCCCTTACCGCTAAGCACAAGAGATGTTATCAGCTTCAAGTTTCTTCTGGTAAGCAGCCAGGCCGTCGGCTCCAGTGACCAGGCTACCCTTCTCGCCATCCCAATTGGATGGTTTGATTTCAGCGATCCAGCCTTCTCCATAAGGGTCAGAGATTGCCAGGTTCGGGTCATTTGCGAGCTTGTCATTGCCACGTACCAGTATGCCTGTCACTGGTGCCGGTACCGGGCCAACGAACTTGCTGCTCTCAATCGTTGCCACACTTTTTCCCTGGGCCACTTCCTGCCCGATCGCCTTGCTCTTGACCGTCACGCCTGCCAGCTTCCCGCCTGAGAGCTTACCCGCAACCGCGGTCATCCCAACTCTCAGGAGACCATCTTCGCTTGGTTTGGCCCAAACATGCTTCTCAACCAGGTAGTACAGGTTTTCCGGGAGATTACACCCACGAATATCTGTCATTTGAACTCCTTTTAAAAATCTAGAATGTCAGCGTCTTGCTGTCTTCAGACATCTGCCACATGGCAGCCCCGCCAACCATTTTGATACCATCGATCAGGTCTTCGGTCTTCATATCGTGTAATTCCATTGAAGCAGTACAAGCTGTAAACTTGACACCTGCATCCAGCGCATCCTTGATGAACTCGCTGACGGGCTTGCCACCCGCTTTGGGGAAGATGTTCTCCGCCAGGCCTTTTTTTAGCAGCAGGGTGCCGTCAATTGTGAAGAACATGGTCACTTCGTACTCCATGGCTGCAGCCAGGGTGGCAAAAAAGAACGGCGTTGCACATCGGCGCGGGGTGTCAGGCCCGCTGGTCATGATGATCAGTACCTTATCTTCCATTTTTCGCATTTCCTTTCTCAAGCGTTAGGTTATAAAAGTTCAAGTTGGCTTAGAACGATAGAGCAATGGCATCGTTGCTGGCAAAGTCAATGAAAGCCGCTGCACCGGCGATTTCCACGCCGTCAATGAGGTCTTCTTTTTTGATCCCGAGCACATCCATGGACATCTGGCAGGCGATGATGCGAACGCCACTTTCGATTGCAATCTCCAAGAGCTCGCTCAATTTGGCAACGTTGGCTTTCTTCATCCAACTGTTCATCATACCTGTGGCAACTGCCGTCATGCCGGGCAGAACGCCGAGGATATTTGGCACAGAAATGCCGGGAATGGGCTGCGGCATGGCCGGGTTGGCGATTGGCGACACCTGTAATTTATCGGCGTTGCCTTTCTTGATGATCTGCAGACCATAGAACGTGAAGAAGATGGCCGCTTCCATGTCCATGGCAACGGCTGCCGTAGCCAGGATGAGCGGTGGGTAAGCCATGTCCATGCTGCCGTGAACGGCAATGATCGCCATACGTTTTGCTGTCATTTGATCTCCTTTTCAAATCAATTGCCTGCATTTGGATTGGGAGGCATGCAGGGTTCCGGGTATCGGAGAGCCTGCCAGTGACGGCAGGCTCAACTTTATTTTCTTTTGATATAAAAGATAAATTTATTGGCTTCTTGTTCATGGCCCAGCAGTTCATGCCCGGTCTTGGATGTCCACGCTTCCACGTCCGGCAGAGATCCTGGATCGGTGGCAACCATCTTGAGCACCTGGCCGGTCTGCAGGGCATCCACGGCTTTCTTGGTTTTTAAAATGGGCATTGGACATGCCAGGCCGCTGCAATCTAGTACTTGGTCAAAATCAATAGACATTGTGCCTCCTTGGTGATAAGAAATCAGGATTGGAATTCAGTCATCGCCGAAATTTGCTTAAGACGACCCATTAAGTCAGCACGCTCAGCGCTGATCTGTTCAAATGTTTGCGTTACCCGTTCCAACCATCCACTGATTTGTGGAACATGGCGGGGATCCAACACAGTGATTTTCAGGGCAGCCTGTTTGAGCAAGCTGGCATCGATATGGTATTTTTCTGCCATGGCATTCATGCGCTCTTCCAATTCTTCCGCTTCAGGGGTTTGAACATGAAATTGTCCGGCGATCAGGATGGCGATCAATTTCCCACGCACTTCAATGCGGGAACGGGCATATTGCAAGCCTGCATGGCAGGATAAAAATTCAGGGGCTGTTTCCCGTTGTTTGGCCAATTGCCGCCAAGATTCCCGGCAGGCTTGACGCCCATCCTCACTGCCCAGGATCAACTTGCAAAAATCGCACGAATTGCTTATTTTTGTGAGAGACTGGCCATCAACATCGGCTGTCACCGCACCAACCTGGGCGATTTCAGCAAAAACATCCTGAACAGGCTGCATACAATGCAACGGAAGTACTCGCACAGTAACAGGCTCATCTACTGCGTCGCTCGCGCGGCCCGTGTTGGAAAGCAAAGCCTCCATATCACGCGTGGAAAAGCGCCAATGCTGGCCGACTTTTACACCTGCCAGCCGCCCATCCTTGAGCATCCGATAAATGGTTGTTCGGTCTACATTCAATAATTCTTCAACCTGCTTGGCGGTTAGATAAGAGTCCATGGTTTCTTTTCTCGTTTGCAACAATTTGCTATTGATTGCAATAGTTTGCTATAGTAATATAGCGATTCTGCATCATCAATCACTAGTGACATATTTCCTTTTTGAGGGTGACAAATATCATGATCCCGCCGATTCCACGATACCCTGCATCTTTTCATAGTCCGGGAGGTTGCATTTGATGAAAGCAGAAAGGAAAAACTGCCCTGCGGTTTGGCAGGGCAGTTTTCTCGAAAAAAACTCAATGGCAAATTTTACGGATCAGTTCTTGTCCGCTATCACCAATAGCCGCAATTTTCACCTTACCACACCGGCAGCGCGAGTGTCTGCCAACGGACTTTCAGCATCCCATTACCCAGAGTGTTTCTTGATATCCCTGTGTGCTTGTCTCTCGGCACGAATTCCGCTGCCGCCCCGGTGTGAAGCCTGTCCAGCCTCGTTAGCGAAAGTTGGAGAGCACGTCTGTGATGCTGACGCCGAAGACAGCAGTCAGGATCAGGATGAGAATGCTGGCAAAAATAATCGAGAGCACCTGGATGCCGATGGCGCGCCAGAAATTGGTGCCCAGGATCCAGGCAAAGCCCAGCGTGGACAGGATGAATGCCACGATGGAACCGGCACAGGGCACAGCCAGTCCGACCGAGTGCAGGAAGCCGGCAATGATCAGCGCCAGCAAGCAGGAGCCGGTGCCGGTGTTCTGGGCGCCCATGGCCGCAGCCGCCAGTTTGATGGGGAAGGCGATGATGCCGAGGACAACGAAGAGGATGACGAGAAAGATAAGGATCAGTCCGATTCCGCTTTCCATGTTGGAACCCTCCTGGGTGTGGTATCGGCTGCAGGCGGTCAGCCGCCTCAGCCCTGGAAATACTTTACAACTTTTTTGGCTCCCATGCAAGTTTTTTTTATTCTACTGAATAAATTGCCCCTGGGGCTGTTTGCCTCAGGGGCTGTAAAAGTTGTATTGCATGGCTAGCATCTTCCTGCCAAATGTCATGGTGTGGACGGCGGTGGTTCGGGCTGGTAGAGATAGGCGCGCATCTGGTTCAGCGGTGCAGAAGTGAACTCGCCGGGGATGAAGACACAACCATCGCGGGCGCAGTAGTACAGGCGCTCGTAGCGCTCCAGGGCACATTCATATTCCTGGTTGATGCGTTCGTGCTCGCGCCGGACCGCCTCGATCTGGGCGTTGAGCGCATCCACCTGCTGCTGCCAGCGGACCAGCGCCGTAGGGTTCACTTTACCAACCCTGGCAACCAACAGGATCCCCCCAAGCGCCATGCCGCCGCCGACGAGGATGAGCAGGATCGCCCCGACCAATAAGATCACCCCGATCGCGACTACCTCACTCGAACCGTAATAGGGATCGCTGCCCATGGCGATCTGTACCAGCCCGGTACCGCCGCAGACCAGGGAGATCACTGCAATCAGGATGCCGATGACCAGCAGGACAATCGCCCCGCCCTTGGAGGGGGGGTGGGGCGGAGGTGGCAGCCGCGTGCTGGGGAAGGGCGGAAATTGTGATGCATCAGGCGGCGCAGGCGGCACCAGGTGCTGTCCCAGGACAGTGACCTGCTTGCGGGTGAAGGGCACCTCGTGTGTCACCAGTCGCTGCTGTCCCGGCGGGCCGACGAGTTCCTGCTTTTGCTCGATGCCGGAGATCTCCTGGGTCTGGCTGACCAGCAGCGCTGAGACCTTCTCCACCCGGTCGTTGCGCCCGCAGACCGGGCAGCGGGCATGCGCTTCGAGCGAGATACCGCCATCGGCTTCGCGCTTGACCATGTGCTCGTTGCCACAGAACTGGCAGGTGAGCGCGGTGGCGTTGGGAAGGACCTGCAGTTTTCCCCCACAGGTCGGGCAAACCAGGGTGATGAGGTTGGGCATTTCTTCTCCTCAATGCAGTGATCTTAATGCGCCAGCTCGGTTTCCGGGCAGGAGAGTTCTGGTGAGAGAGGGAATGGGATCCTATTTCTATTATAGCACCCGTGCGAAAAAAAACGATCCAGAATGAATTGCCACCGATGAAAAAAGCCCCTGAAGAATGCATCCTTCAGGGGCCGGGTTTCGTGATCGGGCGTGAACTACGGGTTGGATTCGCAGTGCTGCGGGGATGTGTAGATCCAGCGGCAGGCAGGTTTATCCGTATTACAGGAAAATTCATCCGTGTGGACAGAACACGGGTCGACCGGCTCCGGATCCGGCTCCACGGGTTCGGGTTCTTCCACGCAGGGTGGCAGCCCGGCGATCCAGGCCGGGTAATCGGTAAAGGTTTGGCAGGTGGGCGCGGGCGCGCCGTCCTGCTGGACGCAGACCTGCAGGGGGCCGGGGCTGTCCGGGCGGGCGGCGGCGCAGTACAACCGGCCGGGGATGGTGGGATGCACGGTGCAGGAATAACCGGTCACCCCATCCTCGGCAGCATAGGTGTAGTGTGCGCCGGGTACCAGCCACGCTAGATCGGTATCCACAATGAAGTAGATGTTCGTTTCGCTGGCACAACCTATTGCGGCGAGGCGAAAACCTGATGAGGGTGGTGCTTCACTGCAATCCGGGGTGCTGATGGTATCGTTCATGCAGGTGCCATCTGCCAGGCAGAAGTCGATCGTGGTGGAAGTACCCGGGGCTCCGGGCAGGCCGGAACACATATACCAGCCGGGTACAGCATCGTCGAGACAGGTCAGGGCGACCCCGTCCGCCCCGGCGGAGACCAGGGGAGAATCGGCGGGGGCGTAGTGGATGACCACCACCGGGCCGAGGCTCTCGTAACAGCCAGGCAACATCTCCAGGAAGTGGAGCACGCCGGGGCCGGAGCAGTCGGGGATGGTAAGCGGTCTGGCTTGGCAGGGCTCCCCGGGGAAGCAGGTGGTGATCACGGTGTCAGAACCGGCAGTGCCGGGCAGCGGACCGCAGTATTGGTCATTGACCGTCATGCCGATGCAACCCAGCGGGACGCCGAAGGTGGAGACGCTCGAGGGCGGGAAGCCGGCAGGGACGAAATTCACATGGACGGTCGGCTGACCTTCGAAGCAGAACGGCTCCAGGCTGGTGCCGCGCTCTACCATGGCGCAGTCCACTGGAATGGCAGCCGAGCTATAGGCTACGTATCCCATGCCGCTGCTATCAACACCATGCAAAGAGAAGGAATAGGTATCTCCGGGCAGGCGTGCCGGGACGATGCAGTTCATCTGGTTCGCCCCCAATGGCCAGCAGGGCATATCCACGTAGGAAAGCCCTTCCAGGTACCGGGTGGACTCCCAGACGATAGAGGGTTCAAAATGGAAATTGACCGTCACCCAGCCGGCTTCCGGGCAGGAAGCGGACACATCCAGGATGAACGGCTCCATAAAACCCACCGGGCAGTCGGTGGGAATCTCAGGATACTGGTGGCCGATGATCCCGCCGCCGGGGAAATGGATTTGAACGTGGTATTCATCCGGGTATTCGGTGGCGGCAGGCTGGGGACCGGTGCAGGTGAGCAGGTGAGCGCCTTCATCGTACGTGCAAGTAAAGGGAATGTCATCCACAGTGACAAAATACTCCCCAACCTCGCTCGACTCGACTTCCAGGTAAAGGGTGATATTGCCAGCGTCATCCGGGCAGGTGGCATTGCTCGCTCCCATGGAAACGTAGGGAATCTCATCCTCGGGCTCCTCCAGGGTTTCGCCGCCGCCATCCAGCGGGTCGGGCGGGACCATCTCGTGGCGTTCCCGGGTTTCGGTGTATTCCTCGGGCAGGTTTTCCCCTTCCGCCACGCAGCGGAAGCCGACATCATCATAGGCACGGTAGGGGCTGGTGCCGGCGCGGGCAGCGCTGCGCATCTGTTCGGGGGCCGCGTACAACCCGCCGCCGCGCACCACCTTGAGCGGGTGGTAGGCGTCCACGGGGGCATAGGGACCCAGCGGGTCCACTGCCGGAGAAAGGGCGTAATATCCTTCCGCGTACCAGTCGTTGACCCATTCCCAGACATTCCCGGACAGGTCCCAGACCTCGAACGGGCTGTTGCCGAGTAGGTAGGAGCCCACCGCCACCACGTCGGGCGGGACGCTGCAGCCTAGCATGTTCACCCGGTCACAGGCGGGTTCTTCGGCACCCCAGGGATAGAGCAGGCTCTCCGTCCCGCGGGCAGCATATTCCCATTCTGCCTCGGTGGGCAGGCGTCCGCCCGCCCAGGTGCAGTAGGAACGCGCCATGTTCCAGTCCACGCCGACGACGGGGTATTCTGCATAGGCGTCGTCGCTGTAATGGGTGGTGGGACCGCTGTCCATTTCATTCACCGGCAGGCAGGCACCGGCAGCCGCGCAGGCGGCGTACATCTCATTGGTCACTTCGTGGGTGTACAGGTAGAAGGTGCCCACGCTGACCTGGTGCACGGGGCGCTCATCCTCGTCAGCCTGGGTGTCGCTCTCGGCACTGCCCATCAGGAAGGTGCCGCCGGGGATGCGGATGGTCTCGGCGCCGTCGGTGTTGGCAGGCGCGACGGGGTCAGGCTCGGGTTCTTCGCTCTCCGGCGTGCTGGTGGGGGTTGCCGGGGTGAAGAATGGCAGGTTGCAGGACCCGATGGCAAGCAGGATCACGCAGGCAGCAAGACACAGGATGATGTTTCTAAATTTGTGCATGAGGCCCTCCCTTGGGTGGATCAGGTAGAATTGCTTCCATTGTACAATTTTTCACGCGGGAATACCTATCAATCGCTTGTCCTATTGGGAGCAAAGGGTGGAAATCCGTTGTTTGGTAGAGGGGATTTCCCCTCTGCAGGAGGTCTCCCGCATCGCCTCAGGGCTGTATAATCTTTTGTGTTGTCAACAAGCTTTCATGATAAAAAAGGAGTCTCCCATGACATCTCTCCTCCCGATCCTGGTCACCGGTGCCAGCAGCGGCATCGGCAACGACCTCACCCGCACGCTCTCTGCCCAGGGGCACACGGTGTTCGCCACCGCCCGCAAGGACGAAGACCTGCAGGCGCTGGCTGCGCTGCCCAACGTCATCCCCGTGCGGCTGGACGTACGCCACGCGGAGCAGGTGCGCCAGGCGGTGGAGCAGGTGCGCCAGGCTGGACTGGGGCTCTATGGGCTGGTCCACAACGCGGGGAGCGGCGAACTGGGTCTGTGCACCACCTGGACGGACGCGGAACTGCGCGACATCTTCGAGGTCAATGTCTTTGGGCCCTTCCGCCTGACCAATGCCTGCCTTCCGTTGTTGGTGCAGTCAGGCGGACGAGTGGTGCTGGTGGGCTCACAGGGCGGGATGCTGGCGAAGCGCTTTTACGCTCCCTACACGATGACCAAGCATGCCCTGGAAGCCTACTCGGTGGCGCTGCGGGAAGAACTGGCACCCCACGGCGTGCAGGTGAGCATCGTCCAGCCCGGCGGGGTGGCGACGAACATGGGACGCACCGCCTTTGCGGGGATGGTCGCCCGCCTGCAGCGCGCCGAAGCGCCGTTCAAAGAGGAGGCGGATGCCGTGCTAGCTTCCTTCGAGCAGCCGCCGCAGGAAGCCCCGGCGGAGGCGCCCGAATCCGAGACCAACCGCAAGCCCTCCCCGCCGTCGCTGGTGACGGCTGCCGTGCTGGAGGCGCTGTTCGCCGGACAGCCCAAATTGCGCTACCTGGTGGGGACGAAATGGGAGGGCGACCGGGTGCTGGATGCCCTGGTGGGTAAGTTGCTGGATGAGAACGACAACCCGATGCACGGGTATTCACGCGAGCAGTTGGTCGCCCTGCTTGACCGGAAGATCAAGGAAAGAGAGAACGGGTGATAATGAGTCCCCCAGGTATGCAACTTTCTGCCGGGGAAATGCATCTACTCCTGTGGGACCGGCGCTGACCGTCCACTCCATGAAAAGAAGGTGATCTACCATGCCCCTGTACGAGTATCAATGCCAGGATTGCGGCACCCAGTTCGAGAAGATGCTGCGCTTTTCCGAAGCGGACCAGAACCCGCCCTGCCCATCCTGCCAGGGTGAGCACACCAGGAAGAAACTCTCTCTGTTCGCCTCGCACGGCGCGGTCAGCGGCGGGGCGGTCGCTTCCAGCGGCAGTAACTGCGGCTCAAGCGGCGGTTTCTCCTGAGCGGGTTGAGCGTTGCACCAGCCGTGTGCTGGTCACCCACCTGATCCTCCTGCCCCGCCAGGCACATTGTGTGTCATAATCGGAAGGAAATTCCTGACGAAAGGGGATCGCCATGCCCGCCATCTGGTTCGATCACTTCCTCACCTACGCCCGCACAGCCAATGTGGACGAGCACGTGAACAGCTATGCCGCCCTCGGCTTCCAGCCGGACGAAAAGACCGTCCGCCACGAGCCGGGGCTGCGCAACCGCTTCATATTCCTGGGACCGGAATATATCGAGTTCTGCTGGGTGGAGGAGGAAGCCCTCTTTGTCCAGGCAGACGAGCAGGACAAAACCCAGCGCCGCGCCTCCCGCCCGTTCGGGATCGGGCTGCTGGCCGCGGATATCCATGCCCTGCATGACGACTGGATCCGGCGCGGTTTTACACTGCCGGAGGTGTGGTCCAAAGCGCCGCGTGATGCCCCGCCGGGCACACCGCCGTTGTGGAGTTTTCAGGACATCCCCGCTGCACTGCTGCCGGGTACCTCCTGCTTTGCCCTCACCTACCATTCTCGTCCCAAGGACCAACCCAGGCGCATCCTGCAGCACCCCAATACCATCTACGCGATCGCCGGGGTCAGTTTCGTTGCCCATTCCTCCCAGGAGCGCGCCGCCTGCTGGCGCGACCTGCTGGCTCCCACAGAAGCGCTCACGCCGTCCAGAGCCGGCTGGGAAGTCCACATTGGTCCGCACCGGGTGAATTGGATGTCACCCGAGGGCTACCGCAGCACCTTTGGGTGGGAATGGACCTCTCCCGCCCACCCCAACGCTGAACTGGCTGCCTTACATCTATTGTGCACCGACCTGGAACAGGCGAAAGGAATGTTCCGCCGTGGTGGGCGGGAGGTTTCCCCCCTGCCCGGAGAGGGGGACGAAATCTGGTTGGTGAAGCCCGACGATGACGATGGCTTCGTCTTCACCCTGCGCCAGCAGCCCCGCGAAGCCTGGCTGCAGGAACGCATCGCCCGCACCGGCGAGAACCTCACCTTTGCCTGAGCACTGCGCCGCCTAGTGCGATGCTTTCTTTTTCTATCCCAGAGAGAGCCGCGCCCACTTCCCGGCAACCAGGTGCAGATGCAGGTGAAAGACGGTCTGTCCCCCGCCCGCCCCGGTGTTCATGATCAGCCGGTAGCCTTTTTCATCCACCCCTGTCTCGGCAGCCATTCGCCGGGCCACCAGCACCATGTGCCCCACCAGGGACTCATCCCCTGGCTCCAGCACATTGACCGATTCGATGTGCCGGTTGGGCACAATGAGCACATGCGTGGAGGTGATGGGGTGCTTGTCGCGGAAGGCGGTCACCTGCTCATCGCGGTAAAGGATCTCACCCGGCGCCTGCCCGGAGATGACCTGGCAGAAGATGCACGTCATACCGCCTCCCTAGGGCAGCGCCCCATACTGCGCCGCACAAACAATGTCGTAATAGTCCAGTTCCAGCGACCGGGATGCCTGGGCATAGGCGGCTGCCTGGCTGCCCGCCTCGATCACGTTCCCGATATGCCGCCGGGCGTCCGGCGCCCAATAGCGCGGCAACACCAGCAGCGGATCGCCCATGCCCCCTTCCGCCCACCAGGTGGGGCGCTGCGGGTCGAGGCTGTCGGCCAAAGGCACCCAGTTGTACATCAGCGGGCCGCGCGGGTTCACCGTGAAGCCCAGCCGGTAGCCCAGTTCCCGGGCGATCTGCACGGCGCGCAGGCTGAAATTTCCGCCCGGCCAGATGATCATCTGCGGGGTCTTGTTGAATTTCGCCTGCAGGGCATCGATCGAGCCCTGTAGTTCGCTGGTGATATACGCCTCGCTGGCTTCCGGTCCCATGGTGATGTTGTGCACCACCCCGTGGGCCTGGTGGTCCACCCAGCCCTCGTTCTCCAGGACGACATTGTCAGGCAGGGCCGCCCGCCCGATGGAATCATCCAGGCTGATCCAGGCATTTACCACCGGCCAGCCCCATGCCTGCTGGTACTCCCGGAAGAAGGTCTCGTAATACAGCCCGGTCTTGCGGTCGTCCACCAGCAGGACCACCGAACGCGGGGGGATGAAGGCGTTGTGTTCCATGAAGTCCGCCAGTTGGGCAGTGGTGATCGCCTCGAAACCCTGATCCTGCAGCGCCTGCATCAGCAAGCGGAAATCAGCCTCGGCGATGCGGTCGCCGGAGGTCTCCCCCCCGATGGCATGGAACATGATCACCATCACCACGGTTCCGGGGGAGGCATTCCCCGTGCTCCACCTGTCCTTCAGATACTGGCAGGTCTCGCTGACATACGTATGCGCCGAATCCCCTGCATATAGGAAGGAGGACTGGTAGGGAGCAGGCAGGGCGGGCGGGGTGCGCGTCTGCGTGGGCGGCGGTTCCGGCGAGGCGGTCGGCATGGCGGATGGCGTCTCCGCGGGAAGGGGGAGGGTCACCGTCTGCATGGGCAGGGCGGGCTGGGTGGGTGCCAGGGTGCAGCCTGCCAGCAGTAGCAGGAGCAGGACACGGAAGGAGTTGAATTTGGAGGTCATTACTCTTATTTTACCAAAAAGAGGGGCAGCCCGCCGGAGCTGCCCCTCTTTTTGTTCAGGCGTTTGGTTCGCCGCGGATGAAGGCCTCGGTCTTCTCCTTGCACAGGTCATCCTTGAACTGCTGTGGCGGGGTCTTGAAGAAATACGAGGACGGTCCCACGATCGGACCGGAAAGCCCGCGCTCCAGCGCCAGCTTGGCGCAGCGGATGGCGTCGATCATCACCCCCGCCGAGTTGGGGCTGTCCCATACTTCCAGTTTCAGTTCCACGTTCAGGGGTACATCCCCGAAGGTGGTGCCCTCCATGCGCAGGTAGCACCACTTGCGGTCGGTCAGCCACGGCACATGGTCGGAAGGTCCGACGTGGATGTTCCCTGGTTCCAGCTTGTAGGGGATCATACTGGTCACCGCCCCAGTCTTGGAGATCTTCTTGCTCTCCAGGCGCTCGCGTTCCAGCATGTTCAGAAAATCGGTGTTGCCGCCGAAGTTGAGCTGGTAGGTGCGGTCGATGCGCACGCCGCGGTCGACGAACAGGCTGGTAAGCACGCGATGCAGGATGGTCGCCCCGACCTGGGACTTGATGTCGTCGCCCAGCACCGGCAGCCCGGCATCCTGGAAGCGCTTGCCCCAGTATTCCGACGAGGCGATGAAGACCGGGATGCCGTTGACGAAGGCGCAGCCCGCCTTGATCGCCTGTTCCACGTACCACTTGGTCGCCATTTCCGAGCCCACCGGCAGGAAGTTGACCACCACGTCGGTCTTGGTCTCCACCAGCAGGCGCGCGATATCTGCCGTGGGACCGGGAGCCTTGGTGATGACCCCCGCCAGGTACTTGCCCAGCCCATCATGGGTCATGCCGCGCACCACCGGGACGCCTAAGGGGGGCACCTCGCAGAATTTATAAGTGTTGTTCGGCTCGGCAAAGATGGCCTCCGAGAGGTCCTTGCCCACCTTGGTCACGTTGATATCGATGCCCAAGGTGAACTCGATATCGCTGACGTGATAACCGCCCAACCGGACGTGCATCAATCCCGGCACGCTGGCATCCTCCGGCGCATTCTTGTAGAACTGGATGCCCTGCACGAGCGAAGAGGCGCAGTTCCCCACGCCGATGATCGCCACACGGACTTTCTTTTTGCTCATTTGTTCATCTCTCCCGTTTATGAGAATGATCGATAATATCGATTTTACCATCCAAGGGTTGAAGTATAATCCAAAAGGAAGTTTACCCGCAAAACACGATGACCGATCCCGACCACATTCAACGCCTGGAACGCCTGCTGCAGCTCAGCCGCAGCCTGCCTGCGGCTCCCGACCTGGAGTCCCTGCTCAAAGAGCTCATCGCCGCCGCGGCCGAATTGACCGGTTGCGAAGCCGCCTCCATCCTGTGCCTGGAAGAAGGCGGGGAAACGCTGGGCTTCCTGGCCCTGCCCTGGTTCCATCACCAGCCGCTCCAGGAGATCAAGGTGCCGGTGCACAACAGCCTGGCGGGGTGGGTCATCCTGAACAGCCAACCGCTGATCGTCCAGGATGTTTCCACTGATCCCCGGCATTTCAAGGGCACCGACCAGGCCTCGGGCTTTGTCACCCGCTCTCTGCTTGCCGTCCCGATCCTTTACCAGAGCGAAGCGTTGGGAGTGCTGGAGGCGGTCAACAAGCATGGCGCTCCGTTCACGGACGAAGACCTGTTCACCCTGGAAACCATCGCCTCCCAGGCTGCGCTGGCGCTGCAGGCGGAACGGCTCGACGGCCAGGCGCACAGGTCGGCAAGCGAGGAACAGCAGCTCGACCACATGAAAAGCAATTTCATTGCCATCGCCTCGCACGAACTGCGCACCCCCCTGGGTTTGATCCTGGGGCACGCCTCCTTCCTACGGGAGGCCATCCAGGGGGAGCACCGTTCCCAATTGGACATCATCGTGCGCAATGCCATGCGCCTGAAGGAGATCATCGACAGCATTGCCAACATCGACAATGTGCAGCAGGGGGTGGCCTCGCTGCGCCGCCAGTCGTTCTCCATCCAGGAGATGATCGAGGAAGTGTACCTGTCCTTCCTGGAGGCAGCCCGCCAGAAGGGGGTCAACCTGCGCACCGACACCGGGAAAAGCGATCTACAGGTGGATGGGGATGCCTCCAAGGTCAGCATGGCCCTTGGCAACCTGGTCAAAAATGCGATCGATTTCACCGACCCGGGCGGACACGTGCTGATCCTTGTCGAACAGATCATTGGCTATGCCAAGGTCTCGGTGATCGACGATGGCATTGGCATCCCGCTCAACGACCTGCCGCACATCTTCGAGCGCTTTTACCAGGTGGAATCACATCTCACCCGCAAGCACGGCGGCATGGGGTTGGGGCTTTCCGTTGCCAGGGTGATGATCGACATGCACGGGGGACGTATCTGGGTGGAAAGCGTGGAAGGCAAGGGTACAAATTTCACCTTCATCCTGCCGCTTGAAGCCGCCCCACCCGCCCCTGCCAACCGCGTCTTCATCTCCTGACCGCCATGCCCATCGTCTCTGTCCTTGCCGGGCGCCTGCGCCGAGACACCCTGCTCCCTGCCACGGGGCGCCCCCTGGTGGATGTACCCGGCGGCTCCCTGCTGTATGCCGCCAGCGGGTTCACTGTTTGGGAACGCGGCCTCGGCTTGCTGGCGCGCGTCGGGGAGGACTATCCCGCGGCCTGGTTGAAGGATTTCACCCGCCATAATTGGGATGTGCGCGGGGTGCACATCCTGCCCGAGGCGCTGGACCTGCGCTATTTCCAGGCCAGCCTCGACCTGCAGACTGTCCAACACAACAACCCGGTGGCGCACTTTTCCCGCCTGGGACTGCCGTTCCCCCGCCTGCTGCTGGGCTATGTGCCTCCATCCGCCGGGAAGGATGACCGCACAGGTTCCCCGCCCGACGCTCCCCGCCCGGCGGATATCCCGCCCGATTACCTGGAGGCGCGCGGCGTGCACCTGTGCCCGCTCGATTACCTGACTGCCAGCCGGCTCACATCTGCTTTCCGCCAGGCGGGTGCCACCACGCTGACCCTCGACCCATCTGCCGCATATATGCACCCCGCCGCGCTGGAGGACCTCCACGCCTTGCTGCACGGGGTGACGGCTTTCCTGCCTTCAGAGGAGGAACTGCGCGCCCTCTTCCTGGGCCGCCTGCACGACCCCTGGGCAATGGCCGAAGCTGTGGCTTCTTTTGGTTGCGAGTTCGTGGTCATCAAGCG
Source organism: Anaerolineales bacterium (assembly GCA_041753035.1). GTDB lineage: Bacteria > Chloroflexota > Anaerolineae > Anaerolineales > Villigracilaceae > UBA877. Next base: position 31,142 of record JBGSVI010000043.1, on the reverse strand, counting down.
CGGGGCGCGCGGCCAGATGCTGTATGATGCTGGAGCAAAGAAACGCTGGGAGATCCCCGCCTACCCGGCGCACCTGGTTGACCTGACCGGCGCCGGGGATGCCTTCTGCGGCGGTTTCCTGGCAGGTTATGCGCGCACTTTTGACCCTCTCCAGGGCGTTCTGTACGGCAACATCTCTGCATCGCTAACGGTGGAAGGCAGCGGCATCACCCATGCCCTGGAAGCCATGCCCGGCCTGGCCCAGAGGCGCCTCGAGGCGCTCGTCTCAACCATCCGCCAAGTATGACCATGACCTCATTCATCGACCGCTTGCTTGAACTGACCATCCGCATCCAGCAGGTCCCTGCTCCCACCTTCCAGGAGTCCCGACGCGCCGATCTCGTCCGCAGCCTGTTCGAGCAGGAGGATCTGGCGGAGGTGAGTATCTGCCAGGTGGGGAATGTGTATGCCTGTCTGCCGTCTGGCTCCCTGCCTGTCCCGGATGGGCCGCAGGTGGTGGTATCGGCGCACCTCGATACCGTTTTCCCCTCCAGCGTGGAACTCACCACCCGGCGCCAGGCAGACCGCTTGTATGGTCCAGGCATTGGCGATAACTCGCTGGGGGTAGCGGGTCTGTTCGGCCTGCTGTGGCGGTTGCGCCAGCGCGGCCGCCCGCTGCCGTTCGATCTCTGGCTGGTGGCGAATACCTGCGAGGAGGGGCTGGGCGACCTGCGCGGTATGAAGGCGTTGGTGGAGCGTTTTGGGGAACGTCCCCTGGCCTATCTCGTCCTCGAGGGCATGGCGCTGGGACATGTGTACCATCGCGGCCTGGGGGTGCGGCGTTACCGCATCACCGTGCAGACCCGCGGCGGGCATTCCTGGGTGGACTACGGGCGTCCTTCCGCCATCCATGAACTGACCGGCCTGTCCACGCTGCTCACCCGGCTCGAGATCCCGCGCACGCCGCGCACCACGCTCAATATCGGGGTCATCTCCGGCGGCACTTCGGTGAACACCATCGCCGCCCAGGCCGGTTTGGAACTCGACCTGCGTTCCGAAAGCCCGGCCACGCTGGAGTCGCTGGCCCTGCAGGTGGAGCAGTTGTGTGCCACGCAGAATAAAGAGGGGGTCGAAGTGAAAGCCGAGGTGATCGGGTTGCGCCCGGCGGGCGGCCTGCCGGAAAACCACCCGCTGGTCAGCCTGGCATGTGACTGCCTGCGCAACCAGGGCATCCAGCCGGTGCTATCGATCGGCTCCACGGATGCCAACATCCCGCTCAGCCGCGGCCTTCCCGCGGTGACACTGGGGCTGACGACCGGCGCTGCAGCGCACACGGTGCACGAATATTTCAATATCGAACCGCTGGAGAAGGGTCTGGAGGCGGCGCTGGGGGTGGTCACCAGGATCAATGAGTAGTGGGTAGCCAGGTGCCCCGGTTAGGGTAAGCCATGTATGGTATGATCAATTCCGGGGTCATGTCAATTGCTTTTGCCAGATAATGTTGCCATCTTCTCTACACGGATTTGGCATGGGAGAGAAAAATGTCCTATCCGTCGAATATGAATTCCAGCAGTCGCGGCTGCAAAAAAACAGCCTTGGTCATTCTGGTGGTCCTTGCCGGGATTTCTGGGTGTCTGGGATTGATCATCCTGCTGGTTGCATTGACTGGATCCATGCATCCGGTCATTGGCTTAATCACCGCGTTCATTTTTATCTTACCCATCCTGGTCATCCTGATCATGAATCTGCAGAAACAACGCAGAAAGAACGGGCATTTCGACGGGAAAGCCTGGTGGATGCTGGCGGTTGTGATCATTCTTGGTATCATCCTGCTTGTTTCGTTGGTCTTTGTCATTGTAAATCTCGGTGGGTGCCAGGGCAGGCTAGGACCCGATGCCTCTCTGACCGGGTGTGATCTTTCCGGCCAGGACCTTTCAGGAAGAAACCTTTCCAACGCCACGATCCGCTATGCCGATCTGAACCAGGTCGATTTTTCAAATGCTGACCTTTCAGGCGTGGATTTCACGGGATCAAATCTGCATAATGCCGACTTTACCGACGCCAACCTTGCCAATGTGATCTTCGACATGGCAAAATTGATCAATGTGATCGGGCTTACAGACGAAATGCTGGCTGATTCCATACATATTTCCGTGGAAGACTTGTATGCTGTGACCGCGCAAAAGCAGATACAACTCGAAGAACGATCCCTGCTCCTGGCTGAATTGAAAATTGCGTGTCAATCCCAGGCTGTGCCCAGCGCTCATCGCTATGATGTTGACCAGCCATTTCACACCCTGGTCATCTTTGATGACGATGGAGAAAATATTGATCTCACCAGTACAACCATTTTAAGAAAATGGGAACCGATGGCTGTGCGCTTTACAGACCTGGTGGCCTGCGTCGGAGAAGAGCAGGAAGAGATCGTACAAACCTGTCACTATAACGATGGCATACCGATCGTCCGGTATGCTTACTGGCAGGAGATCGAAGTCATCCAAGCCAGAACAGGGCAGATCCTATCCAGTACAGTTTTACATGGAAAACAGCCTGATTATTGTCCCGACTATGCCCCGGAAAGCCAGGATAAGATCCGTGGCGGTGGCGTGACCCATGACCAGATCACTGAATATCTGGAGGAGTTCATCTCCAGCGGGGAAGAATAAGTACCTTATGCCCAGAAACGCATCGGGGTCTCCTGACCCCGATGCGTTTTATTTCATCCCCACAACCTGGTAGACCTCCACCGGCTGGCTCTTGCCCTTGACCCGCAGCGGGGCATAGGGTTGGGCATCCACCGCCTCCTGCACCCGCTCGTAGGCTTCCCGGCTGATCAGGATCTGCCCCTGGGCGGAGTTCTCCTGGATGCGTTTGGCGGTGTTCACCGAGTCACCGATGGCGGTATAGTCCAGCCGTTTCTGTGTACCGATCCAGCCCAACACGGCCTCTCCGTAATGGATGCCGATGCCAAAGGAAAGGTGCGCCTCGGAGGGGAGTTCAGCGTGCAGGACCTTGATGGCAGCCTCGAGTGCCATGGCGGCTCGTACCGCCCGTAAAGTATGGTCTGGCTGGGGGAGCGGGGCGTTGAACCAGGCCATCACCGCGTCGCCGAGGAACTTATCCACCGTGCCCTCTTGTGCCAACACGGCCTCCGCGCCAGCTGCCAGGTAGCGGTTGAGCACCGCTACCAACTGCTCCGGGGTCTGTTTCTCGCTGTAACTGGTGAAGCCGCGGATATCGGCGAACAGGATGGTGATCTCGCACTGCCGTCCACCTGCCTGCAGACTGTCGGGGTTGATCTGGTCGAGCACCGCCGGGCTGACCATGCGTTCCAGCAGGCGGCGCTGCGCTTCCAGTTTCTTGTGTTCGGTCAGGTCATCGAGCACGATCGCCACCCCCTGGGTGATCTGGTCGGCATCCTTAAGCGGGGAGAGATTGAGTCTCCAGTCGAGGGCGCCGCGCTGGGGATGGTTGTGGATCAGTTCAATGCCCACCACCGGGCGGTCGCTGATGCGCACTGCATCCAGGTGTGGTTGGATCTCCCCTGCCAACCCGGGCAGGGCCAGTTCCAGGGAGCGCCCCACCAGGTCACCGGTGGTCTGCCCCAGCAAAGACTCGGCAGCGCGGTTGCACAGGGTGATCTGGTCCTGCACGTTGGCGGTTAGCACTCCGCTGGCGATCGATGCAAATACGTTATCCATCAGGTTCTTCAGTTCGGTCACTTCGTCCAGCGTGCGGCGGATGGAGGCGAACAGGCGGGCATTCTCGATGGCGATGGCTGCCTGGTTGGCAAAGACCCCCAGCAGGTCGCGCTCGGCCTCATTGAAGATGCCGGAGCGGATGCGGTTATCTGCATACAGCACGCCGATCAACTCGCCGCGCACCTTGAGCGGCACGCACAGGATCGAACGCAGGTTGTAGGCAACGATCGACTCCTGTCCGCCAAAGCGCGGGTCCTCCTGGGCGTTGGTGGTCAGGACCGCCTCGCCGGAATCGATGACCCTCTGGATGATGGTGCGGCTGATGGCGAACTCGTTCGGGTTGATCGACTCCTGCTCCCAGTTGCGCGCCACGCGGATCACCATTTCACCCTGCGGGTCTCGCAGCATCAGGAAGCCGCGCTCGGCCCCGGTCAGGTGCACGATGGTATCCATCACCAGGCGCAGCACCTCATCCAGTTCCAGGCTGGAATTGACCGCCTGGGTGGTATCCGCCAGGGCGAGTAATTGGTGGCGTTCCTCCTCCACGGAAGTCGCCTGGCGGCTGACCTGGTAGAGTGTCCTTTCCAAGTTGGAAAGGGATTCAAGCGTATCCGGCGGCAGGCTGGCGCGCACCACCTGCAGGTTCGTGCGGATCTGCCCGGATATTTTACTGAGCGCCAGGATCTGTTCGTTAAGGGGATTGGTTCCGGTCATTTGTCTTCCTCTTTCCAACCGCCAAGGTATGCGATCTTCTTGATTTTACTACGCCATTCGTACCGGCGCTTCCGGCGGATCATCCGGCGCAGGGATTGGGCGGCAGGGTGTGCCTTTTCCAAACTGCCCGGGGTAGTGCCATACACATCTGGTTGGTACTCGTCCAGCAGGGTATGCACCTGCTCATCGGCCCCCGGCAGGTGTGCTTTCAGGAGTACGGCGGCTTCGCCGGGCGTCTGTGCTGACGTAGTGGGAACTTTCAGCCCGTGCAGCCCCCGGTACACATCATTGTAGAGGCGGGCCAGCGGGCTCAGTCCTGCCAGCCAGGCGCGGCGCTGCAGCCAGGCGGGTACGGGCAGGGAGTTCTTCTCCAGCCATTCGCGCGCCAGGATCGGGGCGGGAGCATGGAAAGTGCTGCGCAGGCGGCGGTAACCTCTCTCCAGGGCACCGGAGATATACGCCCAAGCCAGCCCACCGGTGAGCAGGATGATGGTCGCAAAGAAAACGAGCAGCATGGCGAGGGTATCCTGACCACCACCAGCATCCGCTCCTTCCCCGCCTGCCGCCAGGCTCTCCTCTGCCTCGCCAGGCAGTTCGGCAGGGATTTCCACCTGCGGGGTCAGCGGGATGCTTTGAGCGGTGGCTGCCGGTGTGGGTGCCTCACCCGAAGGGCGCACCAGTTCCGGTTCAGCAGTGGTCGGTTCGAACTCCACCCAGCCAATACCCGGGAAGTAAACTTCCGGCCAGGCATGGGCATCCCGCTGGCGCACGGTGTACCAGCCCGGCGATTCGTATTCCCCCTCGCCAAAACCTGCCACCAGGCGCGCCGGCACACCCACCGAGCGCAGCATCACCACCTCGGCAGTGGCATAATAGTTACAATAACCCTGCTGATAATCGAACAGAAACCAGGCCAGCGCATCGCGCCCCGGAGGATGCAAAGGTACGGACAGGGAATAGGTGATCGTATCCCGCAGGTAGGCGGTGATGGCGGCTGCCTTGTCATACGGGTTGTCCAGCCCGGCGGTGATCCCGGCAGCCAGCGCGGAGATGGCTGGCGGCAGGTTTTCCGGCAACTGCAGGTACAGGTCACTGACCCAGTCCGGGTAGTCGCTTCCGGCGATGCGCAGTTGCTTCACGGTCGGTTCCATCAGCACGGCATGAACAAGATATTCCTCTCCGGACTGGATGGGCTCATTGACCCGGAAGAACAGCGGCTCGATCATATCCTCCCCCACCGGGAAGAAGGTCAGCAGCGCCGGACGGCTGATCCAGATGGGGCGCGCCGGGGTGACCAGCAGGCCTGCACTGGTACCCAGCACCTTGAAGGTGAATTCTGCATTCACCCCGCTATTTTCGAACAACTGGAGCGAGCGGCTGCGCGCGGTCAGGCCGCGCTCATAGGCCGGGCTGGTGTCCCATACGCTGTTCTGGTAGCGGTCATAGGAGCGCACCCGCCAGTAATAGCGTTCCTGCCCGCCCACCCCGGTCGTCTGGATGCGAAAATACACCGTGCTGCTCAGCGAGGGTTCCTGCCCCAGCGCCAGGCTCCTGCCGTAGAACTCGTTCACTGGAATGGGGTCCTCGATCTCCAGCCCGGCGATCACGTTGTCCAGGCTTTCGTTCTTTCCCCAGGAATCGCCCAAGTCCTGCCACCACTGCCGCAGCAGGGGTATACTGCGCGTGGAAATGGGCATCAGCCAGGCAGCCAGGACCAGTACGGCCGCGATGCCGAGGATGGTCAAGTTGATGTTGGCCCTGGCTTCTCCGCTGGAAAGGAGGTGCCAGGCCTGCCAGGTCTCACGCCGCCGGGCGTAGTTCATCCTCCCCAGCAGCAGCAGGGAAAAGAATAGATACAGGGCGGTAAAGCCCACGCTGCGATCCCCCCCGGGGTTGAAGATCTGCAGCAGGATCAGTACCACGGCTCCCGGCAGCACCGCGCTTTTGAAATCCGCCGAGCGCGCCAGGGCACGGGCCGAGAAGACTCCCAGGCTCCAGAAGCCGAGCGAAAACAGCGCCAGGAAGAGGAAAGCATCCTCCAGCGGCTCGCCGGCAGCCAGTACACCTGCCGCATAGCCGATACGCCCGCCCAGGGAAACCATCCGCTCCAGCCACGGCACGCCGGGGAGCAGCACTGCCGCGCTGATGAACGGTACCACCACCAGGCTGTAGCACAACGCCAGCAGCAGGACGGTACGGCCTCCGAAACGGCTCAGCCCGAGCGGAATACCCAGCAGCACGCCACCGATGGTCAGCAGGGAGACAAGCCCCAGTTTCGAGGTCCATTCCGTGGCCACCAGCCGCTGGCTGGCGACGACCAGCGCTAGCAGCAGGAGCAGCATCGAGGGCACATCCCGGAAACGGGCAGGTGCAGGATTCATGCTTTGAGTGTACAATAACAGGTACACAACCGTCAATTCTCCTACGGAGGCATTTATGCAGACGATCATTGACTTTGGGGTTCAGTTCATTGCCAGCCTGCAGGCGCTGGGCGGTTGGCTCACCCTGCCGATGGAGTTCTTTTCCTTCCTGGGCACTGAGGATTTCTACATGGTGGTGCTCCCGGTGATCTACTGGTGCTTCAGCAGTGCGCTGGGCATGCGCGTGGCAGTCATCCTGATGCTCACCGCAGGCGTCAATGATGCTTTCAAGATGTTGCTGCACGGGCCGCGCCCCTACTGGGTCAGTACGGATGTGCAAGGCCTGGCCGAGGAGACCTCGTTCGGCGTCCCCTCCGGTCACTCGCAGAATTCTGCGGCCATCTGGGGCATGATGGCTGCCTGGTTCCGCAAGGGATGGGCATGGATCCTGGCCCTGCTCATCATTTTCATGATCGGGGTTTCCCGCCTGTACCTGGGTGTGCATTTCCCGCACGATGTGCTGCTTGGCTGGCTCATCGGTTTCCTGCTGCTGTGGCTCACCCTGCGCTTCTGGGACCAGGTGGCTGCCTGGGCAAAGAAACAGCGCTTTGGCAGGCAATTACTGGCTGCCTTCCTGGCCTCCCTTGGCCTGCTGCTGCTCTCGGTGGTGGCTTATTTCATTTTGAAGATCACCAGTTGGCAAGCCCCGCAGGTCTGGGCGGCATATGCCACCCAGACGGTATCCCTGGAGGGCGCGTTCAAGACCGCCGGGACCCTGTTCGGCTTGCTGGCCGGTGCTGCCTGGCTGGTGCACCTGGGCGGCTTCGAGGAGAAAGGCGTCTGGTGGAAGCTCGTCCTGCGCTATATACTGGGAGTGGCCGGTGTGTTTGCCATTCGTTATGGTCTCAAGTTCATCTTCCCCGAAGGGGAGAACCTGCTGGCCTGGTCACTTGGTTACCTGCGTTATGGCTGCATTGGCCTGTGGCTGACCTGCGGCGCGCCCTGGACCTTTGTGAAATTGAAACTTGCCAGCCAGCGCGGCTGACTTTGCGGTTCCATTACAAAAGATCGAACAGGAAGTTGTGTTTGATATAATTAATATGTTAAAGTAACCATGTCTAACGCCCTTGAGCGCGGCAGCCTGCTGCACAAACGTTACCGCATCGTGGAGATCCTCGGACAGGGGGGGATGGGCTCGGTTTACCGCGCCGTGGACGAGAATCTTGGCGTGGATGTTGCCGTCAAGGAAAACCTTTTCACCACCGATGAATACGCCCGCCAGTTCCGCCTCGAGGCGGTCATCCTGGCGAACCTGCGCCACGCCAACCTGCCGCGCGTCACCGACCATTTTGTGATCGCCGGGCAGGGGCAGTATCTCATCATGGATTACATTGAGGGTGAAGACCTGCGTCAGCGCATGGAGCGCGTCGGGACGGTCTCCGAAGAGGAAGCCATCCTGATCGGCGCAGCCATGTGCGACGCCCTGCAGTACCTGCATACCCGCAGGCCATCCATCATCCACCGTGACATGAAACCCGGCAACGTGCGCATCACGCCCGATGGTCATATTTTCTTGGTGGATTTTGGCCTGGCAAAACTGGTGCGTGGCAGTCAGGCAACCACCACTGGCGCACGCGCCATGACCCCCGGTTATTCCCCGCCCGAACAGTACGGCACCGCCCGCACAGACCCGCGCACCGATGTCTATTCCCTCGGCGCAACACTCTACGCCTCCCTGACCGGGATCATCCCGGAGGACGGCCTGGCGCGTGCCATGGACAATGTCGACCTGACCCCGGTGCGCAAGCGCAATCCCAAGGTCTCCCGCAAACTGGCGGCTGCCGTGGAAAAAGCCATGGCGGTGCACCCCGAGGAGCGCTTCCAGTCTGCAGAAGAATTCAAGCAGGCACTGCTCACCTCCAACGTTAAGACACAGCGCCTGGAGAATGACCTGCACGTTGCCCCGGCCCCGCAGTTGCCGGAAATGGGAGAGGATGCCCCGCTGGAGCCTTCCGCTACAGGCGGCGGTCAGCCGGTGTTGGTTCCCTCTTCCCGGCCGCGCAAGGGCAAACGCACATTGAGCACGAATTTCTGGATCCTGCTTTCCTTTGCCCTGCTGACCGTGCTGTTGGCGATCCTGGCCCTGCTTCTGCTCCTCTCACCCTATTCAGATAATTTGCGCAGTTTCTTTGCCAGCCCCACCACCAGTATGGTACAAACCCAGGCGCTCCAGAACACCGCGAACCCCGATGATGGGACATTGGAGGTCATCCTGCCTGGCGCCCCCACCCTGACGAGGACGAAACCATCGTCTCCCAGCGTCACCCCGACCATCACACTCACCCCCACCGAGACCCTATCCCCCACGCCCACCCTGCAGGGTGGCGGGTATGGGCAACTGGCCATTGTCACCACGCGCACCGGTGTCCCGCAGGTTTTCATCATCAACCCGGACGGCAGTGGCATGCGCCAGGTCACCAACATGCCGGACGGCGCCTGCCAGCCGGATTGGTCCCCGGATGGCCAGCGGCTGGTTTTCATCGCGCCCTGCGAAAAACGCCTGGACGTGTATACGAATGTCAAACTCTACATCATCAATGCGGACGGCTCCGGGTTGACCGAACTTGCCATCCCGGAAGGCGGCTTCGAGCCAGCCTGGTCTCCGGCAGGGACACAGATCGCCTTCACTTCCGCCCTGAGCGGGGACTTCCAGATCTATGCCTACAACCTGGAGACCAACCAGATCACGCAGTTGACCGAAAAAGCAAGCGATGTCAGCCTGCCTGACTGGTCACGTTACCCGGCCTGGTCTCCCAGTGGTACACAGATCGTCTATACCGGTCACAGCCAGTTGACCAGAGTCCCGCAGATCTGGACGATGAGCGATGCCGGGCGTGCCAAGGCGCGCCTGGTGCTCAATGATGTCGTTTTCTGGGATTTTCAACCTGCCTGGAGTACCGACGGGCGTATGATCTACTTCACCAGCACCCGCGGCGCGCAGGTACTTGGCTGGCTGATGCAGTTCGACTATGAAGACCGCTCCATCCAGATCGCCACCCGCGTGACGAACGGCAACTTTGCCGCCGATGTCTCCGTTTCGCCGGATGGGCGCTGGCTAGCTTTCGAAAGCACGGATGACAATGGCATAACCTTCACCGTCTACCTGATGTCCGTGGATGGCAGCCTGCGCACCCTGCTGAGCAGCGATCCCGGCAACGAGTACGACCCCGTCTGGCGCCCCCTGCCCGCGCCCTAGCAAACCCTGCAGCCACGCACGGCCTGGCGAATTTGGGCAGCATGCTCCCGGCGGAAGGGACAATGCCCAAATTCGATTTTATATCTGGAGAATAGCATGAATACATTCCTTCAACTCCTGGAGAACGGCAAGCCCCTGGTCGCCGATGGCGCCACCGGTACCAACCTGCAGAAGATGGGTCTCCAACCCGGCATCCCGCCCGAAGACTTGGTCTTTGACCAGCCAGAACTGCTGTTCCAACTGGAAACTGCTTTTGTTGAAGCCGGTGCGGATATCCTGCTCACCTGCACCTTCGGCGGGACACGCCTGCGTATGAAGGAATCGAAATACGTGGACCGCGTCGCCGAATTGAACACCCGCGCCGCCGAACTGGCGCGCCAGGCTGCTGGGATCCGCCCTGGCGTGCTCGTCGCTGGCTCGATGGGTCCCACCGGTCTGTTACTCAAACCCTACGGTCCGCTTTCTCCCGAGGAGGCCCTGTCTGCCTACCAAGAACAGGCACGCGCGCTGGTGGCTGGCGGGGTGGACCTGCTGGTCATCGAGACCCACTTTGCCTTCGAGGAAGCGGACGCGGCTTTCCATGCCGCCCGCGCACTGACCGACCTGCCGATCGTGGTCTCCTTCAGTTACGACCGCGGCGTGCGCACGATGATGGGCGTCCGCCCGGCGGACATGATTAAGCGCTACCGGGGGATGGGCGCGGCCCTGGTGGGGGCCAACTGCGGCACCACCCTGGAGAACATGGAAAAGATCGCCGCGGAATATGCCGCCGCCGAACCGGGCTTCCCACTGTGGATCAAGCCGAATGCCGGCATGCCACGCATCGAGGGGGAGAAGACCGTCTTTGACGTCACCCCTGACCAGATGGCTGCTTTCGCCCAGAAATTTGTCGCCTTGGGGGCGCACGTGGTCGGTGGCTGCTGTGGTTCCACACCTGAACACATCGCTGCCATCGCCCGCCTCATTCATTAGCCCGTCCATGCTTCCCACCGCGCAGGTACGCAACCATCCCCGCAGGACGGCGCTGAGAGGCGGCTGGCTCGTCCTCGCCCTGCTGCTGGCGGCCTGCAGTCCAACCTTGCCCACCCCGCCTGCCAGCCCGACCTTCGACCCCCAGACCTACCTGCCCCCTGCGGCGACCTTCACGCCCCTCCAGCCCACCTCTTCACCCGTTCCCCCGCTTCCCTCGCCCACGCCCAGTGCTCTGCCCCCTGTTCCCTGGCAGTCCCTGCCGGTGATCCCCTCCGCCCTCAGCGATAGGATGCGGGAGGTCTACCTGATGGGACAGCAACTGGGCAATCACGCCGATATCTTCACCCGCATCGGTGACTGTGCCAGCGCAGCCCCGGCTTTCCTGGTGGGTTTTGACCGCATCTACAACCTGGGCAACTATACTCACCTCCAGCCAGCCATCGACTATTTCCAGGGCTCCTTTGAGCGCCCCAGCCTGGCTGCCCGGGCCGGGCTGAACACCTCCAGCGTGCTGACCACCCTGTGGACGGATGCGCAGTGCCATCCCAATGAATCCCTGCTCGTCTGCCAGTACCGCCTCGATCAGCCTGCTTTTGCCATCCTCTCCCTGGGCACCAACGAAGCCTACTATGTCCATCGCGACCCTGGCTCGTTCGAGCGCAACCTGCGCATCATCATCGAGGAGACTCTCTCCCGCGGCATCATCCCCATCCTGGCCACCAAGGCGGATAATGTCGAAGGAGATCACTCTGTCAATGCAGCCATTGCCCGCCTGGCATATGAGTATGAACTTCCCCTGTGGAACTTCTGGCTGGCGGTCCAACCGCTGCCGGACCAAGGCATGGTTGAGCCTGAACACCTCAGCACGATCTCGTGGGTCAATTTCACCGACTTCTCCCTGCCGCACAGCCTGGAGTATGGCATGCAGGTGCGCAACCTCACCGCCCTGCAGGTGCTCAACTTCCTGATGGAGCAACTGGCGGCGCCATGATAGACGACATTGATCAACAAAAAAAGTGGAAGACTGATGCAGCCTTCCACTTTTTTATCTTTACCGGGCAGTTATTTCGCTGCGGCGATATACTCGTCCACTACCTGTTCCAGGATGCCGAGCGGCATCGAACCGCTGCGCAGCACCACGTCATGGAAGCGGCGCAGGTCGAACTTGTCGCCCAGCGCCTGGCGTGCCTGATCGCGCAGTTCCACCATCTTGATCTCGCCGATCTTGTAGGCACAGGCCTGTCCCGGCATGACGATATAGCGTTCGATCTCGCTGACCACGCTTTCATGGGCGCTGGCAGTATGGGCTTCCATGTATTCGATGGCCTGTTCGCGCGTCCACTTCTTGTAATGGATGCCCGTATCCACCACCAGGCGCACGGCGCGGAACAGTTCCGAATCGAGGTAGCCCAATTCGCTGAAGGGGTCATCCTTGTACATCCCGATCTCGCGTGCCAATTTCTCGGCATACAGTGCCCAGCCTTCCGCGTAGGCGGTGAACGGCACCATGCGCCGGAAGAAGGGCACGCCTTTCAACTCCTGGGCGATGGAGAGCTGGAAGTGATGCCCGGGGATGCCCTCGTGATACGATAGGGTCTTCATCCCGAATTTGTGCACCTCGCCCAGGTCGCGCAGGTTGGCATAGAACACGCCAGGGCGCTTCCCATCCAGCGAGCCCATCATGTAGTATGCCCCCGCCGAGGTCTTCTCGCGGAATTCTGGCACACGCTCCACCTTGAGGCTCGCCCTGGGGCGTGAGCTGAAATACGGGTCGAGGGTGGCGTTGATCTCGTCCAGGATGCGCTGGTATTCCGCCAGGGCGGCGAGGCGCCCCTCATCGTTGTTCGGGTAGAGGAAGCGCTCTTCCTTGCCGAACTCGGCCAATTTTCGGGGGGCATTTGCCACCCCCTGGTAGCCCAACTTCTCCAGGATGGCAGCCATCTCCCCCTCGATGCGCCCCACTTCCTTCAGCCCAATATCATGGATCTGTGCGGGTGTGTACTCGGTGGTGGTGCTGGAGCGCAGGCAATATGCATAATACGCCTCGCCGTCAGGCAATTTCCACACGCCGTCGTCCGCGGTCGCCTTCTGTTCCAGTGCAGTGAAATAAGCGATGAACTTCTTGTATGCCGGGTAGACCGTGCGCTCGATCTCGCCTTCCACCGCGGACAGCAGGCTATCCCGGTCCTGCGGGCTGACCTTGGGTAGTTTTTCCAGTTTCTCCTTGAATACCGTGTAGAGCGGGTTCTCCCTGGCGGGCTTGCCTGCAAAGGCGACCATCTCGTCCAGCACACGGCGCACCACGAATTTCGGCGGCAGCACGCCTTTCTTCTCACGCACCAGCAGCCCCTCCATCACCTGGTCGAACTTGACCCCGAATCTACCCAGGCGCTTGATGTAGTTGCGCGCCTCCAGTTTGCTGATCACCGGGTGCAGGGTCATCATGAAATTGGGCATCTCCGACTGGATGCCGAACATCTGGTTGAGCGGGTAATCATGGTGACGGAAGCGCTCCGATTGGGCGATGTCATCCAGGAAGAAGGCCATGATGTCGGTGGAGAGCAGGGTCGCCTTGTCCTGGCGCTGGCGAGGGTAACTGCGCAGCAAGCCCAGGTCGCGGCGCACGAACTGGAACATCCTGTCCTGGAAGGCTTCGGAGGCATCCGAAAGCTTGGCGTTGTGCCCGTGGATGCCGAACTTTTCCAGGATACCGAGCATGGTCAGCAGTTCCGGCCCCTTCAGGGCGAATTTCAGGAAGGTGCGCGCAAACAAACCCTTGATGCTCCAGGGCTTGCCCCACACCAGGGCGTAGACATACCAGGCGAGCAGCAGCGCCAGCAGTCCGAGCAGAATATACACGAAGGTCATCGTTTGACTCCTCTTTGGGAATGGGTGGATATGGGTATGATACACCGGAACAGGGCGGGTTGGCAAGTTGTTGGCCAGGTTTGACCGCAGGAGATTGGGATAAAAAGTGGATTGAAAGAAAACGGCAAGCGGCGTAGAATGAGTATTGGCAGGAAAGGAAACCATATGAAAAAACCTTTGCAAGCCCTTGTCATCCTCGTGCTGATCTGCGCCGTGATGGCCTGTAATATCACGGTGCCCACCTCCACCCCCACGCTCGCCCCCACCGCCGCGGCCGCGGCAACGCCAGAATCCGACCCTGTGCTGGTTGGCCCGCCCGGCTGGCTGACCTATACGGATACGTACAACCGCTTCTCGATCATGTACCCACCTGATGGCACGCTGCTGCTGGAGGCGATGGTGCGCATTGACCTGCCGGTTGCCCCCAGCACGAACCTCCGGGAGAAATACCTGCAGATCGAGTTCAGTCCGTTTACCTCCCCGTGCCACACCCCACAGGGATCCGGTTTTGAGCCCGGAGCCATCCCCCAGGTGCCGGTGGTCTTTGGCGGCATCGAGTTCAATAATGAGCAGGGTGGTGATGCTGGGGCGGGCAATTACTACGAATGGACGGCTTACTCGGTCTCCAATGGCAGCATCTGCATCAGCCTCGATTTCATGCTCCATTCCACCAACCCGGATAATTATGACCCACCGCTCGCCCGCTTCGACCAGGTCTTGGAGGCTGCCATCTTCGCCCAGATGATGGAAACCTTCCGCTGGCTGCCTGGAGGGGATTGAGTTTCACCCATATTTTCTTTGCAAAACACCCTGGCGCTTGCTTCCGCCAGGGTGTTCTCATTGCCTTTTTCCTGAAGTACGGGTCTCAACCCGCCTGCGTGTCTCCAAAGACTTGATCGGGTCCGATGTACGCCGGCATTTGGGTGCGCAATGCCTCTCTGGCGGCATAGCACAGGGCACAGGCATCCGCATAGCACTCGGCGTGCGCCAGCCCGTAGCAGCGGACCAGTTCCGCCGGGCCACCCCTCAGCAGCGGGCCAACGACAGAGTGTCGTTCCGGATCATAGTTCGCCACAAGTTCTTTCACCGGCACCTGGAACAGGTTGCCCAGCAGGATGCCCTGGCACAGGTGGATATTGCCCAGCGGGTCGATATGCACCCGTCCGGGATCCGCCAGGTTTTCGTGCGGGCATTCGTTGAATCCTTCCCAGGCATGCTGGCTGGCTTTTCCCGCCAGTTTGACCGCCGCCCGGCCGCGGTACATGACCCCCGCCTGGTCTGACCCTGCGCCCTGGTCACCTGGTTGGGCGACGCTGATCTTCCCACTGGGAATGCCCAGGCGTTCCGCCGCCCGCTGGGCATGCCGCACCTGGGAACTGGTCTCTTCCCCGTAATGGAACAGGTCGCTGCTGACCGTGAGGTCCTGGATCAGCCCGGCAAACGGCTGCAGGGCGGCATACGCATCTTCCTCGCTGGTCGCCCAATAGGCGTTGCTGACAATACCCACCTGGAAACCCCGTCCGGCAGACTCCCGCACCGCCTCGAGCAGGGTAGGGTAATACAGGAACGGTTCGCCGCCCTCGAAATAGATGGTCTCCACGCTGCCCAGTTCCTGCGCCTGGTCCAGGATGCAGCGGATATTCTCCAGGGTCATCACGCCGCTCTGGAAGGGGCTGCCCCACACAAAGCAGTGATCGCACGCAAAGGTGCATTGATAGGTCAGCAGCAGGTGGAAACCGATGATTTTCATACCAGTGCCTATTTCCTGCCGCCCGCTTTCTTCTTGGCACCGTGGAATGCCGGCGCGGTGATGGCATGGATCGTGCACAACCGCTTGTCCAGCATGCGCGAGCGGATGCGCGCATCCATCACCTCGATCTCTTCCGCCGTGGTGATCACGGTCGGCAGTTCGGCGTTGTAGCGGTGGTTGAACAACTGGTGCAGTTTCTCGCGCACCCACGGGCTGATGCTGATCGTGCTCAGGTCATCCAGCACCAGCAGCGGGGCGGTGCGCAGTTCATCGAAGCGCCGGTCATAGGATACGCTGCTTGACGGGCTGAAGGTGGCGCGCAGGTGGTCGAACAGGTCCGGCGCTGTGACGAAGATCGGCGAGACCGCCGTCGCCGCCCGGTAGTTGGCGATCGCCGCCGCCAGGTGGGTCTTGCCGCTGCCATACACCCCCAGCAGCAACAGCCAGCCATTCGGTTTCTCC
The DNA here is from genome assembly GCA_041753035.1 of Anaerolineales bacterium. Taxonomy (GTDB): domain Bacteria; phylum Chloroflexota; class Anaerolineae; order Anaerolineales; family Villigracilaceae; genus UBA877. The sequence continues at coordinate 15,080 of JBGSVI010000043.1, read as the reverse complement.
GCAAAGGTCACCGCCGCCCGGTGCGCCTTTTCCAACGAGCGCACCTGGTCATCCGGCAGCCCCTCGTCCGTCCGCAGGGAGAAATTGGCAAAGGTGCACTTGGAGAACAACCCCAGCGAGGACAGGTCCGGGTGACCGCTGTCATCCATCGGGTTGCGGTAGTCGGGCGTGTTGATGCGCACCGTGCTGACCAGTTCCGGGTCCTGCAGGCGCGAGCGGATGCGATCTTCGATCTCCTCCAGGCGTACGTTGGTGGTCACCACCAGGGGCAGTTTGTTGATGTAGCGGTAGTTGATGATCTGGAAGAGTTTTTCCTGTGCCCAGGCGGTCGCCGACTGGGTGCCAAAGTCGTCCAGCACCAGCAGTGCTGCACCGCGGATCTGCTCGAAGCGCGCTTCGAAGGTGACATCCTTGTCATCAAAGGAGAAGCGCAGCAGGTCGAGCAGGTCGGGGACGGTCAGGAACAGGGTGGGAACGCCCATCCCCACCGCAAAGTTGGCGATCGCCGCCGCCAGGTGGGTCTTTCCGCAGCCGTAGCCGCCCTGCAGCAGCAGCCAGCCCTTGAGGCTGGAGGCATACTGCCGCGCCGTGTTGTGGGCATACTCCAGTGAATTGGCTTGCAGTTCTCCCAGCCCGATGCGCCCGCGCGGCTGGAAACTCTCGAAGGTCAGTCCCTGCAGTTCCTCCAGGTGGCTGAGCGAGAACAGGCGCTCGCGCACCGAGCGCATCACCGCGCCCTGGCGGCAGGTGCAGATCTCCAGCCTGCCGAAATCCGGAGAGCCCGGGTCGGCATCGTGGCGCAGGTAGCCCAGTCCCGCACAGCGCGGGCAATTGGGGGCGCCCAGGGTCTGCGCTGGCTCAGTGCTCGATGTAATCGCCGTACTCGCCTTCGGTGTACCGGCGGCCATCTTCTTGAGGGTCTCGTCCAGTTTGCTTTTTGGCATGCCCTTCTTCCTTCCAGCGCTTCAGGATCGCTTCCACGTAGCGCCAGTTGCGCTTGTTGTTCTTCACCGCGATCTCCAGCGCCTCGATGACGAATTCTTCGGAATAGGTCTGCTCAGCGTCCTTGAGCATGTCGGCGATCAGCGGGGTAAGTGGCCCGATGTTCTGCTCGTAGCGTTTGAACAGGTTCGGTCGTTCCATCGGCGCCTGCCCGGGGGCTCCCTCCGGGATGGCTCTCCCGTCCTGGTGCGCCTGCGCCGCGGCGCGCCCGCGCGGCGAGTTCAGGAAGTACGCCGCTCCTCCATCCTGCTCCACCCGCACCAGCAGGCCGCTTCCCACCGCTTTCTCCAGCGCCGCCTCCGGCGCGGGCAGCACGGCAGTGAAATCCGTTGCCCGCAGGAAGCGGATGGGTCCCTCCATCTTCCCGATGCGCCACAGTGCGTACAGGCTGGCCTTCAACTCGTCCAGGTCGTCGATCTTGCTGAGCAGGTCCCGGCAGAACGAATCAGGGATCGGGGTGAAGGTTTCGCTGGGAGTAAAGCCGCTGAATTTTTTCATACCTGCCAGGGTCACATCTCGTTCAGGTCGATCTGCCGCGTCGCCGCGTCGACGAACTTCGCCAGTTTGCTCAGGAAGATCAGTTCCACCGAGCCGGTCGGTCCGTTGCGATGCTTGGCCACGATGATCTCGGCCACGTTTTCCTTGACGGTATCCTTCTCGTACTGGTCGGGACGGTAGATGAACATGACGATGTCCGCATCCTGTTCCAGTGAGCCGGATTCACGCAGGTCGGAGAGCACCGGGCGCTTGTCGGTGCGCTGTTCCACGGCGCGGCTCAACTGCGCCGCCGCCAGCACCGGCACGTTCAGTTCGCGCGCCAGGATCTTCAGGTTGCGCGAGATGTACGACACCTCCTGGACGCGGTTGTCGGTGCGCGTGTCGCCGCCCATCAATTGCAGGTAGTCCAGGATTACCAGGTCGAGGCCGAATTCCATATGCAGCCGGCGGCACTTGGTGCGCAGCGCCAGTGGAGTGATCGCCGGGGTGTCATCCAGGAAGATGCGTGTATCCCCAAACACCTCGATGGCATGCGTCAGCAGCGGCCATTCGTCTTCGTGGAGTTTTCCGTTGCGCAGGCGCTGCGAATCGATCCCGGTCTCCTGCGCCAGCAGGCGCTGCACCACCTGTTCGTTCGACATTTCCAGTGAGAAGATGGCCACGTTCTTCTTGTGCAGCAGGGCGGCATTCTTCGCCACCGAGAGCAGGAAGCCGGACTTGCCCTGTCCCGGGCGCCCGGCGATGATCAGCAGGTCGGAGGGCTGCAAGCCGGTGAGCATCTTGTCCAGGTCGATGAAGCCAGTGGGTACGCCAAAGATCTCCTCTGGGCGTTTTGCCAGTTCGTCGATGCGGTCGTAATACTCGCTCAACACCGCCTTGATCGGCTGCAGGTCCTTCTTCAAGCGCCGTTCGCTGACGTTGAAGATGGATTTCTCCGCCTCCTCCATCACGTTCTCGATCGCCTCGCCCTCCTTGTACGCCAGCGTGGCGACCTGGTTGGCAGCGGTCAGCAGGCGGCGGCGGATGGCGGTCGCTTCCACCATGCGCCCGTAGGATTCGGCGTGCAGCGAGGTGGGCACCTGGTTGATCAACGCGGTCAGGTACGCCGGTCCCCCGATCTCGGCCAGTTGCCCAGAACTTTCCAGTTCCTCGGTCAGGGTCAGGAAATCCACCGGCACGCGGCGCTCGTGCAGGCGGTTGAACGCCTCCCAGATCCAGCGGTGGCGCACGATGTAGAAATCATCCGCCTGCAGGAACTGTGCCAGGTCATAATACGTCTCCGGGTCGATCATCACCGCCCCCACCACGGCCTCCTCGGCCTCGCGGTTGTGCGGGACAACGGGCGTGGATGGGAAGGATCTCCCCTCGCCGGGCTCCCTGCCGCCCGCGTTTTCCATGGGCTGCGGCTCGTTGGGTTCCTGGACGGGTTCTTCGGGCTGCATTTCCATCAGTGTCTATCCTTCCGGTTTCTCTTCGCCGGGTTCACCGCCCAGCTTCTTCAGGAAATCCTCGAACACGTCCAGCCGCTTTTCATCGGCGACTGCCGTGCCTGGGGCGGATTCTTCATCCGGTGGGATAGGTGTTTCCACGGGCAGTTCTTCTTCGCCCGGCTGGATCCCTTTCTCCGGGAGGATGCCCGCCGCCTCCAACACTTCCCGGTGCACCAGGATCGGGGCATGCACCCGCACCGCCAGGGCGATGGCATCCGATGGGCGCGCATCGATGTCCACTTCCCTGCCGCCGCTTTCCACCACGACGTTCCCGTAGAAGATGTCCTCGCGCAGCGCCACCACCTCGACGCGCAGCACATTGCCTCCCAGCATGGTGATGGTGTTCTTCATCAGGTCATGTGTCATCGGGCGGGCGACTTCCACTTCCTGCAGCGCAACCGTGATGCTTTCCGCCTCGTACGGTCCCACCCAGATGGGCAGGTACTTTTCCGCATGCCGCTGGCGCAGGATCACCACCCTCTGGGTGGACATCAGGCTCACCCGGATGCTGTCGATCACAACTTCCACCATCTCTGTCATGGCTGGCTCCATTCGCTTTCGCACACTCGATTAACGTTGCAGGGTTGCCCCTTTGTGGTCATGGGGATCTCGGCATGATTCTAGCACAGGCGCGAGGGGGATGCAACCAAAGCTCACTTGCGCTTGCGATTGAAATCCGCCGGGATCTCGCCCCACCTGTGCGTATTCCACTTGAGCACCGGGTTGTGCCGCGGGTGCTCTGCCAGCCACGCCTCGGCCTCCTCCAGCAGGGCAAAGAGCGGCGCGTTGTCCCTCCCCTGGGTCAGCCTGGTGTTGCATTTCCCCCGCCGCACCCACAGGATGGCTGTCGCCGAGTCGGAATACACCGCTCCCGGGTCCCCCTGCCGGGCAAGCAGCTGCAGCGCCTGCACGATCGCCAGGAACTCACCGATGTTATTGGTCCCGTTGGCGAAAGGTCCGGCATGGAACACTTCTTGCCCGTCTGCCAGGCGCACGCCGCGCCATTCCACCCGCCCTGGGTTGTGCGCGCAGGCAGCGTCCACCGCATGCCCTTCCGTCACAGGCCGCGCCGGGCGCACGGGCATCAACTGCAGGCCGGGAGGGGTGGAATCCGCTTTCCCGCTGGGGCGCTTCGCCTCCCTTTCCAGGGCACGCTTGGCCTCCAGGCGCGTCTTGAAAGACTCATAGCGCGCCCCCGGATAGCCGTGCACCTGTTGCTTGCATTCTTCCCAGGTGCTAAAGATGCCCGTCTGCCGCCCTTTCCAGACGGCGTAGAATTTTTCCTGCCCCATTCACTCTCCCCCGGGCTTGCTGCCGAGTTCCTCCGCCAGCGCCTGCATCTCGTCCAGCACGCTGGGGATCTCTGCCAGCGGCAGGTTCACCTGGAAGATGTACTTCATCCCATCCTCCAGCGTGTAGCGCACGCTGCGCCACGAGGCCAGTTGCGGCACGCCTATCAGCCATTCTGGCTCCGAGACAGCCGCCTGCCACTGCGGGTGCGCCTCCATGTAGGGGCCGATCCGGGTCAGGACGGAACTGCGCAGCGGGAGCTGCCCGCTGGACTCCACCCACAGCGCCTGGCTGTCTGCGGAGAACATCCAGCGCATGAACAGCCAGGCAGCCAGTTGCTCCTCCGGGCTGGACTTCAGCAGGGTGTAGGAGGGTCCGTAGGCCACGCTCACCGCCCCATCCAGCCCCGGGAAGGGCAGCAGCGTCCACTCGTCGCTGTTTCCAGCACTCCCCATTGCCAGGCTCGCCAGCGGGATCTCGCTCAGGTCTGCGCTGATGAACAGCGCCTTGCGCTCGGCAAAGGCATCAAAGGGCGCCGCCCCGGTGGATAACCAGGCGCAGTTGTCGTCGTATAGGCTCTTCAGGAAGGAGAGCGCCTCCAGGTTGGGATCGTTGCGGAAGGTGTACGCCTCCTCGTCCACCACGCTGCCCCCCAGCGCCAGCAGCCAGGAATAGACCGTCTGCCAGTGGCTGTCCACCAGCCAGCCGCCAAAGCCATCGTTCTGCAGACTGCTGTCCGCCTTGAACGCCGTGTTGGCCGCGCAGGCTTGCACGCGGAATTCTTCGCCATTCTGCGGGGGAGCGCTGAAGCCCAGTTCGTGCGCCCAGGTCTGGTTGTAATACAGGAAGCGCGCCGAACGCTGTGCCGGCAGTCCCAGCCAATCCCCGTCATGCACATCCTGCACCCGCAGGGCAGCCGGGATGTCCTCGCTCTCCCCCTCCGCCAGCCCGAATTCCACGTCCCCGGCATACGGCGCCAGGTCCACCACCAGCCCTTCCGCCTGCCAGGTGAGCGCCTGCTCGGGCAGCGCCGCCACCAGGTTCGGCAGGTCTCCGGACTGGATCGCCACCTGCATCGCTTCGTACAGCGTCAGGTGGTCGCCGAACCCGCTGGGGACGGCGCGGATGCCCCATTCGTTGGTCGCGTTGAACAGTTCCGTTTGTTCGCTGAACACCTGGTAACTCTCTCCGGCAAAGGCATGCCAGACTTGGAAGCTCACCCCGCGCAGCGCGGCTGCATCCACTCCCAGGCTGGGACGGGCAGTCGCTGTCGGGGTTGGTTCGTTGGGTGTCTCCCCGGTGTGCGTGGCGCTCGCGACGGGTGTCGTGCTCCCCGCGGGGGTTGCCGGGGAGCAGGCGGAGAGCACCAGCAGCACCAGCATCAACAGGGCAGGCAGAGGATGCACGCGGATCATGGCAGCAGCACCATCGGCACCGGTGCCAGCGTTACCAGGAACACAACGATCATCAGCCATGCCAGGAGTTTGCGCCGCGGGTCCAGTTCGGTGATCTGGTCCAGCGGTTCAGCGTGCACCCGCCCAAAGAGGAGCAGGATCGCCGCCCAGAGCCACCAGCCGTTCCAGAACCAGCCCATCACCACCAGCGTCCCCGCAATGAACGGCAGCGCCTTGCGCAGGCGGTCGCCGAACAGCGTGTACAGGATATGCCCGCCGTCGAACTGCCCCGCCGGGATCAGGTTCAGCGAGGTCACCAGCAGCCCCGCCCAGCCTGCCAGCGCCACCGGGTGGATGAACACGTCCACCCCGCCGATGGGCAGCGGTGTGCCGGTGAAGAAGAAGCTCAGCCAGTAGAGCAGCGGGGTACTCCCTGCAAAGGAGGACGGCGCCGGCAGCCACTGCCCGAAGATGGCGAATTTGGCCAGCAGGTAGAGCAGCGAGTTGCCCTCGATGAAGGCCCCCTCGCCGGTCACCACCGGTCCCAGTTGGGAGAGCGACAGCCCGATCAGCAGCACCGGGATCGCCACCGCAAGCCCCGCCAGCGGTCCGGCGATGCCGATGTCCAGCAGGTGGCGCTTGTTGCGCGGGATGCTGCGCATATTGATGAACGCCCCCATCGTGCCGAACATGCTCAGCGGCAGGGGGATGAAGAAGGGCAGGCTCACGTCCACCTTGTGGCGCCGCCCGGCAAGATAGTGCCCCATCTCGTGCGCCAGCAGGATCGAGAGCATCGCCAGGGCGAAGGGCCAGCCGCTGAACAGGTTGCTGACCAGCAGTTTGATCTGCCCTACGGCGTCTGCGGGGATGGGCGTACCCTCCGGCACTTGGGCGCCGGCGAGCATCACGCTCAGGATCGTCAGCGCAAACATGATCACATTCAGGCGGATCCCCTTTGGGGCTTTCCTCAGAGCAGGTGGTTCCACCAGCAGGATGATGTGCCTGCCCTCCTGATCCTTGCGGAACAGCGGCAGCAGGTTGTAAGGCAGCACGGCTTCAGCCAACTGGTCGTAGGCCTGCTCGGGCTCCAGCACCAGTTGGCCGCGGTAGCGAAAGAAGAAACCTTGTTTGGCTTCTCCCACGGTCACATCGCTATAACGCAGGACGCGTCCCACGATGGCGTTGAGGATCTCGGTCTCTGGCACGGGCATGGTTCACCTGTAAAGGGGGTTCAGAGGGGTTCAGAGAAATTAAAAGAAAAAGCAAGGCGGGAGTGGATGGGGGTCGAACCCACTGCGGCCCGCAACGCGGCCCGCCACCGGTTTTGAAGACCGGGAAGCCCTCCGGGACCTGACCACTCCCGGGGGCAAGCATACCCGATGGCTGGACGTTTGGCAAGGCTGGCAGGGGCGAAAGCACCAAGATGTCATTGCGAGGGCAAAGCCCGATGCAATCTCCTCGCCACTTTAAGGGATTGCTCACCTGCCTTGCACCAAACGCAGGGTTTTCAAAAACACATCCCCCTTCCAGGGAAGGGGGAGCAAGGGGTCAACAGTCGCCCTTCTGCAGGGCAGATCTTCTACCGTTATTGGATCGGAACGAGAATGGTATCCCCGATCGTGTATCCCAACGCCGCCCACACCGCCGTCCCGATGAACGGGAGGATGCAGGCGGTAAGGATGCCCAGGATGCCCAGCACGATCCCCGTGATCGCCAGCCCGCGTCCCTTTTGTCCGCTGTGCTTGATCTGCATCAGTCCCACGCCGCCGGTCAGCACCGCCCCCACGCTGAACAATCCACTGATCGTGGCGCACAGGAAAGGCAGACCCGGCACCAGCAGGGAGAACAGCGTCACGCAGCTCCCCAGCAGCGCCAGCGCCGCGTTGATCGGTGACAGCAGTGCGTAGATATTGTTCTTTTCCAGCGCGGACGGGATGGGTTGAGGGCTTTCCATGGGTGTTTTCCTTTCAGCCGCCAAGTATAGCCTGAATGCCGCCGCAACGCAAATTCCCGGGGCAATGTTTCCGTTCTCATCCCCTTCCCTCATCATCCATTCCTGGCGGCATCATCCCCGCCTACTGCATCCTTCAGATGATCTTGTCGTCTTTGCCCGCAGCCTGGCGCAAGATTTCGGTTTGCCCGGCGTGGTACGTGTCATGAAAGTAAAGGAAGAACAACCATTCCGCCACGCTCCTGGAAGTGTTGCCGAACAAAGCCACCTGTCTCTCCAGGGCGGCAGGCGTGATCTCCGCCAGGCGGGCTGCCAGCGCTGCCTGCGCCTTCTCCAGCAATGCCAGTAATTCGGACAGCAGCAGCACACCCTCCCCCGTACCCGTCACGGGCTGCGACTCGCGTACATACCGCTGCACGCGTTCGACCTCCGCCAGGGGCTCGTCTCCAAGCAGTTTGAGCACCGTGTGGCGGTTGGTGACAATATGCCCGACGATCCAGTTCATGCAGTTTGCCCGGAACGGCAGTTGAAGAAAACTGTCTTCTTGGCTCAAACCATCGGTTTGCATTTTGAGGATGTTTACATTGCGCCCGAAGGCTTCGGCAAGGTGGGTTGGTGAGATCATTTCTGTTGTCCTCCAAGGATATTCTATCTGCTTCTTGCCCCGCCAGGAGATCATCAACCCGCTGAACGGGTTGCGCCTCCTCCCGTGTCATCTTCAATGGAATCTCTTTGTGCCACAGCATACTGTATGAACTCCAGCGTTTCCCCAAGGATGACTGGGTCTGCCCGCTGGCCGATTTTCACGCAATACCGCACCCCCTCCCGCTCATTCCACGCCTGCTCGATCAGCCACACCCATTTTGGGTCTAGAGACTGTTTCGCCCAAGTCATCCCCGCCTTTTTCGATTGCACCGTGCCTGTTCGCAGGGAATGCAGCATCCGGCAGTAGGTCAGGACGTAAAAGGACTGCCCGAACCTGGAATTGCAAAACCCAAGCGGCTGGTCGATTTCCATTTGAAACGACTCCATCCCATGCAGCATGGCCGCTTTTATTTCGTTGATCATCTCCTGGAGCGGGATCGCCTGCATAAATGTTTCTGGTTTTTGCCCGACCAGGGTGATCCCGCGCTCGCGCAGCACCCAACGCACATGCCATTGGTTGTCGTGGGTGGCTTTTTCATACCGGGTGCTGCCGTTATCAAAATAATAGAGTTCCTTTTTCCCCACCGTGCTTCGATCGTTGAGTTCGCCGAGGCTGATATACGACCCTTCCAAATGTTTGGCCGGATAACAATCGATGGCATGCACCTTGATTTGGATCTCTTGAAGCGGTCCCATCTCGGCTTCGGTCAATTCGCGCTGGGTTACCACCAAAAAATCCACATCGCTGTCTGCATCAAAGTCACCTGAAGCCAGCGAGCCGACCAAGTATATCCCCACAAGGTTTTGTCCCAAGGCCATCGCGACCTCGTCCGTAAAGATCTCAAGCACTTCCCGTAGTTCAGGGTAGGGAAGGTCGGGTATTCTTGTATCGTCAATGAATTTCATAAAAATTACTCTCCTCGCGGGCATGGCTTTGCGCAGCCGTTTTCACACCAGTTGATCAGTTTTGCCCGTCTTTCTTCGCAATGCGTAAGGCCGAGGGATCGGCAAGCGGCTTTCTGTGAACTAGGAATGATACCCAAAAAGCCTGATCTCTTCGCTGAACAGCCTTTCTATGATTTTATTCTGTTCCTCAGTGAAAAATTCGCGGTTTTTTCGTTTATCATTTCTAAATCCTGACTTGGCGTGAGGAAGATCGAGTTTTTCAGGAATGCCCAGCAGGAGCCGCGTTCTTTCCAACTCTTCCACAAGGTTTTCATACAGACAGACTCTATCCACCACGATCTTTCCATCGAGGGTATACAGCTCGAAGCCTTTTTTCTTGAGAACCAATGGGCCGTCCGATTCCAGGAATTCAGCGATCGTTGGTCGTGGCTCGGATTGGTATCTCCAATAGTAATCGGACAGGATGCGATCCCACGGATTTCTTTCAAAACAGAACTTGTAATAGCTGCTCCACACGCTTTCCCCCACACATCTCCTGATCGATTTGGCAGAAATATGATTATGAAACCGGCGTTTTTTCTTTCCCTGAACCAGGTACTTGACCACATCCCTGACGCCATACTCCATCAGTGGAGAGGTATGATTTTGCGGCCCCCGGTATCCCAGCTTCCGTCTTAATTTCTCATCTTCCGGGGAAATGGGCGTGATCACATCTTTCTCGCCGCAGAACTTGGACAGCGCGATTTCAATGCTTGTGCCCGCGGTTTTGCTTGTTTTGATGAATATGAATTTGTACAGATGCGAGAGGATCATGATCTACCTTCCTGAACTCGCTGCCGAAAGGAATGGCTTTGCGCAGACCATCGTCCCCGCCGCAGGTCCCTGAAGGAAGCAGGGGGCAGGGCACACCGGCGGCGACGCTGTTGTGGGGGACCCTGTAGGGTCAACATTGCGGTGAATCGGCAGGCGGTAAACAATCAATTCTCATCCTCGCTCGTTTTGGTAATGGTCGTTCTTGTCCGAGATGGTAGCACTTTCTCTCTGTTTACTAAAGTTATAACAAGCCTGGGCTTGATTATGAATGCTGAAATCACTACAGTTATCGCGGTTGGAATAACGATCACCACAACTGTGCCGCCTTCCGCCAGGTTCTTATCCTGGACATCTGGCCCTAGGTCTTGGGCACCAGCACCAACCGCCCCTCCAGGTTCACCTCCACATCCTCCCGCTTGAACAACATCGGGTGATACTCTCCTTCCATCCATGCATCCACCCCGTCCCTGAAATGCCGGCTTGCCAGGTGCCCCGACTGTCCGGGGACAAGCTGCCCCAGGCAGTGTTCCAGGTTGTTCAGATCGGCAATGAAGCGGAACGGCGGTCCGACCACCGGGTGGGGTGCCACATCATACCAACTGGAGAAACTTGCCCGGACGGTGTTTCCATCGCCGCCGATCGGGAAGGGCCCGATATTGAAGACCCGGTCGAGTGGCTTTTGCCCGCCCAGCACGTGCCCGAAGGTCAGTCTGTGCAGATCCCCCCACTTCCAGGTCTGCCAGCGCCCACCCAGTTCCTGCTGCAGGTATTCCACCGCCTGCCGTAGGGCGATCCGCAGGACATCATCCCGCTTTTCGCCGCTGCCCAGGTCGAACCATGCTGAATCGGGTTTGTCCAACAGGTGGATGAACCACTCCCAGGTGTGCTCCGGCCATTGACCGCTGAACGGACCCTTGCCCTGGATGCGCATTCCCAACTCACCCAACCAGCGCTCGAGCAGCAGGCGGATCGCCGCCCGGCTGGTCACTTCGAAAACTGCAGCCTCGGCACTTTCCTTCCCCAGGCTTCCATCCCAGGCCTGCATCGCCGCCACGATCGGCTGCAGGTCGGCATCCACGCCCACCAGGTTCCCCAGGCAGGCGCCCAGCCGTCGGGCGCTGACTGACACCTGGTCGTAGTGCATGGACTTGATGTAGGCAATATCCACTTTATCCACGGCCTTGAGCAGTTCAACGATCCGCCCGGCGCGCTCCGAGGTCAGGTAATCGCGCCCAAGGAAATGCGCAAAGCCCGGGCGCTCCGCCTGGTTGTTGGCAGTGGCGATGAAGCCGCGCTGCGGGTTGAGCATGTGCGGCAGTTCCTCGAACGGGATGTACCCGGTCCATTCGTGGTCGCCGCTCCAGCCCGGTGCGGGCACGCTCCCATCCCCACGGGCGCGCATCGGGATGCGCCCGTTCATCGTGTACCCGATGTTCCCCTGCGTGTCGGCGTACACCACGTTCTGGGACGGGTTGTCGAACAAGCGCAGGGCTTCATGGAACTCATCGCAGTTCTGGGCGAGGTTCATCGCGTGGATGGCACGGAAGGTCTGGTCCGGCTCGAGGGCCGTCCAGCGCAGGGCAAGCGGTGGTGCATCCGGGAAGGCATTCTTGATCAACAGGTTGATGATCGGCCCGTGGCGAGTGATCACCACCTCCTCGACTGCCTGATTACCACCTTTGATCTTGATCTGCTCCTGGCGCACCTGCGCCGGGTGCCACTCCCCCTGGAACTCATATTCCCAACCTCCCTGCGTAGTGCGGCGCAGGTGCTCTTCGTATAAGTCCTGCGCATCCGCCATCCCGTCCGTAAAGCCCCAGGCCACGTGACGGTTGTGCCCGGCGATCACCAGCGGCGACCCGGGCATGACCACCCCGGTTACATCCAGCTCTCCGCCGCACAGGTGATTTTCGAACCACAATCCCGGGCAGGTCAATTCCAGGTGCATATCGTTCGCCAGCAGCGGCTTGCCAGTGCTGGTGCGGCTGCCGTGCACCACCCAGTTGTTGCTCCCCACCCCCTCCCCGGCACGCGCCCCGCTGAAGGGGCGCGTGGGGTCTGTTGGGGTGCCATCTTCCAGCATCTGCCCGGCATCCAGGATCACCGCCCAGGCTTGCTCGATATCGATCTCCAGCACTTTTATCTTTTCAGCCCCCATCCGGCGGATGATCTCGCCGCGGTAGAACTCGGACTGCCAGTTGGCTGCCAGCGTCCAGCACATCAGTTTTTCCCAGCTCAGGATGTCGGCGATCTGCCACGGCTCCGGCTGGTATCCCAGCAGCATGAACTCCACGGGCAGGCGGTGCCGGTGGATGCTCTCTTTGATGCAGGCATTCACCCCCTCACAATAGGCTTCCAACAACGGCAGGAGTTCTCCTGTCACCCGCCGCGCTTCCTCCTCCGCGGTTTCGCGGAAACACAGCGTGCGCATGACCCGGTCGGCGGGCAGGCCTGCCTCCCCCAGCACCTCCGCCAGCCTGCCGCACACCACCCGGCGGGTGAAGTCCATCTGCCACAGGCGCTCCTGGGCATGTACGAATCCCTGGGCGAACACCGCTTCGACCGCGTTGGGTGCAAAGATGTGCACCACACCCCAGATGTCGCGCAAAACCTCCACGGGAGCCTTCAATCCTTCCAGTTGCAGGCTGCCGTTCACCTGCGGCAGGCGCCCCCGGCTGAGCGTGCTCAGGGCGGCTTTCATCACCGCTCCCAGCACCGAGTTGAACAGGTTATCTTTCATGTTCATGTTTCCTCCTTGCTGGGTGGAACAACCATTTTCATTATATAACCCGGCAAGCCTGATCGCGCGCTTGATTCATATGCGTCCGACAGGCTCATCGCCTGCGATACTGTGGTCATATGCATCATTCTACATGGCATCAAGTATTCTTCAACATCCTCTACGGCTTCAACACATCTAGGATCGCAAAAAAGGCCGCCTTGGGTTCGTAGTTTCGATCGAATAGGAAGGCGTCCGTAAAGCGGAAGCCGTGCAGGTCCTGGGCTGTTTCCATGCCGGTCCAATCGTAAGCGGAAGTTCCAGGTTGGTCCGAAACCGTCCAAAATCGGAAGAAGGCGAAATTCGGATTCTCCAGGGCGATCTTCATCATCCCGGCATAGACCTCCGCCTGGACCTGTTGGCGGCGGGCGTACTCGTCCCGGCCGGCTGAAGTAGTCAGATCGAGATCATCGAGGCGGATCTGGCACTCGAACTCAGTGACCGCTACGAACAGCTCGGCCGCGGCATAGCGCTTCACATTCTGGTCGATCCGGTCCAGGTAGCCCGGGATATCCGCCAGCATATCCGTGGAACCTGAGGCAGGTGAAGTGGGATAGATGAGATGAAGCTGCATGCCCACCCCGTCGATGGGGATGCCGCGGTCTTTCATCCCCTTCACAAAATTGAAAAAGAATTCCGCCCTTGGTGTCCCTATCTCCTCGACACCGCTTTCGTTTAGGTAATACTGTGCGTCCGGGTCCACCGACTTGGCCTTCAAGAAAGCGAACTCTATCAGGGAGGTGTCGGTTCCATCCACGTAGGGGGAATAGCGCGAACCGTAGGGCGCCCACTCTGTGCCGTACAGGATGTCATCAGGATCCTTCCTCTGACGGTTGTGGAAACTGACACCGTCCGAATCCAGCACCTCGTTGAATACACCCCAGTAAAGGACCGTTCCTCCGTAATGGGAGATATCCGATTCGATCCTCCTTTCCAGGTAGGCTTTCAATTCTTCGTGCGTCCCATTCGTGATCCAGAGCGGGTTGTTCGTATGCCAGCCCCCGGTCGCACCCTCGAGCATCATCCCGTTCGTCTTGGCGAAGGCCAGGCTTTCGTCCGGGTAGGTGTAGTCGAACTCTAGGGCCGAAATGTCCACCGGCTTCTCTGCAGGCGTTTCGCCGGATCCGACGGTTGTCGTGTTGAACTGACTTGCCAGGGTAAAGCGGTACCAGGGGTCGCTGTACCAATCAACCACGGGGTTATGGAACAGGACGGTACTTACTTTCAAGCCGTGAGCATTGGCGTAATTTCGCAGGGTGGCTGCGTTTGGATCCAGGGGGACCTCATACGCGATATCTTCTCCGATCCACTTGAAAGAGTCGATCAGGAAGCTGGTATCTGCGGCCGCACCATCAGATGTGCGCATACCCGAGATCGAGATTGCGTTGGCATGCTGGATCACCGAACGGGAATCCTCCACAGAAAGCTCCGACCATGCCCAGGTGCCGTTCTCATGGATTGGCCAGATGTCTACCTGGATGGAATGCCATTCTCCCTTCACCATCCCGCCCGCGCCGACCATTACCCCAAACAGGCTTACCTGCCCGGTGGAAGCCATGGCTACCAGGAGGATGGTATCGATGGGTGCATCCTCCGGAACATAGAATGAGAAGCCGATGGTCTTGTTGGAAAGATCGACCGTAGTCTGGCCGGTCAATGGCTCCATCCAGAGGGTGACGCTAAGTGACGAGTACACCGGGCTTTCCAGCATTCCATACACCTCCAGGGACTGCAGTCCGCTCTGGTGATCGATGTTCTCTGTATTGATCCGCACCTGATTGGTGCCGAAGGAGAGACCGTCGACAGCTTGTGATGGGCTGCTTTCGAAGAGGTTCTTGTAGATCGGGATGTCTGTCCTTTCCGGGAGCGGTGTTGCCGACGGGACTTCGGACGAGACGCGGGTCGGGGCAGGAGCGTCAGGAGTGGAAGTTCCCGCGCCGCTCCCTCCGCAGCCGGAGAAAATGAGCAGGAACAGCAGACATGTGGACAGGAACCTGCCAGAGATCGCTTTCATGATTTATCTCCTCCACGTTCACCTTTTCATCGTGGATCACTTTTTTCCTGCACGGGCTGGATCGTCTCCGTCAGCACCGGGACTCTGGTAACTTCCCAATTCGATCCAGGGCAAAGATCATCGGTGCTTCTTCTATTTATTATCCCACTTTTTGAGACCTAGCGTAACGGTTGTGCAATCAGATGCGATTCGATAAAAAGTAGCACAAAAAAGAAAGATTTTGGCCCATCCAACGGTCAAAGATGACCGGCGGGTAATTGGAGCACTTTGCCTGCAAAGGCGCTGTGCGAACTGAACC
>JBGSVI010000042.1:0-70990 GCA_041753035.1 Anaerolineales bacterium | reverse complement strand
GCAAGTTGAAAATCTTTCGTATTTTGAGCGAACGCTATCGCAATCGACGCAAACGCTTCGGACTTCGTTTCAACCTGATTGCTGCCATCTACAACATGGAACTGGCTCATGTCCGCTAACTTACTTTTGCAAGAGGTCTATTTACTAGTAGCGATATCAGTAATCCTGCATCGATCAGGATAAAAATAACTATAAATAAAGTCCATCGGATGAACGAAGCAACATAATTTTCATCCACCAGCAGCGAAAGGATTGGCACAAAGAAGGGCATATGGTTGAAAAGTAAAATTTGCCCGGACACAAGAGGAAAGCCAACCAGTTCCTGCTCGATCTGTTGCTGTAGCATGGGTTCATAGATCCATTCTGCCCCCTCAGATTGGGCAATTCGGGCGGCAGCATAGAACCCGATGAAATCTGAGCCCGTCCTTTCTTCTAGGCTAGTGATCATTCGCACCCACAGCACAGCGTATACCAGACCCAGGGATGCCAGCCCGGAAACGACAAACAAGCGCCGCCAGTTTATTGTGGTCAAATCACATTCCTCGTGGGCGATCAGTGTGCAGGTGAATGATCCTTAACTGCGCGGATCGGTCTCACAGATGGGATCTGCCTACACGGATTTCTCCACAACAACGGTCGCTTCACCGATCAAAGCGGCGATCGCCCCCACAGCCGCCAGGGTCGGGGCTAACACAAACCCCACCACGCCGTAGGAGAGGGGGAATTCGATCAATGTTTTGCCATCCTTATCCTTGATGATCACCCGGCGGATGTTTCCTTCATGGATAAGTTCTTTCACCTTGGCAAGTAATTGCTCGCCGGTGACCCGGAATTCCTCTGTTCGAAATTCACCCATTCTGTTCTCCTTCCTGGGATATTATATCGATCCACACATCTGCGCCGAGATCGTCCACAGGCGTCTGCCTGCCTCGGCATCGAGTGCATGGGGGTTGGGAGCTTGGGCTTTCCCATGCTTCCAATAAATATCACTTGAGCCCTGCAGGGATGGGTCCACCGCTAGGTACACCACACCGCGGGCGGATTCCTGTGCCGTGATGCCTCTGCGCCGGTGCCAGGCCCAGAACCACCTGACCAGCGGTGGGTTGTGCTTCAGTCCCATGTCTGTGAAAACCAACCCGGGATCCGCCGCGAACGCGCGGATGGTCGAGCCCGCACCCAACCGGCGGTTCAATTCTGCAGTGAACAGTACATTGCATAGCTTGGTTTGCTTGTATGCCAGGAGCCCGTTGTAAAATTTCCCCAGTTGCAGGTCATTCCAGCGCAGCCGGGTATGATAATGGGAGGCAGAACTGACCGTCACCACCCGGGCAAAGGGTGCACTGCTCAGGAACGGGAGCAGTTCATTGGTCAGCAGGAAGGGCGCCAGGTGGTTGACTGCCCACTGTGTTTCAAATCCTTCCCGGGTACCTGTGCGTTGATAGGTGAATGTCCCGGCATTATTGATCAACCCATCCAGCGTTGACACCCGCTCGCCCACCGCCCTTGCCAACCGTCGTACTTCCTCCAGCAGTGAAAGATCTGCCTTTACCACCCAGACCCAGCCTCCCCCCTCCAGGGCACTCAGCTCCTTTTCAACGCCAACACAGCGTTCCGGCGAGCGCCCTACCCCGATCAGGTTGGCACCTCTTTTAGCAAGCTGCCTTCCTGCTGCTAGTCCAATGCCGGAAGTGACCCCGGTGAGAAGATATGTTTTGCCTGAAAGGGTTGGATCCATCCATTCACCTGCAAGAGATTTTACCCCGGATTAAAAACTGCCCCCGCAGGTGGAGCAACCCGCGGGGGCGTTCGCCAAAGGAGGAGACAGTGATGAGCAAGTTGGAGGTGTCTTTGTCCCGTCTCCATGAGCAATAATAGTCCAATGAGTTTACTGGGAATAGAGTGCAAAGTCATCCTTTGCTAGTGACAAACTTCACATAATAGTGAGGGGCTTCACAATACGTTTCCTTCCCCATCCGCTCAACGCTTGGATCTGGAAATGCTGGAGAGCAATGCACCGCGCGGGTCCGCCTCGGTCTGACGCAGGGTATCCTGCCAGGTACTGCGGAAATTTTCCAAGTCGGTACTGAACTTGATCCAATCTGGAACCAGCAGCACCATGCGTGGCGAACGATCCGGGAAGACCAGCGGCGACAGGAAGAGTTTCAGTGCCGGGCGCGGCAGCGGAAGTGCGTTCAGTTCCAGGACGATGGCGGTATATTTCTCCAGTGCTTTAAGGATACCTTTCCGCCGCTTATTCTTGCCCAAGGGGTACAGTCGATTGATCTCCATGCTGGAAGCCTGGCGGATGCGCCGGTAGGAGATCTTGAGCCTCAGGAAAGGCGTAACCAGGCGCAGGTGGTTTTCAAAAGGCTGCACATAAGCGGATTTTCGGATGGTGATCAGGAAGATCGCCAGGAGGACAACAATAGCCCCGATGCTCCCCAGCACCCACAGGGTAGTTTCCGGTACCTGAACAATCTGAAGGAGAGGCAGCAGCCGGGGGAGAAATGCTAGCCCCGCCACCAGGAGCAGCAAGGCAACCCCGATCCCCATCATGACCCGCCACCAGCGGTTGAGTGTGTACGTGTAGAGCAACAGCAAATGGCGCGCGCCGTACTGTGCCATTATTCGTCATCCTCCGACAGCACAGGGGAGGCAACCTCTCCGACCTGGCTATCATTCCCCGGAAGCTTCTGGATCAGTCTGGAGATGGAAAGGGTCAGGCTTTCGCCCCGCAAACTGAAGGTCACGTCCCCACGCGTGCGCTCAATAATGGAGCGTGCGACGTCAGTTTGCCTGCGCAGGCCGTAGGTGATGGCATCCGGGTAATCCATGGTCACCAGCACCGAGAAGATCTCGTCCATGTGACCCAGCAGGAGTTCCACTTCTTCACCATAGCCATGCCGCAGAATGTCGAGGATGCGGCGGCGAAGCTCACCAACAACTTCCGAAAGCCCATTGAGGTACGTATGCGGTTCTATGGCAAGTTCTTGCAGGGTGGGTAGCGATTGGTGGCGGATGAGAGCACAGGTGATGTTGGCTTCCGCGAATTCCTTCAGCGCATCCTGGGTATATCCGGAATGGTAGAGGTCTGGATACGGTTCCAGCCCGCTGCGCAGCGCAGCTGCCAGGCTGGCAGCCTCATCCAGGTGTGCCTGCATCTCCGTGAATTCCTCCCGGTGAACTGCACGGATCGACAGTGCACATTCGCGTGTCAGGACCCTTGCCTGGGCCAGGGCCTTGTCACGCGCCGCTGTCTGTTCGTCGAAAAAATTTCGGATCTCTTCAGCGATCTGTTCGAGTTTGTCCATGGTATTCCATTCATAAAAAGGGACACGGGAAAATGGCTCCGTGTCCCTTAATTCAAGCGGATCAAGTGGTCTTGGGTGGTTCCTGCGGAGGCTCCTTGGGCGATTCTCCTGAAGGAGGCTGAAAAGGACGGAAGAGGAAATCCGCCAGGGTTGGGCCTCCGCTGGGCAGGTTGATCTTCCCAAAGGTCGCCTCGAACCGGTTGATGTTCTCCGCCAGCGCTTGCGCAAACAACTTGATGCCGATGGGGGTCATGATCACGCGTGCGGTCACGGTCGCCTTGCCATCTCCCGGCAGCAGGCGGGCAAAATCAAGAACGAATTCCGCCGGGGCGTGGGCAATACGCGCCAGGTTTGCATATTCAGGCTTCAAGTCTGCGGGAACATCAATGGCGATCGGTTGAGGCGGTTTTTGGGGGATCAGGGACATGGGTGTGTTTTCCTAGAAGGGGATGTTATCGTCACCCTCTCCACCAAAGGAAACATCTTCCATGGGTGCTGCCCCTCCCGCTCCAGCCTCGGGCGCATCTGCACGGGAGCTGAGGAAACGCACCGTCTGGGCAGACACTTCAAACGACGCGCGTGGCGCTCCGTCCTGTCCGTTCCAGATGCGTGGCCCACCAGTGTTCGTGTCTGCCGTCAGGCGGCCTTCCACCAGCACCTTGGAACCTTTCTTGAGATACTGGTTGCAGGTTTCCGCCAGTTTTCCCCAGGCGGATACACGAAACCAGATGGTCTCCTTGACGGTTTCGCCGTTGTTGTTCGTCCACTGCCGGTTGGTGGCAACCGAGAAAGACGTGACAGCCTGGCCTGATGGCGTATAGCGCATCTCAGGGTCGCGGCCGAGATTGCCTGCAAGAATAATGGTTTGAAACATGGGGGATTCTCCTTTCGGGGTTAGGTGACCGCCGCAGAGCGGCGGTGAAAGAGTGTCAAACCTATTTTACATCAAATTTCCCACATCAGGAGAGGAATTTCCATCTCATCAGGGGTCAAGCCACCATGATGCCCGTAATATTTCTGGTAGAAGCGGTCCTTCTCATACCACCACACTGATTCGCCGCGGAACGGCAGGATGACCAGGTCACCGGCACGCTGGCGGAAGATGGGCGAGGTGATTGGTCCAAAGAAACCAGCTTCGATCATCCCGGTCACACGGAGAACCAGGGCTTTCCCCTCCAGCCGGGAAGTCAGGAAAGCCTGTGCTTCTTCCAGCATGCCATCCTTGATGTATAGGAAAAAATCCCGGCAAGAACCTGCGGCAATCAATGGTTTTCCAGCCCGATCTGTGCGCAGGTATTTCCCCACCCCGTCAAAGCGCGCGTCCGTATTGAGATAGATGGTGGTTTGCGGGTCAACTTCAACATGCCCATGATCGGCAGTGAGGATGAAGAGCGTTTTCCTCTTCGGGTGCACTGTTACCTTAAAAAACTGCTCCATCATCAGAAGGCAAGCCTGCACCTCTGCAGTAGTCTGCGCAGCCTCCGGGCCATAGTCATGGCTGATGCCGTCGATCCGGTCATAATACAAGTAATAAAAAGCCTGGGAGGTGCTTGTTGACATCGCCTCGCCCAGGTTCACCAGCCCTTCGGGCAAGGTGCGATAGCCGAAGGCGTGAGCACCCCGGAACATGGCATTCGAATATGTGGAAGGGGTGAATTCACGGTGCTGGAAGATGGTCGCCTTGATGCCCTGGTTGGCAAGCGCATGATAGACCGTCTGCCTTGGATAGATCTGCCTGGGACGGACACCGGCTGTTTTGAGCGTATCACGTTCCAATGTCCCCGCGTGGGAGAACAGCAATGGTGTAATGATGGCATCCAGCGCCGGTTCGTAGATATTCCACTCAAAGATCGCGTGCTCGCCCACTGCCTGCCCGGTGTGTAGCGTGGTGATATGCGCCGAGGTGGTGGAAGGGAACTGTGAACGGATCTTTTCCACCTTCCCTGTCCGCCCGGCCAACTGGAAAAAAGGATGATCCTGAAATTTTTCAAAGGATCGCCACCCAAAACCATCCAAAAGGAACAATACGACCGCATCGTATGTTTGGTCAGTCAGGAATTGTGCGATCCTCTTTGGTAGAACGGCAAATCCTCCCGAGTCATAGACCGGCTTGATGAAGTGTTCCGCAAATGCAGGCTCCATTTTTGTTTGCTCAGGCTCCCAGGGATTGGCGCGTTTGCTTCTTGCCCCGCACACGCATAATATCCATCAACCGCGGCAGGAACTCGGTGTACATTCGGTAGAACATCGGGCTAGGCGCATAGTCCCATGCGCCGATCGTGCGCAGCACATCTCCTCCCAGCCCCTCCTTGAAACGGAATACCCCCCACAACCCATCACTTTCATTGAATTCATCCGGAGCGCCCCAAAGATTGTAACTCCAGCAGCCAAACGATTTTGCCCGCCGCATCGCTTCCCACTGAAGTAACGCATTGGGCATTTTCTCGCGGTGTACATCCCGCGACATGCCAAATAGATACACTGCCTGCCCGGAAAAATAGAACAGCGAGATTGCCGCGACCGGTTCCCCCTCCACCTCGGCGATCAACGGTTCCGAGAAAGGTCGTGCTTCGCATGCTCCCGGTCGATTCTTGCCAAAGGTCAGCCAGACGGTGCGATAATACTCCTCCGCGCGGATCAGGAAATCATCCCGCACCGAGGTCTCGGCATACATGCGGTACAGCAGGGCTGCATCGGCCTCTGACCCGATCCGCACGGTCACCCCTTTCTTCTGCGCCAGGCGGATGTTGTAGCGCGACTTCTGCTTCATACGTGCCAGCATGTCCTCTTCCGAGGGGGTCAGGTCAACCAGCACAGTATTGCGGAACTGGATCTGATCCTTGGAAAATAACCATCCCCTGTGGAGCAGTTCCTTTTGTACCAGATCTCCAAGCGGGTCTTCAAAAGCATCCGGGCTGCCTGGGACCCCCCTTCCCAGGGGAACATCGGCATCGATCTTGACGAAAATGGAGCCCTGGCGCCGCGCGTACGCCTGCAGATCATCCAACACCCTTGCCCGCAGGGACTGGTTGTCCCAATCCAGGTTTGGACCTTTTGGAATGTAGAGCACGCTCATCCGCCGGGCAAAGCCTCCCACCGGGATCGATCTCTTCAGGAGCATGGCTGCAGCGACCGGTGCCGATCTCCCGCCTGGTTCAGCCTGCCAGACGAATGGCAGTGCCTGCCAACCGAATTTGTTCTTCACTTGAGCCCATTCCCATGTCTGCAACAGGTGAGGCATGGGCAGGCTGGCGATCAATGAATTCCAGGCATCAGCAGAACCGATGAATGGTTGCATGTTTCAATCAGAACCGGAGCCGGAAAGGCGCCATAGATATAGTTTATAGAGCAGCGGGTTGTAGACCCGGTCATACGCCGGGACAGCCTGCCGGAGCGAGCCTCCAAAACCGCGTTTGAAGCGATATACACCCCACAACCCATCCTCGCGCTCCTCCGCTTCCTTCTCACCCACACTGGCAGCCTCATCCGGGACCCCCCACATATCATACTCGCTGCATCCCTTGCGGTGCGCCCAGCAGATAGCCTCCCACTGCAGTGGATACGTGGGCTTGCGATTGCGTTCCGCATCTCCGGAAGCGCCATAGAAGTAATAACCCGACTTCTGGCAGGCAAATACCATCACACCTGCAAGCACCCGTCCCTGGGTTTCAGCCACGAACAATTCGCACATGCCGCGCGGGTGAAAAAGTTCATATGCGCGGCGATAATACGCCAGCGAATGCACATGGAATGCTTCCCGTTGGCTGGTGACAGCCATCAGGGCATGAAAACTTTCGATATCCTCGGATGCACGTACGCTTACTTCCTTGCGTCCTGCCAGGCGGATGTTGTAGCGCGTCTTGGGTTTCATGCGGTTGAACACATCTTCTTCGCTGCCACTCAAATCGATCACCAGTGTGCTGCGCGGTTGGACAT
The DNA here is from genome assembly GCA_041753035.1 of Anaerolineales bacterium. Taxonomy (GTDB): domain Bacteria; phylum Chloroflexota; class Anaerolineae; order Anaerolineales; family Villigracilaceae; genus UBA877. The sequence goes on along the minus strand of JBGSVI010000042.1, from coordinate 63,743 downwards.
GCTGGGGACTGGGGATGAACTGCTCCGGCAGGACAGAGGAGGTTGCCGGATCGTTCTCCCAGCCATCCTGTTCCACCTTCAGGAAGATCGCCCTCCGCCGCTGGCATTCCTGGTCCACAACCTTCCAAAACTCGGCGATCTCTCCGGGTGTGGGCACGGCGATGACCGGACCCTTGGGGATGTACCCGAAGGTCAAGCCAAGCGGCAGCCGCCGAAATAGGATCTGTGCAGCAATTCCCCGTCTGGCAATGCGCACCACATCCCAACCAAAGGCGGATTTGAACTCACCCCATTCACCCGTTTGCAGGAGATGCGCTCCCGGATATGCGACCAGGATACTATTCCACTCACCGATTGACAGAGCGAGCATCGCTTCGATCCCCATGGATTCACACAATGGCCGCAAGATCGGGGGTTGGATTGTCACGCACATGCCCCTCCGGGATGGTCTCATCCAGGAGGCTCAATACTGCTGCGGCTTCCCCCGCGGTTGCCAGGCGCTGTAGTTCATCGACAGTCTGTTTCAGGTTGGCAGGAACGTTGGCTTCATCCGCCTCCAGGCGGAACACTTCCGGATGGGCTGTTTTCTGATAAACCGTTCCATCCTCCCACAGGTCTTCCGACAACTTTTCTCCCGGGCGGATTCCGGTGAAGGAGATCTCGATATCCTTGCCCGGTTCCAGTCCAGAGAGGCGGATGAGGTCCTCTGCCAGGTCCACAATGCGAACCTGCTGACCCATGTTGAGCAGAAAGACCTCCCCACCCTTGCCCATCGAAGCGGCTTGAAGAACAAGGTGTGATGCTTCAGGGATGGTCATGAAATAGCGCTTCATGTCAGGGTGGGTGATCGTCACCGGACCTCCTTGGGCGATCTGGTGCTTGAATCGTGGCACCACGCTGCCGCGGCTCCCCAGCACATTCCCAAAACGCACGACCGAATATGCCCTGCCGGTGGACTGAGCCATGTCAAGGACGATCATCTCTGCCAGGCGCTTGGTGGCGCCCATCACATTCACCGGGCGCACGGCTTTGTCAGTGGAGATCATCACCAGGCGCTCCGTGCCGGCTTGATCGGCTGCCTGAACGACGTTGCGCGTTCCGATCACGTTGTTGGTGACGGCTTCCTCTACGTTGCTTTCCATAAGAGGCACATGCTTGTGTGCAGCAGCATGGAAGATAACCTCTGGACGGTAATTGCCAAAGATCTGTTGCATGCGCGGCAGGTCGCGGATATCTGCGATCACCGGCTGCACCGGCAAAGCCGGATAATCTGCGTGAAGTTCGAGGATAGCGTCAAAGATGCTGTTCTCACCGTGTCCAACCAGGATAAGAATGCTGGGGCGCCAGCGAGCGATCTGGGTACAGATCTCTCGTCCAATGGACCCACCTGCGCCAGTCACCAGCACCCGCTTTCCGGTAAGTGTCGCCCCGATCAACTCGTTGTGCACTTCTGCAGGTTCACGGCGCAGCAGGTCGGCAATATCGACTTCACGCAGCCGATTGACACTGACCTGTCCTCCGATCAACTCGTACAGCCCGGGCATGTTGCGGAAAGGGACATTCCGTAACCGGCAAACATCCGCTACCATGCGAACCAACTTGCCACCTGCGCTGGGGATGGCAATGATAACCTCATCGATATTACGATTCGCCAGGGTGCGTCCCAAGTCCGTCAATTTCCCAATCACCTGGATGCCATGGATGCGGTGCCGCTGTTTTTCAGGGTCATCGTCCAAAAAACCTATCGGGAGCAGACCAAGTTGGGGGTTCTTCTGCAGTTCGCGTACCACCAGCGCCCCGGCATCCCCCGCGCCGATCACCAGCACATTGCGTGCAATTCCCGGGTGCACCATCCCCGAAGGGCGGGTTTCTGAAAGCAGGCGCAAAGCCAGACGAAAACCACCAATGGCGATCAGCGAGAGCAGCCAATCGATCACCAGCGCAGTCCGGACAAAGCCTGGGTGAATGAAGCCACTCACCCAAAGCGAGACCATGCTCAGAGAAACGATCCCCGAAGCAGTGGTCACGGCTGCTGTCAGGAGCTTCAACTCGCTTGTGCTCGCATAAGCCCATTGGTGGCGGTACAACCCGAAGAGATAATAGACCATGGGCTTGATCACCAGGCTCACCCCGATCAGCCAGTACATGTTGTTCAAGTAATAGTAGAACAGTACTCCTTCCAAGCGCAGGAAGAATGCGCCCAGGGCAGCCGCGACAGTCAGCAGCAGGTCGATGGTGAAAAGATAACGGTTACGCAGCAGGAAACGACTCTTGAACTTCATTTAGTTCTCATCCATTCCACGGTCGCCCTCAAGCCATCGGAGAGCGAAGTTTGTGCCTCGAAACCTAGAGCCTTTTTTGCTCGCTCGATACTGCCAACCGAGCGGTAGATATCGCCCTGGCGCGGAGCGTTGAAGCGCACCTCCGGTTGGGTGTTATAGATCTCGCTCAGTTCTTCCATCAAGTCCAGCAGGGTCGTCTCATGCCCTGAACAGATGTTGTACGCTTCGCCTGCTGCACTCGACCCGGCAGCCAGCAAATTGGCGCGCACAACATCCTTCACATAAATGAAATCCCGGCTTTGCTTGCCATCCCCAAAAATGTCGATCGACTGCCCGGAGACCAGGCGGCTGACAAAGATCGGGATGGCAGCCGCATATTCCGAATCGGGGCGCTGGCGTGGTCCATAGACATTAAAGAAGCGCAGGGCAACCACCGGCAGGTCAAAGACCTGGGTATAAAGCCGCGCATAGATCTCGTTCACCTGCTTGGAAACCGCATATGGGGAGAGCGGTGCCAGGGGGGAAACTTCCGTGGTTGGGAAGACATTTATGTCGCCATAAACCGCCGTGCTGGAGGCAAGCACCACCTTGCGCACACCAGCCTGCCGCGCCGCCTCAAGAAGTCCAATTGTCCCATCTACATTTACTGCAAAACAGGTCTGCGGATCGATCATCGACTTTGGCACCGAGATGAAAGCTGCCAGATGGAAGACCCAATCGATACCTGTCACCGCCTCTCGCACGCGGGCCACGTCCCTCAGGTCGGCTTCAAGAATCTCCACCTTCCCCGACACGGAAGGTAGGTTCTCACGCCGCCCGGTGGAAAAATTATCCAGCACACGGACTGTGTCCCCACGCTGAAGGATCTCCTCAACCAGGTGTGATCCGATGAAACCCGCGCCTCCGGTTACCAGAATATGCACGCCTACCTCCCACGCAATCCAAAAACCTGCCAAACGGTTCGCAGAATGATGGCGATATCCATCAGCAGGCTGCGATGTTTGATGTAATACAGGTCATACTCCAACTTGACCGCCATCTCCTCTACGGTGACATAATAGCCATAATTCACCTGCGCCCAGCCAGAGATCCCCGGCTTGACAAGCAAGCGTGCCCGGTAGAACGGGATCTGTTTCTCGAACTGTGCCACCCATTCCGGGCGTTCTGCACGCGGGCCGACGATGCTCATCTCGCCGCGCAACACACTGATGAATTGGGGGAACTCATCCAGGTGGGTACGGCGCAGGAACTTCCCCAGGCGGGTGATGCGCTCGTCCTGCTCGGCAGTCAGACGCACGCCATCCTTCTCTGCATCCTGGCGCATGGTGCGAAATTTCCAGACCAGGTACGGGTGGCCTCCCTTGCCCGAACGCATCTGCTTATAGAGGATGGGAAATCCACTGTCCAGTGCAGTACCCAGGGCCACCAGGGGAAAAATAAGCCCCAGAAACGCGATCCCCACCAGCGCCATGAGTATATCCAGGGATCGCTTGACAAGTTCATAGAACAAACCGGAACGCGCCTCGATCACAAAGGAACGGATCAGCCACTCTGACTCAAGGTGATGCACCGGCACACGTCCAAGCAGCTCTTCATAAAGAACTGCCATCGGGATAACCTCAATGCCACCATCCTGGACATCCAGCACCGCTTGGAAGGTGGTCCCTCGCATCGCACCGGTCACCGCGATCACCAGGTCAGAGACCTTCTCACGTTGCGCCATTTCTGCAAGTTGCTCGCTGGAGGAAAGGATGGGAAAACCTTTCACTTGCGTCCCCGCTTTTCGTGGATCATCGTCAATGAAACCGACCAGTTGGAATGGTCGTGGCTTCAGGCTGAGGAAAGCATCCAGTAGTGTTTCCCCGGCTGTACCCGCCCCCAGGATCAACACGCGCCGTTGCAGACCCGGAGCAGTGAAGATGCGAATATAAAGGAAGCGCCAGATGGCAGTGAACAAGGCTGCCAGGGCAAGGAAAAAACCTACTCCAATTCTAGCCTGGTTGCCTTCAACCACCATGTAGATCACGGCATAGAAAACCCCGCCCATGAGTGCTGCAGCAACAATTCCCCTCACGGTCACACGCACACTGCTCACCCGGTGGGGGTCATATAGATTGATCAGTAGCAGCAGCCAGACAAAGGGGATCAGGTAATACCACCACACCACCCGTTCGCGCCAGAAAGTCAGTGCCCAGTCATCGCGCAGGCTCCACAGGTACAGCGCCAGTCCCAATGCCAGGAATGCCACCAGCAGGTCACCAATGATAAGAATGAAGCGTTTCTCCCGTGCCCGCGCCCGCCAGCCTGTTTTTTTCTTTTTTGAATTCGACAGCATTATCTTCGCTCTTCTTTTTTGAAAGAGAATACTCCATTAATGATACTCTTTTAAATAACCGGTGGTATGGAGAAACTCCCCTGACTAATCACACTCCATAAAACCCCGCGCCCGCAGCAATGCGCATGGATACCTATCGGGCCGGGCAATCCGCTTGTTTGGATCCAGATTCATAATAACCGCCGCCCATGAGCACGTAGTCGTTGAGCATCTGCTCTTGTGGGAAAAGAAAAATATGTTGCTTGCGCAGCTTCGATTGGCCTGGTCTGGACCGTCCCTTGTTCAATTTGGCTGATCGCCTCCAGCACAGCCTGCGCGCCGATCTGCTTGGAACGCACCATGAGCTCGTGCAGGGAATCGGTTGGCGTTATGGGTACAGGTTTTTGAACGATAATATCACCCGCATCGAGTTTTTCCACCATGTAGTGCACCGTAATAGCTGTCTCTTTTTCATCATTGACCATGGCCCAAAAGTTCGGCATCATGCCCTGGTACCGGGGCAAGGGGGCAGAATGCAGATTGATGCAACCGTGAACAGGAAGGCGCAATACGGCAGAGCGGAAGATCTGGCTGGCTGCAATGGAGATGATCAACTCGGGGCGAACCGTGTCAGTGAGAAAGGTGACTGTATCCTTAGCATTGATCTTGGGGATCGGATATGCCGGGACCTTGTGACGGTGGGCAACGTCAGTAGCCGAGAATGGCTTGGTCAAAGGAATTACTGCGTTGAGAAGATTTGCAAACTTCGCCAGGGCAAACCGCGCGGACAAGCGCAGGAAATCCAACGGGCCATAAAAAGCATATAAACGTCGGGCCGTTGCAGTTAAGGGTTCGTTAAAGGCAGGAAGCACGATAAGAGCAACGATATCCCCTCGCCGCGCTGTACAAATCGCATCCAAGGCGGGTGGCAGATAAAAAGGTTCATCTTGCGTGATCAATGCAATACGCATCAAGCAGCCCCTACTTTGGAATCTAGTTGTTGCGCAAAGATATCCCTTATCGGTCCAAACTTGTGCTCTTTCAACAAGATCCGCAGGCGCTTTTCAGTAGAACCAAGGTTCACGTAGTGTCGGAATTGGGATAGAAGCGGTGCTTGGTTAATGCGGGGCTGATCCGTGTCGAATTCCCATGGATGCAGATATACAACTGCGGGTTGGCCCTGAGAGTTTAACTGGCGGATTGCCCACCGCGTGATCCAGAGGGGGTATAGCCGGAAATATCCCCCACCGGCCACGGGAAAATTCCAACGGCCAAATCTGATGGTACTTACCGGGAATTCCCATATTCCAGCATCTGTGAAGTGTGCAAATCGTTGGGCATCGGGAATTCCATATCGATCGTGTAACGCGAGCGGAAAGATGCTCGAGTCGTAGCGCATCCCATTCTTCTTAAGGATCTCCAAGGCCCAGAGGGAATCACGGATTATGGAAAAAGCCGGCGCACGATAGCCTAGGATTGGACTGGGAGAAGACCGTTGAATAGCTTCCAGGGACTTCCTCAGATCAGCCTCAAATTCCTGTGGCGTCTGGCGATAGATGCGTTCGTGCCAGTATCCATGCGCTGCAATCTCGTGTCCGGACGATGCGATCTCGCGCACCAGGTCGGGATATGAGTCGGCTACCCAACCGAGAACAAAGAAAGTGGCCCGAACATCGCAATCTGCCAAAATATCCAGGACACGATGTGTGTTCTCAACAACTCGAACAGGGTACTGATCCCATGTTGAGCGGCTGATCACAGACTCAAACCCATGTACTTGGAAGTAATCTTCAACGTCGATCGTCAGGACATTCATCTGCTTTTACCTGTAAGCAATCCTGTGAACAATCCAACCCAGAAAGCAGCTCCCCAGGCGGTGTGGAGAACTGCAAACGATACTATGATCAGAGGAATTAATCCCCATTCTTTTGTTTTGATCACCTGGCGGCTCGCAAAAAACGCGCCAAGCATCAAGTAAAGCACAACCAGACCAGTTAGCAATACCAGCGCGAGTGGAAGGAAAATACCTACAACCAACCCGGAGATCACTGCTAAAACCCAGATCGGGGCTACTAAATGTCGAATACGCAGGGAGCGCCAATCCTTCTTCGCCATCTGGCTCTTCCAGAATCCATAGCGCCAGTATTGTCTCCAGAGAGCCTCGTAATCATCGCGAGGCCGATAATAAACCGCCAGGGATGGAACGTAAAGAATGCGGTGACCGGTTTTTCGGATGCGATAGTGCAGGTCGTAATCCTCATTGGTGAGTAGACGGGGGTCAAAAAAACCGGCTTGTTCAAATACCCATCTTCGATAGACACCAAAATTCATCGTATCCGCTTCTCCTTCCTTGTCGGAGAAACGGAAACCGGATGTGCCCGGGCCAAATGGCGTGGACAATGCCGCAGCAATCGCTCGCGCTACCGGTGTGTTGACAGGTTGCATGTACATGCGCGGTCCCAGGCAGGCAGCATCGGTCGTTTCCAGTTTTGCGGCTACACGGATCAAATAATCTTCCGCGACCGTACAATGTGCATCCAACCGAACCACAATATCGCCCCGGGACGCCTGGATTCCAGCATTCATTGCCTCTGGAATATTCCGCTTGGGGTTGTCCATCAGCCGGATCTGCAAATCTGCCTGTTCTTGCTGAAATGCCTCGACTACATCCCTGGTTCCGTCTGTTGAAATACCATCCACAACGATAACTTCCATCATCGCGCGCGGATAGGTTTGGGCAGCAAGCGTTTCCAATAAGCCTCGAATCGTTGATCGCTCGTTAAAACACGGGATGATAATGGATATCTTTGGTTGCATGTTCAGTAAGGATGAACCGGGTCACATTTTTTCCGCTTTGATAATTCGGTGTGATCATCATTGTGGTCGATGGGCAGCCTGACGGTAAAGGTGGTACCCTTTCCCTGGATGCTGCGGACGGTAATTGTACCACCTTGCGCATGGATGATTTCCTGCGCGATCGCCAGGCCCAATCCGGTTCCATGCTTCTCTCCCCCAGAACGGGAAGGATCAGCCCGGTAAAAACGCTCAAAGATCTTGGGGAGGTCTTTTTCGTTGATCCCCATTCCGCTATCGATCACTTCCACCTGGATATTCTTCTCAGCCTCGCCTGCCCGCAGGTGAACGTTTCCACCAGCAGGTGTGAACTTGATGGCATTGTCCAGAAGGTTCGCAAAGACCTGTCCCAGGCGGTCGCCATCACCAATCAAAACAGGAACCGAGTCAGTTTGCACGGTAATCTGTACCCCGGCAGCCTGAGCCATGAGGGAGAATTTTTCCGCCAGGTTCCGGAGTAACGCTCCAACATCCACTTTGTCACGGGCAAGATCAAGCGTTCCAGAATCGAGCCGCGCCAGATCAAGCAGATCCACCACCATGCGATACATCCGCCCTGATTCCTGCTGAATGATGGCAGCCGCTTGTTGAATGGAATCAGGAGTATGGATGGTGCCGTCTTGCAATGCCTGAGAGAAACCTTGGATGGATGTGATCGGGGTTTTAAGCTCGTGCGACACATTAGCGACAAATTCTTTTTGTGCCTTTTGAGTCCCGATGACACGCGCTGACATTTCGTTATAGGCAGAGGTTAATTCCTGTACTTCGCGTGGTCCAAGGAGAGGTATTGTTTTTTTCGCCGGCATCTGCTTGGATGCAGCAATGAGCGCTTGAAGTGGATTGCCGATCCAGCGCGCCAATCCAAATGCCACGAACAGGGATAAAAGCAACGCCAGTGATCCTGCATAAAAGAAAGGTAAACTCAGGTCACTGCGTAGGACACCCAGCAGGGGGAGACGGGGTCGCAGTTTGAGCAGGAACAGGGATCTGCCATCTGGGAATTTTTCAGCCACATAAAGCCATACCTTGCCATCCTCATCTCTGATTGAAAAGGTGGAGATGCGCAAACGCGGATTGCGTGGAAGGACTAGCGCAGAAGTCTCTCCGGCGCGTGTGTCGAGGAGGACTTGCCTCTTTACGTCGAGCAAGACCAGTCTGACCCCGATCGCCTGATCAAATGCCTTAAGAGCGGATTCAACTTTACTGACGGAAAAACTGGCCAAACCAGGCTGGTTGTTCAGCAGTAGGTTCCGGTATGCTTCAAGCTCCCCGAGGGTGGAACGATAGACCAGCGGACTGCGGGCCAGGAAGAGCGCCAAGATAGCCAGGGTGAGGAAAAGCGATGCGAAGATGACCAGAGCATAACTCAACCAGAGGCGTGATCGTAGCGATGAGAACATCGTTACCCGCCCATGGTGAGTTTGTAGCCGATCCCGGTGATCGTTTCGATCTGACAGACGCTGTCGGCGAGTAGTTTTCTCAGGTGGGCGACATGCACATCCACGGTGCGCGTCTGCCCGAAAAAGTCGAATCCCCAGGCTTGTTTCAGTAACTGCTCCCGGGAGAAAACGCGCCCGGGTTGCCTGGCAAGTACCAGTAGGAGTTCAAACTCCTGAGTACGCAAAGCCAGGGATTTCCCGCTGCAGATCACCTCCCGGCGCGCAGGATCCACCGTCAGGTCAGCCAGGCGGATTACATCTCCGCTCCTGCCAACGGGTGGCTCTGCCCTGCGCAGGACCGCCTTCACCCGCGCAACCAATTCGCGTGGATTGAACGGTTTGGTCAGGTAATCATCCGCACCCAATTCCAGCCCAATGATCTTGTCGATATCATCATCGCGAGCTGTCAGCATGAGGATGGCAACCGCGTGGTCCTCCGCCTGCAGACGGCGGCAAACTTCAAAGCCATCCAGCTTGGGAAGCATTACATCCAGAACCACAAGTGCCGGTTTGAATTTTTTCACCGCTTCCAGCGCGGCATCACCGTCACCCACCGTCTCGACGCGAAAATTCTCGCGCTCCAGGTACATGCGCACAAGCGAGACAATGGACGGCTCGTCATCCACCAACAGGATCAGTTCAGCGGTCATTGATCAGTGCAACGACTTCGATCTCCACCAATGCATTCTTGGGCAGGCCGGCAACAGCTACTGTGGAACGCGCCGGTGGCATTTCAGGAAAGAACTCAGCATAAGTCGCATTCATAACCGGGAAATCTGCCATATCTTTTAGGAATACGATCGTTTTCACAGCCTGGTTCAAGCTGGAGCCAGCTTCCTCCAATACGTGCTTCAGGTTGGTCAGCGCCTGGCGGGTCTCTGCCGCCACCCCGCCCGGGACAAGCGCCTGGGTATGCGGGTCAAGACCGATCTGGCCAGAAGTAAAGACCAGGTTCCCGGTGCAGATGGCAACAGAGTATGGGCCGATCGCCTTGGGAGCTTTATCAGTTGAGATCACGGTTCTGTCCATGGATGCCTCCAGATTTGATTTCCTTGATTTTACTGCAAACTGGAGAGATGGCATGCAACCCATCTCTCCAGTTATTGGATTTATCTCCTTCTCGAGGCTAAGGAGTAGGGACGGTGCTCACCGGGACAGGGAAATGTGCATCTCTGAAAGCACGCAGAGCCTCACGCAGCGCCTGGCCAGTACCGCCCATGGCAGCATGTGCCTGCTTGAGAACCTGGCCAAGAGCTTTCACGGTCTCTAGCGCACTTTGCCGGTCAGTTACCTTGCCGCTTTCGTCAAAACCGGTATGGGCTGCGATAATGGTAGCTCCTGTTTCATGAGCAGATTCTGCCGCAGGGATGGCCGCTGCAAATTCATCCAGCGCAGACTGGATAGCCAGGGTATCGTATCCCTTCTCCTGGGCTTTGGTGATCAATGTCTGGACCCTGGCAATGAAATCATCAGCTTTACCAAGGCGCTCTTCCTGCACTTGATATGCCTGTTGTAGACGTGTCCAAACTTTCTCGAGTCGACCATCGGGATTAAATTCCCGGGTGGAATCAGCACTCGAAATATCTGGACCTGCTGCGCTTGCATCGGAAACAGGGAAGATGGCCAACCCAATTCCAATAATGAGTATGACCGCAAGGACTTTCTTGATGAGGAAGACGAGTTTATTCATTTTTATCTCCTTTTCTTGATGCTATTATCTCTCCAGTGTGTAAGCCGGGTGTGGTGTGGACGTAAAAACAATGTAAAAACCAAACACCTCCTTGCTTGACAATCTTTCTCTCTACGTGTAAAATCACCCCCGCTCAAGAAGGCAGTCAGGCCGAGATAGCTCAGCTGGTAGAGCACGCGACTGAAAATTGCGGTGTCCCCAGTTCGATCCTGGGTCTCGGCACTCGGCCAGCAAGAGAGGCCACATTGCGGGCGTAGTACAGTGGTAGTACGTCTCCTTGCCAAGGAGAAGGTCGTGGGTTCGAATCCCATCGCCCGCTCAGGATTGAGGATTGCAGATTGTCAATCGGCAATCCTCACTTTATAATCAGAAAGACACGGCGACGTGGCCAAGTGGCAAGGCAAGGGTCTGCAAAACCCTCATCATGGGTTCAAATCCCATCGTCGCCTCTAAAAACAAGCCTTCAAGGCTTGTTTTTCTTTCCACCCACAATGTTAAACCCCTGTTAAATCGCTATTCATCCCATCAATATTCGCCTATAATTACTTCCATAAATGGTAAAGAAGTCTGCTCAGAACGTTCCTGTACTTGACGCACCCACTGCCAAGGGGGATAAACCAAACAAGCAGGCTCTCTCCCGTAAGGGGAATGTATTGCCCTTGACGGATCAGGAAGCCCTGCGCATCCTGATCGAAAACTTGAATGAAGTCGTCTTCATCTTGGACGAACACGGCAGATTCAAATACATCAGCCCGGTCATCGCACGAATTTCTGGATATCAGGATGTAGAAGTAATCGGTAAAACGATCGATGCTTTTGTGCATCCAGATGATCTTCCCAGGGTGCACGATAATTTCAAACGAACCCTGGCTGGCGCAACTGATGTAAATGAATTTCGCGTCATGGACAAGAAGGGGAATATCCGCTTCGTCCATACCAGTAGCCGCGTATTAAGTAAGGACGGAGAGATTGTTGGCTTAACCGGCATCCTGAGCGATTTGACCGAGCAGAAAAGCTCCGAGACTGCCCTGAAGGACGCAGAAGAGAAATATCGCAGCATGGTGGAGCGTATCCCCGCGGCAGTGTATACAGATGCAGTGGACGAGTTCAGCACCACGCTCTTCATCAGCCCACAGATTGAAAAAATGACCGGGTATGCTCCTGAAGAATGGATTGCCGATCCATTTCTCTGGCAAAAGCTCGTTCACCCGGAGGATCGCGAGACCGCAGTCGAGGAGAACAACCGCACCAACCGAACTGGAGACCGCTTCCTTCTGGAGTATCGCCTTGTCGCCCGTGATGGCCACCAGGTATGGATACGGGATGAAGCCACCGTTCTTCGGGATGCCAGCGGAAAGGCCATGATCTGGCAGGGTGTCATGCTGGATATCACTGAACGGAAAAAGGCTGAACAAGCTCGCCTGGAAATTGAAGCCCATCTTCGCGAAAGCGAGGAGCGTTACCGCCAGATGGTGGAGATCTCTCCCGAGGCCATTGCCATTCACAGTGAGGGGGTGGTTGTCTTCGCCAACCCTGCGGCTGCAAAATTGATGGGCGCCAGGCAGGTTGATGATTTCATTGGAAAACCAGTCATGAGTTTTGTCCATCAGGACTACAAGGAATTGGTTCTCGCCCGCGTCAAGAAAGCCATTGGGCAGCAAAAAGCATTACCTCCCGCCCGGGAAAAATTCATCAAACTGGATGGCAGTAGTATCGACGTTGAAGTGGCTACCATGCCATTTAAGTACCAGGGAAAACCCGCCCTCCAGGTGCTCATCAGGGATGTATCAGAGCGCATCCAGGCAGAAGCACTCCAGGATGCTGTGTACCAGATTGCCATTGCTACGGTTTCCACCAAGTCTTTAAATGATCTCTTTCCACAGATCCATAAGATCATTGCCTCGGTGATGCCTGCTGAAAATTTCTACATTACCCTTTATGATGAAAAACGCAATGTGTTGAAATTCCCGTATTTCATGGATGCCCTCGATGAGCCCTTTATGGGAGAGATCCAGCCAGGGCGGGGGTTAACCGCTTATGTCCTGCGGACAGGCAGATCCCTGCTATGTACCCAGGCTGTCCATGATGAACTTGAAAAACAGGGAGCAATCAAATTACTGGGTGTCCCTTCGGCCATCTGGCTTGGCGTACCATTGATCATTGAAGGCAAGGCGATTGGCGCAATGGTCGTACAGCACTATTCCGATCCTATGGCATATGGTGAGCGCGAACAGCACATGCTCGAATTTGTCTCCTCCCAGGTCGCCATTGCCATCACCCGCGTGCAAGCCGATGAAGCACTTGCCAACAGTGAAATCAGCTATCGAGGTATGTTTAACAGTGTTACGGAAGCGATCTATATTCAAGACTCCGAAGGACGTTTCATCGATTTGAACGAAGGCGCGATCAGGATGTACGGCTATTCTCGCGAGGAATTGATCGGTAAAACCCCTGCGGATGTGAGTGCTCCGGGCAAGAACGACCTGCAAGCCGTGAAAAAACTGGTCGAACAGGCTTTTCATGGTGAACCACAGTCCTTTGAGTTCTGGGGCAGGCGCAGCAACGGAGAGATCTTCCCCAAGGATGTGCGCATCGTCAAGGGCAGGTATTTTGGGCAGGATGTAGCCATTGCAGTGGCACAGGATATCACTGAACGTAAAAGAGCAGAACAGGCGCTTCAAAAACAGCTCAAAGAACTGACCATCCTCCAAGCAGTCGCCCAAATTGGGACCGAGACGATTACCATCGATGGCCTCTTGGAACGGATCACCAGTCTGATCGCAGACACCTTCTCCCTGGATGCCTTTGGGGTCATGCTCTATGATGCCCAGAATAAACTCCTTTGCACCCACCCCACTTACTTCGGAAAGATCAAGAAAAACAGCCCTTCCACCATTCCACTCGGCCAGGGAATTACCGGGTATGTTGCCCAGACTGGGATCTCTTGCAGGATTGCGGATGTCAGCAAAGATAATCGCTACATCATCGTTACCCCTGGGATGCACTCAGAAATTTGCGTACCGATCAAGGCTGGCGATGAATTGCTTGGTGTGATCAATGCGGAGAGCCGTATACCTGATTACTTCAGTGATGACGAAGAGCGTCTATTCATCACCATCGCAGGGTCATTGGCTACTGCGATCCAGAAATTGCGTTTATTTGAATCAGAACATACCCGTCGCCAGGAAGCGGAAATCTTGCGCAACGCGGCTTCCGTTGTTTCTTCATCTTTGGAACTGAACGATGTTCTGGAATCGATCCTGGCATCCCTGAGCAAAGTGGTTGCCTATGACAGCGCTTCTGTGATCCTAGAGCGCGGAAACTTGTGTGAGCTGGAGATCGTTGCCGGGCGTGGCTTGCCACAAGGGGTTGGCTTGATCGGGAAATGCTTCCCGAAGACAGAAAAATGGCAGCAACTGGTGGAAACCCATCGCGCGCTCATCATGCGAGATGTTCTGTCTGACCCACGCTTCATTCTCTGGCCTGGCTCAGAATATATTCGTGGGTGGATGGCGGTTCCCTTGATCGTGAGGGATAATGTCATCGGATATATATCCCTGGACAGTCGGCAACCTGGCACATTCACTGAAGAAAAGGCGGTGCTTGCCCAAACATTTTCCTACCCGGCCGCCATCGCCCTCGAGAATGCACGCCTGTATGCCTCTGAACATCACCGGCGCCAGGAAGCAGAGACCCTGCGCCAGGCTGTCACGGCTGTATCCTCCTCGTTGGAGTATCATCAGGTTCTGGATTCGATCCTGATCTCGCTCAAGCAGGTGGTGCCGTTCGATAGCGCTGCCATCATGCTACTGGAGGGCCAACAATTGCGACTGGAAGCCGTCCAGGGATTTCCAGACCCCGAGCAGGTGCTCAATTTGACCTTTCCTGCCGAAGATCAACTATTCAGCGAATCCCAGCAGATACAGAAACCCATCATCCTGGCGGATGCCTGCGATGACCCGCGTTTCCAGAAATGGGCGGGCACGAACCAAGTTCGCGGTTGGATGGGAGCGCCTTTGCTCGCTCGCGGAAGTGTGATCGGGTACATCACCCTCAACCACCTGCAGCCTGCCGTCTATACCGAGGAGAGCGCCCAGCTTGTCCAGGCGTTTGCATCCCAGGCAGCCACGGCTATCGACAACGCCCGCCTGTATGCTTCAGAACAGCGTCGCCGCAAAGAAGCTGAGGCCTTGCGCCAGGTTGCCAAGGTTGTAAGTGCCAGCCTGGATGTTTACGAGGTCTTTCGATCGATGCTCGAACAGTTGAGGCATATTCTGGTCTTCGACACCGCCTCCGTCCTTCTTCTCGGAGAGAATGGACAACCAGACCTGGTCACCGGCATGAACTACACAGATGAAAAAACCACCAGCCAAGCCGCCCACGAGTTGTTGAATGGGAGCAAGATCCTGCAAAAAATGGCCCAAGACTTGAACCCGGTGACCATTGCTGATGTTCGCCAGCACCCGGGGTGGATTTGGGTCCCTGGCGCCGAGCATGTTCGTTCCTTCCTGGGTATCCCCATCGTCACCCACGAGAAAATGATTGGCGCTCTGATGGCAGATAGCACGCATCTCGATTTTTTCAAGGATGACGAGGTGCGCGTGGCACAGTCACTGGCGCAGCACATGGCTATTGCCATTGAAAACGCTCGCCTTTTCAAATCCGAACAACGTCGCCGCCAGGAGGCTGAAACCTTGCGCGAAGCGGTCTCCGTTGTTGCCTCTACCCTCGATGCTGAGGAGTCGATCCGCCTGATCCTGGAGCAGTTGGAGCACGTTGTACCCTATGACAGCGCCTCCGTGCAAATTCTACGCGAAGGCTGGCTTGAGATCGTGGGAGGGCGCGGTTGGAAAGAACCGGAAATTGTCCTGGGAACTCGTTTTCCCATCCCGGGCGACAACCCGAATACGATCGTGGTTCAGGAACGCCAACCCCTGATCCTGGGAAATGCATCTGGGCAGTTCGCTGCATTTGGGGAACCGCGCCACCAACACATCAAATCCTGGCTGGGAGTGCCACTGATCGCCAAGAACGAGGTGATCGGTATGCTGGCAGTGGACAGCAAACATGAGGATGACTTTAATGAAGAAAGCCTGCGATTGGCAGTTGTCTTTGCCAGCCAGGTAGCTGCCGCCATCGAAAATACAAAGTTATATGAACAAGCCCTGCAGGCCGCCGAAAGGCGGGCTGTTCTCCACCGCGCCAGCCAGGAGATTGCCCGTGCCTCCACCAACCCGGAACAGGTCTATGAGGCTGTTCACCGGGCTGCCAAGCAGTTGATGCCGGCAGAAGCCTTTGTCATCTCCCTGCTTGACGAGGCCTCTAACGAGATCCTTGCTGCTTACCTCTATGACAAGAGTGGTCGCTGGCCCGAGACTCGTTCCCCGCTGGGGGTTGGGCTGTCTGGCGAGATCATATCCAGCGGAGAGCCCATCATCATACGCGATTATTCAACCGAACAATTGCCCGGCGCGATCCACTTTGGCGAACAGGAAGAGGTGCGTTCCATCTTGGCAGTACCCATGCGGCTGGGAGACCAGGTGATCGGCATGCTCTCTGCCCAATCCTACAAACCTCACAGCTATACCGAAGAAGACCAGTCGCTTCTGGAAATGCTGTCTGCCCACGCCGCCGTGGCAATTGAGAATGCCCGCCTGTATAACAAGACCCGCCAGCGGCTCATCGAACTGGAAATGGTCAACCGCATTTCCACCTCCCTGCGGGAGGCCTCATCGGTCGCGGAAATGCTCCCCAGGCTGCTGGATGAAACCCTGAATGTACTGCAGTCCGATTCCGGCGCCATCTGGTTGTTCGACCCATCCCGACAGATGATCAAGGAAGCCATCTCGCGCGGCTGGTTCGCCAGGCTGGAACAACTCGATGCCCGTCCAGGAGAGGGGATCACCGGCACGGTCTTTCAATCCGGGCAAACGTACATTTCCAAAGAGATCGCCACCGACCCGGTCACCCGCCCCAATATGCGCGATCAGATTCCGTTTGGGTGGGGCTGTGCATGTGTTCCCATCCGTACCATCCAGGAAACCATCGGCGTTTTTTATTTTTCGGTGAAACTCCCCAGGCAGGTCAAGCCTGAGGAAGTGCATTTGCTCACCACCATCAGCGAGATTGCTGGTAATGCCATCCGCAGAGCAGATCTTTATCAACAGACCCAACGTCAGGTTCAACGTCTGGCTTCCTTGCGCGCCATCGACATGGCCATCAATACCATTCTCGACCTGCGCGTTACCCTGGGCATCCTCATCGATCACATCCTTTCACAGTTGAAGGTGGATGCAGTGGATGTGCTTCTTCTCAATCCACTCACCCAAAACCTTGTTCACGCGGCCAGCTCGGGCTTCCATTCCGATGCAATCAACCATTGGCAGGTACATATCAGCAATGATATCGCCGGGAAAGCCGTGCGTTCGCGCACAACAATTTTTACCAGGAACATCCGGGAAATTACTGAATCAAAACGTTTTCAAGCCCTGGCAAACGAGAGTTTCATCTCTTATTTTTGTGTTCCCTTGATCGCCAAGGGACAGGTGAAGGGTGTGCTGGAGATCTTCCACCGCTCCGCCTTGGACCCGGATGCAGATTGGAAGACCTTTCTGGAAACTCTATCCGGGCAGGCAGCCATCGCCATTGACAATTCTGTTCTATTCGAAGAACTTCAAAAAAGTAACGTGGACTTGGCATTGGCTTACGACGCCACCATTGAGGGCTGGTCAAAAGCGCTTGATTTGCGCGACCGGGAGACGGAAGGTCACACCAAGAGAGTCAGTGAACTGACCCTCCAGCTGGCTCAATCACTGGGTGTCAGCGGACCGGAACAAGTCCACATGCGCCGCGGCGCTCTCCTCCACGATATCGGGAAAATGGGTGTTCCTGATAGCATCCTCAACAAGGCTGGAGCACTGACCGAAGAAGAGTGGATGGTCATGCGCCGTCATCCTGTGTTTGCTTATGAAATGCTTTATCCCATCGCCTATCTGCGCCCCGCAGTGGATATTCCCTACTGCCACCACGAACGCTGGAATGGCAAGGGTTATCCGCGCAAACTGCGCGGCGAGGAGATACCCCTGGCAGCACGTTTGTTCACCGTGGTGGATATTTGGGATGCTCTCACATCCAACCGTCCCTACCGCAATGCCTGGACAAAAAAGGCAGCCGAAAAATTCATCCGCGAGAATAGCGGTATCATTCTTGACCCCGGCATCGTGGATGCCTTCCTGACCATGATCGGCAGGCAGGATAAATAAGCCTCCCTAAGAAAAGGAGCGGGCTGCTTGCAGGCAGCCCGTGCTTGTTACAATCTCCGGTTGACTATATAGTGCGCCAATTCTTCCAATGCTCGGTGTTCGGGGTGGTCTTTGTGCCCTTCCAAATGGAAAAGCGCTTTATCGATATAATCCTGTGCTTCATTCAGCGCCAACCGGGTTGCCTCGCTGTCTCGGATTGCCTGCACAAGGTCTTCCATTTTTTCACTTTCCACCAGGTAACGTCCGTCCAACAATGCCCGCACACCAGGAGCATCGGGGTTTGCCTCCAGGTAGTAGAGCGTGGGCAGGGTCACCAGCCCCTGTAGCAGGTCACTCCCAACTGGCTTGCCGATTTCAGATTGTTCCCCGGTGAAATCCAGCACATCATCCACGATCTGGAAAGCCATCCCCAGGTGATAACCGAATAAACGCATGGACTCCACCACGGCATCATCCACAGGAGAGATCATCGCCGCTGCCGTTGTGGTCATCTCGATCAAGGAGGCAGTCTTGGCATAGATGCGCTGATAATAGTTCTCGCGGCTGGCTACGCCGCGCGCCGCAAACATTTGCGTTAATTCTCCATTGACGATCACCGCCAGGGTCCCGGCAAATAACTTCATCAAAGCTAGGTGATCCGTTTCAGCAGCCAGCCTCGCCGCCCTGGCAAAGAGATAATCGCCGGTCAACACGGTCGCCGGAGGTGACCATTTGGCATTCAGCGTTTGGATCCCCCGGCGCAACAGGGCACCATCGATCAGGTCATCATGTACCAGTGTGGCAGTATGCAGCAGTTCCACCGCCGCAGCCAGGGTGATCAGCCGTTCGTGGGGTGCATTCAACATCCGTCCGGTTAACAGCCCCATGGTTGGGCGGATGCGTTTTCCTCCCGCAGCCATAAGATGTTCCAGCGCCGCGCGTAGATCCGGGTGGCAGTCTGCGCCTTGGCAGCGCATCAGGGCTTCCACCTGTTGCATATCCTCTTGGATGACCGTGAAGAAAGTCGTTATGCTCAAATCATTGTTCCCAGCAGAAGAGCCGCAAGGCATTCGCAGAAGTGACCGCGGCGACTTCTTCTACATTGCATTGGTGCAGTGCTGCTATTTTATCAGCAATCAGAGCAACAAAGGCAGGTTCATTGCGTTTGCCACGCTGAGGCGCAGGTGCCAGGAAGGGAGCATCCGTCTCCAGTAGCAGGCTCTCCAGGGGCAGGTTGGCGACCAGTTCCTGGCGTTCTTTGCGATAGGTGACCGGACCTCCGACGCCTAGGTAAAAATTCATCTTCATCGCCCGCTGCGCGGTGCTCTTGGAACCTGAGAAGGCATGCAATACACCGGGGCGCCCAGCCAAGGGTGAATTCGCTGCCCGGAGGTCTTCCACCCATACCCACAGCATCTCCATCAGGTCTGCTGCGCAAGGTCCATCGGGTGCATCCCCTTTCTCCCGAAAATGAATGATGACCGGGAGCGCAAGCTCAGCAGCCAGAACTAGCTGCGCTTGAAGCACCTGCTTTTGTAGTTCGTGTGGGACAGTCTCCCAGTATTGATCCAGGCCGATCTCCCCGATCGCGACCACTTTCGGGTTTCCAGCAAGCTGTCGGAATTGCTCCAGTTGTTCCCGCTGGAATGTGCCTGCTTCTGTGGGGTGCACGCCAACCGCTGCATACAGCCTTGGGTCATCCTTCACCATCGCCACCACCTTCTTACTCGACTGCCAGTCGAGCCCCGGAAGCAGGAATCGGGTAACCCCGGCTCTCTCGGCGCGTTTCAGCACATCAACCCGGTCGGCGTCGAATTTTTCTATATCGAGGTGGCAGTGGGTATCGTTAAGCATGTTGGCAGGGTTCACACTGGCAAGGGTGAACCTGTCAACCTGCCAGCCGGGAGAACTTATGCAAGACCGGCTACATTCAAGCCATCCTGCAGGATGGCCTGCACCTTGTCTTTGTGGGTGGTCTCGCAGTAAACCCGCATGATGGGCTCGGTGCCGGAGAAGCGGATCAACATCCAGCCTCCATCTTCCAGTTTGAACTGGAAGCCATCCACAGTGACGAGTTCGGTCACTCTTAGCCCTCCCAGGCTGATCGGTCGGGCGGCCAGGATTGCAGCCTCGCGGTCCTTACGGTTGCCGCGGAAAGGGGTATCGATGCGGTCGTAGAAATATTCACTTCCCAGTTTATCGAAAAGCATCTTGAGCAGTTCGGTTGGCTTTTTTCCGGTGCGGACCATGAAGTCGAGTATGTACAGTCCGGCGAGGATCCCATCCCGTTCAGGAACGTTGCCGCGGAAAGCGTAGCCCCCGCTTTCCTCGCCACCGATCATGGCATCCGTCTCGGTCATCTTGGGTGCCACATACTTGAAACCCACCCCGGTTTCGTGGACAGGCACAGCGTACATTTCACCGAGTTTATTCAACATGCCGGTGGTGGAAAGGGTCTTGATGATCGCGCCGCGTTGACCGCGGATCTCGAGCAGGTAAAAAGCCAGCAGTGCATACACGCGTAATTGGTTGATGAACATACCGTTCTCATCGCCAACCCCGCAGCGATCTGCATCGCCATCGGTGACCAGCAGGATATCGGCATGGTTGTCCCTGGTTGCCTTCAAACCTGCATCAATGTTCGGTGGGATTGGTTCTGGACGCTTCATTTCAGGGAAGGAAGGGTTGCGCTGGTCATGGATCTCGATCACGCGCGTCCGCCCGCCATCCAGAAGCCGGGTGAAATAGCCGGCACCATTCCCCCACATCACATCCACCATCACCGTCAAGCCTGCGTCCTTGATGGGCTGCAGATCGATCAGTTTCTGAATATGTTCGATATACGGCGTATGGGGATCAAAAAGGACGATCCGTCCCTCTTCACT
Source organism: Anaerolineales bacterium (assembly GCA_041753035.1). Taxonomy (GTDB): domain Bacteria; phylum Chloroflexota; class Anaerolineae; order Anaerolineales; family Villigracilaceae; genus UBA877. The sequence goes on along the minus strand of JBGSVI010000042.1, from coordinate 43,039 downwards.
TGCAGTCTGCAACTTCGCCCTTTTTACATTGCCCATCTCATCGGGGATGAGCGCCTCGATGCGCAGCAGCCCCTGCGGATCGATTGCCCCGCCGGTTGCATCGCGCACCTTGAAGCCATTATCCGTGGGCGGATTGTGTGATGCAGTGATGTTGATCGCACCGCATGCTTTTTTATTTACCACCGCAAACGCAATGACCGGGGTTGGCGTGGCAGTGTCGGTCAGGTACGCCTTAAAGCCGTTACCCACCAGCACCTCCGCCACCGCAGCCGCAAAATGCTCCGAGGCGAAGCGCTTGTCATAACCCACTACGATCCATTTTCCAGCATTGCCTTTCTCCAGCATATAGGAGGCATAACCCTGTGCGCAGCGGCGCACATTATCGAATGTGTATTCTTCGGCAATAACGCCTCGCCAGCCATCCGTGCCAAAGGTGATTTTGAAGACCATGCTACCTCCTTAAAATGATCGGTTGAAAATACGAGTCAGTCTGGATTTTTTTGTGGGCTGATCCAGACGTTGACCCGTCAGTGTGGAAAACCTGCCGTCGAACAAGCTCAAATTACTTTGGCCTGTCGCCAACTGGAAGCACAACGGTGAACGTGGAGCCCTGCCCAAGCACTGACTCTACCCAGATGCGCCCGCCGTGGTTGTCCACGATCGACTTGACGATCGCCAATCCCAGCCCAGAACCGCCCACTCCCTTGGGCACGTTGCTGGCACGGTAGAACTTCTCGAAAATATGCAGCTGATCGGCAGGGGGGATGCCAGGCCCGGTATCCTCCACCCGCAGGATGACCTGGCTGTTCTGGGTTTCCACCTCAAAGCGGATGTGTCCGTCCTCAGGCGTGTATTTTATGGCATTCCCCACCAGGTTATCCAACAACTGGCGCAGGCGGATCGGATTTCCACGCAGAGGGGGAACTTCTGCAGGCAGGATCATGGCAACATCCAGCCGTTTTTCCGTGATCTGGTTGGAGGCATTCTCCAGCGTGTAGCGGATGATGCTCTCCAGCGGAACCAGTTCCTGCTGCCCATCGATGCCCGCCTCAATGCGTCCCAGTTCCAGCAGGTCATTGACCAGCGAGGTAATGCTCTGCACGCTGTTCTGCACCCTCTTCACAAATTCCCTTTGCTGGTCTGTCATCGGACCCACCCTCTCGAGCAGATCTACATAACCAAGGATGGCTGTCAGGGGGGAGCGCAGGTCATGTGAAACCGTGCTGACGAATTCGTTCTTCAGCCGGTCGATCTGCTTAAGGTAGGTGATATCCTGCATGCTGATCGCCGTGCCAACGCCAGGGATGGGTGTCACTTGGGCAGACAGGGCACGCCCATCGTCAAAGGTCAGTTCATGGTGCGGAGATGTACTGCTCATCCTGCCAGTAACCAGGGCACACAGCTCTGGATGGGTGATTACATCAAGAAATGCTTTTCCACTGACAATTTCATCTTTCCAGATACCAAAGGCACGCCGCGCCGCCGGGTTGATCAGCAGGATGGTCATATGTTCGTCAAGAATGATCACACCATCCTCGATATGGTTCAGGATGGTATCCATTTTTTGCAGTTCATCCACGCGCTGCTGGAGGGATGCAGTCGTCCGCCGCACCTCGCGCCGGGTCCAATCGCCCAGCCGGTTGGCGCGGCGTATACTATGCTCAACCGCATGCATGATGTCATCGATCTTCAGGGGTGCAAATAGGCAGTCACTCACCCCGATGTACAGTGCTTTGCGGACAAGTTCCTGCGATTGATGGCCCATGAATAGCAGCACCGGAAGGGTTGGAAATCGCTCTAACAAGGCGCTGGCGATTCCAAGACCATCCGCACCACCCAGTGTCTGGCTGAGGATGACCAGGGAAGGAGTTACCTCCTGCAGCAGGCGGTTCAACGCTTCGCCGTCCTGGGCTTGTGCAACCCGGTACGCTGCAGCCACCAGTGCCCGTTCGAACAGGCGCTGGATCTGTTCATCTCCGATCGCAAGCAGTACCAGGTCTTCCTTTGGCATCCGGATCCTTATTTCCCGGTGGAACTATCGTCACCTGAGATCAACTGGAGCGCTCTTTCGAGAGCCTGCTGAACATTCCTGAGAGCTTGCTTCTGCTCGCGGCTGATAGTGCCCATCTTTCCGGAAAGGACTAGTTCCATTGGATAGGTCACCGGTTGTAGAACGGTGTGCAATTCCTGGCGCAATGCCTGAAATTGTTCTCGCTTGATCTGCTCGCCTCTGCGGGCGATATCAGCCGCTTCCTGGATGGCACGGAAAAGGCGTGCATTCACCAATGAAATGGAAGCATAATCGGTCACCGCCTCCAGCAGGGACTGCATATTCTTGTCGAACGGTCGGTCTGACCTGCGCACGATGACCAGCAGCCCGATCACCTCCTGCTGGATCTTGACCGGCACGACCACAGCTGACCTTCCCAACGCGGCCACACGAAAACGCTTGAGTGGTTCACCATTGATCGCCAGCGTCTCGCCGGAGAGCGACACCAATGAACTGACCCCATCATCCAGGGGTTGTCCCAGTTTCTTGGCCCAGCTTTCAGGAAGATTGCGATGCGCGGCCAGCAGGAAGGGTTGAGCGTGATCTTCGCGCAGCAGCAGCCAGCCGAAGTCGGCCTCCGCCACGTACACCATCCCTTCCACGACCTTGTCAAAGAGTACGCGCGTATCCGTTGTCGAGATGACCGCCTTGCCCACGGCGAATATGGTGGTCAGTTCACGCACCCGGTTCTGTAGTTCCTGGTTGGTGCTCTTTAGTTGCTGATCCACACGCACGCGGGCAGCGTGTTCGCGCACCTGCTTGAGGGCGCGTTCCACAACCGCCACCACCTCGGTCTCATTGACTGGCCAGAGCAGGTAATCCCCGGCACCCAGGCGGAAGGCTTGGATGACCTTCTGCTCTTCCCCTTTGCGGGCAATGACGATCACCGGCACCTGCAGTCCCTGTGAAGTCAGCGCGACCAGCAGGTCCCTGCCGCTCAAACCAGGCAGGTCAAGGTCGGCGATGATCAAGTCGGGTGCAAAACGGGCTGCCTCCATGATAGCCCCATTGACATCTCCTGCCCTTTGCACCTGGTAGCCCAAAGGAGACAGCGCCTGCCGGGCGATCAGGTCGGCAATTTCAGGATCATTTTCAACCAAAAGGATTCGTTCAGCAGTCGTATTCATGCAGCCTTATGATAGCACAATTGTCAAAATTGCGTGAAAGAAATTCACAAGTGGCAACCCGCCTAACACAGATGCCCGGTTCCTGTGTAAAATAAGCCATCTTTTAAAAGAGGCAGATCATGGACAACTATCTTTGGTGGCGAGACGGCATCATTTATCAGATCTATCCGCGTTCTTTTGCGGATAGTAACGCTGACGGCTTGGGCGACCTTCCTGGCATCCTCGCCCGCCTCGATTACCTGGCAGACCTGGGTATCGACGCCTTGTGGCTTTCTCCTTTCTATCCAACACCTGATAAGGATTTTGGCTACGACATCAGCGACTATTGCAACGTGGATCCACGCTTTGGCACCCTGGCGGATTTCGACCGCTTGGTGGAGCAGGCTCATCGCCGTGGGTTGCGTATCCTGGTGGACATGGTGATGAATCACACCTCCGACCAGCATCCCTGGTTCCAGGAAGCACGTTCCTCTCTCAACAACCCCAAAAGGGATTGGTATATCTGGAGAAAAGAACCGAACAATTGGCAGGCAAGTTTTGGCGGCAAAGCCTGGGAACTGGACTCCGCCACGGGTGAATATTACCTGCACCTGTTCACTCCGGAGCAGCCAGATGTCAACTGGCGCAACCCGGACGTGCGCCTCGCCCAATTGGAAGCCTTCCGCTTCTGGTTGCAGCGCGGTGTGGATGGGTTCCGCTTGGACGTTTTCAATGCCTTTTTCAAAAACCCGGCATTTCCAAATAATCCCCCAAAGCCAGGCTTGCGCGCCTTTGACCGGCAGAAACACATCCATGATATGGATCAACCTGAAATGGTGCCGCTGTTGAACGAACTGCGCCATCTCCTTGATTCCTACCCGGAGCGGTACGCCGTGGGGGAAACGTACATGGCAACGCCGGAGAAGACCGTCAGCTATTGCGGGTTGGATAGGCTTCACGCTGCATTCAGCTTCGATTTTACCGCCACGGAATTGATCTATCCCTGGTCACCGCGTTACGTACTGAAGCAGATCCAGGAACGCGAGCGCATCTTCAATGCCGCCGCTGTTTGGCCAACCACCGTGATGAGCAACCATGATCTGCCGCGTGCAGTCTCACGCTACAGCCGCGGCGAAGATGATGGCATGGCGCGCATCATCATGAGTGTGCTCCTCACACTCCGAGGCACACCGTTCATCTACCAGGGAGAGGAGATCGGGATGCGCGATGTGCGCTATGCCCGCAGCGAGATCGTCGACCCGGCAGGCAAGCACTACTGGACAGTGTACAAGGGGCGTGACCGCTGCCGCGCCCCGATGCAGTGGGATGCCAGCCCGCACGCCGGGTTCACTACTGGTACACCTTGGTTGCGCGTCCATCCGGACTATGCTATACGCAATGTGGCTGCCCAGCAAGCGGACCCGGAATCCCTGTTGCATTTCACCAAGCAGTTGATCGCCTTGCGAAAAAATCACCCCGCACTTTTTCGAGGAGATTTCCTCCCTTTGTCAGCCACCCGGCATGTGCTCGCCTACTTGCGTAATGATGGGCAGGAGACCATCCTGGTCGCCTTGAATTTCAGCAGCCAGCCCAAAACCTTGCAGGTCAAAGGCAGCTTGCAGCCGCGTGAATTGCTGTTGACAGGTGTCAAGAACGGCGGCAGGCGCGGTCAGGAAGGCGAGATCCTCCTGGCAGGGCACGAAGCCAGTTTTTGGCTGGTATAAGCACGATCCAGGCTTAATGCGTCGGGGGTCTATCCAGGTATTCCTGCGCCTCCACCGCAGACAACCTGGTCAGGATTTCCTCATCTTCACTTCCATTGACCAGGTATTCATAATCGCTCTGGTACAGGAAATAAGCCTGGCATTCGGGGCAGCGTTGAATTTGTAATTTCCGGCTGGATGGCGGCTGGAGATCACGCACGATCTCAAGCTGGGCAGCCGCAGCCGGGAGGTGGGTGTCATTTTCTGACCAGCCGAATTTCTGCGTAGCAGATTCCCGATCTTTTAATTGCCCACAGACTCGGCATTGTTTTGAAGGCTGATCATCCATACGCCAAGTCCTTCGTTAGGGTTTGCGCTTGACAGCCACGAGTTCGTTCCCGCCCAGGATGGTATTGCGCCGCGCCTGGATGCTATGCAGTTCTTCATAACCAAAGCTCCCATTCAGTGCTGGACGGAAGACCACTAGGTACCCAGGTTGGAATTCTGTGATCAACTCTTCCAGCGGGCGGCCCATGCAAGCAGCACAGTTCAGCCCCAGGAAATCGATGATCACCTGGTCAGAACGGCTCCAGTAGCGCATGGCGCCGGCATCAGTGACACCAATGGTCGCACCGGCAGGGATGTTTTCACCAATCCATCTCCCCATAACAACATTCACCTGCTCCACATTGTCCGTATTCCAACTGTATTGCTCAACCATGTAAACGTGGGATTGAATGATATTCCAGCCGAACAGGGCAGCCAGGGCAAGGGCAACCAGGGGTGCAGAGAGCATTATCCACCGCCTCTGCAGCCGGGAAACTTGCTCCCATAAGAATGCTGCGCCAAGGGTGACCAGGAGGATCGTGAATGGGAGTAGAAAATCCATGTAGCGCCGGGTGAAATAGGTCCACGGAGTCTCACCAGCAACGACCTTAATGTTGATCGAGAAGGCATACAATTGTAATAAGGGGATCAGCGCGATGGGGGCGGCTGCCAGGAATTGTTTGGAGTGGATCAGGGACCATACTCCCGCTCCCAAGAGTAGTAGCGTTACCGGCAGCACCCAGCCGTGGAACATTGCCAAATGCCCCACATAGCCAGCCAGAACATTTCCCAGGTTTTCCAGGTTGAACCCGCCGAGAGCAAAATTATGCTTGACAAAGTAGGAGTTCGGCAGCCAGTGCCCATTAACCGAGTGGTTGTAGAATGCCCACGCAACCCCCAGGAACAACGCTGGTAGGAATATCTTCAAGCCGATCTTGAATTCTTCCTTGGTGAGCAGTGAAAGTTCACGGCGTTTCAGGTACACCGGCATTAGAGCGGCGATCCCGACCAGGAAAATATTTAGAATACCTTCTGCCCGTGTAAGTAGCCCCAAAGCAAGAAGGATACCGGTCGGCAGGTAGTGATGGCGGTGTGCCAGCCACAAGGCGACAAAGGTCAGGAAAATGAATAGGGACACTTCCATGCCAGCCACATTTCCGTATGCCAGGTTGGGTTCGATGATCGAGAGCAGTCCGGCGAACCATGCCCACTTGGTGGTGAGGCGTATCTGTCTCGCTAGGTGATATGTCGCCAGCGGGACGCCCAATGAGAAGAATAGGGACAACCCCTTGGCAAACCACTGCGGCGGGACACCCAGCGGAGAGAACAACTTGTGCCCCAGCGCCAGCAGCAGCACCCACAATGGGCTGGACATCCCCGCCTCGGGAATTCCCGGGTTGTAATAGAACCAACCTTGTTCAGCCAGTGAACGCGCATAGACCAGGTGGATCCAACCATCATCTAACGGTAACCCAAGCCAGGCGGAATTGCTTCCGGAATGCCTGGCAAACAGATAGAAAGCAGACGTGGCTGCAGTCAGGAGAAATGCAGTAATGTAAAAGGGTAGATGTTCCTTCCAGAAACGGATTAAAATTGAATGCTTGCTCGCTTGAATATCATCTGTCATGAGTATGCTGCTACCTTTCTTGTGTGTAAAAGTGTTTACACACTGGATCGTTCTCGTTTCATCCAGGGTTGCCATAAAGGTGATCTTACACCCTGTCCACGAGCCTTGACCCCGACGTAGCCACTACCGGGGTTTGATTCAAAAGTCGTATTGCTTCAGCTTGTATGTTCAAGGCGGCGTTGAAATCGCGGTCATGGTGCCTGCCACAGTTCTGGCAAGTCCATTCCCGATCTTGCAATGTCAACTATTCATGCGCCAACGCCCATGAGACAGTGAATATCTTGATCCGCCAAATTACACTTTGGTGCAGGGCAAGTCTCGGTTACAATTCCGCTTGGCATGGTGTCTTCCTCTCCTTCTCACCTGGTAGTGGTTGGAGAAAAGATACCATGCCTTTCTATTTCAGGCTACCCAGACCGTCTGGCGCTAACATTGCGCTGTAACACAAGATATGTCTCCTCAGGCGATCCCCGGTCAGTAGGTGAATCCTAGAATAACAGAGTCAAGCCCACCCCCACTTCCTCAATGTTGATTTGTCTTGACAATTCGATCTTTGATTTCAGGTCAGTGCAGTGGCAGGCATGTACTACGCCGGGATTCACTTCTTTTAAATAGTTAATCGTCCCAAGCAATTGCCGTTTTGGAGGCGCCATCAGGTGGAACCCACCGATGATATCCAGTACCCTTGATTCACCGGTCACCCGGCAAGCTTGATCCACGATGTTGCAGATCCCGGAATGAGAGCAACCGGTGATGATCACCAGTCCGCCAGGAGCACGATAGACCAGGGCAGAATCATCCAGCAGTCTATCGCTGATTTCTTCGCCATTCTCCAGGACATGCCCCAAAGGCATCGGGGCCTCAAAGTCGTTTTTGCGCTCGATCTGCCCAAGGAACAGCAGGTGATCGGTGAGCCAGAGGGGACCAAGGGTTAATTGCATCTCAAAATGAGAAGACAATTTTTCCGGGGTCAATAGGGATCCGATCTCTGGCAAGTCATGGGATCTCCGGCTGGAAAACACACCTGGGACGGCGATCAGCTTCGGTTTCTTGACCATTTTCTTTTCGATCCGCGCTTCCGTGAAAAGCTGGATCAGCGGGAAAAGCCCCCAGGTGTGGTCAAGGTGCCCGTGGGACAGGACAACATGATCCACCTCCAGAAGATCCAGATTGAGCTTCTGCGCATTGCTCAGGAAGGTCGCCGAATAACCCACATCGAACAGGGTCTTCCTGCCATCCACTTCCAACAGGTAGGAGACCCCGGGTTCTCCCTGGAAATAACGATCGATCAGGGTATTATTATCCAGCAGTACCGTCAGCTTCATTTGAAGTTACTCGCTCCGATTGCAATGCATTCCACAATGCCTCCAATTATTACACATTTCACTCCACGCCGGCAGGATTTTTGGCAGGCAACTGCTTGTTTTTCCCCTGTAAAATTGTATACTTCTCATATGGATGGCATGCCTTATCTCCCAGGAGAGGAAAGCAGCACTGATTTTCCTCTGGCGCGCTTCCTGCCGCTGGTGCCAGAAGGCATTGGAGCAGCTTTCCTCGCCCGGCAGGGAAACGTGGGAGGTTGGGTGCTGGATCCCTTTGGCACTTCGCCCGCCTTTGATGTGGAACTCGCTCGCAGAGGGAGAAAGGTTCTGGTGGCGGTCAATAACCCGGTTACCCGCTTCCTGTTGGAACTCGCCGCCTCCCCACCACCAGTTGAAACCCTGAAAACCGCCCTTGCCAGTCTGGCCACAGTGTATAAAGGCGAGGAACGCTTGGAAACCCACCTGCAGTCTCTCTACCTCACCGAGTGCAGCCGCTGCCAGCGCCAGGTACCCGTTAAAGCATTCATCTGGGAAAAAGGAGCCAAAACACCATCCGGGCGCATCTACCACTGTCCATGCGGGGAAAGCGGTGAATTCCCGTCCAGCCAGGCTGACCTGGCACACACCGTACGCCTGTCTGCCACTGACAGTCTGCACCGGGCACGCGCCCTGGAACGAGTGTCATCTCCAGGTGACCCTGACCGCGAGCATGCCGAACATGCGCTTGCATTCTACCTGCCGCGTGCTGTCTATGCCCTGGTCACGATCATCAACAAGCTCGGAAACATCATCCCAACGGTTTCCAAGGAGCACCGTCGCGCTCTGCTGGCATTGGTACTGGTGGCTTGCGATGAAGGGAATATGCTCTGGCCGCATCCCGTGGAACGCCCGCGCCCCAGGCAGCTGACCATTCCTCCGCGCTTCTTGGAAAAGAATCTTTGGCTGGCACTGGAGCACGCTGCGGCACGTTGGGGCAGCGCAAAACCGATCCCCATGAAAGAATGGGAGCGTCTGCCTTCCGGGAAGAACAGTCCTTTTTTTGAGGATGAACAGGGCGGCCTGTATATTTTTGATGGCCCGGTGCGTGCTCTGGCACCGGCACTGGATGTACTGCAGCCTGGTGCCATGGTCACTGTGGTGCCTCGCCCCAACCAGGCTTTCTGGACCCTCTCAGCCTTGTGGGCTGGTTGGTTGTGGGGTCAGTCTGCAGTGGAAAAATTTAAGCCTGTGTTGCGCCGCAGACGCTATGACTGGAACTGGCATGCCAGCGCCCTCCACGCAGCATTGAGAGAGGTCGCGCCGCGCCTGCCGCTTAACATGCCGTTCTTCGCGGTGCTTCCAGAGCCGGAACCAGCCTTCCTCTCGGCGGTGCTGGTCGCGGCGTCCGCAGCCGGGTTTGACTTGGAAGGGCTGGTCCTGCGTACCCGCAACGACCCGATCCAGGTTGTCTTGAGACGGCGCGCCTTTCTGCATAAGCAGGAGGAACAACCCGGGGACGGTCTGCAACTGCTGCCCCAGGCACTCGCAGAGTACCTTGGCACGCGCGGAGAGCCTGTTCCCTACCTGCACCTCCACGCCTGCGGACTTGTAGCCTTGGCAGCCAACCGCCTTCTCCGCTGGCAGGAGGAACCGCTCCAGGATGTGCATGCCCGGCTCGAGGCTGCACGCAACGATCCAGCTTTTCTTCACCTCTCCGCGAGCCCCGACCCGGAAAGTGGACTTTGGGGATTGAAACATCCCGAAACACCTGAATCCCTTCCAGACCGAGTGGAGATCGCCCTGGTGCGATATCTGCAGAAAACACCAGCCGCCACCATGCGGGATGTGGAGATCGAATTGAACCAGGTTTTTCCCGGCTTGCTGACCCCCTCCCTCGGGTTGCTGCGCGCCATCCTCACCTCGTATGCTGAGGAGCATGAATATCGTTGGACCCTGCGAACCCAGGATGCCCCCGCAGTCCGCCTTGCCGACCTGGATCAAGCCGCCAGGAATCTCGCCGGACTGGCTGCGCGGTTGGGGTATGCAGTTTCTGAAGCACAGCATCCCTGGCGAACCCTGAAATGGCTGGATGGTGGGCAAACAGTGGTTTCGTTCCACCTCCTGACCTCCGCAGTGGTGGGTCGCATACTCTTGTCTGTACCCGCTGGTCAGCCAGGGAATGTGCTCGTACTGCCCGGGGGACGCGCGGGTCTGCTGGCATATAAGTTGGGGCGTGATCCACACCTGAAAAAACACGCTGAGGGTTGGCAGGTGCTCAAGTTCCGCCAACTGCGCCGCCTGGTGGAGATGACCAGCCTGAGCCGGGAACGCTGGGAAAAAGAACTCGCCAATGACCCTTTGGAACCGCCGGAACAGATGAAACTGTTCTGACTGCCCGACGTATACATTAACACGGTGCAACTAACTATTCATCCTGTTTCAACCATCCAGAGGTATGCATGGTTGTTGGCAGGGTTCTTCGATTATCTGCCAGGCGAGAACGTCCGAAAAGAAGACCTTGCTTGCATTTCAAGGGTGATAAACCTATAATAGCTTCACTATGCCAAACTCTCGCCTGAAACGCATCCTCTCCTATGCCCGCTACCTGATCATCCCGTCAGCCTTGATCATCATCACCCTCTGGCTTTTGAACACCCCTGTTGGGATCCTGGGTAAAGCCGACAGCATCGGGTACGCGGTCTGCCACCGCATCAGTGAACGCTCCTTCCACATCGGGGACCGGCAGTTACCGCTGTGTGCACGCTGCTCCGGCATGTACCTGGGTGCGATGACCGGGTTGGTTTTTCAATTCATCACGGCTGGCAAGCGCCAGAAATTCCCTCCCTGGAGCGTTGCCATTCCGCTGATCCTGTTCTTGCTGGCCTTTGGAGTGGATGGCGGCAACTCCTATCTCTACCTGGTGAAATCGGTCGCTCCCGGGGCACTGGCGAACATCCCCAACCTGTATATCCCCAACCAGGTGTTGCGCCTTTTCACTGGCTCGGGCATGGGGTTGGGAATGGCAGCCATCATTTTTCCGGCCTTCAACCAGAGCGCCTGGTTGCAGGCAGAAGATAAGCCAGCCTTGGACTGGAAAGGGCTGCTGATTGTTGTCGGGGTTACGATCGTGATCAACCTGCTGGTGCTCACTGAGAGCCCGATCGTGCTTTACCCGGTGGCTTTCATCAGCGCAGGAGGGGTGATTTTCCTGCTGACGATCGTCTATGCCATCGTATGGATCATGCTTACTAGGCAGGAGAACAAGTACACCGCCTGGCGGCAGATGTGGCTGCCCCTGCTGGGCGGGTTGACCGTCGCCATCCTGCAAATTTTAGTGATCGACCTGGCCCGGCTCTGGCTCACCGGGACCTGGGGACCGATTCCCCTGGGATAAAGGAAGGCTTATTATGTTGGAAGCATTGTTCGGCATCCTCTCTGCATTCGGGCTCTCGGCCAGCGCCGGGCTGAATGCGTACATTCCCCTGCTGCTGGTGGGTGTGATCGCCCATTATACAGACCTGATCAAGCTCAACCCGCCTTTCGACACCCTCGCCAACCCCTGGGTGCTGATCGTGGTTGGGGTGCTGCTGATCATCGAAATGCTGGCAGATAAATTCCCCGCGGTGAACCACGTCAACGATGCCATCCAGACCGTCATCCGCCCGACCGCCGGGGCGATCGTCTTTGCCGCCAGCGCGCATGTGATCACGGATCTCCACCCGGTGATCGCCATCCTGTGCGGTCTTTTCGTTGCCGGCAGCATCCACACGGTCAAGGCAGCCGTTCTGCGCCCGGCAGTGACCGCCACCACCGGTGGGGCGGGCAACATCCCGGTGAGCATCGCCGAGGATATCGTCGCCACTGTTGTATCCATCCTCTCGATCGTCCTGCCAGTGCTGATGGTGATCTTTGTCATCCTGCTGCTCATCCTGTTTATCTGGTGGCTGCGCCGGCGCGCCATCCGCAAACATCAGCGCCTGACCTGATCGGGATCTTCATCACGATTGCTATACTCAGCATCATTTTCGCGCCTCCCCTGCTTGGAAATACACCCCTCGCGTGGCAGGAATTTGTACTATAATTACACCTATTAACATCCAAATTCGATCAAAGGAGAAAAAATGTCCAACTATTCCCCCGTCACCAAAACCAGCATCACCGCCATCATCAGCCTGATCGCTGGCATCCTTGGGTTCCTCCAGGTACTCCCGATCATCGGCCCCCTTGCAGCCATCATCACCGGGCACATAGCCAAGAAAGAGATCAGGAACAGCAACGGCATGGTCACTGGCAATGGTATGGCAACTGCCGGGTTGATCATGGGCTACATCGCGCTTGCCTTGGGACTCTGTGCATGCCTGATCTTCACGCTGACGTTCTTTGGCCTGTTCACTCTCCCATTCGCCTTCCCGACCTACTCCTCCTACTAAGGGAACAGCATGGAACAGCCGGTCCTGCCTCCCGACCTGCCCCCTCCCGGTCCGACCAAACCCAAGACTTGGGTGATCGTGCTGGTGATCTTTGTCGTGCTGTGCTGCTGCCTGTTTGGAGTCATCGGCCTGGCGATCGCCTTTGGACCGGAGATCCTGAATTCCTTTGGAGTCCTGCTCCTGCCGGCAATGGCTGGCATGCTCTAGAATATGATCTCCCGCAGGTTACAAAGCCTGCGGGAGATTGCTTTCAAGGGGCGAAGCGCCTCAACAATTCATCCAACGCCTGCCGGGCTCGCTCACGGGTCTGTGGGTCCAGATCCAGCGCCTCGAATTCATCTTCGTCCAGCACGGTGCAATTGCCATCCGGAGATACCCACAGGTCAAGAGCCAGGTCGACATACGAGATGACACCTGCTCCTTCTTCGACCGCCGGTTTGCCCACGTTGCAGTACCATCCCTTGAGCAGCTGATCCTCCTGGTCGTGGATCCGAAAAATATTGTACCAGCGGTCAGTATAGTAGATCTCATGGAACGGGTCTCCATTCCGGATGGTCACGCCCATGAATTCCACGTCTTTTCCATTGAAAGGGGCTTCAATATGCAGGGCACTGCCCTCCCGACGCACCAGGGTGCCTGGGTAGCGCCATTCTTCTTTCCCGTGAATATTGCGCTTGATGACCGTGATCGGGGTCATAGCAGGCATTGTATCCCGGAAGGTGGCAATGCAAGATCGATCCATTCCCCCACCCTGGGGCTTTCCTCGAGGTGAAAGACCAGCCCATTCTCCAGGGTTACCTTGTAGCCATCCTGTTGAAAAATGACATCCACAACGCGGCCATGCAGTTGCCCGTTGGCAGATAGCTTCACCGGTTCTCTGCGCAGCAAGATGTGGACGTTTTCCCCGTCCTGATGGGCATGCCCACAGGTAAGACGAAACTCACCCGCCTGCGTTCCAACCACCCAGCCATCCCCCTCCCTGCCCCTGATCACACCTTCCAGCAGGTTGCCCAGTTCGAGGAAATGCGCCACCCACGCGGAACCTGGCTGGGCGCATACTTCATCCGCCTTGCCACCCTGGACGATCAAGCCTTCGTGCAGGAGCAGGATGCGGTCCGCGATGGCAAAAGCTTCCGCCTGGTCATGGGTGACATAGATGGACGGGATGCCACTGGCATGCAGCAGGCGTCGCAGTTCGTTGAGCAGTTCATCCTTCAGCACTCGGTCCAGGGCGCCAAGGGGTTCATCGAACATCAGCAGGCGCGGGCGGGGGGCCAGTGCTCGTGCCAGGGCCACCCGCTGCTGTTCCCCCCCTGAAAGATCGGTAACCCGGCGGGTGGCATACCCGCTCAACCCCACAGTTTCCAGCAATTCCGCGACGCGTTTTTTGATCTCAGCAGGAGCAGTCTCCTGCATGCGCAAACCAAACGCCACGTTGGCAGCTACATCCAGGTGCGGGAAGAGCGCATAGTCCTGGAATACCAGCCCAAAATTCCGCTGGTGCGTAGGGATGGAAGCAAGGTCCTGCCCCTGCCAGCAGACGCGGCCGCGTGCAGGTTCTTCCAGCCCGGCAATGATGCGCAACAGGGTGGACTTGCCCGAACCCGAAGCGCCCAGCAGGCAAACTGTCTCGCCGGGATTGACAGCAAATGAAACCCCTTTCAACAATGGCTGATTATTGTACGTTTTGTGTATATCCACCAATTCCAACATAAGGTCCTCAACCAGCCTCTTCCTGGCTTGGGTAGGCGCGAGAAGGATGCGCTATCACAACCAGGACGCTCTCCGGAAACCTTCCACGCCTGCTCAACTCATCCCCACCTGGTAGTTGGGTGCTTCCTTTGTGATGATGACATCATGCGGGTGGCTCTCGATCAGGCCGGCATTGGTGATCCGCACGAGGCGCGTATTCAGGCGCAATTCATCCAGGGTATGCGCGCCGGCATACCCCATGCCCGAACGCAGTCCACCAACCAGCTGGTAAACATAATCACCCAAACTTCCCCGGAAGGGAACGCGCCCTTCAATACCCTCTGGCACGAGTTTTCCGGAACCACCCTGGGCACTGGCATAACGGTCGCGGCCGTGCCCCTGCAAGGCTGCCAGGCTGCCCATGCCGCGGTATTCCTTGAACCGTCGCCCCTCATAAAGCACTTCTTCTCCAGGCGCTTCCTCCAGGCCAGCCAGCAGGCTGCCGAGCATGACCGTATCCGCCCCGGCTGCCAGCGCCTTGACAATATCACCACTGTATTTGATGCCGCCATCCGCGATCAATGGTACGCCCAAGCGTCGGGCGGCCTGTGCACAGGCATGGATCGCAGATAGCTGTGGCATGCCCGCACCCGCTACGATGCGCGTGGTGCAGATGGAACCCGCCCCCACCCCCACCTTGACAGCACTCGCCCCGGCTTTCACCAGCGCTTCCACCCCTTCAGCCGTGACCACGTTGCCAGCCATCACCGGCAGGTCCGGCCAATTCTGGTGGATGCGCTGTACGGCACGGATGACTCCTGCTGTGTGCCCATGGGCGGTATCAATGGCCACAACATCCACGCCTTCCTTAACCAGCAGTTCCACGCGCGTTTCCAAGTCTGCGCCTACACCCACTGCCGCCCCCACCAGCAACCGGCCGCGCTCATCCTGCGTGGAATGTGGATACTGGCGCGCTTTGAGTATGTCCTTGACCGTCAGCAGGCCCTTGAGCAGCCCGGTTGCATCCACCAGCGGCAGTTTTTCAATGCGGTGTTTCTGCAGCAGGCGCTTGGCATCCTCCAGGCTGATGCCCACTGGTGCAGTGACCAAAGGTTCCGCCGTCATGAAATTGCTCACCGGGAGATCATAATCGCTGACCTCCACAAAGCGCACATCGCGGTTGGTCAGGATGCCTACCAGCTTTCCCCCAGGGTCAGTAATGGGCACACCGCTGATATGATAGGTAGCCATGATCTGTTCCGCCTGGCGCAGGGGTGCATCAGGGGGCAGCGTGATCGGCTCCACGATCATGCCCGACTGCGACCGCTTAACCTTATCCACTTCCATCGCCTGGGCTTCAGGTGACATGTTGCGGTGGATGATTCCTAATCCGCCCTCGCGAGCCAGGGCGATCGCCAGGCGCGCTTCGGTCACGGTATCCATTGCCGCCGATAGAATGGGGATATTCACGCGGATCTCGCGCGTCACCTGCGCAGAGACATCCACTTGGTCGGGTAGTACATCACTGTACGCAGGCACGATCAGCACATCATCGAAGGTCAGTGCATCGCAAGACTGGAATAGTTCTTCGTTCATCAAACGCTCCTCTTGGTGGGTGCACCACCTGCAATCAGGATTCTCATACCTATTTTAATCCCCACGCCTGTTCCATGGCAGGTCTATTCTAAAATTCACCTTCCCCAGGAAGGCGTAGTTGCTCTATGCCCATGATCCCCAGGCCGGTGACAGCCATCAGGATCGTCGCCATCGCCATCGCCTGGCCGTAATTCATGCCGCCAGGTTGAGAGAGAAATCGGTAGATGGCAACAGGCAGGGTGGGAAAATCCGGGCGGTAGATCAGCGCCGTGGCGCCAAACTCACCCAGCGAGACCGTGAAGGCAAAGATCGCCGCTGAAAGAGCAGCCCGCCGCACGATCGGCCAATCCACCTCCCGCCAGATCCTCCGGGGTGCAGCGCCCAAGCTGGCAGCCGCCTGCCGAAGTTGGTTTGGGATGGAAGCCAGAGCTGGCTGCAGGCTGCGAATGACAAATGGGAGGGCGATCATTGTGTGGGCGATCGGGATCAGCATCGGGGAGCTTAGCAGAACAAAGTCGGTACCTGGCAATGGGCGGTTGAAGGTGACAATGAAACCGAGTCCCAGGGTGACAGCAGAAGCACCCAATGGAAGCATCAGGAATGGATCAATAATCCGCTCCAGGCGCCCGGGGCGCGCCAGAGCTGCGGCGGCAGGAAAACCGAGAGCCAGTGAAAGTAACATGGTCAGGGAGGCATAGGCAAGTGAATTCCCCAGCGCTTGGGCTGGCGGGACATAGAAAACCGAGTTGCGCCGGTTGATGAACAATTCGGAGTAATAACTGGTTGTCAGGCCCGCTTGCACCTCACCGCGCTGACCCTGGTCAGCTTCCAGGCGAAGCACGGAGCGCAGGGGTAGAGAAAATAGCGGCAGGCAATAGAACAAGGCCAGAGAAACCGCTAGCGCCGTGACAAAGGCAGATTGCCTCCAGGTGTGCGGCCGCCGTCGCGGGTTGGTGCGCGGTGCCAGGATCACTCCTGTACGTGTTACCAGGCGGCTGTAGAGAATGGAGAATATCAGCGTGCACAGCAGTTGGAGCAGTGAGAGCCATGCTGCCAGGGGCAGGTTGAAGAAAGTGAGCGCCTGCAGGTAGATCTCCACCTCCAGGGTGGAGAATTGCACGCCGCCCAGCATCAGGATGACCCCAAAACTGGTGAAATCGAACAGGAATACCAGCAAGGAGGCCGCCAGCAGGGGCGGGCGTAACAACGGCAGGGTCACCCGCCAGAATACCTTCCTAGTATCTGCGCCGAGGGAACGGGCCGCCTGCTCAAGGCGTGGGTCAAGACCTGTCAAGGCATTTCCCACCAGACGAATAACAATGGTGGTGTTGTAAAACACATGTGCCCACAGGATGGCACCCAGGGTGCCGACAAAATGCAGTGGTGGAACACCCAAGCTCAAACCCTCCATCAGAGCTATGTTCAGCCAGCCTCGTGGTCCGAGCCAGGCATTGAAACCGGCAGCCACCACCACTGTGGGCAGGATGAAAGGGATGGCAGTAAGAGTGCGGAGAAAAGAACGACCGCGGAAATCGAACCGCGCGAAAAGGAACGCGGCTGGAAGGCCTAGCATCAGGGTAAGCAGTGTGGAAAGAAGAGCCTGGAGAAAAGTGAAACGTAGGATTGAGAAGGAATGGAAGAAGTCAGCCCCTGATAGCGCGCCAAGGTCCAGGCCCAACGCCAGGATGCGCCCCAGGGGGAGGAAGAAGAACAGAGCCAGAAAAAGGCTTGCTCCCAACCAGGGCAGGATGCGGCGAAAGGACATCACAGCCGGACCCTGCACCTTAACGCAAGACTGTCTCCGTCCAGGCTTTTATCCAGCCATCGCGACCAGCCGCGATGCGGGCTGGGTCGAGCATAGCCGGCTGTTTAGCTACCTGTGCCCATCGGATGAACTCGAGTGGAAGGTCAGCCTGCTGGTTGACCGGGTAGACGAACATCTGCAGCGGCAGATCCTCCTGGAACTGTTTCCCAAGCATGAAATCAATGAATTTCTCTGCCAACGGTCGGTTCCGAGTGCCTTTCAGGATGCCGACAAATTCAACTTGTCGGAAACAGGCCTCAGGTGCTAGCAAAGATGCGGTTGGGGCTTCGGTTATAGGAGGATCGGCAAAGATGACCTCCGCCGCAGGGCTGGAGGCGTACGAGACGACCAGGGGCTGGGCTCCGCGCCCCGAGGATGCTGAAAAATTTGTGTAATATGCTGTGCTCCATCCATCCACAACCGTCACTTCGTTGGCTTTCAAAGCGGACCAGTATTCAAGATAACCAGGGTCTCCAAAGGTAGAGATAGTTGCCAGCAGGAAGGCCAATCCGGGCGAAGAGGTTGCCGGGTTCTCCACCACCAGCAAGCCGCGATACTCCGGTTTGAGTAGATCTTCCAATGATGCCAGTACATCCAAGCCGCGGTCGGCGAACCAGGTTCGGTCATAGTTGATACACACATCGCCATAATCGACCGGCAGGGCTTGGTGCTCCGGATCCAGTTCGAATTCATCCGGAATGGTAGATAGCAGTGGTGAAGCGTAGGGTTCAAAGATGCCAGCCTCCACGGCACGCGAGAGAAAGGTGTTATCCACGCCATAAAAGACATCCGCCAGCGGCGCATCCTGGCTGAGTATGGCTTTATTGAGAGCTGCTCCGCTGTCCCCACTTGCAAGGAAAACCACCTTAACCTGGTTTTCCTGCTCGAAGGCTGTCAGTACTTCTTCACTGATGGCAAAAGAGTCGTGGGTCATCACGGTCAGGACTGGTGTGCCTGGTGAGGAGCAAGAGACAAGAAACAGACAGAAGGCGAACAGGACAAGGGAATATCTTCCCATTGAGTATTTTCTTTCCTGATGCATATGAGATCCTTTCATTCACTTCGACGTCGGTGGATGACCAGCAGTAATCCAGAGCGCAGGGAGATGGAAGCCGTGGTCCCAAGTAGTTGATTGCTGATCCCACGCGTGCGGTGTGGGTACAGAGTCTCCTCCTGCAGTGGCCAGCGCAGCCCTGAAGTACACACGCCATGCACATCTCCTCCCCAGGGGAGCAGGGAGACCAGGTCCCCTGGCTCTCCATGCACCGTGCAATTGTCTCGCATAAACCATGCTTCTTCGACCCCATCCACAAGACGGATTTCCAACCCCGCAAGGTGCGGAGCAGCGACCAGCAACAGGTTACCCAGAGTCTGATCAAGACGCCCTCCAATGGCCGCCAGGATGAGGATCGGACAATATCCTTGCTCAAGTGCATAAGCAAGTGCCAGCTCGAGGTCTGTCTCATCCTTATCACGCGGATATGGATCGAATTGCACTCCGCCTTCTTTTGCCCATTGACGCAGTTCGGGGGATAACGAGTCGAAGTCTCCCATGATCACATCCGGGAGTACCTCAAGAGCATGCGCATGGCGCGTCCCACCATTGGCGGCAATGATCACATCATCGGGATGGATAATGGTACGTACCTTCTCCAGGTTGGGAAGAGTGCCGTTCACAAAGATCAGGGCGCGTTGCGTAGGCATTTGTATCCTCAAAAAAAGAGATGGAACAGGAACACCATCCTGCGGGGAGGATGGTGCTGAAAGGTAAACGTCCCTCCGCCGGCATGATCCGGATCAGGTGATGCGGGTCGAGCGTCTCACGCTCCTCTCAGCCTCTCAAATAGGCTCCCCGATAGGTTATAGTGATGCGATTATTTTACTACAAACCAGGTATCAGCGCACCCGCCTCTTCCACTCTTCCTTTAACTGCAACTGGCGCGGGCTGTCACCGGATTGAAGAGCTAGAAAATCGGTCATCAGGTGGTTGAAGGTGGGACCTTCATCCAACATGGGAAAATGTCCCGAGATATCAAAAAGCACCTGGTGGACACACTCGGGAAGCGCCATTACCTGCTCCAAGTATTGAGGCTGCACGGCAGGGTCATTCTGCCCATGAACGATCAGACAGGGGATGGTCAGGGAATTGATCACAGGCAGGAAACTGTACGCATCCAGGCTTTGGAAAGAGGCCTCGATCGCCTGTGGATCAGTTTTTGGCGCGTCCACGCGTACTGGTTCGGACAGGGAGTCTTTTCCCAGTAGCCAGTCGGCCAAGTCAGTGGGAGAAGATGGGTGGCGCAGCCGGGAGGTGACCGCACCGCTCTCAAAGGGTACATTCACAAGCATGAGGCGGTCAACAATGGCAGGGTATTTGCTGGCAAAGGAAAGGCCGGCTAGGCCACCCAGCCCATGACCAATGAGCGCAACTCGGCCGATACCCAACTCCTGGAGGAAGCGATCAAGGAGATCGGCCTGCTTTTTAATGGAATACTTATCCCCTTCCTTGGCAGAATCTCCGAACCCCCATAGGTCAAGTGCATAAGCGCGAAAGGACATCGCCGCGGTTTGCATGGCAGGCACCCAGTAACGCCACGAACCAACCCAGCCGTGCAAAAAGATGACCGGGCGTCCTCGGCCGAGAACTTCGTAATGGATAACCTTTTCGTCCAAAAGGATGACGCTCATAACCCTAACAGCCGATTATTTTCCGTATTTTTGCAAAACGATCTGGATGCGCTGGGTCAATTGATCTGGAGCGAAAGGCTTGAGCAGGTATTCGACCGCCCCGGCTTGCAAGCCGGTTTGGATCTCGGCATCCTGTCCTTTCGCAGACAGGAAAATTACCGGCACATCCATTAGTTTCGGATCAGCCTTCATCGCAGCACAGGCTTCATATCCGGTCATGCGCGGCATGCGCACATCCATCAAGATCAGGTCGGGATTCTCCTGGCGTGCCAGGCTTAAAGCTTCCTCTCCATTGGATGCAGCCACAACTTCATAGCCAGAAAATTGCAGGGTAAACGTGATCAGGTCACGTATATCGCGTTCGTCTTCAGCGATCAGGATCTTTGTCATTCCGAATCCTCCTCAGCATCAGGCTGGTAAACGGGCAATGTAAATGAGAACCTGGATCCCAAGCCTGGAACTCCCGGGCTTTCCATCCAGATCGTTCCCTTGTGCATGATCACAAGCTGCTTGACGATTGCCAGACCCAGTCCGGTTCCCGGGGTAGCCAGCACAAGCGGATCCTCCCCCCGGAAGAAGCGCTCAAAGACACGTTCGCCATCTGCCTGGTTAATCCCAATACCTGAATCTTCCACATCCACTTGAAGCATCCCCTCCTCAACCAGGTGCATGCCAACATGGATCTTTCCGTTTACAGGCGTATAGTTGTAGGCATTGTCGACCAAATTGCCCAGGATCTGGCGGACACGCTCCAAGTCGCCGGTAATACGCGGCAGGTCAAGCGCGGAGTCCAACGTAATCGTCATCGGCTTGTTCTCTTCTTGAGAACGGCGCTGGATATCTGCGATCACATCATCAGTGACCTCATGCATATCGATTGCCTGGATCGAGAGCGAAACCCGTCCGGCTTCGATGCGCGAGATATCCAGTAGATCATTCACCAACACGCTCAACCGCTCAGTATTGGTACGTACAATTTCAAGGAAATGGTTCTGGTTTTCATTTACCGGTCCGGCTGCGCCCATCAGCAGGATATCCACATACCCTTTGATGGAGGTCATTGGCGTGCGCAGTTCATGGCTGACGGTGGCGACAAATTCTGACTTCAGCCGGTCCACCTCCACTTCGTGGGTGATATCCCGGAAAATTGAAACGGTGCCAAGGAACTCATTTCTCCAAATAACCGGAGCCAGATGGACCAACACGACGCTACCGCTCTCCAGGTTCAACTGTTCTGCGTAGGTGTCCCCCGGGTGGTGGCTGTCGGGATTCTCCGACCAGGAACGGATGGTCATCATCCACGCTTGGGCTGCAGCACCGAACAGGCCAACAAATTTTTCCAAAGGTTGACCAAGCACAGCTTGCGATTGGAGACTGAGGATGCGCTCTGCTGAGAGATTGACGAAGGTGATCAGGTTCTCGGCATCCGTTACCAACACTCCATCTGCCACGGCTTCCAGGATGGCCTGTTGGCGGCTGGCATCCACCTGTTCAGTGCGGAACATCGCCCCCAGCCGCTCAGCCTGGTCGCGGATTAATTCATACAACTTGGCATTGTTGATCGCCACCGATACCTGTGTGCCTATCGCCTGAACCAGGTTAACATGTTCTTGGCTAAAATATCCGGGTTGGCGATGGAAGACCATGATCACGCCAATGGCTTCTTCGCCAACAATCAGTGGTGAAGCTACCACGCTGCGATGACTGGCGCTGCTCATCACCGAAGTGTGTTTCCAGCGTTCATCCTGGTAAAGGTTTTCGATGCATACGCTCTCGCGGCTCTTGATGACCCAGCCTGCCAATCCCTCATCACTTTTCAGCGCGGTTGGGCGGCTGCCTTCGGTCTGGAACGGGGTCATGTACCCATAACCAGCCCGGTAATGAATGGAATTGTCCTTTTCGTCCACCAGAAGGATGCTACCCTGTTCTGCACCAATGGCATCGTTCAGCAAGGCCAGCGTCCGGTTGAGGGCTCGGTCCAGGTCAAGCGTGGAGGATGCTTCCGTAATGATTCGCAGCAGGGTCTCAGTATTGTGCTGCTCACGGGCTAGTTCTGCGGTTCTTTCATCCACTCTTTGCTCTAGCTCATCTGCCAGGCGGCGCGTTTCTTCAAACAAACGCCCGTTCTGGATAGCCACCGCGGCCTGGTTGCCAAGCGTGCTTAGGATCTGCTCCTGTTCAGCGGAATAAATATCAGGCTGGTAACTCTGCGCCGAAAGCATGCCAATGACTTTACCCCCGATTGCCAGCGGAACAGCGAGGATGGAACGAGGCTTGCCTTCACCAAAGGTTCTCCCGCCGGTATCTGTGGCAGCCGCATCCGGGATGAGCAAGGATTTCCCTGTACTGATCACCTGCCCGCTGATGCCCTGATCCTTGGAAAGCCGCTGGTTGGGCGCTCGCCCGGAAGGATCCATTAGGTACACGCCCTCGATCTCATTGTTTTCTTCGTCAAGCACTGAGATAACAAAGGATTCCACTTTCATCAATTGTCCAGCCGCGCGGTGGATGGACTTATAGATCTCCTCTGCATCGAGGCTCAAACCGATCTCCCGCGATGCCCTGTTGATGGTCGCAAGTTGCTCTGCGCGGGATACCGTAGCCTGGAAAAGGCGTGCATTTTCCAACGCCACGGCGGCCTGGTTCGTGATGGTCAGTGCTAACTCGATCTCACTCGCCGAGGATCGATGGCCTTGCGCCATATGCAGGATCGCCAGGGCACGCAGGGTCTGGCCGGTCACCAAAGGAAGGATGAGCAATGCCTGGGTCTCGGGTAAGAAGGGTAGCAGGAGGGCAAGGTCAGGTTCGCTGGTGGCATTCTCAGTGCTGAAGACACCCAATGATTCCTGCAGGCGGGCAAAGATCGGCGCTGGTGGAAGTGAGCGCGGCTGGGTCTTGTCGATGGCTGGAAAAATAATGCGCATCTCCGCAGGACCCGTCTTCTCAAGAGCAATCATGGAGACTCTGTGTGCAGAAAATGCACGATGCAGTTCCGTGGCGGTCAGGCGCAGAACCTGATCCTCGTTCAGTGAGCCACTCAATTCCGATGATATCCGGTTCAGGAGGCCCATGCGCTGCGAGCGCTCGTCCAATTCTTCTGCACGTCGCAGGCTGTCCTCATAAAGACGGGCATTCTCCAAAGCCACCGCAGCCTGACTGGCAAATGTGGTGATGATCTGGGTAAGTTCAAAGGTAAAAAAGCTCGATTCGGCTTTTTCCAGGGCGATCACCCCCATCACTTCCCCCTTCCATACCAGGGGAATTCCCATCCAGGACAGGCGTTCGGCTTCAACGAGTGCCGGGAAACGTGGGTCTTCACGCACATCATCCACCGCGATCGCCTGCGAAGTACGGTTCATCTCAGCCAACAGCGTTGAATCTTCGATTGCCACGGTCAGGCCGATTCGTTGCTCGTTATCTTCAAAACCCCGGGCAGCAGCCACAGACATATGTCCATCCTCTCGCAGCCAAAGGATGGAGGTGTCTACCGGCAACACTTCATGCAGGCTGTCAAGCAGACCAGCCACCAGATTCTCAGATTTGAGGCTCGATGTCATGGATGCGGAGACTTTGGTGAGTGCCTGCAGTTGATCTGTGCGTTCCTGTGAGATCTGCATCAGGCGCACATTTTCAAGCGACAATGAAACCTGCTGGGTGAGCGAAAGGAGTAGGGCTTCATCATCCGCAGTGAAAGCAGCCGGTGTGTTGAAGTTGTCCAGCACCATCACCCCCAGTTGTCGCTCCACCGTCTGGATCGGGAGCAGGAGGCTGGAGACAGGCAGGCGCCCGGCAGTGGCCTCTCGATAGGAGAGTAGGAAGTCAGCTGACAGGTTGTACTCGCGCGGAAAATTCACCTCATCCACACGGCGTGGCTTGCGTCCGCTAAAAACCTGGCCGGGAAGCGATTCACCCGGTCGGTAGGTGATCTGTAGAAGTTCATTAACATCCGCATAACCCTGGGCAGCGTGCGGAACAAGCAGACCGGTGGCAGAGTCCAGAAGAAGTACCACCCCTGCATGCGCCACTGTCACCACCCGAAGCGCGCTCTCCACCAATGCGGTGACAATGCTGTCCGCGTCCAGGCCACTCAATTGGCGGCTGAAATCGAGTAGGAGATTAACTTCCCTCAGCCGACGCCGGGTTTCGGTCAGCAGGCTAAGGTTCTGCAGGATGATGGATACCTGGCGCGAGATCTGGAAATAAACCTGCCTGTCTTCTTCGGTCAGGGGCGGTAATGGTTCTGTGCTCACCGCCAGCACTCCAGCAACAGGCTTCTCGTCCAGCATGATCGGCAGACAGATGAATGCTTTTGCTCGCAGGTTGTTTAACAAGGGGGTCTCACGCCAGGAATCGTCCTGGTCAAGGTTCATGACCAGCAGGGTTTCCCCGGTCTGCAGGCTGGTGCGCAGAGGGTTACGCTGCCCAAATAATGCTTCGGGGCTGATCCCGTGCGGGATATTACCCAATGCTTGCACCAGGCGCGGCCCTTCCTGTGTGTTCTCGCCAATGATAGTTGTACTCATCTCCAGGTGGGTTAGGATCTCCCGCCCAAGCGCGAGCATGGCACCCGGTCCGTCCACTTGGCGGTTGACCGCTTCGGTGATCTCCAGCCCCGCTCGGATGCGCAGTGCACGACGATCGAGGTTTCGGATGGCGATCATCTGCTCCAGATCCTTGTGCAGCAGGGTGGGCAGGTGGCTCTGGCTGGCAGAGGTAAGCTGCTGCTGGCGATCAAGGCTGGCAGAAAGCATCTCCACCTGCGACCGGTAATTGGACAGGCGGTGGGCGCTGTGAATGATAAGCGCAGCCTGGGCAGCAAAGATCTCCACCGTCTCCAGGGTGGTGCGGTCAGGACGCTGCACATTCCGAGGAGCATCCAGACTGATCAAACCGATCGGATTGCCATCCCGGTCCTTGAGTGGAAAAAAGAGTGTATCCTCAGGGTGCCAGCCGTTAGGGTTTTCGCTGGTCTGCTCATCGATCACGCGTACGATCTGCACTTCAGTGGAGAGCAGGGGGCGTTTCTCAAAGGGGATGAAATATGCCTGACCGATCTTGAATTCTGGTCGCAGCAGTTGGTCGATCGCCGACCAAGGCTGGCGGTGACCCTTGAGCATATTCAAGGTGTCCAGTGGGATGCCCACCCCGGCCACACGCCTCTGGATCATGGTTTCACCTTCCACCAGGCTGATCAGGACTACCTGGAAGGGAGTGGCCTCCTGGATGCCATATGCCAGTGCCTCCAATGATTCTTCCAATGGCTGGTCGATTGCCAAAGCATTGGCAGTCTCAAAGAGCTTGGAAAGAGTTTCCGCTTTCCGGTTGAGCAGTTCATTGCGATGCACCTGATCATCGAAGCGCTGGGCATTCCCGATCGCGATTGCAGCCTGCACCGCCAGTGTTTGGATGATATCTATAGCCGTCTTGTCAAACGTGGCAGGGGCATAGGAGTGTAGATGGATCAAGCCTGCCGTGGTCTGCTGGTAAGCTATCGGTACAACCAGCGCAGAACGTACTCCTTCGTGCATCGGCAATTCCTGAGCATCCTGGAAATCCGCAACCAGCACCGCATCTCCGGTTTCCAGTGCTTTTTTCTCAATAGGAAGAAGTTCCACCGGATGGCTATCTCCGAGTTGATAGATCACATTGGATATAGTTCCGGGCACACTTTCTGCTGTTAAGTCAAAGAGCAGGATGGTTCCGCAGTCCGCTCGTGTTGTTCGCAGAGATTCGTCATAGACTACCTGGAGTAAATACTTCCACTCCATGGTCGTATTCAACTCCCGGCTGATATGGGTCAATGCAGTTAGCTGGTCAACGCGTCGGCGCAGGCTTTCATCTGTCTGTCCGGTGATCAGCATCCCCTCCACTGCGGCAGCCAGCTGTCCCGCTGCAGTGGAGACGACCTGGAGGTCATAAGTGCTGAAGTGATCCACGTTCTTGCTGGTGATCATCATCTCCCCCAGGCTGCGTTCGCGCACCACCAACGGCACAAATATTGCTGATTCCATCCCCAACGTATCCACCAACGAGCGATAGATTGGCAGAAGACGCGGATCCTCCGAAAGGTGACCGGAAACGAATGAGCGGCGGCTCCCTGTGACGGAGAAGTGGAACTGGGTTTCATCCAGAAACAGGTGATGCAGTGGTTCGGCAGATTCCAGTGCCATGCCGAACAGGGATTCGCCATGCAGGCGCAGGATACCGCGCGACTCATCAAGTATGTAAATGGCAGCCAGATCAGCCTGAAGCATGCGGGCAACTTCCTGAAGGCTGAAACGCAGCACTTCATCCGTCGTTGCGGAGCTGGTTGCCAGGCTGACGATACGACGCAGCGTTTCAGAACGCTGGGCACGCAGGCGTGCCTGCTGCACAAGGTTCACATTATCTATGATCGGTGCGGTTTGGTTGGCAACGATATTTAACAGGCGCAGCTCATCTACCGAAAAAGCATCTTCGGGTTTCTCGTGGTTGGAGATCTGCAAATAACCCAACGGGCGCCCCGACGAGACCAACGGAACCAATGCACTATCACGCCAAGAAGCTGCCTGGGCGTAATGCTGAAGCCCCATCTCTTGCCAGGTACCATCTTCCATGGCGTTATGTGTGGTGAGGATTTCCTGTTTCAGAAAGCGTTCTTCCGCCACACTGCCAGCCGGCATCGGAACATGGTACAGGTTGACCACCTGGGGAGGAATGCCAGTGAAAGGCACTTGGGCTTCAAGAGTACGCCGGCTTTCGTTGTAGATCAGGAAGCCAAGGGTCTTTACAAGGAAAAGCGGGGCAAGGTTTTCCACCAGACGGGCATATAAATCACTGGCATCACGTGCTTCTCCAAGCACACGTGCCAGGTTGGCCAGACCGCTCAATTCCACTGCCCGACGCCGTTCTTTTTCCAACAGGGAGGCATTGTGCAAGGCAACTGCCACCGGGCTGGCCACCAGGCGCAGAACTTCATAATCTTCCTGTGAATATGCATCGGCGCCTGATAAGGATGTTTCCAATGTACCAACCAACTCCCGGTTGACCAGGAGTGGAAAACCTATATAAGAACGGAACCCGGTCTGTTGAGCAAGAGACTCAAGAGCAGGATCGCTTGGTTGGCGTGTATTCGGTATATAGAGAGGCTTTTTCTTTTCCGTGAGGATACCTGTATAGCCAGTTGGAGATTTGGGATGTTCTTTCTCCAACTGTCTGCCACCCCGCCCCCCTGCTACCATGCGATAGCATACCAGCACATCCTGGTCTGCGTCCCATAATTTCGCTTCCAAAGTATCCACTGGCACCAGTTGTTCCACGTTCTCCAGGATTGCCCGGATCGTGGAAGCAAGGTCGGGCTTAGCCGAGATGGCTCGGTTGAAATCCGTCAGGATCTTGAGCGCCGAGAGGGATCCCCCATCGCTCATGCCCGTTTCAGGGGCGATCTCCGGTCTGTTCATCGCCACCAGTAGGGAAGCCATTTGACCGGGAACCCGGTAGGAGACGCATTCGAGCGGTCGCCCATTCAAACTTAAGCGCGCCTGGCCTTGTGAGGCGCAGATCTTCAGGAATTCTTCGCTACTACGAATGCGGTTGGCAAACAGCTCAAGACTTGCCTGCTCATCCTCTCCCAGCCCGAACCAGTTACGCCCCACATCATTAACATATTCGACTCGTCCACCAGCCTGCACGATGAGAACAGCATGTTCATAACCTTCCGCTTCCATTTGTGGCACAACCACAGATGTGGAACGGCCTGTGCGCAGCCTGGGGATCAGGCGCATAAAGCCCCAAACCAGGGCAAAGAAAACCACCCCGATCAGCAGTAGTAAGATCCCCAGAAGAGCTGGGCCCAGAGATGCCATGCTTACGCTTTCGCTGCCATCCCGGCTGCGTCCTGACGGCGCATATCAGCAGCCAATTCTGTGATCTCGCGAATATCCGCGAAGGACTGCTGGCTGGGAGTGACAATGCCCACAGATAAGGTCATCAAAGGATTCTCTTCCATCTGGCCTTCGGCATTCGCCGCCAGAAGAAACCCCTGCTGGCGGTCCATGAAATTGTAGTGTGTTTGGATTTCCTCGGCAAAGCGGGTTTTCAGGTTGGATCGAACGATGGCGGATTCCTGCTCTTTGACAATGATGACAAAATTATCTCCGCCGGAATGACCGATGAAATCTTCAGCCGAGCCATGTTCATCCACCACTTCACCCATCATCATGGCTGTGAAGCGCAGAACATCATCCCCGGCAACAAAGCCATACGTATCCCGAAAAGGATCAAAATGGTTGATCCGGATATCCATGTATGCCCAGCCCTTCTGGCGGATGATGGTGCGGAGTTGTTCCTCTATTAGTCGTCCAGCCGGCAAACCGGAGCGTGGGTCGGTCAGCGCTTCACGCTCGGCGCGGCGGATGGCACCCTGGACACGCAACTTTAGTTCCTCAATATCGAACGGCTTGGTGATGTAATCATCGGCGCCTAGTTCCAAGCCTTGAAGCTTATCGCTGCGTTCATCTCGCTGCGTCAGAAAGATCACCGGGATATGGCTGGTACGCGTCCCGGTGCGCAGGTGACGGCAGACCTCGTAGCCATCAATGTCCGGGAGCATGATATCCAATACGATCAGGTTGGGTAGCGCATGACGCGTCTTTTCCAATGCGTCCATGCCACGCGGTGCCACATCCACATCATAGCCTAACCCGCTGAAATAGATCTTTAGCATGTTGGAGATATCATGGTCATCTTCGACCACCAAAAGGCGTGCTTTTCCCATTGAGCCCTCCTAGATCATCTGCTTCTGCGCACCTGGTTGGCGCGCATGTTTATAGAATCGAGTTGTTCTTCTTAAACTTCGTGTTCAAAGGAGCGATAGCCGCTTTGCCAAAAAACATGCTTTCCGGCAGTGGACACGATTTCTTCCACACGTTGGCAAGACAGTTCTTTACCCAAAGTATAATCCTCAAACCGATTTTCCGGTTCCAAAGCACAGGTCTCAACCATGCAGGCATACGCTTTCCCAGGGGGAAAGGCAGAGTTAAATATGGAAACCAACGGGGCCGGGCACATCCACCATACCACCGTCTATGACCAATATATCATTTCTCGTCACCGCCAGCATTACAGAAACGTCACGAGGGCGTGCCACATCGCTTACCACGCTCCCAGGCTGAAGCATCTCCGGGTGAATGATATCATGGTTGGTGCTGGTAATGGTCAAGATCAGGTCCACCTCGGACAGAACATCATTGAAGTGCTGGTGACAAGTTCGCAGCATGTAGAACCGGCATTTGGCTTGCCCGTCGAGCGCGCAGGCTCTCCGCCAGAGGAATTCGTTTTTCTTCCTGCCGGCCCTCGGGAAAAAGCCGCGGCATCTGTTGCGAGAGAAGATCCGCACTGATCCGCGACTTCCCGGATGGCTTGTACGGCAATATAAACCGTATGCGAGTCACCAGTGGTGACCGATACATTCAGATGCCTGGAGATGGTCTTTCCGCATCACCGACAACAGAAGTAAAGGCACCCAGTCCGAGGATCATTGCACCAAGCTTCTCTGCCATGTGACCGGTTTCAATAATCTTACGATAAACTTCCCGTTCTGGCAACTCCAACATGCGCCTGGGTGTGTAGGGGTAGGCAATGAACCAGCATTTGACTTCCTTGCTGGTTGCGAGGGATATAATGCGTTGATCTCTGATATAGAAACGGGCGGGAAAAACCTGGAAAAAATTGTCTATTTGCCGTTCACTCAGTACCCTGCCCAGATAAGGGAACCTGCGGCGGACATCTCGCTTGGCGTCAACGGGATGGATGATGAATGCAATGGGGTCCACAACGCCATCCGGGTGTCACCAGGTTGCACTGTCAGATTCCCCGCGGCGCGGATAGAGACGCGGGTGTCTGCTGGCATCCTTCAGGTTGTGGTGATCACTGTCCTCATAATGCACATCCCGCTCGATCACGCGCCGGTCCTTTGACCCATACAAGACCACATCGGACTCGATTGTGCGCGCGGGGAATATGACCATGCCCGCACCGATCCGGCAATTATGGCCCACACATCCACCCAATACAGGGCGGTTGGCAATTTGCAGCTTCTTATTCCCATCCAGGGCACGGATAGGCGCAGGGATCAGGTTGTAATCGGTGAAGGTATTGCCCGCGCCAATAAAAGTATTCCTTCCGATCACGCACATTTGCAGGCAGGTGTTCTGGGCAACCATTCCATGTTCCATGATCGTGGTCATGAAAAGCGAGGCTCGGAAGGGCAGGAAAGTACCATCACCAATCACGGAGAGCATTAATTGGCAATCTTGCGAGATATTCACATTGTTACCGATTATGCAGTTCTCGATCACTGAACCAGCATTGACGGTCACATTGTCACCGATCGTAGTAGGCCCATGGATAATTGCAGTTGGATCTATGACGCAATTCTTGCCAATCCTGACTAACCGGGAGCATTCAAGGAGCTGCCGGCCTTCATATATTGATGTTGCCAGCACCGATAATTTAAAACCCAGGTCTTTCTTCAGGCGGTCTTCAAAACGTGCCCCGCGGGCAAATAGGCCAAAAACACCATCAGCAATGAAAATATGCACCCATGAATCAATCGCGAGCATGGCACGCAGCGGCACCTTGTAGACCAGGTCACCACTCTCCGAGGCCATGTA
Organism: Anaerolineales bacterium; assembly: GCA_041753035.1. Classification (GTDB taxonomy): domain Bacteria; phylum Chloroflexota; class Anaerolineae; order Anaerolineales; family Villigracilaceae; genus UBA877. The sequence goes on along the minus strand of JBGSVI010000042.1, from coordinate 12,063 downwards.
GGTCGGAACATGGTAATACCCGATCTCGCGAGCCTGCATGTCAATGACCAGAGGTGCCACATCGACAGCCGGGCCATTCGGAAAATACCATAGATCAGCGTAGTAAAGGTTTCCCGCGGGCGAATAGGAAACAGAAAGAGGCAGGGCATGCTCTCGAAAGGCAGCATCCTCCACCGAAAATGCCGCACGCACAGCCTTTTTTTGCTTGCGTGCCTGGCTTAGGAATGCGGTGATGTAGAATTCATCGAAAAATAGGTTGTCACGATAAACGATCATTTCCTCGGTCGTCTGCGGCAAGCGCGCCCCAGGCGGGAGTTCGAGTTCCCGCTTCACATAAGGGGCCAGCAAATCACGCTGGTTGAGCCAGAGTGGTTTGTTCTGGATGCGCAGATCCCGTGCAGGTTCATTGAAGGGGGCGATATGTTTAGGATCCTGAAGGATAATTTTTAACATGGTATCAATCCATCGGGGTCTGGTCTAGTACGAGTATGAATGAAAAGAACATCCAATCCCTGGCCTTTCGCTGGCAGATCCTCAAGCCATCCCGTCAACATGTCCCGGTGCAGGATTTCCCTGTCTGGCACAATCCGGGATCTCATCTATCGCCAGGAAAATGTCCCTACCCATCCGGTTCGGATAATGATTAGCGGGCGTGTGGTTCATGCCGACGCTTTGGCTTCATCCAGGAAGGTTTTTAACTTTACGATAAAGCCATCCGGTTCATCAAGCATGATGAAATGACCTGCGGCGGGGAATATCTCCACCTGGGTGTGGGGAATGCCTTGTTTCATTGGCTGCCATTGACGGGGATGGACAATATTGTCCTTTTCGCCATACATGCCCATTGCCGGGATCTTGATCTGCGGTAACAAGGATCGCACATCGGTACGTCGAAGCGAGGCAATGCTCAACAGGAAGGATTCAAGCGTGGTGCGGGATAGGTCATTGTCCATCATTTTCGGGAAGCGCACATCACGGCAAATGAGCGGTGAAGCGGCACGCATCGCCAGCCTGAAACCCCACATCATGTTGAACAATAGTGCCGCGATCGGACGTCGCCCCGCCAATTTCAGTGGAAAAGCGAGAGACGATCCAACGATCGGGGAACCGACAACAACCACCTTGCTAACTCTATGTGGATAGTGGCTGGCGACCAGGAGACTTACGGTTCCACCCATACTGTGACCTACCAGGGGAGCGCACTCGATCCCCAAGCGGTCCATGAACTGATCAACCAAGCCGACAAAATCCTGCACCGCATAGGTATCACGTTTCTTCCCCGACTCGCCAAACCCCCAGAAATCCAGTGCATAGGTACGATAGTTTGTACCCAGATATGCCATGGTCTCCTGCCAAAGACCCCAGGAGCCCAGCCATCCATGCAATAGAATGACCGGACGGCCTCGTCCATGCACTTCGTAATGGACTATTCCCTGGTCAGTGGTGATCGAAGACACTGGATCAACTTTTCATGGAGAGACTATTTCTCTCCAGACTCCATATCAGAAAGTATGGAATACAGCAACTCAAGCAGGATGGACTTGACCGAATCCTTGTCTGTGGCGATACAGGGTAGGAACTTGACTTTGGAGTCAAGCCGTAGTGCCAGGCTCATGTCTTTCGGGTCCCAAGCATCTTTCATATCCTGCTTGTTGGCAGCCACCACGTAAGGGGTGGGGGCATAGGCACGAAAAGTCTCTAGGATGGAGCGTGCCTCGCGGAAAGTTTCCGGTCGGGTGCTGTCCACCATAACGATGAAACCCAGCATTCCTTCGGATAGGATCTCCCACATGAAATCGAAGCGCTTCTGCCCTGGGGTGCCAAACAGGTACAGCACCAGGTCATCGTCCACGGTTATCCGTCCGAAGTCCATGGCAACAGTGGTTGACTCCTTTACCGTCTTTTCTGAAGCAGCCGAAATCTTTCGCTCCGTGGAAACCACATCGATTTCGCTGACTGAACGGATAAACTCCGTTTTCCCTGCACTGAAGGGACCTGTAACCACCATCTTTACCGTTTGCATAAGCCTGACCCTCAAAACATTATAAGGACCTGATGCGGGAGATGAGCCTGTTCACCAGGGTCTTCTGCTCTTCCTTGTCCTCGGTGGGGAAGACGCGCACCTGTGGAATTGGCGCAGCGCCCTCTGGTCGACAGATCTCCACCAGCCCAGCCTGCAGAAGGCCATAAACGATCCGCCGAATCTCCAGGTCGTTCATCTTGGTTGCGCTTGCGATTTGCTTGATCGTATTGCGCGGGCTGATGTAGGAAACAACCCGCCATTCTTCCACGCTTAGGTTGATATTGCGCAGGTTCGCTCCAGGGCGATCAGTGAACTTGAGCGCCATATCCAGGCTGGGAATCTCATCCTGTAGTTGCTCCCATTCGCGCATCTGCCGGGAGCCTTCGATGATCAGATTCTCAAGGTCCAGGCGGACTCCGATGCGATCCTCGGGAGATAGGATGTCATTCTCGAAATGAAAAAAGCCCTCCACCCAAGTGAACAGCCGCTGGACGATATCGGCATAAAACTGCTGTATGTGGGTAAGGATATCTTCCTGGGTCAGATAACCCGCGTTGATCAGCAGCAAGCCCAATTCCTTGTCAGGGATATGGTTGGTGCGCTGCTGAATAGCCTTGAATTGACCTGCAGTTAGGATATTGGCCTTATAGAGGATGGATGCGAGGCCACTGGAGGCCTGCCCGACTTGGGCGTAGGCTAATTTCCCATCACGAAAAGCAACCTGGGCTGTTTCAGTCGGGCCTTCAACTACCAAGGTCCCGGTCTTCTGCGCCAGGTTGATCAAATTCAACAATTGCGTGATCGTGAAATCTCTTAAATTTCCTCGAAGAGCCATGGGGCCTCGAGCACTCCGTTGGGATACTCTCTGGAAATGATTATACATGGATGCCCGCCATGCGTCAAAGGGTCAGGGCAGGCAATCCTGTATGTTATAATTTTCTACATCGGTAAGGATATATTCTTAGTGCTGGAAGGAATGTTCCCCTTTCAACCACCCAAAGTCTGCACACATCAGGCATAAGCCCTGGGGCAGATCAGCGTAAAAAAGAGGTAACCATGAACAAGAAAGGCCGCGTTTTTTCCGGCATTCGCCCGACCGGGCGTGCCCACCTGGGAAATTACCTGGGTGCCTTTAAAAATTATGTTGCTCTCCAGGATGAATATGAATGTGTTTACTGCATCGTCGACCTTCACGCCTTGACGACCATTGAAGATACACTTAATCTGAAGCAGAACACCTATAACATTGCCCTCGACCTGCTGGCGGTAGGGATTCGCCCAGATGAGACCATCCTGTTCGTCCAGAGCCACGTTCCACAGGTGACCGAGCTTCATACCATTCTTTCAATGGTCACGCCGCTTGGGAAATTGACCGACCTTCCCACATTCAAAGAAAAAGTGCGCCAGAATCCAAATAACGTTAATTATGGGCTGGTTGGTTATCCAGTGCTGATGACGGCTGATATCGTCTTATATAAGTCGGGGTTGGTGCCGGTTGGTATTGACCAAGCGCCTCACTTGGAATTTGCCCGTGAAACAGTGCGCTCTTTCAATTATCGCTACAATACGAATGTGCTTATCGAACCTCAGATGAAGAATGCAGATGTTCTCAAGGTGCTTGGAATAGATGGCAAGGAAAAAATGGGCAAGAGCCTCGACAACCACATCGAACTCGCCATTACTCCCGAAGAAACCCGCCAGCGCGTCATGCAGATGGTTACTGACCCCCAGCGTATCAAGCGTACCGATCCCGGCAACCCGGATGTGTGCAATGTATTCTCCATGCATAAAGTCTTCACGTCCAGTAAAGATGTGGAGATGATCAATGTTGAATGTCGCAGAGCCGGCATCGGCTGTGTGGATTGCAAGAAGCGCTTTGCAGAGAATCTTAACAAGGGGTTGGAATCTTTCCGGCAGAAACGCTCCGAACTGGCTGCCAAACCTGGCCTCATCCAGGCGACGCTGGAGGATGGCGCCCGCCGCGCCCGGGCGATTGCTGAGAACACAATGGTCGAGGTCCGCGCTGCTTTGCAGCTGCCCTAATTCCAGTCCGCAGATGGTTCTTTACTATTAAAAATGCGCGCCTTGATACAGAGAGTCAGATCAGGTAAGGTCATCGTGGGGGATGAAACCGTTGCCGCCATCCAGCAGGGACTTGTCATCCTGTTGGGCATCGGGGAGGGAGATGGCGCTGAACAGGCGGTCTTCCTGGCGGAGAAAGCAACCCAATTGCGCATCTTTGAAGATGCCGAAGGAAAATTCAACCTCTCCTTGCTGGATGTGAACGGGGAAGCGATTGTCGTCTCGCAGTTCACTCTCTACGGCGATGCGCACAAAGGCCGGCGTCCATCGTTCACCGCTGCCGCTCGTCCAGAGGTGGCTTCACCTTTGGTGGATCAGTTCGTACAACACATGCGCACCCTGGGCATCCGCACCCAGACCGGGGTCTTCGGCGCTCACATGCTTGTGGATATCCAGAATGACGGTCCAGTCACCATCTGGTTGGAAAAATAAGTTGCAGGAAAAGCAAGAGGACTTCTTGACGTTATAGAAAGGTTGTGCTAGTATCACCTCAGGTTTTCAATACTCGTGAAACAATTGCAGGAGGAAAGAATGTCTAAAAAGGTCATCTGGATTTTAACAATGTCACTGGCGGTCGTGTTGCTTCTGGCTGCCTGCGAACGCTCTGCTGTCGCCCCCCAAACGCTGGCCACCCCCACGAATTCAACCTCGGGGTCCCAGCCAACAGTACCCATTCAGGATGCCTATAAAACCCAGACCGCAGCCGGAACGATCACCGCGCTGGTGCTCACCATGCAACCAGGCGGTCCTGTTACAACCACAACCGGCGAGACACCGACCACCCAGCCGGCGAACCTCACCCCACTCGCACCAACCCTTACTCCGGGCTTTGGAGGCGGTAACCCTGCCGCGCCCACGCCAACCCCGGGAAAGCCTGCCACCTACACCCTGCAGCAAGGGGAGCATCCCTACTGCATTGCCAGGCGTTTCAATGTGGATCCGGCGGAATTGCTGTCTCTGAACGGACTCACCGAAGCATCCGCCACCAGCTTGCAGCCTGGGCTGTCGATCAGGATCCCCCAGACTGGCAACCCATTCCCTGGAACGCGCGCACTGGTTGCCCACCCAGCCTCTTACACAGTCCATCTGGATGAAACAATCTACAAGATCGCTTGCTACTTCGGGGATGTGGATCCTATATACCTCGCAGCTTATAACAACATCCCTGCGCCTTACACCCTGACGACCGGGACGGTTCTGAGTATCCCCTAGTAACCAGTCAAGTTAAGCAACCCAGGCGAAGATTTCCTTCGCCTGGGTCTTTATTTGGGAGGACCATGGCCTTTGACCTGCTTGAATCAGAGATCGTTTTTTCCGGGCGCGCATTTTCCATCCGTCGTGACATTCTGCAATTGCCCAATGGCCGCCAAACGAAATTGGATATTGTGGAACACGTTGGCTCCGTGGTTATCCTACCGGTGGACGAGCATGGCAACCTGCTCTTTGTGCGCCAGTACCGCCATGCAACCGGTCTGCTTATGCTGGAGCTGCCCGCAGGAACGCTGGAAACTGGCGAGACTCCTGAGGCATGCGCAGGACGAGAGGTGCGCGAGGAAACAGGTATGGCTGCTGGTAGGTTGGAAGCCCTTGGCGGTTTCTTCCTTGCCCCGGGTTATTCCACTGAATACATGCATGTTTTCCTGGCCACGGACCTGCGCCATGACCCATTGGAAGCAGACGCGGATGAATTCCTCAGCGTGGAGAAAGTGCGCATCCAATCTGCATTTGATCTACCTGCCTGTGGGCTTCTACCGGATGCAAAATCACTGGCGGCCTTCCACCTGGCACGTCCCCGGCTGGAAGAGCTCATCCAGTCTGTAACTTGATTTTTTTCAATTATGACAAGTCGCAGTGGAATTTGTGTATTATATTACTATCGTCAGGTCCCCTGCACAGATAAACTTAAAAGTTGGTGTACCAGCTCGCAACAGAGCATAGCTCTGATCTTATAATAAGGAGTCTTTTATGGCAAGACGAATGGTTACGATTGATGGCAACGAGGCCGCCGCCTCGGTTGCCCACCGCACGAACGAAATTTGCGCCATCTACCCCATCACCCCCTCTTCCAATATGGGTGAGTTCGCTGACGATTGGTCGGCTGTTGGAAAGAAGAACATCTGGGGCACAGTCCCATTGGTGATTGAAATGCAATCCGAGGGCGGCGCCGCCGGTGCTGTGCATGGCGCCCTCCAGACAGGTGCGCTGACCACAACATTCACCGCCAGTCAGGGCCTGCTGCTGATGATCCCCAATATGTATAAGATCGCCGGCGAGTTGACCTCCACTGCCTTCCACGTCTCGGCACGTACGGTTGCCACCCACGCGCTCTCTATCTTTGGTGACCATTCGGACGTGATGGCTTGCCGGCAGACAGGTTGGGCCATGCTGGCCTCCGGTTCGGTACAGGAAGCCCACGATATGGCCTTGATCGCTCAGGCCGCCACGCTGGGATCCCGCATTCCCTTCCTGCATTTCTTTGATGGTTTCCGCACCTCCCACCAGGTGGAGAAGATCGAGGAATTAAGCGATGATGATCTGCGCGCCATGATCGATGACGAACTCGTCCGCGCCCACCGCACCCGTGCCCTGACCCCCGACAAGCCAATCATGCGTGGCACTGCCCAAAATCCGGATGTCTTTTTCCAGGCACGTGAAACCATCAACCCATTCTATACCGCCGTCCCGGGGATCACCCAGAAGGCAATGGATGAATTCGCCAAATTGACCGGGCGCAGCTATCACCTGTTCGATTATATCGGCGCACCGGATGCCGAGCGCGTGGTCATCCTGATGGCCTCTGGCGGCGAAACCGCTGAAGCCACCGTCCGCTACCTGGTGGAAAAAGGCGAGAAGGTCGGTGTCATCCGCGTACGCCTGTATCGACCATTTGCAGTGGAAGCATTCCTTTCCGCTTTACCCAAGACCGTCCGATCGCTCGCAGTTCTGGATCGCACCAAGGAACCTGGTGCCACGGGCGATCCCCTCTACCTGGATGTGACCAATGCCCTCTTTGAGCATGGCCGCCAGGATATCAAGGTGATCGGCGGACGTTATGGTCTTTCTTCCAAGGAATTTACCCCGGCGATGGTTAAAGCTGTCCTGGATGAATTGAAGAAAGCGCTTCCCAAGAACCATTTCGTGGTTGGTATCGATGAAGATGTGACCCATACCAGTCTTGATTTCGACCCCGGGTTTTCGGTGGAACATCCCGAAACCGTGCGCTGCCTGTTCTTCGGTCTCGGCTCCGATGGCACGGTCGGCGCAAACAAGAATTCCATCAAGATTATTGGCGAAGAAACGAATAATTACGCCCAGGGCTATTTTGTCTACGACTCAAAAAAGGCTGGGACCCTGACAACTTCCCACCTGCGCTTCGGCCCCAAGCCTCTCCAGGCACCCTACCTGATCGGCGCCAACACTGCCAATTTTGTCGCCTGCCATCAATTCACCTTTCTGGAGCGCTTCAACATCACCAAGTACGCTCAACCTGGTGCCGTATTCCTGCTCAACAGCATCTTCACTCCCGAGGAAGTCTGGGACGAACTACCGCAGGAAGTACAGCAGGATATCATTGAAAAGAAACTCCGTTTCTACAATATCAATGCGTACGATGTAGCCGAAAAAACCGGCATGGGCAGCCGGGTCAACACCATCATGCAAACCTGCTTCTTTGCCATCTCCGGCATCCTGCCGCGCGAGGAAGCCATCGAGCAGATCAAGAAAGCCATCAAGAAAACCTATGGAAAGCGCGGTGAAGCCGTCGTCCAGAAGAATTTCGCTGCCGTGGACCAAACCTTGGCCAACCTGCACGAAGTTAAGGTGCCTGCAAAAGTCACCAGCAAGACCACACGCAGGGCTGCCGTCCCCGAGGCTGCACCGCAATTCGTCAAGGATGTCCTTGGTCCGATGATCTCCTTCGACGGGGATACGATCCCTGTTTCATCCTTCCCGGTCGATGGCACCTTCCCCACCGGCACCACCAAGTGGGAAAAGCGCAACATCGCCCTCGAAATCCCGGTCTGGGAACCTGACCTATGCATCCAATGTGGTAAGTGCGTCTTCGTCTGCCCGCATGCCGTGATTCGTCATAATGTGTACGACAAGAAATTCCTGGATCAGGCTCCAGCCACGTTCAAGCACATGGAATCCAAATTCAAGGAATTCCCCGGCATGGCCTACACGGTCCAGGTGGCACCCGAAGATTGCACCGGCTGTGCTTTGTGCATCGAAGCCTGCCCGGCAAAAGACAAGACCAACCCCGCCCGCAAAGCCATCAACATGGCTCCCCAGCCTGCTCTTCGTGAGAGTGAAGCGCTCAACTGGAATTTCTACCTGTCCCTGCCAGAAGTGGACCGCACCGCTTTCAATCCTGGAACGATAAAGAATTCGCAACTTCTTGAACCGCTCTTTGAGTTCTCAGGAGCCTGCTCCGGCTGTGGCGAGACCCCATATGTCAAACTGCTGACCCAGTTGTTCGGTGACCGGGCGATCATTGCCAATGCCACCGGCTGTTCATCGATCTACGGTGGCAACCTGCCCACAACCCCTTACACGGTCAACCGTGACGGGCGAGGACCAGCCTGGTCCAACTCGCTTTTCGAAGACAATGCTGAATTTGGGCTCGGTTACCGCCTAACCCTTGACAAGCAAATGGAATACGCCCACGGTATGCTGCCCGCCTTTGCGACTGAACTGGGCACAGACTTGGTGGATGCCTTGCTGAAGGCTGACCAGTCCACCGAACTCGGCATTCGCCAGCAACGTGAGCGCGTCGCCATTTTGAAGCAAAAACTGGCCCATTCCAAAACTCCGCAGGCCCAGAACCTCATGGCTGTGGCTGATTCGATGGTCCGAAAATCGGTCTGGATCGTCGGTGGTGATGGCTGGGCATACGACATCGGGTATGGCGGCCTGGATCATGTCATTTCTACCGGTCGCGATGTAAACCTGTTAGTGCTCGACACCGAGGTATATTCCAACACCGGCGGACAGGCATCCAAGGCCACGCCGCGCGGTGCGGTCGCCCGCTTTGCCGCCCAGGGCAAGGGTCTCTCCAAGAAAGATCTCGGTCTGATGGCGATCGCCTACGGGTATGTCTACGTGGCGCGCGTTGCCATGGGCTACAGCGACCAACACACGCTCAAGGCCTTCCTGGAAGCTGAATCCTTCCCCGGGCCTTCCATCATCATCGCCTATAGCCATTGCATCTCCCACGGCATCGATATGTCCAAAGGTCTCGATCAGCAAAAGAAGGCCGTCCAGTCTGGTCTCTGGCCGATCTACCGATATGACCCCCGCCTGGTGGATGCCGGTCAGAATCCGCTCCTGCTGGATTCCAAAGAACCGTCCATCCCGGTCGAAGAATACATGTACAGCGAAACCCGCTTCCGCATGTTGACCCAGAGCGATGAAGAACGTGCCGAGGCCTTGCTGAAACTATCAAAGGAAGATTCCAAGGCACGTTGGAGCTTCTATTCCCAACTGGCTGCCATGCATTACGGGCAGACTGAGAATAAATAACCGACCAAAAGGGATAGGGGTTTGCCCCCTATCCCTTTCTACAATAAAAGGAGACAACCATGCTTGACCTGACAACCAGTTACCTGGGACTGAAGCTCAAGAACCCGATCGTGGCTTCCGCTTCTCCACTTTCTGAGAAAGTTGAGACGGTTCAACAAATGGAGGAAGCCGGGATTTCCGCTGTGGTTATGTACTCACTCTTCGAAGAGCAGATCATCCACGAAAGCCTGGAGCTGGACAACTTCCTGTTCAGCGGCACAGAGATCTCACCCGAATTCAATGCCTTCTACCCACAGAGTGGAAAATACACGCTCAAGCCAGATGCATATATCGATAACCTATCCAGGATCAAGAAAGCCGTGAAGATCCCGGTGATCGGCAGCCTTAATGGCGTCTCAGCAGGCGGCTGGATCAAGTATGCCAAGAAGATCCAGGATGCAGGTGCAGATGCCATCGAACTCAACATCTATTACCTGCCTACCAATCCAGAACTGACCGCAGTCCAGATCGAGGAAAATCATGTCGCCCTGGTGCGCGATGTTTGCAAGAGCGTCCAGATCCCTGTGGCAGTCAAGATCAGCCCCTATTTCACCGCTCTGCCCAACTTGGCCAGGCGACTGGTCGAAGCAGGAGCCCGCGGCTTGGTGTTGTTCAACCGCTTCTACCAGCCGGATATTGACCTGGAAACCCTGGATGTCATCCCCAACCTGGTGCTTAGCAACTCCAATGAACTTCGTCTGCCACTACGCTGGATCGGGATTCTGCATGGACTGGTTAAAGCTGACTTTGCCCTTACCAGCGGTGTCCATAGCGGTGCGGATGCGCTCAAGGCGATCATGGCCGGAGCAAAGGTTGCCATGGTTGCGTCAGCCCTGCTGCAAAAAGGGATCCCGCACGCCACTCGGATCATCTCCGAAATGGAAACCTGGATGGGCGAGCATGAGTATGCCTCCATTCAGCAGATGCATGGGAGCCTGAGCCTGAAGAACATGCAGGATGCTTCTGCATTCGAACGGGTTAACTATATGAAGGTGCTGAACTCGTTCCGAATGCTGCCATAACCATTAGTTAAACATAAAAGCCCCTGCCTAATAAGCAGGGGCTTTTTCTATGAGTGCATTCGGAACCGGCTATTCCACAACCTCAGGCTCGCCACCAGATTTCTTCTGGCGATAAGTGATCCGCCCGCGGGTCAGATCGTAGGGAGACAGTTCGACCTTCACTTTATCTCCTAGCAGGATGCGAATGTAATACTTGCGCATCTTCCCCGAGAGATATGACAGCACCTCGTGACCATTATCCAACCGAACCCGGAACTGGGTTCCCGGCAAGGCCTCGATCACTGTCCCCTCCATCTGAATTTTATCTTCATTAGACATATAGCCTCCAGTTCCGTGCCTGGTTTATTCGTAGTCACGGGTATATTGGCGCCGCTTGATCCGGCGGATCGCCTTTTTCTTATCCATGCGGCGTTGTTCGCTCTTCGAAACAAACCAGCGCTTGCGACGGATCGTGCTCAAGACACCGCTCTTGACAACCTTCTTGCGAAAGCGTTTGAGCAAAGAATCCTGCGATTCATTGCTGCGTAAATTGACACTGGCCAACGAAATCACCTCCTTCCGGGGGTAAAATAAAAACTCGGCTCACCACAAACACAGCCGAGGCGTTCAAGACCCTAATTCGGATGATTCCAACGAATTACAGATCAAACCTTGCACGCGCTCCTCGATTGCCGGGAATGGCGTTCATCAGCAATCTGCTCGACACTGGCTTGTGAGCGCGCATTATACTCCAGGTGCAAAAAGCTGAAAAGGTTAATTTTGTATTAAAATAGAAAAGTCTCTTTGGCAATGACCTACTCTCCCAGGCAGTCGCCCACCAAGTACCATCGGCGCTGTCGAGCTTAACTTCCGGGTTCGGGATGGGACCGGGTGTACCCTCGACGCACAAATCACCAAAGAGACTTATTCACAAAAATTGTGGCTGAATAGTCCTGATTGATCATTGAACAGTATCAAGTTCCCCGCACCACGCGGGTAAGCCCTCGACCATTAGTACGATTTAGCTGAACACATTACTGTGCTTACACATATCGCCTATTAAGCAGGTAGTCTACCTGCGGTCTTACTCCATATAGGATACAGGGATCTAATCTTAGGGCAAGTTTCCCACTTAGATGCTTTCAGCGGTTATCTTTGCCAGACGTAGCTACCCAGCGATGCCGTTGGCACGACAACTGGCACACCAGAGGTCTGTCCACTCCGGTCCTCTCGTACTAGGAGCAGCTCCCTTCAAATCCCTTACGCCCACAGCGGATAGAGACCGACCTGTCTCACGACGGTCTGAACCCAGCTCGCGTACCGCTTTAACGGGCGAACAGCCCGACCCTTGGGACCTTGTCCAGCCCCAGGATGCGATGAGCCGACATCGAGGTGCCG
>JBGSVI010000041.1:0-23210 GCA_041753035.1 Anaerolineales bacterium | reverse complement strand
CGAGCGCCTGGCCCTCATTCACCTGTTCCCCGGCGGAGACGAGGATCTCGCTGACGCGTCCCGCGGCGGGGAAGGCGAGGTACAGGCTGCGCTGCGGGAAGAGGTGTCCCTCGGCGATGAGCACAGAGGGCGGGGCGGTGGGGGCGGCCTGGGTGGCGCCCGGTTTGGCACCGCAGGCGGTGATCAGAAGGGCGAGGCTGAGCAGGATGAGCAAGGCGGTTTTTTTCATGGGGTACTCCTTTTCGGGCGGCGCCCGTTTTTATTCATAGGCCAGGACTTCGCGGATGGTGAGCCGGGCGGCATTGCGCGCCGGGACCATGGATGCCACGGCGGAGAGCAGCAGCACGGCGCCCAGCCAGATGGCAAAGCCCAGCAGGGTGAAATGGACGCTGATGGGGGTGTGGAAGATGGCCACGCTGATGATGTAGGAGAGCAGGTAGGTGAAGGGGAAGGAGAGCAGGGCGCCCAGGAACCACGAGATGCCCCCGATGACCATGCCTTCGACGATGACCGTGCGCATGATCTCGCGGTCCATTGCGCCGATGGAGCGCATCACGCCGATCTCACGCGTGCGCTCGAGCACGTTCATGCCCATGGTGCCGGTGAGACCGATGCTGCCCACCAGGGCGGTCAGCAGGGCCATGATCAGCAGGAAGGTGACCAGTATGTCGAGGCTTTCGGCGGCGACCTCCAGGGTGGACTGACCGGTGCGCGCCTGGCTGACGTCGTAGCCGAGGGTGCGGAAGTGGGCGTCGATCGTTTCGGCCATCTGTTCCTGGGTTGCCGGGTCGTGGCGGTCGGTGACGATGCGGAAGGAGAAGGAGCGGTTGGCGGTGTGCGCCAGGCGGGAGATGTACTCGAAGGTGCTGTAGGCCACTGCGCCCTGCTGGTCGACGAACTTGAAGATGCCGACCACCAGCCAATCGTCCTCCTGCCCGTTGACGTTCATGCGCAGGGTATCGCCGGCGTGCAGGCCGGGGAAACTGGAGAGCAGGGACTCGCTGACGGTGACGACCTTGGTGTCGCCGGGCTCGATCCAGCGCCCCTCGATCAGCAGTGGGGCGACGAGCTGGCTGTCGGACGGGGGGGCAAGAACGGTCATCGTTTCGGCCACGGAGCCATCCGGAAAGAGCACCTCGGCATTGGCGTAGGCCCAACCTTCCACGTCCACCACGCCGGGCACCTGGCGGGCGAGGTTGTCGATCTCGTTCAGGCGGTAGTAGCGGTTGAAGTCCAGGGTCACGTCGGCGATGAAATACTTGCCGATGTTTTCGATGTAATCGTGGAGCGAGACGCGCACGTTGAACACGGCGACGAAGATGGCGCCGGCCATGGTCAGGGTGAAGAGGGTCAGCACCAGGCGTCCCTTGCGGCGGAAGGTGTTGCGCAGGGAGATGAGCAGCGGGCGGGGGATGTGGATACCCTTGCGCCCGAGCACCTGTGCCAGGCGGGTCTGGAAGCGGTCGAAGGCGGAGACGGCCGGGGAGCCTCCGGGGAGGGGTTTCTTTTCCTGCGTGCCTGCCTCTCCCGCCAGGGCGTGCAGCACGGTGGCGCGTGAGCCGTTGAGTACGGGGACCAGCCCCGCCAGCAGCGGCACCGCCAGCCCGACGACGATCTGTACGATGAAGGCCAGCGGGACGATGCGGTAACCGAGCAGGTTGAAGTTGATCTTCAGGGCGATGAAGTCCGCCAGGGCGTAGGCGCCCTGTCCGCCAAGGGGCACGGCGATGAGCAGGGCGATGACGCCGAAGGCCAGGATGAGCACGAAATACATCTGCAGGACCTGGTTGCGCGAGGCGCCGACCAGTTTCATCACCCCGATGGCGCGGCGGTGCTGAGTGAGCAGGGCGCTGAGCGTGTTGGCGATGAGCGAACTGCTCAGGAAGAGGATGAGCACACCCAGGGCGAGAAGGATGCCCAGCACGGCCTGCACGGTGGATGCCAGGGGGTGCTCGTTGGTCTTGCCGGTGTGCATGATGTAGACGGTGACGCCGCTCTTTTCGATCTTGTCGCGCACCGTCCCACCAGCCTGACGCAGGCTATCCTCGTCGTTCTGGCCCTCGGACACGGTGACGAACATGCGGTTGAAGGCGTCGGGCTGACCCAGGTAGGTCAGGCTGCCGGTGGTGACGTAGGCAAAGGGCTGGGCGAGGAAATCGCCCGCCCCGGTGGCGGGGTCCTGGACGATGCCGGCGACGGTGACGGTCTTGAGGCTGCCGTCGCGCAGTTCCACTTCCAGGGTGTCGCCCACGTTGGAGGTGAGCTCTTCCAGGGCTTTCTTTTCGAGCAGGAACTGGCGGTCGGCGGGCAGGTTCGTCCCGTCGAGGGCGCTCAGGCGGTTGATGTCCAGCGCGGCGAAATCGTCGATGGCGACGATGTTCAGCGTGACCCACTTCTGCGAGCCTGCGGAGCGGACGCGCATGCTGAAGACGCGGCGTCCCTCGGCGTCTTCGATGCCGCGCATGTGCCGGACGGAGGCGAGCAGTTCGTCACCGAACGGGTCAGTGCGCAGCTCGATGTTCATCGGGTTGTTGGCGGCGTAACTGGCGCTCATGTCGCTGGAGATGATGACGAACGCGCCGATGATCACGCCGATGGAGAAGACGCCCACGGCGATGGAGACCACCACCAGTGCGGTGCGCGAGAAACTACCCACCAGGTCGTGGAAGACTTTGCGCCAGCGCGGGCGGATCACAGGGTGCCTCCTGGCAACTGACGCCGGTCAGCGCGGCGGTTCTCTTCGAGACGCAACTGGACGATCTTTGCCAGCGCTTCGCTGGTCAGGGGGGAGTTTTCCAACAGGGAATGGAAGGCCGGGCGGGGCAGGGCGAGCAGTTCCACCTCTCCGGCGGAGGCGGCGCGCACGCAGGCCAGGGACTGCCCGCCGTGCAGCAACTCGATCTCGCCGAAGAACTGCCCGGGACCGAGGCGCGCCATGGTGAATTCGTTCCCGCCGGCGCAGAGCACCACCTCCACCGCGCCGCGGGCGACCATGAAGAAGTTGTCCACGTGTTCGCCCTGGTTGAGGATGGAGGCGTTGGGCGGGTGCACCTGGCGCTGGATCAGGTGAGTGATCTCGAGCATCTGGTGGTGGCCGAGCAGCGGCAGGCAGCGCGCCACGGTCTCATCGACGAGTTCGCCGTCGGAGATGATGAGGGTGCGCGAGGTGCGCTCGGTGAGCGAGGGGTCGTGGGTGACCATGACGATGGTCTTGCCGCCGGTCACCAGACCGTCGAACAGGCGGATGATGGCATCCGCGGAACGCGAGTCGAGGTTGCCGGTCGGCTCGTCGGCGCAGATGATGGGCGGGTCAGCGGCCAGGGCACGGGCGATGGCGGCGCTCTGTTGCTGCCCGGTGGAGACCGCGGCGGGGAGCTTGTGCGCCTGGGCTTCCAGTCCCACCAGAGCGAGCAGTTCCATGGCCTTCTTGGGGCGTTCGTCGAAGTCGTACATGCCCACGTAGTCCATCGGCAGCATGACGTTCTCGAGCAGGGTGAGCATGGGCAGAAGCTGGAAGAACTGGAAGACGATACCCAGGTTCTTGCCGCGCCATAACGAGCGCCGGCTTTCGTTCATCTGGTAGATGTCCACGCCGTTGATGACCACCTGTCCGCCGGTGGGGTGGTCGATCCCGGTGATCATGTTGAGCAGGGTGGATTTGCCGCTGCCGGATTTGCCCACGATGGCGACGAACTCGCCGCGCGACAGGCTCAGGTCGATGCCTTTCAGGACGGTGAATTTTCCGGCGGTGTTCTTGAAGGTCTTGACCACCTTGTGCATCTGGATGACCGTCTCCGCGGCGGGGATGGACTGGCCTGGATGGCGGGTCATGCTTCCCTCCAGCGGTCTGTGGGGCGGGCGGGCTGCCATTCCGGCTCTGTGGAGGGGTCGGGGAGCAGTTCGCCATCCTGGATGAAGAGATGGCGAGAGAACTGTGGCGCCAGGCTGTTGTCGTGGGTCACCATGATGATGGTCTTGCCTGCGTCCACCAACTGGACAAAGAGGTTGAAGATGTGGTCGGCGGTGACCGAATCCAGGCTGCCGGTCGGTTCGTCGGCGACCAGGATGGGCGGGTTGTTGGCCAGGGCACGGGCGATAGCGACGCGCTGCTGCTGTCCGCCCGAGATGTGGTTGGGGAGTTTGTGGGCGTGCTCCTCGAGTTCCACTATTTTCAGCAGTTCGAGGGCGCGCTCGCGGCTCGCGCCGCGCTGGTATAGGCCGCAGAAGTCCATGGGGAGCATGATGTTCTCCACCAGGGTGAGCATGGGCAGGAGCTGGAAGGACTGGAAGACCACACCCATCGTCCGCCCGCGCCACAGGCCCAGGTCGTTCTCGCCGAGGGTGTGGATGGAGACCGGCTTGCCATTGGTCTGGACGATGACCTCGCCGCTGGTGAGGTGGTCCACGCCGGTGATCATATTGAGCAGGGTGGACTTGCCCGCGCCGGATTTGCCGAGCACGCCCAGGAATTCACCAGGGTACACATCGGCGTTGACCCCACGCAGGGCGGGGAAATCCCCGGCGGCGGTTTCGTAGACCTTATACACATCCCGCAGGGAAATGAGCGGGGAGGGGGCAGGGGGGGGAGTGGACATGCTTATCGGAACGGGAGCGTTTCCATTACCAGTAAAATAGGGTAAAATAATAGGCACTGACAATTATTATACACTGTCTATTATCTACGGGCAATTATATTGAAAAAGAGAATTTTGTCAATCCCAAGCAGAGGTCATGATCCATGCCAGAAGCCAACGAAGCGAAACCTGTGAAAATAGACCGGCGGATCGTGCGCACCCGCCAGGCGCTGCGTGCGGCGCTGATGGAACTGGTGCAGGAAAAAGAGTATTTGCAGATTTCCGTGGAGGAGGTTGCCAGCCGGGCCAACGTGAGCCGGGCGACCTTCTACCTGCACTACAAGGACAAGGACGACCTGCTGCTCGACCAGGTCTATGAAATGGCGATGGAGCGGGTGCAGGTCCTCTCCGGGCTGCCGGCGCCGTTCTGGCTGGCCACGCTGGGCGTCTCCGGCGCTGAAACCCAGCCGGTGCTGCCGCTGGTGGGTATCTTTGAACTTGCCGAGAAGAATGCCAGCCTGTACCGCATCCTGCTGAGCGGCGGCTCGGCGCGCCGGTTGGTGGACGGGATCCGCGCGATCACCGCCCGGGCGTTCACCAATTTCCTGAACACCAAGTTCCAGAATGAACTGCAGACCCTGCCTCCCTCCGTGCCGGTGGACCTGCTGGCGGCCTATTTCAGCGGTGCGCTGCTGAGCACGATGGGCTGGTGGCTGGAGCAGGAGCCGCGCCTTCCGCCGGAGGAGATCACGCTGCAGTTCAGCCGGCTGTTCTTCCCGGGGGTGAAAAAGGCGTTTGGCTTGGATACTCTCTCCCTGTGAGACACAATCGTTTGCGGGGGCCGGGCCGGAGGAGGGGAATGAAAGCTGTGCACTTTGACCGATTCGGCGCGATAATGACGGTGCCTGCGGGGTGAGTGCCGCTGGTAGAGAGGTGGTGTCCATGGAGAAGAAGAATTGGTTGACAAAGAGGCTGGCAGTGACCGGCACGGTGCTGGCCTGCTTTCCGATCGTGGCGCCGATCGTACTCTCGGCGATCTTTTCCATCTATTGGGGAATGTTGCGCTTCGATTACCTGATGCCGGCGGAGCTGTTCCCCTGCGCGCTGGCAGGGGGAGGCCTGTTGCTCTGGGCGGCGCTGCGGGCGAAAAGACGCCAGGGGCTGGTCGGCTGGGGGCTGGCGGCAGCGGTGATCCTGCTGTTATCCGTGCAGGGGCTGGCGGTGGTCACCGGGTTGGCCACCGGGGAGACGGCGCCCGGCGGGTGGCAGTGGGCGCTGGTACTGGCAGCCCTGGTTTTGTATACCCTGGCGGTGATCGCCATGGGGATCGGGGGGATCCTGCTGACCCGGGATGTCTTCCGGAAGAATACCGGGGGCTGAGGTGGCGCAGGCGGAATGAAGCGGGCTTATAATGGGATGGTCATCATTTGGCTGCCTGAAGGGTGAAATTGGCAGCCTGCGATGATCACACCAGACTGACCCGGAAAAGAGGCGCACATGGACGATGCACTGCAGCAGGGGATCGCAGCTTTTAAGGCGGGGGAACGGGAGAATGCCCGCCGGTTGTTCATTGAGGCGGTGAAGCAGCAGCCGGACAGCGAAGCCGCCTGGGGCTGGATGTACAGCGCCTGCCAGACGGATGTGGAGCGCATCCACTGTCTGAAGCAGGTTTTTCGCCTCAATCCGGGCAATGCCAAGGCGGCGGAGAGGCTGGAGAAACTGCTGTCCGTGCCGGATTTCCCCTTTGAGGTCGGTGCGGCGCCCGCCGCGCAGTCTGCGCCTGCCCTTCCCGCCCGGAAGCGCATGGCGGCGGTGCCGTTGGAGCAGGTGGGGGAGTATGTGCGTTCCATCCTGATGCCGAGCGAGCGTGTGCTGGCGGTGGCGAAGATCCACTGGTTCATCTACCTGTCGCCGCTCGTCTTCACTTTCCTGGCACTGGTGCTGACGGTGATCGGCATCATGCTGGTTTCCGGTGGAGACGAAGAGGCTTCCTATGTGGCCTTCGGGTTCGGCCTTCTTTTCTGGCTTTCGGCGCTGATCGGTTTGCTCAATGCTTTCCTGACCCGCAAATACACCGAGTTCGCCCTCACCGACCAGCGCGTGATCGGCAAGGTGGGCATCCTGCGCCGCAGTTCGCTGGAACTGATCCTGGGGAAGGTGGAGAGCATCGGGGTGAACCAGAGCCTGATGGGGCGCATCTTCAGATTTGGGACGCTGGTGATCAGTGGCAGCGGGGGCACGCGCCAGTCGTTCCCCTTCATCGCTGACCCGATGAAGTTGAAGCAGGCGGTGAACACTATCCTGGCTGAGTGAACAGGGGGATGACTGCATGGAGATCGGTTTCCTGCTCCAGGGGATGGTGATCGGCTTTTCGATCGCCGCGCCGGTGGGGCCGATCGGTGTGCTGTGTCTCCGGCGCACACTGAGCGAGGGACGCCTTGCCGGCCTGGTCTCCGGGCTGGGGGCGGCCACGGCGGACGCGCTGTATGGCTGCGTGGCGGGTTTCGGGCTGGCGTTCATTGCCAACTTCCTGGTCGGGCAGCAGGCCTGGCTGCGCCTGGTCGGTGGCGTCTTCCTTTGTTATTTGGGTCTCAAGACTTTGCTGGCAAAGCCGGGGGAAGGCGCGGGCGCAGGTGGGGGGAAGGGCCTGCTGGCGGCGTATGCCTCCACGTTCTTGCTGACGCTGACCAACCCGATGACCATCCTTTCCTTCGTGGCGATCTTTGCCGGATTGGGACTGGCAAACACCGGCGGGGACTTCCTTTCGGCGGGACTGCTGGTGCTGGGGGTTTTTACAGGCTCTGCGGCGTGGTGGCTGATGTTGAGCAGCGCTGCCGGCGCCTTGCGGGAACGGTTCACGCCGCACGGGCTGCAATGGGTCAACCGTGTTTCCGGGGTGATCCTTGTCGGGTTCGGGTTGTGGGCGCTGCTGGGGTGGGCGGTGAATAGCGGAACATAAAAAGGTCGTTCTCATTTCCTTCCCGAAATGGATGATATGATAGGGCGGACTGCGTTGAGCGGTGCGGCGAAAAGAGCAGGCATGGAAGCAGACCATTGAACCCCAAAAGAAGATCCAATCGCCCATGAAGCAAGTATTCAAACTTCTGCGCTTCGTCAAATCCTACTGGAAGAAGAGCGCCCTTTCGCTGGCGCTGCTGATCCTGGTGGTGCTGATGGACCTGGCGATCCCGCGCCTGGTGCAACGCATCATCGACCAGGGGATCGTCCCGCAGGACATGCAGGTGGTGACCGGCACGTTCCTGCTCATGCTGGGCATCTCGGTGCTGGATACCCTGTTCGCCATCGCCAACAACATCTATTCGGTGCAGGTGGGCGAGGGGGTGGCGCGCGACCTGCGCGAGGCGCTGTTCCTCAAGATCCAGTCGTTCTCCTACGGCAACCTGGACCGCCTGAAGACCGGGCAGTTGATGGTGCGCCTGTCGAGCGATTCGGGGGTTTTGCAGCGCGTGGTGCAGGTCTCGCTGCGCATCGGCACGCGCGCCCCGCTGATCATGCTCGGCAGCATCATTTTAATGTTCAACACCGACCGCCGCCTGGCGCTGACCATGCTGCCGCTGCTGCTGGTCACCTCGGGCATCATCGTCTTCTTTGCGCTGAAGATGGGACCGCTGTTCCTCACCGTGCAGCAGAAACTGGACCGATTGAACACCGTCCTGCAGGAGAACATCGCCGGGGTGCGGGTGGTGAAAGCCTTTGTGCGCCACGACCATGAGGCGCAGCGTTTCGAGGTCTCCAACCAGGATTTCACTGCGCGCAACATCCGCGTGATCCAGTTCATCTCCACCATGGGACCCGTGCTGAGCGCCTGTGTGAACATCGGCATCGTCATCGTGCTGTGGGCGGGGGGGCGGCTGTCCATCCAGGGGGATCTCACCACCGGGCAGTTGGTGGCATTCATTAATTACCTGCAGACCGCCCTGGGACCGCTGCTGATCATGGTCAACCTGGCGAACGTCTGGGCGGCGGGGATGGCTTCGGCGGAACGGCTCAACGAGGTGCTGGACGAGCAGGCGGAGATCCAGGACCTGCCGGGGGCGATTGGTCTGCCGGAGGGCACCTGGCCGCGGCTGGTCTTCGAGAACGTGGGCTTCCACTACAACGGCACCGGCGGGCGGACCGTGCTGGAGGGGATCAACCTGACCGTGGAGGCGGGGCAGTCGGTCGCCATCCTGGGCGCCACCGGGGCGGGCAAGTCCACGCTGGTCAACCTGGTGCCGCGTTTTTATGACGTGACCGAGGGACGCATCCTGATCGACGGGGTGGACATCCGCCAGGTGCGTCAGGAAGAACTGCTCAGGCTGGTGGGCATCGTCCCGCAGGAGACGGTGCTGTTCTCCGGTACGGTGCGCGACAATATCCGTTACGGGTGCCCGGAGGCGGGGGAGGCGGAGGTGGTGGCAGCAGCGCAGGCGGCACAGGCGCACGCCTTCATCCTGGAACTGCCTGCCGGGTACGACACCCACGTGGAGGAGCGCGGCGTCAACCTTTCGGGCGGGCAGAAACAGCGCATCGCCATCGCCCGGGCGCTTCTGACCCGTCCCGCCATCCTGATCCTGGATGACAGCACCAGTTCGGTGGACGTGGAGACGGAGACGAAGATCCAGGCAGCGCTGGAGGCGCTGATGGAAGGGCGCACCTGTTTCGTGGTGGCGCAGCGTATCAGCACTGTGCTGAAGGCGGACAAGATCATCGTCATCGAGAAGGGGCGCATCGTCGCCGAGGGCACCCACCGCCAACTGCTCCGTTCCAGCCCGATCTACCAGGAGATCTACGCCTCGCAACTGGGCGGCGGGGAAAACGGGGGTGCAAGATGAGCAACCAGGTTCCTGAGCGCAACAACGCGGCGGCTTTCCGCCCGCGCCTGGTGGGCAGGGGTCCGGCGATGCCGGGGAAGATCGAGAAAGCACGCGACCCGCGCCGGGCGCTGCGCCGGTTGCTGCCGTATCTTGGTCAGTACAAGGCTGGCATGTTCGTCGTGCTGGTCTTTGTGCTGGTTTCGATCCTCCTCGGGCTGGTCGGTCCGTACCTGATGGGGCGTGCGATCGATGATTTCATCGCCACGAAAGATATTTCCGGGCTGGCGCGCATCGCCCTCTGGATGCTGGCGCTCTTACTGCTGGGCAGCCTGGCGGATGCCGTTTCCGGCTGGCTGATGGCGGGCATCTCGCAAAAGGCGCTCAAGGGGGTGCGCGGTGACCTGTTCGGGCACCTGCAGACCCTGCCGCTGCGCTTCTTTGACAATCACACCGCGGGGGAGTTGATGAGCCGGCTGACGAATGACATCGATGCCATCAACCAGGCGGTCTCGCAGAACGTAGTGGCGCTGCTGGCGGGCGTGCTCTCGCTGGTCGGCATTTTGGTTGCCATGTTCGCCCTGAATTTCTGGCTGGCGCTGGCAGCAGTGGTGGTGGTGCCGATCATGTTCTGGTTCACGAACTTCGTGGCGCGCTACACCCGCAAGGGATTCCGCGAACTGCAGAAGTCGCTGGGCAACCTGAACGGCACGATGGAGGAGGCCATCAGCGGGCAGCGGGTGGTCAAGGCGTTCCGGCGCAACGAGTCGGTGATTGCGGATTTCAGGAGGCACAACCAGGAAGTGTACCGCGCCGCGGTGTATGCCAACTCGTATGCCATGCTGCTCATGCCGCTGACCAACCAACTGGGCAACCTGTTCGTCATTGCCATCGCCGGGCTGGGCGGCTGGCTGGCGTTGAAGTCGCTGGTGACGGTGGGCACCATCGTCACGTTCATCAGTTACGGGCGCAATTTCATCAGTCCCCTGCGCCAGTTGGCGAACATCTACAATTCCATCCAGGCGGCGCTGGCGGGGTCGGAGCGCGTCTTTGAGATCCTGGACACCCCCTCCGAGGTGGATGATGCCGCCTCGGCCCCCCCCCAGGCTCCCGTCCAGGGACATGTCACCTTCGAGGACGTGCAGTTCAGTTACCTGCCTGAAAAGCCGGTCATCCGCGGGATGAGCCTGGAAGCCAAGCCGGGGGAGACCGTGGCGCTGGTCGGTCCCACCGGCGCGGGCAAGACCACCCTGGTCAACCTGCTGACCCGTTTTTACGAGACGGATGGCGGCAGTATCTGCATCGACGGGCAGGATATCCGCCACATGCGCAAGGATGTTTTACGGCGTGAACTGGGATTGGTGCTGCAGGATACCTTCCTGTTCGCTGCCTCGGTGATGGACAATATTCGCTACGGGCGGCTGGAGGCCACGGACGAGGAAGTGATGCAGGCTGCCCGCATGGCGGATGCCGACCATTTCATCCGCCTGCTGCCGCAGGGCTACCAGACCCTGCTCTCGGAGCGGGCCGGCAACCTGAGCCAGGGACAGCGGCAGATGCTTGCCATCGCCCGCGCCATCCTGGCGGACCCGGCGATCCTCATCCTGGACGAAGCCACCAGTTCCGTGGACACGCGCACCGAGGTGCGCATCCAGAACGCGCTGCTGCGCCTGATGGAAGGGCGCACCAGTTTTGTCATTGCGCACCGTCTCAGCACCATCCGGGATGCTGACCAGTTGCTGGTCATCCGCGAGGGGGAGATCGTGGAGCAGGGCACGCACCAGCAATTGCTGGCTCGAGGCGGCTTCTATCATCACCTGTATGTGAGCCAGTTCAAGGGGGAGGAGATCTAGTACCTGAGACTGGTGAGAGCGCTCCAAAATTTTTCATCTCTTTTTCACCAGGCCTCGCAGCGATCTCCGCCCAGAAATCAGCGATTCTTCAGTATAATCTTCCCCATGACCCCCGAAGCCCCTGCCAGGGAAACCCTGGCCAAACGGCCTTGCGCGTACCGCTACTGCTGTGGATGTGTTCTTTTAGATACTGGTACTCCCACCCGGAAAAAGATGAATGAGTCGAGACTCCCTGGTCCGATCCCCATGCTGAACAACACCCCTCTGCGGGTGTTCGCCTTGCGGTCAGTGCCGAGATCGCGATGATCTTTATCCATTTCCTGTCCGGTTTGGCGTTTGGAGGCCTGGGGTTGGCGGCCTACCTGCAGTTGCGCCAGGGCAGCGACCTGCCGCTCGGACGCCACTTAAAGTGGCTGGCGGCTTTCGGTTTCCTCGCCGGCATGACAAGCTGGATCGATATGTTCCTGGACGGCAGCATGGATCAATATGTCCGGGTGCTCACGATCCTGCGCATGTTCACGCACCCGCTGACCGGTCTGCTGTTGATCAGGTTCGGGTGGGGGCTGATGCGGGATACACCCCTTCCGGCCTGGACATTTTTCATCCCCGGCGTGCTGATCGTCCCGATCGCCTATATCGTCACGTACGCCGCGACCACCTTCATCACACCTTCCCCGCTGGAGATCCCGATCGACATCTGGTCGCGTTACCTGCTCTACCTTCCCGGCAGTATCATGACGGGGATCGGCTTTATCCGCCAGTATAACCTCCAGCGCCACAAAGGGCTCTCAGACGCGGCCAACCTGCTGCTGGGCGCCGGGCTGGTGTTCCTGTTCGAAGCGTTCATCGTCGGGCTGGTCGTACCGCCCGCACCTTACGGACCGACCTCTTACTATAACTATGATCGGGTCGCCTATGACGCTTTCACTGGCGAAAACCCGGCTGTCTCGATGTTTGCCGGCTTCACGACCTGGTTGGATTATGCCGGCGTCCTGAAAGTGACCGGCGTGCAGATCCAGTTTTTGCGTATGCTGTCTGCCGGCGCAGTCACCTTTTTCGTGGTGCGCAGCCTGGGCGTTTTTGATGCCAACCGCAAGCGCCAACTGCGCGAGATGCAGGAGCAGCGTGACCAGGCCCAAAAAGAGGCCATTGGCACCCAGGTCTCTGCCAGGCAGACCGCTGAAAACTGGACCGAAGTTCTAATAAACATCAATCGCCAGATCATGGAAATGGAGAATGTGGACAGGATCCTCATGTATATTGCCGGGAATGCCCGCCGACTGCTGCAGGCAGATCTTGTCGGGCTGGCATTGTTGACCGAGGATCCGGATCATCTGGAGCTGAAATGTTATGCCTCCGGCAGCACCACCCGGATCGTCGACCCGCCGGTGCTGGTGCAGGCCCCGCTTCTCCTGGAAACCTTTCGTTCTGCGCGCACCCATTGTTCCTCGGGCACAGAGACCCCCGACCAGCTTGCGCAGATCACCTGCGGACTGGGGCAACCCGCCCGGGGCTTTGGGAGCGTGCGGCTTGAACTGGATAACCAGCCGATCGGCCTGCTCTGGGCGACCCGGCCGGAAGAAGAGCAATGTTCAGAGACAGACCTGATCTGGCTGGAATGCATGGCAGACCAGGTGGTGATCGCCATTCAGCACGGCATGATGACCTCCCAACTGCAATCCCTTTCGATCACGGAGGAACGCGGCCGGATCGCACGTGACATGCACGATGGCCTGGCCCAGGTGCTGGGCTATCTGAACCTTGAAGTACAAACGTTGGGGGCGCTCCACAAGCAGGGCCGGGGGGATGCGCTCATCGCCGAACTGGAGAAGATGCGTGAAGCCATCAACCTTGCCAATGCGGATGTGCGCGAAAACATCCTAAGCCTGCGGACGACCCTGGCCAGCGAAAAAGGGCTTGTTTCTGCCATCGCCGAGTACCTGGATGAATTTGGGGTCCAAACCGGCCTTGAGACCTGCTTTGTGAACGAGCTGGAGGGTGAATTCAAGCTGTCTTCCATCGCCGAGGTACAGCTGGTGTGCATCCTGCAGGAGTCCCTGGCAAATATCCGTAAACATGCGCGTGCGATGAAGATCGACGTCCTACTCGCCAGGCGCGTGGAGAACGGGCAGGAATCCATTTACCTGGAAGTAAGCGATAACGGGGTTGGCCTGTCTGAAAAAACTTCCGCGCACAGCTTTGGATTGAAAACAATGAAAGAACGCGCCAACAGCGTAAGCGGTAAATTGGAACTGCATTCCGCGCCTGGGGCGGGTACGACTGTCGTCTGCCAGCTTCCGTGTCTCGATACCGAAGGGTTGAAAAAGAACCCGCTTGTTTTTTCGCAGAAGAATCGGGCAACTCTACTAAAGGATGGATAACCTGAGATGAATTTGCGCGAATGGGCTTTGCCGGTTTACACGATCATGATCCAGATGTCGGTTGGCATGCTGCTGGTACTCTGGATCCTGCGTAGTTTTGAATCCGGAGTCAAGAATTCGGCCCTGGTAGACCGGATCATCCGGGATCCGCTTTTGGTAATCATAACCACCATCGTTATCGGCCTGGTCGGGGCGCATTTCCACCTGAGCCGGCCCTTCCTGTCGTTCCTGGCGGTGCGCAACTTTGCGACTTCCTGGTTGAGCCGCGAGATCGTTTTCACGATCATCTATTCCCTTCTCACCGCCTGCCTTTGGGGCCTGCAATGGTTTCAGATCGGGTCTTTCAGGCTGAGAACTGCCGTGGGCTGGCTGGCGATCCTGTTCGGGTTCGTGACCATTTATTGCATGGGCCATATCTACCTGCTGCCAACCCAGGCTGCCTGGAACGTACCCACAACGATCCCGGCCTTTTTCGGGTCGATGCTGCTCCTGGGAGTGATGGCCCAGGCGACCGTCTTGATCATGGATTTGCGATTCACCCAGGTGCGGCAGGACGAATCGATGGCCGAATGGTCGCTGATCATTACCCGGGCTGTCAAACGCCTGGCCGTGGCGGCGCTGGGGGCCCTGCTCGTGGTCGTACTGATCAACGCGCTTCACTTATACAGCATGTTTTCGGGGCCTGACCTGGCGCAGATGAGTTATGAATTGCTCATGGAGCTTTACAAACCGCTGCTGGTGGCGCGCTTCGTGATGCTGGCCGGGGTCGGCTACCTGATCATACCGGTGGCAAGGATGCCGGTTACCGGAAAGACGGTAGGGGAGCTTTTTACACTGGCATACCTGGCCTGCCTGCTGGCGATCGTGGCTGAAGCCCTCGGGCGCTTCCTGTTCTATGCTTCCCATATTCGCATTGGTTTATAGGGAAAGGAACCGTATGACTCTCAAACTCTTGATCGCAGATGACCACCGCCTTTTTCGCCAGGGGTTGATCAGCCTGATGAAGACGCGCGATGACCTGGTGGAGATCGTGGGCGAAGCTGAAACCGGGGATGAAGCCGTGCGCCTGACTGATATGCTCCATCCGGATGTGATCCTGATGGATATCTATATGCCGGTCAAAAATGGCTTGCAGGCCACCCGGGAGATCAAAGAGCGCTTCCCGAACACGGCGGTCATCATGCTGACCTCGTCTGAGAATGATAAACACCTCTATGAGGCCATCCAACTGGGCGCTTCCGGTTACTTGCTCAAGAGCCTGGACGCTGAGGAACTTTTCGGCCTGCTGGTAGGCGTCCAGGAGGGAGAGATCGCCATGACCCGCTCAATGGCGACCCAATTGATGAAAATCGTGGCCAGGCGTTCGACGGATGTCAGCAAAGGGGAGGAAACCCTGACGGAGAGGGAACTGGCTGTTCTGCGGCTGGTGGCTTCCGGGACCAGCAACCCGGGGATCGCTGAACAACTATCCATCTCGATCAACACGGTCAAGAGCCATATAAAGAACATCCTCTCAAAATTACAGCTTGCGAACCGGACCCAGGCTGCCGCGTATGCATTAAAACGCGGGCTGGTCTCCCAAAAGGACGAAACGGATAGCGGGAAATAATCATCCTTTTGGGTGAGGCCGAAGTGCCCATGCGGGGGATGATGGGCGGTGGATAATCGTGTATCCTGAACCTATATAATACCGTCTCTCGACGGCAGACTTGCCGTTCATCTCATGTTCAGGAGGCCGCGTATCGAAAACATCACCATGAACTTATCTGAACCATGCAAAAAGGGCACTGCTTCTTTGAAGCCTATCGTATTTTTAGAAAACCGATATGGAGGAGATGAATGAGCAAAAAAGATTTCCTCACGAAAACTCTGACCGAGACTCTGCTAAGCCGGCGCAGCTTCCTGAAGTGGAGCGCAGCCCTGGGCGGAACAGCAGTCATGGCTGGAGGCCTTAATTATGGACTGAAAACCGCCAGCGCTGCAGCCGATGCTGCTGCCGCTGAAGGTGAATGGATCACGGGTGCATGCTGGCATAACTGCGGTGGTCAGCGCTGCCTGCTCAAGGCTCAAGTGGTCGATGGTGTCATTCAGAAGATCAAGACGGATGACACCCACGAAGATACTGATGATTACCCGCAATTGCGTGCTTGCGCACGCGGTCGTTCCCAGCAACAACAAGTTCTCGGGGCGGATCGCTTGAAATACCCCATGAAGCGCAAGAATTGGGAACCTGGCGGTGGCAAGAAGGAATTGCGCGGCCAGGATGAATGGGTCCGCATCTCCTGGGAAGAAGCACTGGATATCGTTGCCAGTGAATTCCTGCGGATCAAGGAAGCTTATGGCAACGAAGGCATCGTGGAACTCGGCAGTACGCTTTCACGGCCGATCCAAATGCTCGGCGGGGCCATCAAGACCTGGGGCACCACTTCCTGGGGCACCTGGTACTATACCGGACCTTTTATCGGTCTCGGTGATGGGCTCAGTAATACCAGCAACAACGATCGGCTTGACATGCGCAAGAGCAATCTGATCGTGATCTTCGGCGGCAACCCGGCCTGGAGTTCGCAAGGGAATGCGATGAAATTCTACATGGATGCCAAGAAAGCCGGCGCCAAGTTCATTTTCATCGACCCCTTCTACAATGACTCCGCCATGGTGCTGGCTGACGAGTGGGTGCCGATCCGTCCTGGAACGGACCACCCGCTGGTACTTGCCATGGCGCACACCCTCCTGACCGAGGATGACCCGATCCTGAATCCCTTGATCGACTGGGACTTCTTGAATCGCTGTACGATCGGTTTTGACCGCTACCACCTTCCGGAAGGCGTTGACTCCAAGGAAAACTTCAAGGATTATGTTTTGGGCACGTACGACCGCATGCCGAAGACCCCTGAATGGGCTTCTGAGATCTGCGGGGTTGCCCCTTACAAGATCCGGGCCCTGGCGCGCGAAATAGCCATGACGAAGCGTGTGTCATTGCTGACCGCCTGGTCGGCCGCCCGCACCAACAATTCCGATACCTGGCCCCAGGTTTTCATGACCTTCGGCGCCATGACCGGAAACATCGGGCAGTCTGGACGGATGACTGGCGTTAGCTGCTGGGAACGGACCGCCAATGGCGGCAACCAGTTCCTGGTCGGCAGCGGTGGTTCCGGTGTTCCCAGACTCGAGGACGAAGCCATTAATATGACGGTCAACAACAATGAACTCTGGGATGCGATCCTGACCGGTCAATACACCAAGAATGCAACAGAAAAGCAAGATGTCAATATCCAGATGATCGTCCATGATGGCAGCTCTTCGCTCAACCAGAAAGTTGGCATGACCAAGGGCATCGAAGCGCACCGCAAGGTTGAGTTCGTTCTGACCCTCAATTTCGTTCCCAACACCAATGTCAAGTATTCGGATGTTGTCCTGCCTGTGACCACCATGTGGGAACGCGTTGCTTACTTTAAAGGCAACCGCGAACACCTGATCTGGGCTCGAAAAGTGATTGACCCGATCTTTGAAACCAAGGACGATGATTGGGTCGCTGCTGAACTGGGCGCCCGGCTTGGGTTTGATCCCATGGTGATCAGGCCGCTCACCCCCGAGCAGATCGCTTTCAATCAACTTATGGGATGCTGGACGCTGAATGCAGATGGCAAGACCAAGGATACCCTGGTCACAATCACTGAGGAGGACATCGCGGAACTGGGTGTCGAAGGTGAGCCTCAGACTGGCAAGATCAGCCTGCAAGAATTCAAAGAAAATGGCATCTATGCAGTTCCCCGTGGGGAAGGTGACAACTACACCTTTATTTCCCATCAAGCCTTCCGGGCTGATCCAGAAGCGAACCCGCTCAAGACCACCTCAGGGAAACTGGAGATCCACTGCCAGGCCAATGCCGATTTTGTGAATGGCAAGGGCTTCACCACGATCCGGGCCATCCCGACCTACAATAAGCCCACCGAAGGCTACGAAGATACCTTCAGTGACTTTGAGAACAAGGTCAAGGGTGATTTCCCGCTCCAACTGGTTACAATCCATTACCGCCGCCGCTCCCATTCGATGTTGGACAGTGTGCCCTGGCTGCGTGAAGCCTTCCCGCAGGAATTTGCCATGAACCAGGTCGACGCCGAAGCGCGTGGCCTCAAGCAGGGTGATATCGTCAAGATCACTAGCCGTCACGGTGCCGTGATTCGCCCGCTGTTCCTTACTGAACGCCTGTTAGCTGGGGTGGTATACCTCGGTGAAGGTGCCTGGGCTGAAATCGACGAAGCATCCGGGATCGATAAGGCTGGCGCAACCAATACTCTGAACGGTGCCATCCCAACCGGGCAAGGGCATCAGGGCTGGAACACCTGTAACGTCCAGGTGGAGAAATACACCGGTCCCATCGAGCTGTTGCCTGATTTCAAGTGGCCTCAGAGAATGCCCGTAGAGGAGGCATAACATGGCAAACCAAATGGCCTTCTATTTCAATGCGAGTGTCTGTAACGGCTGCAAAGCCTGTGAGATTGCATGCAAATCAAAAAACAATCTGCCGGTGGGAAGAAACTGGCGCAAGGTCTATCAGTACGGTGGTGGTGAATGGGTTCCAGATCCGCTGGATCCGGCCTTCCAGAAGCCCAACCTTTATGCCTATGCAGTTTCTGTTGCCTGCATGCATTGTGAAAAACCTCTCTGCCTGGAAGCATGCCCGGCAGCCGCAATTACCAAGCAGGAGAATGGCATCGTTCTGATCGATGCAGATCTATGCATCGGTTGCCGCTACTGCCAGTGGGCTTGCCCCTACGGGGCTCCCCAGTTCGATGAAGAAACGGCAACGATGACCAAGTGCAACATGTGTGTCGATGAGGTTGCCGAGGGCAAAAAACCCTACTGCGTGGACGCATGCGTGATGCGCGCTCTGGAATTCGGCGAACTCGAAGAACTGCGCCAGAAATATGGTGACGTTGATGCGATCGAACCACTGCCGCCTTCCAATATCACCCATCCATCTCTGGTCGTAACCCCGCACCGCCATTCGCAACCCAGCGGTAAAGGTACCGGTCGGATCCTAGATTTCGAGGAGGTCTGAGATGGCTCTACATGATTGGGCGCTAATTGTCTTTACTGTGCTTGCACAGATGTCGGTCGGATCCTTTATCGTGCTTGGCGTTGTGCATTTCTTTGCCGCACGCAAAGCAGGCATGGAACAGGCAGATCGTCTGAGTGACCGGGCTCTCCTGGCGATCGTGCCGGTTCTGGCACTGGCTTTTGGAGCATCCCTCTTGCACCTTGGCAATCCACTGAATGCCTACCGTGCTGTAACCAATATTGGCACGTCCTGGTTGAGCCGGGAGATCCTCTTCGGGGTCTCATTTGCGGTGGTTGCCACGTTGTTTGCTCTCCTGCAGTGGCGCAAGATCGGCCCGTTTATTTTCCGGACGATCATCGCCTGGATCGCTTCCATCCTGGGTCTGATCCTGGTCTTCAGCATGGCGAAAGTGTACATGCTTCCCTCCCAGCCATCCTGGAATACTTTGGCGACACCCATTACGTTCTTTGTGACGACATTCCTGCTGGGTGTGATGGCCATGGGAATCGCGTTCGTGGCCAATTACGCATACATCCATAAGAAGAAAGATGACTGTATCGATGCTCAATGCTCATTGTTGCGCGATTCCCTGCGCGGGATCTCCATTGCGGCAGTCATTCTTCTAGGGATCGAGCTGGTTGTCCTGCCGGTTTATATCGTTGTTCTCGCAACCGGCAGCACGGCCGCGGTCGCCAGCCTCAAGATGATGGCCGGGGAGTACCTGGTGCTATTCATTCTACGGGTTACCCTGGGCTTCCTGGGGGCCGGGGTGCTTGCCCTGTTCCTGTATCAGAATGCATCCAGTGTGGGCCGGGAAAAGTTCATTGGTTACCTGGCCTACCCCGCTTTCTTTGCGGTCCTGGCGGCTGAGGTGATTGGACGTTTCATATTCTACGCAACCCACGTCGGCATCGGGTTGTAGGTTTGCACCTGTTTATTTGGTACTAGCAATATTCCAGGGAGGTGACCTTATCGGTCGCCTCCCTGGAATGCTCTTGGTCAGACGCGATACCAATGCGATTATTTTCATTTTGTTGTAGCAAGCTGTACCCCGATGTGACAGGCGGGGACAGTCTCCCTGCCTGTCCTTTCTTTTTGCCCATCTTTACGAGGTATACTGGTGGCTGAAAACAGGAAA
The DNA here is from genome assembly GCA_041753035.1 of Anaerolineales bacterium. GTDB lineage: Bacteria > Chloroflexota > Anaerolineae > Anaerolineales > Villigracilaceae > UBA877. Next base: position 3,388 of record JBGSVI010000041.1, on the reverse strand, counting down.
GGCATCCTCAAGTGAAAAAGGGAAACACAATGGAACAATGTATAGATCGAGAAGAGCTGTCTGCTGTGTTGATGGGCGAGATGTTATTGTTCGGATTGTTGGGAAAGGCCCTGTATTCCCAGCCGGATCGGGCGTGGCTTCAGTCTCTTATTGACGAGGATGTTTTCAGTGAAATCCCGTTTGGCAGCGATCAAGCGGATATTGCCAATGGTCAGAAACTGCTCACTCGCTGGTGTGAGCGGAACCGGAGTGGACTCTCTGAGCAGGTTTTTCTTGATATCCAGGCTGACAATGCCCGCCTGTTCATCGGGACCGGGCGGGTACCTGCACCGGTTTGGGAATCGGTTTACTTCAGCGAATCGCGCATGGTCTTTCAGGAAGAGACCTTGCAGGTCCGAAAATGGTACCGGCGGTTTAACCTTGAACCGGAGAAGCTGAACTCGGAACCGGATGACCACATTGGCCTGGAGATGGCCTTCGTTTCTCACCTGGCGAAATTGGGTTTGCAGGAACTCGAACAGGGAGGAAACGGGCTTGAAGAGCTCCTGGCAGCACAACGTGAGTTCATGAGCTCGCATCTCCTGCGCTGGGCCCCCACCTGGTGTGCTCAGGTGGCGCAACATGCCAAAACAGATCTCTATCGGGGTCTGGCCTGGTTAACCATAGGCGCGCTGCGGGCAACCGCAGATTGGTTGGAAATCGAGGTCCCGGCGGTCCTGGTAAAATGAGCCTTTATTCTGCAGCGGAACGCCTGGCCAGCCTGGACCGCAGCAGTGTTACTTTTAATCCCCACCGCTGCCTGCACACGCATGATCATTTCAGCGATTGTGATGTCTGTGTCCAAACCTGTCCGACCTCGGCTGTCAAGGCTGGAAAACCGCCGGTTCTGGACGCGGAGGCTTGCGTGCACTGCCTGGCCTGCCTCCCGGCCTGTCCGACGGGAGCCTTTCGGGCGAACGATGCCATTCCGGCACTGCTAAACTGTACGACGCGCAGCAATAGTTCAAGGATTGAGCTGCTGTGTGTCAATAATCCACATTGCGACCGGGTGTCGTTACAAACTGCGCAGGGCATCCTTTGGCCCGATTGTCTGGCTGCTCTTGGCAGCGGAGGTTACCTGGCACTGGGGGCTCTCGGGCTGCAGCAAGTGATCGTGCGCCTGGATGCCTGCAGCCAATGTCCTTGGATATCTTTGCGGGGCGAGGTGGAGGCTCAGGTGGCCTTTGCCTGTAAGCTGCTGACTCCCTTTGAAAAAGAAAATACGCTCTGCTGGGTTGACCAGGCAAAGGAACGCCCGGAACACCCGCTGCTCGACGTAAAAAATCCTCCTCTTTCCCGCCGGGATCTGTTTCGTATGGCTGCCAGGCAGGGTCAGGCTGCGCTTGCCCGGGCGGTTGAGTGGAATGCCGAAGCAGATCAACCTCAACCCGGAATCGACCGGATGAGGATTGTGGCTGCACTTCGATATTTTTCCCCTCCTGTTTCAACAGCCAACCCGGTTTTGGATGCCTGCGGTTTTTCCCTGGTGACCGTTTCTGAGGACTGTAGCGCGTGCGGTTCTTGTTGGCGTGCCTGTCCGACTGCTGCACTCAAGTTCAGCCTTGATGAAGCCGAAAGATCCTACCAGATCACCTTTTTACCTTCCGCTTGCATCGGATGCGGCATCTGTGAGCGGGTTTGTGAACCAGGAGCAATCTCCATCCAGGCTGCCCCCACCTTCTCGGATGTATTTGGCGTCCAGGAAGCCCTGCCTCTCCGCACCGGTTTATTCGCTCGTTGCGATCGCTGCAATTCTGTCTATCCTGCCCGGGACGGGACTCGTTTATGTCCTGTTTGTGAGTATCGACGCAAAAACCCCTTCGGTTCCCGATTGCCGGCCGGGCTCACCCGGGCTCGCCATCAGGAAAACAGCCAGGAGACTTCCAAATGATCCAGGAAATTGACCGCACCAACTTGGGGTTGGTCCACAACCCTGCAATGCGGGCATATATTCTTCGCTATCTTGATATTTATGATAACTTCCTGGCACAGATCAGTCAGACTGGCCTTGAAATCGACCAGCTGGACGATCGCAAGATCGTCGCGGAGAAACTGGAACGCCTGCGCGCTGCAGGCGCGCAGGTCCGCAATGACTCGAAAAGCATCTTCATCAACCACATATCAGATGCTTGCCTGGCTTGCCAGACGGGCGTGGGTAGTGCCACTTACTTTGTATCGCTCAAGTGTCACCGGGATTGCTTTTACTGCTTCAACCCAAACCAGGAAAACTATACTTTTCATCAAGACCACTTGCGGCCGGTGTTGGATGAACTGGATAAGGTTCATGCCAATGGCCGGAAGGTCTCCCACCTTGCCCTGACGGGTGGTGAGCCTCTGCTGCACAAGGAGGAAGCACTGGCTTTCTTCAAGCAGGCAAGCTTGTTCTTTCCTGCTGCCTATTTGCGTCTCTATACCTGCGGAGACCATGCCGATGAAGAGACCTTGCAGGCCCTGCGTGACTGCGGTCTGGATGAGATCCGCTTTAGTTTTCGCATCCATGACCTGGAAAAGGGCAGGCAACATACGCTCGAACGCATCGCTTTGGCAAAAGCCTATATTCCCAAAGTGATGGTTGAAATGCCTGTCCTGCCGGATACATATGATGAGATGAAAACCCTCCTGCTGGACCTGGATCGGTTGGAGATATTCAGCATCAACTTGTTGGAGTTCTGCTATCCGCTCAATAATGCCCAGATCTTTCGTGAAAAGGGGTACCGGGTAAAGGCTCACCCATACCGTGTGCTTTATGACTACTGGTATGCAGGCGGCTTGCCAGTGGCAGGCAGCGAACGGGCTTGTTTGGACCTGCTCGAATTCGCCATCGAGTCTGGCTTGCAGATCGGTGTCCATTACTGCTCGCTTGAGAATAAGCATACCGGACAGATTTACCAGCAGAATACTTCATCTGTGCTGCCTCGCACCAAGTTCTTCTCGCGCAGAGATTACTTCCTCAAGAGTGCCAAGGTGTTCGGCGATGATATGGAAACGGTGCGAGCCTTCTTCAAAAAGAAAGGAGTTGACCGTTTTGAAGTAAATACAGAGTACAATTTTCTTGAGTTCCATGTCAGCCAGATCCGTTCCCTGAGGAAATTGGGCGTTCAGGTTGGCCTGTGCACCAGCCTCGTTGAGAAACGAGGTACAGATACTTATATGCGCGAATTGAAAATCGATCTGGTAACGCCGGATTCTTTCTCTCTATCCAAGGATATCTAACGTAGGTTTTGTGCAAATAATGTCATAGATGCCGGAATCGGCGAAAAAATCGCAAAATTAGATTCGCAGCGTGAGTTGGATCGCAACTCGCCGCTTGACTAGGAACGATCTACCCGCATACACACTGCGTTCCGTG
>JBGSVI010000040.1:0-7095 GCA_041753035.1 Anaerolineales bacterium | reverse complement strand
AAGCAAACACCTCGCAAAGGAGAAGATGCTGGATACCCTTTTTCAAAGAACGATCGAAACACAATCTTTCCAAAATCTGACAGGTGCAACACCTCCTGTCTGATTCCTTCTGTGTCAGACCAAGTCTTGACTATTACACATTATGGAGAGTATGATAACCATGCAAACTGGCCTCACCTGGGAATCCCACCTGCTGCGCCTGGCGCATGAAGCGCTTGACCAGTTGACCGCGCCTTCGATTGCCACCCTGGACACGCACCTGCTGCAGCACGCCTATGCTGCCTGCGAGACGCTCACCCGCCAGCACAGCCGTACCTTTTACCTGGCCTCAGCGCTGCTCCCTGGTAAAAAACGACAAGCCGTGCGCGCCCTGTATGCTTTCTGCCGGGTCAGTGATGACCTGGTTGACCAGGCGCAAAGCAGTGACCCCGGCCTCGATCTCGCCGCCTGGCGGACGCGTGCCCTGGCCTCCCATCCCTCGGACCTCGACCTGGTGGCGGTCGCCTGGGCGGATACCCGCCTGAAGTACTCCATTCCCATCCTCTATGCGGAGCAGTTGCTGGACGGCGTAGCCAGTGACCTGACCAGGAAACGCTACCAGACCTTCGATGAACTGGCCGCCTACGCCTATGGCGTGGCTTCCACGGTCGGCCTGATGGCCATGCACATCATCGGTTTTTCGGGCACCGGCGCCATCCCCTATGCCATCAAGCTGGGCGTCGCCCTGCAGATGACCAACATCCTGCGGGATGTGGGCGAAGACTGGCGCCAGGGGCGCCTGTACCTACCTCAGGATGAACTGGCGCAGTTCGGCGTCAGCGAGGCAGACATTGCCGCCGGGAGGATCACCCCGCAGTGGCGTCATTTCCTGCGCTTCCAGCTCGACCGGATCAGGAGCCTGTATGCCGAGGCGTGGCCCGGCATCGCCATGCTCAATGTGGATGGCCGTTTTGCCATCGCCGCAGCCGCGGATCTGTATGCCGCCATTCTCGACGAGATCGAGCAGCAGGACGGGGATGTATTCACCCGCCGCGCCCACTTGAGCGCCTGGGACAAGCTCCGCCGCCTGCCCTCCATTTGGGTCAAGACACGGCGCATTGGTAGCGGATCACCAGAGAACAGGAGTGGAACATGACCATTCGCATCGTGGCAGACAGCACCTGTGACCTGCCCCAGGAATTGATCGCCAGACACGGCATCACCATCATCCCGATGTATATCAACGTCGGCAGCCAGTCATACCGGGATGGCCTCGACCTGTCACGCCAGGATTTCTACGCCCGCCTGCCCGCTTTCAAGCCAACCCCCACCACTGCCGCCCCCGGTCCCGAGGTCTTCCGCCAGGTCTATGAGCGTCTGGCCTCGGATGGGGCAACCGGGATCCTCTCCATTCACATTGCCGAAAAACTGAGCGCCATCGTCAATATTGCCACCCAGGCTGCCGGGGAGATCACTGCCATCCCGGTGACCGTCGTCGACTCACGCCAGCTCAGCCTGGGGACTGGCTTCCAGGTGCTGGCTGCCGCCCAGGCAGCCGCAGCCGGGCAGACCATGGCCGAGATCCTCGCCACGCTGGCCGAACAGGTCAGCCGCACGCGCGTGTTTGCCGCCCTGGATACCCTCGAATTCCTGCGCCGCAGCGGCAGGATGAACTTTGCCGTTTCCTTCCTGGGTACCCTGCTGCAAATTAAGCCATTCCTCAAGATGTATGACGGAAACCCGACTGCCGAGAGGATCCGCACACGCCAGGGAGCACTCAAACGCCTGGTGGAATTGCTCCACGAGACCGCCCCGCTGGAGAAGGTCGCCCTGCTCTATTCAGGCTCTGCGGAGCGTGCCAGGGCGCTGCTGGAGCAGGTGAGACCCCTCCTGCCGGAAGGGGAGATCCTGGTCGAGGAGATCAACCCTGTCCTGGGGGCGCACATCGGTCCGGGCGTGATCGGCTTTGCCTGTATCTCCAAAAAAGTTATGAAAGGCATCTGATATGTCATTCTTAGGTATTTACCTGGTCGTTCTGCTGGTCATCCTTGGGCTGATGACCCTCTTGTGGTTGCTCAGCTTGCTGCTCAAGAACTCCAGCATCGTGGATATCTTCTGGGGCGCTGGCTTTGTCATCACGGCGTGGGTTTCCTATGCCCTCACCCCGGACGGTTTCCTGCCCCGCAAGTTGCTGTCGGTCGGGCTGGTCACCCTCTGGGGACTGCGCCTCTCCCTCTATATCCTCTGGCGCAACTGGGGCAAGGCCGAGGACTTCCGCTACCAGGCCTGGCGCAAGGAATCCGGGGCCATCTGGTGGTGGAAGAGCTTCTTCCAGGTCTTCCTCCTGCAGGGTCTGCTCATGTGGATCGTCTCTGCTCCCCTGTTGGCGGTGCAGTTCTACTCCCGCACCGCTGGCTTCACCCTCCTCGACCTGGCTGGGTTGGCCCTCTGGCTGTTCGGTTTCTATTTCGAGACCGCCGGTGACCTGCAGCTGGCGCGCTTCAAGGCCAACCCGCAGAACAAGGGCAAGGTGCTCGACCGCGGCGTCTGGCGCTACACCCGCCACCCCAACTATTTTGGCGATTCTGCCCAGTGGTGGGGCTTCTATCTTTTCGCCCTCGCCGCCGGCGGCTGGTGGACGGTCTTCAGCCCGGCGCTGATGACGCTGCTGCTCTTGCGCGTCTCCGGTGTCGCCCTGCTGGAGAAGTCCCTGGAAACCCGCCCCGGGTACAAGGAATACGTGGAAAACACCAGTGCCTTCCTGCCCTGGCCGCCTCGAAGCAAAAAATGAATCAAAGGAGTCTGTCATGAAAATTGCGAAGATCATCTCTCTGCTCGGTGTGCTCGCCATGAGCGCCATCCTGGTCTACGGCTTTACCGTCGGCGATTTCTCTGCCGAAGGCACCCAATTGCTCGCCATGCCCTGGGGCATCGTCTCCCTGGTGGACCTGTATGTCGGCTTCACCCTCTTTTCCTGCTGGATCGTCTACCGTGAAAAGAATGTTCTGTCTGCCATTATCTGGGTCGTGCTGATGATGGTGCTTGGCTTCTTCACCGGCGCCTTGTACACCTTCATCGCCCTGCAGACCAGCGGCGGGGACTGGAAGCGCTTCTGGATGGGGCATCGGGCTTCCCATGGATAAGCTCGCTGGCAGGGTGGCTGTCGTCACCGGCGCCAGCCGCGGGCTGGGACGGGCAAGCGCCGCCCTCCTCTCCCTCGAAGGGGCACGCGTCGTCCTGGCAGCGCGCTCCCGCGACGAGATTGAACAGAATGCCGCCGATCTGCGCGCCGAGGGGCTGGAGGCCGTCGCCCATCCCTGCGATGTCTCCGATCCGCTGCAGGTGCAGGACCTGGCCCGCTTTGCCATCCGCACTTATGGCCAGTTCGACATCTGGGTCAACAATGCCGCCAGCGCCGGTCCCTACGGTGCCACCCTCGCCCTGTCCCCTGACCAGTTCCTGGATGTGCTGCACACCAACATCCTCGGCACCTATTACGGCTCCATGGTCGCCATGCGCCATTTCCTGCCCCGCCAATCGGGCAAGTTGATCAACATCCTCGGTGCCGGTTCCAGGCGACCCGTGGCGAACCAGAATGCCTACGGCTCGTCCAAGGCCTGGATCCGGGTGTTCACCTTGGCACTGGCACAGGAATACCGTCCCAGTGGGGTGGGCGTATTTACCCTCCAGCCGGGGCTGATGAAAACCGATCTGTTGACCAGGCTCGTCACCTTTGCTCCGTATGAAGCCCGCCTGCGCCGGGTCATGCCTTTCCTGGTGCGCGCCGCGGGCAGGGATCCTGCCGTGCCGGCCCGCAAGGTGGTCTGGCTCGCCTCCGCAGCCACGGATGGCAGAACCGGCCTGGACCTGCGCACAGGCTCTTTGCTCTCGTTCCTGGCGGGTTCTCTGCGCGAGAGCCTGCGCCAGCTGCTCCATCTTCCCGCCCGGGAGATCCCCATGGATATCTCCATCCTCCCCTCGGCTTTCGCCCCGTTCCCGGCGAGCGATGACCCGGACGACAAATAACTGCGCCATTTTAATTTCGTATAGGTAGTTTACCTCTTGGAAGGTTTTCTGGAATATGAAAAGATCGCGTTTGTTCACCATTTTTATCGTTGTCTTCGTTGACCTGCTCGGCTTCAGCCTGATCCTGCCGCTGCTGCCCTATTATGCCGAGGAATATGGCGCTTCGGCCTTCGTCGTCGGCCTGCTGGTCGCTTCCTATGCCGCCGCCTCGCTGGTCGGCTCGCCCCTGCTCGGGCGCCTCTCCGACCGCTTTGGGCGCCGCCCCGTGTTGCTGGTCAGCGTTTTCGGCACGCTGCTCGGTTTCCTGCTGCTCGGTTTTGCCGCCCCCATCGGCGAAGGGTTGGCGAAACTGATCGCTCCCGGGGCAGCCAACCTCTTCGTTGTGGCGGTCCTGTTCTTTGCCCGCATCCTCGACGGGGTCACCGCCGGAAACCTGACCGTCGCCCAGGCCTACATCAGCGATGTGACCGATGCCAGCAACCGCGCCAAGGGTCTTGGTCTCATCGGCGCCGCCTTCGGGCTTGGTTTCATCATCGGTCCGGCGGCTGGCGGCCTGCTCAGCAAGACCAGTTACGCCCTGCCCGCCTTTGTCGCCGCGGCCATCGCCCTGCTCAACCTGTTCCAGATCTACTTCCTCCTGCCCGAGTCGCTGACCGCCGAGCGCCGCCGTGAGATGGGCGAGACCCGCCGCCCGCCCTTCACTCTCAATGCCCTGTTCGTGGCCCTCAAACGCCCGATCGTCGGCCCCCTGCTGCACGTGCGCTTCTTCTTTGGCCTGGCGTTCGCTACCTTCCAGACCATCTTCGCCCTGTATGCCCAGTACCGCCTGGGGCTGGGCTCGGACCAGACCGGCTACGTGCTCGCCTACGTGGGTCTCCTCTCGGTGATCACCCAGGGCGGGCTCATCGGCCCGCTCACCCGGCGCTTCCGCGAGAACCAGTTGATCATCACCGGGCTGTGGCTCATGGCGCTCTCCCTGCTTGCCTGGGCGTTCGTCCCCAACCTGGTCGTCCTGCTCATCGTCATGTTCCCGCTGGCTCTGGCGGGCGGCGTCCTGGGCACGGTGCTCCAGTCGGCCATCACCAAGGCCGTCCAGCCGCAGGAGATCGGCGGCATCCTTGGCATCTCCGGTTCGCTTGAAGCCCTCACCCGGGTCATCGCCCCCACCGTGGGCGGCTTCCTCCTCGGCCGCATCGGCACGTGGGCGCCGGGGATCTTCAGCTCCGTGCTCATGTCCTGGGCAGTCTGGTTCGCCTACCGGCGCATCATCATGGTCAAGCACCCGGCTGTCATCGTTCCCGCGGGGGTCGACCATGGCTAGGAAAAAGCGCTTCTCCCCCGGGCTGCGTGTCCTGCTGGCTCTCAGCGGCATGCTCTCCGCCGCTGCCGCCGGTTTCCTGGTCTGGGGGCTGACCCCGGCGAAGCCCATGCCGGAAGTCTACAGCACCGTCCTGGGCGACGCGGCGGCGCAGGCGGATCTAGGGGCCTGGCTGTCCTTCGTGCCGGATGGCGGCCCGCCTGTGACCGGTTTCATCCTCTACCCCGGCGGGCATGTGGATTACCGCGCCTATGCCCCCTTTGCGCAGTCGCTCGCCGACCAGGGGTACCTGGTGGTCGTCCCGCGCATGCCGCTCAGCCTGGCGGTCTTAAACCCGGACGCCGCGCTGGACGTGATCGCCGCCCACCCGGAGATAACCGCCTGGGCGCTGGGCGGGCACTCCTTGGGCGGTGCCATGGCCGCCAATTTTGCCTACACCCATCCGGGGCTGGTGCAGGGGCTGGTGCTGTGGGCCGCCTACCCGGCGGGGAATAACGACCTCTCCACCCAATCCCTGCCCGTCCTGTCCATCTCGGCTTCGCTGGATGGTCTCTCCACCACGGAGAAGATCGACGCCTCGCGCCCGTTGCTGCCCGCCGATACCCTGTGGGTCGAGATCGTCGGCGGCAACCATGCCCAGTTCGGCTGGTATGGCGACCAGCCGGGGGATAACCCTGCCACGCTCTCGCGTCAGGAGCAACAGTCCCAGGTGGTTGATGCGACCGCCCAATTCCTGGCGAATATTCATCAGCAGTAGAAAGAGGTAAAAAAATGAGCAAACGTGTTTTTGTGACCGAGGTTTCCGCGCTTTCCACGCTCCCCGCAAAAGCTTTCACCGTTGAAGGGGTCTCCATCATCCTCGCCAGGGTGCAGGATGGTTTCTACGCCGTGACCAGCAAATGCCCGCACCTGGGCCTGCCGCTCAGTGCGGGCAAGGTGGACGGCAAGGTGATCACCTGCCCCTTCCACGGCAGCCAGTTCGACCTGTGCTCCGGCGAGAACCTGGACTGGGTGCGCGGGGTGGGCGGCCTGAAACTGCCGGAATGGTCCCGCCGCCTGCTCGCCATGGGCAAAAAACCGGAAGCCCTACAGACCTACCCCGTGAGCGTCGCGGACGGGAAGATCTATATCGAGCTCTAGCCTGACCGTGCCTGCGTGGGGCAGGCACAACCGGGACCCATGGAACCGAGCAAAGCGCATGAGCGTTGTCCTCTGGTGGATTCGGCGTGACCTGCGCCTGGCGGATAACCAGGCCTTGCAGGCTGCCTGCGCCCAGGCACAGAAGGTCGTGCCCGTCTTCGTCCTGGATCCGCACCTGCTCGCTTCCTCCCGCTCCAGCCAGGAACGCCTGGGCTTCCTCTTCGCCGCGCTGAACGCCCTGGACGAAGATCTTCACAGGATCGGCAGCCGCCTCATCGTCCGCCGCGGCGATCCGCTTTCCATCCTCTCCACCCTGCTTCACGAGACCGGCGCCCAGGCCATCTTTGCCGAGCGCGATCCTTCCCCCTACAGCCGTCGGCGGGACAGCCAGGTTGCCGCCGCGCTCCCGCTGCGCCTCTTCCCGGGTCTCACCGTCCACCCACCCGAGGCGGTGACCAAGGCCGACGGTTCCCCCTACACTGTCTTCACCCCGTTCGCCCGTACCTGGCGCAGCCTGCCCTTCCCCGGCGCGCCCCTGCCCGCCCCGCAGCACCTGCCCGGGCTGCCCACTCTGGGATCCGACCCCCTCCCGGACGAGCCGCTTCACCGCCTGGCGGACCTTTTCCCCGCCA
>JBGSVI010000039.1:0-9761 GCA_041753035.1 Anaerolineales bacterium | reverse complement strand
AAGCAAACACCTCGCAAAGGAGAAGATGCTGGATACCCTTTTTCAAAGAACGATCGAAACACAATCTTTCCAAAATCTGACAGGTGCAACACCTCCTGTCTGATTCCTTCTGTGTCAGACCAAGTCTTGACTATTACATTTAAAGCGCCCCTCCCCCCAACCGCCAGTAGCCACCCTGTTGGCTGATCATGCTCTGATGGTTCCTTTTTTCAGGACCCCCTTTTCAGCATCTGGTTACCTGGACTTCTCTTGGGATTCATGCTTTTGGAGAGTCGAATTTCATCGTTACGCGGGACGACTCCACCCGCTCGCGGTTCCCTTCGCTGTTCGAGAAAAACACGGGGATGGTAAAATCAAGCGATGTCCACCCTGGAAAAGTCGATCCGCGGCTCACTGAAACATAATGTCATCGTCAACCTGCTGGATGGTGCTTTTTTTGGCGCTGGCTGGGGGTTTGGCTCCTTTGGTACGATCATCCCGCTTTTCGTCAGCCGCCTGACAGACTCGGCATTATTGATCGGTCTGATCCCGGCCATCCATGCGGTTGGCTGGCAGTTGCCGCAGTTGTTCATGGCGGGGGCGGTCTCCAGGCTGCGCCGCTATAAGCCCATGGTGATGTGGCTCACGCTCCACGAGCGCCTGCCGTACCTGGGGCTGGCACTGGTGGCACTTTCACTGGGTTTCCTGGGGAACAAGCTGGCGCTGATCATCATTTTCCCGCTGCTGATCTGGCAGGGATTGGGTGCCGGGTTCACGGCCAATGGCTGGCAGACCATGCTGGCCAAGATCATCCCATCGGAGGCGCGTGGCACCTTCTTCGGGATGCAGGCTTCCCTGGCGAACGTGCTCATCAGCGTCACTTCCGTGGCCGCGGGGTTCATCCTGGCACGCGTGAATGACCGCTTCGACTTTGCCATCTGTTTCTTTGTGGCGCTGGTGTGGATGGGGCTATCAATGCTCTTCCTCGGCCTGACGCGTGAGCCGGCGGATGAGGAGAAGGTTCTGCCCGCGCGGTCACCGGCGCCCTGGAAGGGATGGACGGAACTGCTGCGCCGGGATCGCAACTTCAGTGCCTACCTGTTTGTGCGCATCCTTTCGCAGTTCGCCACGATGGGTTTTGCCTTTTACATCGTATATGGGCTGCGCCGCTTTGGCATGGACGAGTTCACCGCCGGGCTGCTGACGGCTGCCCTGACGATCACCCAGACCGTCGCCAACCTGGTCATGGGATGGATCGGTGACCGGCTGGGACACCGCCTGATGCTCATCGCCGGGTCGCTGGCGGTCACGGCAAGTTCGCTGCTGGCCTGGGGGGCGCAGAGCCTGGCATGGATGTACCCGGTGGTCATCCTCTCCGGGCTGGCAAATGTGGCCTACTGGACGATCGGGATGGCGTTCACCGTGGAGTTCGGCAACGAGGAAACACGCCCCACCTATATTGGCTTATCCAACACCCTGGTTGCCCCGTTCACCATCCTGGCTCCCCTGGCAGGCGGCCTGATCGCAGACAGGGTCAGTTATCAGGCCACCTTCATGGTTTCGGCGGTGATGGGGGTCATCGCCGCGATCCTGCTTTTCTGGCTGGTGCGTAACCCGCAGCGGCAACGGGTGGAGCAGGCAGCGGGGGTAGAAACTGAGATTTTAGAACACGAGGAAGCCGAGTAATACCGCGGCGAGGGTGACCGTGATGTTATCCACATCACTGAAGGGCAGGGATTCTACCAGTGTCGCGGCAAGCGCAATAATCGTGACCGGCAGCAGATAACTGGCGAAGGGGCCAGCGAAGACGGTCTTCGCGACGAACACTGCCAGGATCAGCAAAGTCAACCCCCAGCCGCCGAGGAACATGCCCATAGAACCGGCGACCGATTTGCCCTTGCTCCACGGGAGTTTCGGCGATTTGATGCCCCGGCCCATGATGTCAGCCAGGCCGTCACCGCCGCACATCAACATCACCGCGGTCATGCCGATGGGTGAATCCTTCCAGAAGAGCACGGTCATGACCACGAAGATGATGCCATAAAAGAGCGGGCCGCGCAGGATCTCACGGCGGTCACCGGAGCGCGACATGGCTTTTACCGAGGCTTCATCCTTGACCACCCCCAGCCCGATCAGGGCGAACTGGATGGTGAACAGGAGTGGCACCAGGGCTGCCAGCCAGCGGGAAATGGGGTCCTCCGGGAAGAGCAGCCAGCAGAGCACGAACAGCGGGCCGGTGAAGATGTGGATCAACTTGCGGCTGAGGCGGCTTTCGATCCAGCCGCGGTGGGCGGCAAAGTCCAGCGCGCGGATCTCGAACAGGGCAACCACCAGTGTGATGAATAGGGCAAGGAAGGGGTTCATGGTTTTCTCCTCACAAGGATATATCTGTCCATCTTTTCTTTTTCAGGGCAAGATGGATATATGCAGAACAAGTATAACCGAGATGGCTTTTTCCATATCCTCTCGATATTCGTACGAATAAAATAACACCGAACCTCGTATATAGTTCGTAGTTCATTACACGGAGAAGAAACGCGTGGCATCTGACTTGCAGGCGGAAACCGAGCGCAGCTTGATCGAAAAAGCCCAGAACGGCGACCGCGGCGCTTTTGGAGAACTTGTGCGCCAGCACTATACCGGCGTGGTCAACGTGGTTTACCGTTTGTGCGGTGAAGCGCGCCTGGCAGAAGATATGGCCCAGGAAGCCTTCCTGCGAGCCTGGGTGAACCTGCCCTCTTTTCATCCTGAATCTTCCCTGCGCAACTGGTTGTACCGGATCGCCGTGAACGCCGCCCTGGACGAACTGCGCAGGAAGACTGAAGAACCGATGATGGACGAGTTAATGCAGATGGTCAGCGACACGACCCCGGGCCCTGAAGCGATGGTGATCGCCAGCGAACAAGCCGCCTTCCTGCAGGAGGCAATGAAAGCCCTCCCCGAGGCAGCCCGCAGCGTGCTGGTGTTGAGGGAATACGGAGAACTCTCCTACCAGGAGATCGCCACCGTGCTGGATATCCCGATCGGTACGGTCATGTCCCGGCTCAACTATGCCCGCAACCGCCTGCGTGAACTGCTGATCACACAGGTGCAACAACTGGAGGTTGACTATGCATGACGACATGCGCACCTTGCTGAATGCCTACCTGGACAACGAACTGCACGGCACGCGCCTGCTGGAAATGAAAATGCACCTGGCCTCCTGCAGGGAATGCCGGGAGGAACTGAAGGGGCTGCGGCGAGTGTCCGACCTGCTGCAGGCTGCACCCGTGCCTGCGTTCATGCCTGCCGAGAGGTTTGTCTCCAACCTCAGCCTGAAACTGGAACGGCGCACCCTGCGTGACCGCCCTCCCAAGCCGGGCTCTCTGGCGTGGTGGCTGGTTCCGGCTGGGTTGTTGGTTTCCTGGTTCTTTGTGCGCACCGTGTTCACCCTGACCGGCATGGTCACGGCTGCCGAAGCCACCGGGCTGCTGGGCAACACGGCCAACTGGCTGGGCAGTGGGCAGCAGGCGATCTGGTTCAAGGCAGTGACAGACCTGTTCGGTGCAGGTGCGGCGCAGTCCACGCTCTCGACGCTGAACGAAGTATCTGTTTTTGGGATGAACCTGCTCAGTGGTCTGCTCTGGCAGGCAGGCATTATCTTCCTTTACTGGGGTTGGTTGGTGGTGTGGTGGCTGCGGCGCGGCCCCAAGCCGATGAAGATCAGCACTACACCGGCGCGATCCTGATCCTACCGTTCACTTCTTGAAAGGAGAAGAAAAATGATCAATATCGGCAATATCCTCAAACGTGCGTGGCATATCCTGTGGAACTACAAGATGCTGTGGATCTTTGGCCTCCTGCTGGCCTTCACTGCCGGCGGTGGTGGCGGTAACAACGGTTCCGGTTACCAGTTCAACGGCAATACGGGTTATGATGGAAACAATGGCAACAACCCGAACTTTCAACCTGGCCCCAGGTGGGACGAGTTCAACACCTGGTATCAGCAGGACATTGCTCCCCTGGTACAGCACCCGGAAAAGTACATTGCCACTTTCATCTGGATCGGCGTGGCATTGGTGCTGTTCCTCATTCTGATGGGCGTGATCTTTACCTTCGTGCGCTACACCTCTGAGTCAGCCATCCTGCGCATGGTGGATGAATACGAACAGACCGGTACCAAGGTCGGTTTCCGCCAGGGCTGGAAACTGGGCTGGTCACGACGTGCTTTCCGCATGTGGGTGATCGACCTGCTCATCAGCCTGCCAGCCATGCTCTTCTTGGGACTGATGCTTGGGCTGGGCATCCTGGTGGGGCTCAGCGTCGTGAATGGCAGCGAGTTCGCGGCTGCCGCAGGCATGATCTCCGCCATCGGGTGTTTCTTCCTGTTCATCTTTGTCTTCATCGTCCTGATGGTCTTCCTGGGCTTGCTGCGCCAGTTCTTTGTGCGGGCGGCGGCACTGGAAGAGACCGGCATCGGTGACTCCTTCCGCCGGGGCTGGGCAATGTTCAAGGGAAACTGGAAGAGCGCTGCCCTGATGTGGCTGGTGATGCTGGGGATCGGCTTTGGCTATGGGCTGGCTAGCATGATCCTGTTCTTCCTGCTTATCCCGGTCTATCTCATCCTGCTGCTTCCGGCTGTGCTCGTGGCGGCCATCCCGGGTGCGATTGCTTATGGCATCGCCAGCCTCTTTGCCGGGAACATCCTGGCGGCGATCATCGGCGTGCTGTTTGCCCTGCCGTTGTTCTTCACGGTGCTTTTCTCACCGCTGATCTTCGTTGGCGGGTTGTACATGGTCTATGAATCCACCATCTGGACACTGACCTATCGCGAGATGAAAGCACTGGCAGGCCTGCAGCCAGGACCCGAAGTGGATGTCCAGGCAGAGGCGGGATAAAAAAACTCCCCCTTACAACTCCTCCCCCGTCCGACGGGGGAGGAGCTTTTTATTCCCTAACGGGTCAATTCCCGCAATCTCTCAAAGAGCAGGTACATGCCCAATGCGAGGAGGATACCGACGATGATGTATTTCCAGAAGTGGAAGAAAAGAACGATGGAGGCCAATAGGGCGAGGAACATGCTGATGCGCCCCACGGTATTGATAAAGGCACCGCGCAGGATCGATTCGAGCACCAGGAAGAGGATGGAAATGACCGCCAGCCCGGCCCAGAGATAGCGGGGGGCAAAGAAGATCAACCCGGCAATGGAAAAGAGCATCAGGCTGAGGCTGGCGGCAGCCCAAGTCTCAGCAGCATTGCTGAACCGGGCAGAGATGCTGCCCGATGGCACAGCCAGGTGATGGATGTGGGAGCGCGGTGATCCGGTCTTTCCGGAGCGAAGCTGGTCGAGTTGGAAGGCCAGTCCCTGCATGATGGCCATGTTTTCAGATCTTTCCCGGCGCAGACCCTTGATCTCGTCTGCCAGGGCGTTGATCTTCTTCTCCAGCGCAACATACTGCTTTGCCATGTGGGGACTTTCCTCCATGGCGCGCAACCTGACGCCCATGGCGTGCAGTTTCTCGTTCTTCTCCAGGATATTTTTTTCCAGTTCGCCTTTCCGGGCCGCGATCTGGGAGCTTTCAATCTCCAACAGTTTCAGGGCGATGGGCGGTGGTGGAACCTTGTCCAGGCCAACGAAACCCAGCGGGTCATACCAGGCACTGCGCGGTGTCCCATCACGGTTATACATTGGCCCGGCGGGGGCATTCTCTCCGGAGATGGGGTCACGGGCATACAGCCCCCACAGCCCGCGGTACTGGCTGATCCAGGGGGTGGACTCGTCAATCATCACGGATGACCAGTCCTGGGGACCGATGCGCAGCCCGTCGCCGCGGGCATAATCCACGAAGGGGATGCGGAACGGGTTGGCAGGGGGTTGGTTGAGCACCTCGGTCCAGAAGCGGTTCCAGGTACGAACAATGCCGGAGATCCAGCCAGGCAGGGGGATGTTGACTTCTGCCTGGTACTCGCCAGCCCGGAAATAGGCGGCATGCGAGCCGGCACCGATGAAGATCACCGGGTGCCCATCCTCGATCGTCAATTCGCCGGTATCATCCCAGCGCCGGCGCAGGTCATCACCTTTGAAGTCGTGCGAGGCACAGGAGACCCATTCGGGATGAAGGAGACCGTCTTTTTCATACAAGTAAACCGAAATGGTCTCCCAGTCAGATTCATGGTCGTTCACGCCGTGGAAACCAGAGCGCCACGAGTTGTAACAATAGAACAGCCAGTACTGGAGGATGACCCAACCATTTTGGCGCACCAGGCGGGCATAATGGATGCGGCGCTTGTCTGCACCCAGCATTCGGTTGTAGGCCAACTCGGCGGAGGCGGCCGTGGCCGCAGAAACCTTGCCGCGCAACAGGAAAGAGAGCGAGAATAGGGCATCTGCAAGGCGCGGCAGGAAACCGCCGCGTGCCAGGCGCCCCAAGCCGGCATGGAAATAATCATTCATGCGGCGGCGCAGCAAGGCCTGGTCGGTCAGTGCCTGGGCGGCCTCGGTGATGCTTAGATTTTCTATGAAGCGCAAAAAGTGCACGGTGCGGAAAGGCGCCTGGCGGGGCTTAACCAGTTCTTCCAGGTCCAACTCTCCCTGGCGGACGAGGACGCTTTCTTCACCGCTGGGTGTGTGTTCCCACAGGCTGCATTCACGCACATAGGCTTCCACATCCATGGGAAAGAACTGTTCCCCGCTGGTGTAACAACACACCGGCTCAAAACGGCGCAGAAGTTCCATGTCACTGGCGGAGGCGGGCATGGTGACTGTGCGTTCACCCGGCTGGTTCGGCATCATCTCTCCTGATCCCGTAGATGCGTTGGACATCGAACTGGTTGAGGGCAAACACCATGACCGCGTCGGCAGCCATGACGGCAAAATCAGCGATCGTGAAGGGAATGTCAGCGCGGTAAAGGTAATGAAGGAGACCGACCGAAAGCGAGTAGCTGACCCAGACGACCAGCATCACCCAACTCCAGCGGCGCAGGCGCAGCAACCCGATGAGCACCACGATGGCAACCAGAAGCCATTGCAGGCGGAAGACCGCCGCGGCGAGATCCAGTCCGGCTGATGTCGGTTTTCCTGCTTCCCAGAGCACCCCGGGGAGGCCCGTCAGCCAGATCCCGGACTGGAGGGTGTAATGGAGCACCCAGTACAGGCGCAGGGCGATTTCACCGAGTACCAGCAGGATGATGATGGTTGCCGCGATCGGTCGTTTGCGATGCTTGTGGGGACTTTTCTTCAACCTGGCCAAGAAGACGCTCCTGCAATGATTATACAGCCGGATGGCAGGATGATGGGCGTAAATGTCTTGAAAAGTCGCGAGGTTCTTTACCGCTTTTCTTCGAGGAACGGTCTGGCGAAGCGATGTTCATAGGCGCCGTTCTTTTTCAACATCCCGTCGAAGTAGGAATGGGCGGCAGGCAGGCGCAGGAAGAGCCTGAAAATCGGGTCGAGATAGGCGGGGAAGCGTTCCGGCTGAGCGACATGGGCCATGATCCGTGGATCGAGACGACCATCCTGCCGTAGACCCGTCCCCAGGGAGTGCAGGTTCGCGAACAGGTCGCGGGTCATTTCAGGCGGCATCATGCGCACCCCTTCCCCGTTGCCCTTGACGATCGTCCCCAGGTAGGGACTGCCCAGCCGGGCTGCCAGTTTTTCGAGGTAACGTTCCACGTACCGGGACTGCAGCCCCTCCGGGAAACCGGACTGGACCACAAAGCCGAGCGGTGGGTTGCTCTTGCGTCCTGCCAGCGGTTCCAATGCCTCGATGAATTGTTTGACCGAACCGGGCATGGCGTCGGTGTAGAGAGGAAAGCCGAGCAGCACGCATTCGGCCTCTGCGAACGCTTGGACATGCATGTTCATCTGCTTGAGATGGATGAGATGATGAATCGTGGCATCCCCCCCAAATCCTGCTGCCAGCTCGCGCAGGAAAATGGGTGTGTTGCCGCGCTGCCCGCGCGGCGATCCGTTGAAGAGCGTCAGCCGGGAGGGCAACGGGATGGTCGCGCCCTGGGTGGGGGCAGGTCTCCTCGGCAGTGGAAGCGGGTGGCGGGCGGACACGATCCGGCGGGCAACTTCATCCATGGGCGTGGTGGCGGTCAGGGAAAACTCCAGGCGGGTTTTGAAGTTGAGGGCGGTGCGGCTGTAGATGTCACTAACGATCTGCAGGTCGCGTTCATCGGTGGATGCTTCCCTCTCGAGCAGCAGGCCGACGCGCGGGGAGAGGGGATAGCGTTTCAGGTGGTGCGCCTCGCCATGGTCCACCACCATGTAGGGATGGATCAGGGGTAGGTGCTTGTCGTTGGCCATTTTCAACAGGGCGGAGGGGAAGCCCATTTTCAACGGGGCTGCCCACAGGACGAAGTCGGCATTGATGACCGCCCGGTCCATCTCCAGGGAGGCATCCCGGGCGACGCACTCGCCGGGGGTTTTGACCCAGCAGCCCCAGCAGCCCACGCACGGGCGCAAGGGCAGGTCGCGCAGGTCCAGGCGTCTCACGCTGTGACCGCCCCCTTCGATGATGGATTGCAATTGCACGAGAGAAGTATCGAAGGCTGATGGGTAGGGATTGCCGTTAAGGATGGTGATCTTCATTTTTTAGCCTTTGAACCGAGAAAGAGGTCTCTTTTTACGATAACGGTGATCGCTGCCACAACCGCCCAGACCAGCGAATTGATCATCATGAAAGAGGTTTGATAGAGAAGATCCACAACCAGCAGGTTGGCGAGGTTGATCGACAGGTGGAATATGCCCGCCAGCAGCACATTGAATTGTGTGTCCTGAACGAGAGCGTAGATCACGACTGAATAGGAGACGAGCATCAAGGCAAAGAAAAAGAGAAAGATGGGACCCTGGGCGAGGAAGTGAACATGGATCGGCATCCACAGAATACCAACCAGCAGTGACGAGAACAGACCACGCATGTGCGGGTCAAGTTTTTTGTGCAGGTATCCGCGCCAGCCGAGTTCCTCGCCAAGCGCTCCCAGGGGCATCCACAGCAGAGTCAAGGGTAGAGTATCGAAAATCCCGGGGACAGCTGTGGATGCTAACGGAATCATGAACCGAACCAAGTAGATGACCAGGCCCACTCCGAGCGGGATCAGGGCAGCAGTAAGATAGCGCCGGGTGGGCGTTCCTTTTGAGAATAATGTAAGTTTGAAGCCATCCTTGCGGAAGATCACCAGCATCAACAGTGCTGCGATGCCAGGTCCCCATTGGGCCAACCCGATCTCCGCTGGGACAATGCCAGTTGCTTGTTGAATGCCTCCTAGCAACATCAGGAAGAACCATGTCAGTACATAGAAGACAATAATGCGCAATATCATTTTCCACTCTCCTTTCAAGACGTTTGACAAGAAGAAGCGCTAGCCGACAGGGGCACGCCCGCGTGCCTTTTCAGGGAAGCGCATCTGCAGAAGAGGAATGCCGAGGCCATAAGTTACAAAATCTCCCTCGGGTTCTATTTCGATCACAGACATGGTGGCAAGTTTTTCCTGGTCTGATTCAAGACCACGGAAGATGGCGTGCAGGATCTCGGCATTCACATTTTCGGCTTGGAATACCTTGGCTTGCCCGGAGAATGTGATGGTGGCCGGGGGGATCTTGATCCAGGGCATGAAAGGGATACGCTTGGCGATCGGTACGGTGATCGAAACATAAGGTGTAATAGTCAAGACTTGGTCTGACACAGAAGGAATCAGACAGGAGGTGTTGCACCTGTCAGATTTTGGAAAGATTGTGTTTCGATCGTTCTTTGAAAAAGGGTATCCAGCATCTTCTCCTTTGCGAGGTGTTTGCTTTC
>JBGSVI010000038.1:0-5095 GCA_041753035.1 Anaerolineales bacterium | reverse complement strand
GAGGACGGGGCGACGGATGCCGCCGGCGCGGTGGTGGACGGGAACACGTATGCGCGCGCACGGCGCCTGGGGATGGACCCCGCGGACTTCCTACGGCGCAACGATGCGTATGCCTTCTTCGATGCGCTCGGCGACTTGCTGCGACCGGGTCCCAGCGGTACGAACGTCAACGACCTGGTGCTGTTGTTCACGTTGGCGGGGTAAGTACCTGACCCTACCTCGACACCGATCCCCCTCCCGTAGGGGCGATTCAATAATCGCCCCTACGGGAGGGGGATCAGGGCAGATGGGCGAGGAATTCCTCCACCGCCTGCATGAAGGCGGCGGGCTGCTCTTCGTGGGGCACATGCCCGGTAGAGGCGTTGACCGCCAGGGCGGCGGTGACCCGGGCGGCATTCGCCACCAGCGATAGGGATCGATCTTCACGCCACAAGCAGCACATATTTTCCGCCGATCCAATTGCAGATCGATACCTTATCCGCCCCGGTGAAGTGTCCGAGAATCCAGACATAGTTTATACCTGTTGTCATGATAAAATCGCCATTGTAAAGATAAATCGTCTAGATCTTGAAAGCGAGGTACCTGATGCAGATCGTCACCGACAGTGGCACCGATATCTATCTCTCCGACCAGGAACGGGCCGCCCTGAACATCCATGTTGTCCCCCTTGTCGTCACCCTGGAGGGCAAGTCCTACCGCGAAGGGCTCGACATCACCGCCGAAGCCTTCTACCCCCTGCTGGAAGCCTCCGGCAGCCTGCCGACCACATCCCAGCCCTCTGCCGGGGATTTTGCTGCCGTGTACAAAGAACTGGCCAAAACCGACCCGGAGATCCTCTCGATCCACATGACCGCCGGACTGAGCGGCACCTTCAACTCGGCCGTAGCAGGTGCGGAATTGGCCCCCGAGGCCCGCGTCACCCACGTCAACACCAAGACCCTCTCCGCCGCGGCGGGCTGGCAGGTCAAGGCCGCCGCCCGGGCACTCAAGGCTGGCTGGCCCCTGGAGAAGATCCTGCCCATGCTGAAGATGATCAGTGACGCCAGCGAAAGCGTCTACACCCTCGAAGAGCTGAAATACCTCATCCACGGTGGACGAATCAGCCACTTGAAAGGCATGATCGCCTCCATCCTCAATATCAAACCCATGATCGGTGTGGAAAAGGTGAACGGCACCTATGTTCAAAAAGGGCAGGCGCGCACCTTCATGGGTGCGCTGCGCGGCCTTGTGGACGTGATCGGTCGCACGCACCAGGCTGGCGCCGAACTTCAGGTCCAGGTCCTGCATGCCTTTAATCCAGAAGGTGGCGAAACCCTCAAGGAACTCATCGACCAGCGCTTCAAATGCCACTGGCTCCCCATCGGCCCCATGTCGCTGGTTCTCGGTGCTCACACCGGGCGCAGCATGGTCGGCGTCGCCTACGCCGCCAGTTCTGCACTGGCCGACCTGCCCTGACCCTGCGCGTGGAGTGCGGGGTTTACCGTTTCCAACGTAATGCCTTGTCCCCTGGTGCCCGGCATTCCGTCGCTCTTTGATGATTAACAATCCATGCGGCTGCTTATCTTGCAGCCCTGAAAACGAACAGGCTTTCGAAGTTTCCACGACTTCGGAAGCCTGTTCTTTCATTCCACGGGATGTGTTCAAATCCCCGCGGCGACCAGCAGCTCCAGCAATTGTTCGCCACCCTCCGCCTCTCCACGGACGGGTATGTTCAATGAGTCTCCTCTCTCACCAGGAGACCCGCTCTAGGTCTCTTTCCGGGTCAGGGCAGATCGGCGAGGAAGGCCTCCACCGCCTGCATGAAGGCGGCGGGCTGCTCTTCGTGGGGCACGTGCCCGGCAGAGGCGATCACCGCCAGGGAGGCGCCGGGCAGTTCGCCCGCCAGGCGGATACTGTCCGCGGTGGGCACGATGCGGTCGTCCTCGCCGGTGAGCACCAGCACCGGCAGGGTGAATTCCTGCAGGCGGGCGGGCAGGTCGCCGGGGGTGGAGGCGAGGGTGAAGTACCACAGCGCCCGGTCCCAGTTCTCCGCTTTCAGCGGGCGGGTGTAGAGTTCCATCGTCTCGGCGGTGATGCGCGCGGGGTCATACCAGGCCTGGGTGAGGATCTTCAGCCCACTCTTCTGGATAGAGCGCACCAGGTAGGGACCCAGGTGCTGCATCTGCGGGGTCTGACCCAGCAGGCGCACCCAGGAGGGGCCGCCCCCGCCGGTGTATACTGCCGGGTCGACCAGGACCAGGGCACGGACGCGCTCGGGATGCTGCAGGGTGAAGTTCATCGCCACGGTGCCGCCGGCGGAATTGCCCACCAGCACCGCCTGGGCCACGTTGAAGTGGTCGAGCAGGGCGAGCAGCAGGTCCACGTTGGCCTGCATGCCATAGGGGTTCTCCCCCTGCCATTCCATGGGGCGTTCGGTGAGACCGAAGGCGGGGCGGTCATAGGCGATGACCGTGCCGAGGCGGCTGAAGGGTTCCATCACCGCATGCCAGGAGAACAGGCTGGCGCCGAAGCCGTGCAACAGGACAAAGGTCTCCGCATCCCCCACCTGCCCGGCGGTCTTGACATGCACGTTGAGGCCGTTGAGTTCGATGAACTGGCTGTCGTCGTCGGCCAGCTGCTCCACGGGCAGGGTGCCGGGGGCGGGCAGCACGGGCACCAGCAGGGGGCCGATGAGCAGGATGGCGAGCAGGACGGCGAGAGAGACCCAGAAGCGGGAAGGTTTGCGTTTCATTTATTTGGCAACCTTGCGCGCTTGCAGGAGGATACCGGTCAGCAGGGTCAGGATCACCAGGGCGGCGGTGACCAGGGAGGCGTTCGCCACCAGCGGCACTGCAGCCTGCTTGACGGCGATGCCGGTCAGCGCCCAGACGAGAACCAGGGCATAGGCGGCATCCCGCCGGGTGAGGGCCATCCCCGTGGCGATGGCGAACACCGCGGCGAGCACGATCACCAGCCAGGCCTGGGGGTCGAGGCCGAAGCCGTTCCAGCCGAGGAAGTCGAGCACATCGGTGACGTTCGCCGCGGTGGCGACCGTGATCCAGCCCAGGTAGATGCTGAAGGGCAGGCGCACCGCCAGGGTTTCGGCGAGGGAGACCTTGCTCCGGCCGATGCCCAGGCGCAGGTACACGGCGATGAGGGTGGCCAGCAGGATGAGCATGGCACTCAGGGTACCGACGAACTGCAGGTAGTGCCACAGGAAGATCCACAGGCTGTTGGCCAGTCCGCCGAGCACCACCCACCAGCCGGTGGCCTGCAGGCGGGGGTTGTCGCGTTGCGCGGGCAGCGCCTGGTAGAAGGCATAGGCCAGCAGCCCAACGTAGATCAGCCCCCAGATGGAAAAGACGTAGCCGGCGGGGACGAAATAGACCTGGAAGCGGTCCGAGATCGCGCCGGTGTTCAGCCCGTTGATCGGCAGGATGTTCGCCAGGGCGTTGACGGTGATGGTCAGCAGCACGGTCAGGACGACAATGATCTGACGCAGGGTGTTCTTCATGCTTCTCTCCTTGTTCAGTATTCAGTAATCAGTGGGAAGTGGTCATGGGAAGACCACCTCCAGCAGCGTGTAGCGCCTGCCGGACTCGAGCACCTGGTGCTGCATCTGGCGCTTGCGTTCGCCGTATTTCTGCTCCAGCAATTGGTCCACTTTCTCATACAAAGCCGGGGCCTGTGTGATCTCGCGGGCGGTGGCGGGCAGCCAGGCGCCGGTGAGCATGCCCACCTGGTCGCACAGGGCGACATTGACCTGCGGGGTGTGGCGCAGGCGCTTGACCTTGCCCGAGCCTGCTAGGGTGCGGATGTAAAGTTTCTCCCCGTCCTGGACGAACCAGACCGGGGTGCGCACGAGGCGGCCGTCGCGGCGGAAGGTCTCCAGGTTGAGGTACTCCCCCCCGGCGAACTGTTCCAGCGGGGTCATGGTTCGTCTCCGCGGAGAGTGATCTCCAGCAGGGTATCCTGCGCCCCGGACTTGGAGCGCTGGCGGTCGAAGAACTTCTTCAGTAGGCCGTATTTCTTGTTGAGCAGGCGGTCGGCCTGCAGGCGCACCTGCGGATCGCTGATCTCGCGCGCCGTGGCGGGCACCCAGGTGCCGGTGAGGCGCCCGTCCACCTTGCAGGCGGCGACATTGACCTGCCCATCCCGGCGGATGCGCTTGACCTTGCCCGAATCGGCCACGGTGATGACGAACAGGCGCTCCCCCTCCTGGGCGAACCACACCGGGGTGCGCACGCCTGCGCCGCTGCGGCGGAAGGTCTCCAGGTTGAGGTACTTCTGGCGGGCGAATTGTTCCAGACCGGTCATTGAGATCTCCTTACTGTTTATAGAAGTTCAGCGCCCGCTGGCGGGCGAAGTCGTGCGCCACGATGGGATCCGGGTAGCCGGGGACGGAAAGCCGCTTTGCCCAGGGGGCGTGGATGAGATAGGCGGGCAGGTTTGCCAGTTCCGGCACCCAGCGGCGGATGTAGTCGCCCTGCGGGTCAAAGCGGCGCCCCTGCAGGACGGGGTTGAAGACGCGGAAATAGGGGGTGGCATCGGTGCCCGTGCCAGCGGTCCACTGCCAGCCGCCGTTGTTGGAGGCCGGGTCGCCGTCCAGCAGGTGCTGCATGAAGAACTGCTCGCCCTGGCGCCAGTCGATGAGCAGGTCCTTGGCCAGGAAGGAGGCCACGAGCATGCGCGCCCGGTTGTGCATCCAGCCGGTGCGCAGCAGTTGGCGCATGGCGGCGTCCACCACCGGGTAGCCGGTGCGTCCCTGGGCCCAGGCGGCAAAGCCCTGCGGGTCGTCCCGCCAGGCAAGTTCCCGGAAGCGAGGCCTGAAGGCCTGGCGGAGGACAAAGGGAAAATGGTGCAGGATGGCGAAGTAGAATTCACGCCAGATGAGCTCGTTCAGCCAGGTCTCAGCACCCTGCCGGGCGGGGGGGTCCGCGGCGGAGAGTTCTGCGTGGCGGACGGCCCAGGCGGCCTGGCGGGCGGAGAGCAGGCCGAAGCGCAGGTAGGGCGAGAGGGCGGAGGTGCCGTCCAGGTCCATGCGGTTGCGCATCTCGCTGTACTCGGCGAGGCGGGTGGTGATGAAGGACTCCAGGCGGAGGTGCGCGGCGGCCTC
>JBGSVI010000037.1:0-72195 GCA_041753035.1 Anaerolineales bacterium | reverse complement strand
GACGAGGCGCTGGAGGTGGTGGAGCGGGCCGGGGTCAAGTTGCAGGTGGGATTCAACCGCAGGTTTGACAAGAGTTTTCAACGGGTGCATGAGATCGTTGCCTCGGGTGAGATCGGGCGTCCGTGCATCCTGCGCATTACCGACCGCGACCCGGATTTTCCTGACATGGGTTTCCTGCGCGCCTCGGGAGGTATCTTCCTGGACCTGGCGATCCACGACTTCGACATGGCCCGCTACCAGATCGGAGAAGTTGACGAGGTGTTTGCTGCTGGCAGTGTGCTGGTGAACCAGGAGTTGAATGAATTTGGCGATCTGGATACGGATGTGATCACGCTGAAGTTCAAGAATGGTGTTGTGGGTGCCATCGACAACAGCCGCAAGGCTGTATACGGCTACGATCAGCGCCTGGAGGTCTTCTGCTCGAACGGTACTGCCATGGCGAACAACGAAATGGAGTCAACGGCGGTCAAAGGCAACAGCGATGGATTCTTATCTGCAAAACCGCCGTACTTCTTCATGCAGCGCTATGCGCCTTGTTATGTGGAGGAAGTACGCCAGTTCATTGCCTGCGTGCGCGATGACCAACCCACCCCGACCACCGGTACGGATGGCCGCGCCGCGGTGGTGCTGGGCTACGCAGCCTGGAAGGCTTATCACGAGAATCGCCCGATAAAGGTGAGCGAGATCGGATGAAATGAGCATGCAGAGATCAGAAAAACGCAGGAAGATCATTGATTTTCTTGGCCTGGAGAGGAACATCCTGGCTCTGCTGGCCATGGTGATCCTGGTCGGGCTTGGGGAAAAGATGGCTGAGCGCTTCCTGCCGCTCTACCTGATGGCCCTGGGCGGCGGTGCCATCTCCATCGGTGTTTTGAATGGGATGGATAACCTGCTCTCTGCCCTGTACTCTCTTCCGGGGGGCTATGTCAGTGACCGTCTTGGCTACAAAAAGGCGTTACTTCTGTTCAACCTGATCGCCATGGGAGGGTATCTGATCGTCATCCTGTTCCCCTACTGGCAGGCAGTCCTCCTCGGAGCCATATTCTTTGTCTCGTGGACAGCAATTTCGCTCCCCGCCACGATGGACCTGGTGGCAAGCGTCCTGCCAAAGAACAAGAGAACGATGGGAGTATCACTTCATTCCCTGGTACGGCGCATTCCCATGGCGCTCGGTCCGGTCATCGGTGGGATCTTGATCGTCACCTACGGAGAAAAGATTGGCATCCGCACCGCCTTCGTCGTTGCCTTGCTCCTGGCTGGCGTTTCTCTGGGTCTTCAGCAGGTCATGATCGCGGATAAACGCCCGGAACAAGAGCAGCAAAAAGGGGCGAGAGGCTTTTCCCTGCTGACTCCGACCCTTCGTAAGCTGCTTGTCTCGGATATCCTGATCCGCTTCTGTGAACAGATCCCTTATGCATTTGTCGTCATCTGGTGCGTCAGCATCAACAAGATCACGGCTCTCCAGTTTGGGCTGTTGACCACGGTCGAAATGGTGACCGCCATGCTGGTTTATATCCCAGTGGCTTACCTGGCAGACAAAAACACCAAGAAACCATTCGTGCTGATCACCTTTGGCTTTTTCACCCTGTTCCCGCTGGTACTGCTCTTTGCCCGCTCCTTCTGGGTGATGGTCCTGGCTTTTATCCTGCGCGGTCTGAAAGAGTTTGGCGAGCCCACGCGCAAGGCGTTGATCATGGACCTGGCACCCGAGAACAGGAAGGCGGCCACCTTTGGCTTCTACTACCTGGTGCGGGATGTGGTCGTCTCTCTGGCAGCATTTGGCGGGGCATTCCTGTGGGACGCCTCGAGCATGCACGCAGTTGTGCAGACCCTGGGGTTTGGACGGTCCTTGCTGCCCCTGGCCGATTCGGCTGCTTCACCCACGTTGAATCTCCTGGTTGCCTTCGGTTTTGGGTTGGCCGGGACGCTGTATTTTGCCCTGTTTGGCAGAGACCTGGGGCACCTCTCCTCTGAGAAAGGAGCAATTTTATGAAATGGGTCACCCGCTCCCATGTAAAAGTGGATCGCGTTGCCTGCCCCTGGCTGATCAGCAGGTTCATTGATTCACAGGCAGAATTCCTGTTCGTCCCCAAAAACCAGGTGGAACGGACCGTGCAAGAGACCGGGGCCATCCCCTTCGATACCCCCGGAGTAGCGCTGGGGCATCAGGATGGACAATGCTCCTTTGAAACAATTCTCCACAACCATGGTCTCACCGATCCTGCCTTGCTGCGCCTGGCAGAGATCGTCCATGCAGCCGATATCGACTCAGAGTCCCAGACAGATGCCATTGCCCCAGGATTGAAGGCGATCGCCATTGGATACAGCCTGCGGTATCCGTATGACCCGGAAAACCTGGAGCACCAGTTCGAAGTGTACGATGCCCTGTATGCCTGGTGTCGCCTGCAGGTGGTGGGGAGAGTGTGACCCCGGCAGCGAAATGAGGCCCAAAGCACCGGGAATATTCCCAACCCGGAGGGATCTTTCCGGAATCATCATCAATCTTATTGAAAAGGAGTCAATCATGTCAGACAAGAAAGTACCCCAAGGGTTTCTGCCCACCGATCAACCCGACCTGTTCTTTGAGGACAATGCCGTGGGACGGATGAAGAAACAGGTCTGGGATGCCAGTGATGCAGAGATCGATGCCATCCTGGCTGAGTACGGTGTTCCCTCTCCTGTCGAATGGGCAAAACCCGGCTCATATATTCAGACAACCACCCGTTGGCAGGTGGAAGCCAACCGCAAGGAGAACGATGTTGTTTTCATCCCGGTCGGCTGTACCGAACTCCACGGGCAGCACTTGCCCAGTGCGGCAGACACCCTGTACGTGAGTGCCATCTGCGAAGGTGTGCGCCGGTTCACTGCCAGGCGCGGTGCGGCGGTCAACCTGGCGTTGCCCCCGCTGATGTACGGAGGCCATCCCTATCACCACCTGGGAATGCCTGGTACGGTGATCGTGCGCGAGCATGTGGTGCGCGAGATGATGATCGACGTGATGCTCGGCTTGTGGAATGACGGCTTCCGCAAGCAGTTGATCGTCAATAACCATGGGCAGTTGTGGATGCTTGAATCAGCGGTGCAGGAATTCCAGAAGCGCTATCAATTACCGGGTATTTTCCGGGTGATCGACTGGCACCGTGGCGTGCGCGAATTCTTCCGCCCGGTCGAGCGCGGCGGGAAGATGAGCACCAACTTCGTCCATGCGGATGAGTCCGAAACCTCGCTCAGCCTGCTGCTGCATCCCGAGATGGTGGATATGAACTACGCGGTAGATACCGAAGGCAAGAGCTACCTGCCCGAGGGACACTACGACAAATCCGTCGATCCATTCGGGCGCCCGAGCCGCTGGTCGGAAGGCGAAGGTCATTTCGCCATCGAGATCGCAGCCACGCCCGAGGGCGTGGTTGGAAAAGCCAAATCTGGCACGGCGCAGAAAGGCAAGCGCCCCATGGCTGCCATCCTGAAATACCTGACCCTGTGGCACGACGACGTGCTGGAAGCCTTCCCGGCTGGAAGAGTTCCTCCGGTGGAGGAAGTGACCCTGCGCACCGAAAAGGAAATGGAACCCTACCTGCGCGAACCACTCAGCAAGGGTTGGAAGACCGTCTACGGCATCCCGCGGCTCGGCCAGGGCACGGAAGTGTAAAGAACAATCATTGACCCGGGACACGAAGAAATCGAAGAATTACCCTTTGTGTCTTGGGTGATGAAATTTCAAAAGGAGATGATCATGAAAGGGAAAATGCAGGGTGTAACACTGATCGCCGACTGGGACCCCAAACCTGGTTTCAAGCTCGGTAAGAAAGATATTGAAGGGCGGCAGACGTACCTGGGCAGCCAGGTTTGGCGCCACCCGCACTTTGAGATGCGTGAATATGATATTCCCACACCAGGACCCGAGGAAGTACTAATGGAAGTGAAAGCCTGCGGAATCTGCGGTTCGGATGTGCACATGGCCCAGGCAGGCAAGGACGGCTATATCTTTTACCCCGGCTTGACCGGTTTCCCATCCATCCTCGGGCACGAGTTCTCAGGTGTTGTCGTTGAAGCCGGCAAGAATGCGCGCGACAAGCGCACCAACCAACCCTTCAAGGGGGGCGAGGCCGTTACCACTGAGGAAATGTTGTGGTGCGGGCAGTGCAAGCCCTGCGCCGATGGGCAGCCCAATCACTGTGAGCAGTTGGATGAGGTCGGTTTTAACGTCAATGGTGCCTACACCAAGTACATCGTCCTGCCTTCCCGCACCATCTGGAGCCTGGAGCCGTTGCGCAAGAACTACCCCGGTGACAGCATTTTCGTTGCCGGCAGCCTGGTGGAACCCTCCTGCGTGGCCTACAACGCCGTGATCGAACGCGGCGGCGGTATCCATCCGGGCGACCGGGTGGTCATCCTGGGGGCAGGACCGGTGGGCATCGCCGCGTGTGCCATCTTGAAGCGCGCGGGGGCCTCCCAGGTGATCATCTCGGAGACGCAGCCTGAACGTGCCGCCATGGCGCTCCAACTGGGCGCGGATTACCACGTCAACCCGGCCAAGGAGGATTTTGCTGATCGCGTACTTGAGATCACCGATGGCATGGGGGCAGATATGTTCATGGAAGCCACCGGCCTGCCCGAGATCGTCTATCCCGGGATCGAGCGCGTCATCTGGGAAGGACGCACACTGCTGAGCACCGTGGTCGTCACCGCCCGCGCCGAAGCGAAGATGCCCGTGACGGGTGAAGTGCTGCAGGTACGCAAGGCGCGCATCGTCGGTGCCCAGGGACATTCCGGCCACGGCAATTTCCCGCGCGTGATCGAGTGCATGGCCTCCGGTATGGACATGACCCCGATGAGCACCAAGAAGATTCGCCTGGAGGAAGTGCCGGAGAATATCATCAAACTGCAGACCGACCGTTCGGAATGCAAAGTTACCTATCTCGCCAGGTAATTCATCCACATCACTGCGGACGATGGGCACATTCCTGCCATCGTCCGCAGTGCACAGGTGAAACATGAAATACTCCATTGTGCTTTCCACCCAGCCAGCCCAATTCCAGGCGGCGACCTTCAAAGGTGAACTGCGGGAGAATATGGCACGCATTGCCACCCTCGGCTACGCAGGCGTTGAACTGGCAATCCGCGACCCGAAATTGGTGGATCTGGATGAACTGGAAGCCCTGACGCAAGAGAGCGGCTTATCCGTCCCGGCGATCGGCACCGGTCAGGCCTGGGGTGAGGAAGGCCTGTCGTTCACCGACCCGGATGCAGTCATCCGGCGTGCAGCGATCGAACGCATCTGTGCCCATATCCCGGGCGCGCAGCGCTTTGGAGCGGTACTGATCATCGGCTTGATCCGTGGTATCGTCAAACCAGGTGTTGAGCCGGTACAGGCGATGGATTGGCTGGTGGAGGCGCTGAAGGAGTGCAGTCAGGCGGCGAGCCTGGCAGGCGTCCGCCTGGCGCTGGAGCCGATCAACCGCTACGAGACGACGCTGATCAACTCCGCAGCCCAGGGATTGGAGCTCATTGACCGCGTTGGCGCTGATAATTTTGGTCTGTTGCTGGATACATTCCACATGAACATCGAAGAGCCGGGGATCGAGGCCAGCATCCGGGCATGCGGGAAGCACATCTTCCACTTCCACGTGGCAGACTCGAACCGCTGGCCTCCCGGCGCAGGGCACCTGGACTTCAGGTCGATCCTGGCAGCGCTGGTCTACAGCGGTTACCAGGACTGGGTTTCGGGTGAATTCCTCCCCAGACCGGATGCCGAAACGGCAGCCAGGCAGGGCATCCTGTTCCTGCGCAAGATCACGTTGGACTGACAAACAGAAGACCAAGCATCAGGTCTGCTCATTCCATCTTATGGATGGAATGAGCAGACTGTTGTATTCATTAGCCGGTTTTATGTAATAGGTCGAAACCGTGCTACGGTCAGATTTTGATCGTAACTTTATCCTTGACCTGTCCCTGTATTTGTGCGATAAACAAGCCAGTGGAACGGAAATGACCTGAATGGAATTCTTATTGGTTGCAGCCCCCCTGGTGATCTTGGTCGCTGCGGTGTTAACTTATTACACAGCCCTGTTGCATTTAACGCGCAGGAAACTGAACCGGGCGTATGCATTCCGCATCGTGCGTGACCTGATCATCGGCACCCAGACGCTCCAATTATATTTTCTGTCCAGGAACATGCAGCTGGAGCATCCAATCCTGCTCTATCCTTTCGTAACGTTGCTGTTCCTCAGCGGCCCGCTGAACTATATGCGCTACTTCATGTTCCTGTATCCCGGGAGGAAGATCCCGCTGCGGGCAAAAATGCAGCTCATCCCGGCCGCGATCATCTTTGCCTGGGAAACCTGGTTCCATTTTTTCAATACCGAGGCCAGCCGGACGATCCTGCGCAGCCTGTTCACTGACCCGGCCCAAAACTTCTTCACCTATGTGATGTTGACAGGCGTGGTGGTATCCCTGTTTCAGTATGGGATGCTGCTGCGGCTTGAGATTGGCTTTCTTGACCGGAAACAAACCCGTACACCTGTGCTGCTTTCCAGTGCGATCATGGTCATGTACATGCTGGATACCGTGCTGGTGGCGAGTGGGTTCCTGTTTGCCAATCGTCCCCTGATGCTCACAGGTATTCTCTTCATGGGCATCACCGGCATTGTCTACCTGCTCTTTGAGAACCGCTTCCCGGATTTTTACCAGCTGGTGGCGCGGGAAGAGCGGGAGAAGAAATACAAGCGATCCATCATCCAGGGGTTGAGCAAGGATAAGATCATCGAGCGGCTGAGGGAACTGATGGAGGTGGAAAAGATCTACCGTCAATTCGACCTGAAACTAGACGAAGTAGCTGCCATGCTGTTCATCACGCCACACCAACTATCAGAATTCGTCAATGACTGCATGGGGATGAATTTCACCAGTTATATCAACCAATACCGGGTTGGCGAGGCAAAACAACTCCTGGCAGCAGATCCGGAAATGAGTACCTTATCCATAGCCTACGAAGTGGGGTTTGGATCAAAGCAATCATTCAACACGATCTTCAAGCAGCAGACCGGCATGACGCCATCGGGGTTTCGCAAGAACGGCTTGAAATAGTCAAAGATTATAAATTCTGACGACAAGTGCTTCCTTTCCTGCTATTATCAACCTAGCGAATGCAGGCAAGGCGCTTTCCATTGTGCCTCACATCCAATCTATATGATCAGGAAAGGTTACATTATGGAGCAGAAACTGACTGCGGGTTTTAAAGTTCGTTTTTCCCTGGCCGAGTTGGGATTTACCCTGCTGCGTGCGGCCATGGATTTCTTCCTGTTGTATTACTACGCCGAGGTGGCGGGGATCAATACTGCCCTGGCGGGAAGCGCCCTGCTGGTGGGTAAACTGACCTGGGACGCGATCAACGATCCGCTCTTTGGTTTCCTGTCAGATCGGACAAGCTCCCGGTTCGGGCGCAGGCGGATCTATATGCTGATTGCCGCCATCCCCCTGGCTTTGGCAACCTGGCTTCAATGGTCGCTCCCCCAAGGCTTGACCGGGGTTTCTGCCTTTTTGGCCGTCCTGGTCACCTTCTGGCTGAAAGACACCTTCGTGACGATCGCGGTCGTTCCTTACGCCTCGATGATCGCCGAAGTGAGCCATGATTACCGGCAGCGAACCAGCCTGGCATTCTATAAGAGCGTCAATGCCGTGATCGGTTATGTCCTCGGTGCAGGTGCGGTCATGGTCCTGGTCGGGTTGTACAAGGGATTTGGGTTGGATGTACAGCAGGCTTGGAGTGCCACCGGGGGAACCTTCGGCCTCCTGGCCATGATCGCCCTGTTGATCACCACGCTGACGGTCAAGGAAAAGCCGGAATTGGCCGGGGAGCCCGCCACGACCCCGGTGATGCAGGGAGTGAAATACTGCTTCAAGAACAAGCCATTCATCCTGCTCATGGTGATCTTTATCCTTGGCTCCTTTGCTTTTACAGTCCAGGCATCGCTTCTGCCGTTCCTGATCCAGTACCAGCTCGGAATGCAAAACCAGATGACCGCCATCATGGTGACATCCCTGGTGACAACCGGCGTTTTTGCCTTTCCGGCGAAGTTGTTGGCGGATAAGATCAACAAGGGTCCCGCCTATGCGCTGGGGATGCTCCTTGCGACCACGACCTTCCTGCTGGCTTTCTTCTTTCTACCGCACCATGCCACACCATGGGTGTACCTGGTGGCAGTGATGCTGGGGATCGCTTTCTCCACACACTGGGTCATCCCCTATGCAATGATGCCGGATGTGATCGAATATGATGAAAAAATGACCGGTGAACGCCGGGAGGGGATCTATTACGGATTCTCCAATTTCATCACCAAGTTCGCCGTTGCCCTGGGATCTGCCGTGCCAGGTTGGGCACTGGTCTGGTTTGGCTATGTGCCTGGTGCCATTCAAACTGAACATGCCTTGTTCGGCATCCGCTTTTTCTATGCAGTGATCCCGGCGCTGGTCATCCTGGTCAGCCTGCCATTCATGTTCTGGTACCCGATCACACGCAAGGCGCATGCCGCGCTGATGCAGGAACTGGCGAACAAGAAATAACCTGCGATCCGGGACAACTGGAGGAATGAGCAAATGAGCGAAAAAGAGAGCTCTCGTCCAAACATTGTCATCATCAACTGCGATGATCTCGGCTACGGCGACCTCTCTTCGTATGGAAGCGCCGCGATCAGAACGCCAAATGTCGATAAACTGGCGGAAGGCGGGGTAAAGTTCGACTCTTTTTATGCCTGCAATTCGCTCTGCACCCCCTCGCGCTTTGGGTTGCTCACCGGCAGATTTCCGGAGAGGGTCGGACTGGGGGCGCTCCTGCTCGCCAAACATATCGGTCCCCGAACCACCGCAACAGATAGGTCAAACTGGTGGTCCAGATTCAATGACCAGTATCTACGGTGGTGGTTAGTCAGCTACCTGTCGAAAATCCATTTCTGGGATTTTTGGACTCTCCCGGAAGTGCGTGGCATCCCCGAGGAAGAGATCACTATTGGCCAGGCATTGCAGACTGCCGGGTACCGCACCGGGATGGTGGGGAAATGGCACCTGGGAGAATTCCCGGTCTATCCCGAATACAACCCGGTTCGGCACGGATTTGATTATTTCTACGGCGTGCCGCATGCCAACAACATGAGAGACTTCGCCCTGTATCGGAATGAAGAATGTCTCTCACCGGATTTCACAGAAATGGATCAACTCACTGGCCTGTACACCCGGGAAGCAGTGCAGTTCATCCATGGATCCAGGGACAAGCCATTCTTTCTATATTTCGCCCACACCTACCCGCATACGCCCCTGTATGCATCAGAGCGCTTCAAAGGAAAATCAATGGGCGGGCTTTATGGCGATTGTGTCGAAGAGATCGATTGGAGCGTGGGGGAAGTGATGCAAGCGCTGCAGGAAGACGAGCTGGCCGACAACACGCTGGTGATCTTTACCAGTGACAATGGGCCTTCGTATAACGGCAGCCCCGGAGGGCTGCGCGGACGCAAGGGCCAGAGCTACGAGGGCGGGTTCCGCGTCCCGATGATCGCCCACTGGCCAAAGGGAATCCCGGCAAGGAGCGTCTGCTCGGAACCAGCCATGAACATAGACCTGTTCCCTACCATCCTGGCCCTTGCCGGGTTGGAAACCCCGGGGGACCGGATCATCGATGGAAAGAACATCCTGGGCCTGCTGACAGGCGCCGAAAAACGGTCGCCACGTGATTGCTTGTTCTTCTATCACAACAAGGAACTGGAAGCGGTTCGCATGGGAAAGTGGAAGTACATCCGCGACATTGATACCATGGCCTGGCCCATCCCGCTGGATAAACATTGGAAATCGGAGGGGAGTATCACAGCCCCCTGGTTGTATAACCTGGAGACCGATCCCGAGGAAAGCTACAACTTGAAACTCGAGCATCCGGAAATCGTGGCAACGATGGAAGCGATCTTCCAACAATGGAATAAAGACATGAGAGAGAATCCGGGCGGCTGGAATTAAAATAATGAGAAACCGTTCTTCCCTCTGCTTGCGGATTCTTGATACCTTCAGGACCTATCAATGAGCGACGAAAAGAAATCTTCACCGGAATGGACCAATACCCCGCCGCAAAACGGCAGCAGCCGTCCGAATATCGTGCTCATCAACTGCGATGATCTCGGCTACGGCGACCTGCCTCCGTACGGGAATACGGTGCTGAACACGCCACACATCGACGCCCTGGCGCAGGGCGGGGTGCGTTTCACGTCCTTCTACGCCTGTAATTCGCTCTGCACGCCCTCGCGCTTCGGGTTGCTGACAGGACGTTATCCCGACCGCGCCGGTCTGGGCTGGTTGTTATTGCCCAGGCGCAACGCCAGAATAAATCTGAAGAATCTTCTTGAAAACGGCTGGTCTGCTATAGGTTGGGAGTTGTATAAACTCCTTTCAAGAATTGGATTGATGGACTACGGAAAACTTCCCAAGGTAAAAGGCATCCCGGCAAGAGAGATCACCATCGCCAAAGCACTCAAGTCCGCTGGATACCGCACCGGAATGGTCGGGAAATGGCACCTGGGCGAATTCACGCATTATCCTGAATACAACCCGATCCACTACGGCTTCGATTTTTTCTTTGGCGTGCCGCACAGCAACGACATGGTCGACTTTGGTCTGTACCGCAACACGGAATGCCTCTCGCCCGAATTCACCGATCTGGCTGCACTGACCGGTCTCTACACGCGCGAAGCCATTCATTTCATCGAGCGATCTGAGGGCAGTCCATTCTTTCTGTACTTTGCGCACAATTATCCTCACCAACCCCTTTATGCCTCTGAACATTTCATGGGGAAGTCCAGGGGCGGACGGTACGGCGACACCATTGAAGAGATTGACTGGAGCCTGGGCGAGCTGATGCGGGTGTTGCAGGAACGCGGTCAGTTCGAAAACACGCTGATCGTGCTCACCAGCGATAACGGTCCGTGGTACAACGGCAACCCGGGCGGACTGCGCGGACGAAAGGGGCAAAGCTACGAGGGCGGGTTCCGCATCCCGATGATCGCCCATTGGCCCGAAAAAATCCCCGCCGGGACCCTGTGCCCGGAACCGGCCATGAACATCGACTGGTTCCCGACCTGCCTCGCGCTGGCCGGTCTGGGACTGCCAAAGGATCGCGCGATCGATGGCAGGGATATCACCGGATTGCTGACCGGCGACGAAAAGAAAAGTCCCCATGAAATTCTTTATTTCTACCATAACCAGAGCCTGGAGGCGATCCGGGTCGGAAAGTGGAAATATATCCCGAAGATCAATACCATGGTCTGGCCTTTGGCCATGGACAAGAAATGGGCTTCGGCAGGGAGTTCTCATGCCCCCTGGCTGTATGACCTCGAAGCTGATCCGTCTGAGAGTTACAACTTGAAAGAGGATCACCCGGAAGTGATCGAAAGCATGAAGCAAACTTTCCAGCATTGGGAAAAGGAAATGAAAGAGGATCCCGGCGGCTGGAAAGAAAAATCCATCCAACAATAATATCTCCTGGAGGCTACTATGAGTGATAAGAAGTTCGTACCCGATTGGACCAACACCCCACCCGTACCCGGCTCGTACCGTTCGATCGTGAAGGAAGGCCGGCAGGACCAGGTTGAAGTTCCATCCAACAAGTATTTCCGGCAGCTGCAAAAAGACCTGCAACTCGAGGAGGATTACTTCAAGAACAAGCAGGATGGCAACCAGCCGCTGGGGGCGGTTCCGCCGTCCAGCCTGGATGCGGGGGTCATTGACCAGGTCATTTCCATCGTGGGCAGGGAAAATGTCCAGGTGGATGATTACAACCGGGTGAAATACAGCTACGGCAAACTGGCCGAGGAAATGGTCAGCCTGAAACGCGGCGTGCTTCACGAGATCACGGGGGCAGCCGTCCACCCGCGGGACAAGCACGAGGTGGAGAAGATCGTCAAGTTGTGCGACGAGAAGAAGATCCCGATCTACGTATACGGCGGTGGGTCGAGCTGCAACAAGGGCTTCCTGCCGCAGAAGGGCGGCCTGACCCTGGTGCTCAACACGCACATGAACAAGGTAATTGAAGTCAACGAGCTGAACCACACCTGCCGCGTGCAGGCAGGGTGCATGGGCCCACAATTGGAAGATGCGCTGAATAATGCCCCGGAAAAATACCATACGGTCCATCGTTTCACCAACGGACATTTCCCGCAGTCTTTCGAACTTTCCAGCGTGGGCGGCTGGGTGTTGACCCTGGGCAGCGGACAGGCCTCGACCTACTACGGCGAGCCGTACAACCTTGTGCTGGCAATGGAGATGGTAACCCCCAGCGGGATCATCAGCACCAACGACTATACCAGCACAGCCACCGGACCGCGGGTGATGGATATGCTGAAGGGCAGCGAGGGCGTTTTCGGCGTCCTGGTGGAACTGACGATCAAGATCTTTCGCTACATGCCGGAGAACCGCAAACATTTCAGCTATATCTTCCCGGATTTCGACAAGGCAGCCAGCGCGGCGCGCGAGGTCTGCCAGGGGCAGTTCGGACTGCCAGCCGTCTTCCGCGTCTCGGATTCCTATGAAACAGACAACGCCTTCCAGATGTATCCGCAGCCTCCAGTCATCGAATGGGCACTGAATACGATGGGATACAAGCCCGGCAAACGCTGCCTGTGCATGGGCACTATCGAAGGCGAAGCCGGCTTGACGAAGCTGGTTCAAAAGAAGATCGCCCGCATTGCCCGCAGACACGGGGGATTCTCCACCGGTGCCGGCCCTTCCAAACTTTGGGAAAAGGATCGTTATACCAGCTTCCTGATCGGCGAAGCGATCTCGGATTATGACATCATCATGGACACGGTCGAGACGCCAGTCAAATGGGACAACCTGCATCACATCCACGATTCGGTGATGGCGTATGCCCACTCGGTGCCCGGCACGACGTGCTTTGGACACATGTCGCACTTCTATCCATATGGCAGTAACCTGTACTTCATCTTTGGCATCAAGGGCAATGTGCAGGACTATATCCATTACCGCACCGGGCTGGTGGACGCGATGGTCAAGGCGGGCGGCTCGCCCAGCCACCATCACGGCGTGGGGCGTTTGATGCACCAGTGGATCGAAAAATTCCTGGGCAAAGAAGAAATGGATGTGCTGCGCGCGCTGAAGCGCCACTTCGATCCCAACAACATCATGAACCCGGGCTACCAGTTGGGCCTGGATGTCCCCGAGGAACTCAAGAGGTGAGGCATGGCACGTGAGCCAAAGAACGACCTGATCCTGGTATTTGACGGCGGTACGCAGTCCATCCGCTGCGGCTTGTTCGACGTGACAGGCCGGATGGTCGACTTCATCAAGATGCCCATCCAGCCCTATTTTTCCGAACAACCGGGCTTTGCCGAGCAGCAGCCAGACTATTTCTGGGAAAAGTTCTGCGCAGCCAGCCGGCAACTGCTTGCCCGGAACCAGGGCTTGCTCAGCCAGTTGAAAGCGGTGACCGTGACCACCCAGCGAGGGGTGTACATCAACCTTGATCGGGAGGGGAAGCCGCTGCGCCCGGCGATTTCCTGGCTGGACCGGCGACAGGCGGAGCCGAGGCGATTTGCCCCGCTCTGGCTGGAGGCTGGCTTGAGGGTCAGCGGGACGTACGGCGTGGTGGACAAGTTGTACCGCAAATGCTTTTCCAACTGGATCTGCCAGCACCAGCCAGAGGTGTGGGAGCAGACCTATAAATATGTGCTGCTCTCGGGGTATTTCCACTACCAGTTGACCGGGATCTTCGCCGAATCGCGGGGCACCAATTTCGGTTACCTGCCGATCGACCGCAAGACCTTCGGCTGGGCAAAGAAGAGCGATATCATCTGGTACGCCTTCCCGATCGAGAAGGACAAGCTGCCAGAGGTCGTGGTCCAGGGCGAGACCATCGGCACGATCACGGAACAGGCTGCCAGGGAGACAGGCATCCCGCAGGGACTGCCAGTGACGGCCGCGGCGTGCGATAAATCCTGCGAGGTGCTGGGCGCCGGGATCCTGGACAGCCAGGTGGGCTGCCTGAGCTTCGGGACGTGTGCCACGGTCAACGCGGTGACCACGAAATCCGTGGATCTGCTGCCCTACCTGCCACCCTACCCCGGGGCGGTGCCCGGCACGTACTGCACCGAGATTCCCATCGACCGCGGCTTCTGGATGGTGAGCTGGTTCAAGGAAGAATTCGGTTTGAAAGAAGTGCAGGCAGCCCTGGAGAAGGGCGGCGTACCGGAAGTCCTGTTCGAGGAGTTGATCCGGGAACTCCCGCCCGGAAGCAACGGTCTGGTGCTGCAGCCCTACTGGAGCCCCGACCGGGTGTACTGCGATGAATATGGCAAAGGCTCGATCATCGGCTTTGCGGATACACATACACGGGCGCACCTCTACCGCGCCATCCTGGAGGGGCTGGTCTTTGCGCTGAAAGACGGCGCGAAGATCACCACGGATAAACTGAAACATCCTTTCACCAAACTGCGCGTCTCGGGCGGCGGAGCGCAGAGCAGGGTGGCGGTACAGATCGCGGCGGACGTGTTCGACCTGACGGTGGAATGTCCGAGCGTCTCGGAGACCTCCGCCCTGGGTGCGGCGATGATCGCGGCGGTGGGGCTGGGCTATTACCCGGACTATGAGACGGCAGTGGCAGGGATGACCAGCCTGCGCCAGGTGGTGCAACCCATTCCCAGGAACCGCGACCTGTATGCCCAAATCTACGAGCGCGTCTACCGGAAGCAGTATGGGCGGTTGAAGCCCCTGTATAAAGAAATGGCAGCCATCGCCAAACAATTCCCGGAAGAGATGCACCCGCCGATCGCCTGATGGAAAGCGGATGATGCACAGACCCGTCACCTCCGTACTGGTCAAACCGGCAGGCCCGGACTGCAACCTGGCCTGTGAATACTGCTTCTATTCCAGCAAGGAGCGGCTGTACCCTACCGGGCCACGGCGGATGAGCGAGGCGGTGCTGGAGGCAATGATCCGGCAGATGCTGGCGCAGCCTGTCGCGCAGGTCTCCTTTGGCTGGCAGGGCGGCGAGCCGACCCTGATGGGCGTCCCGTTCTACCGGAAGGCGATCGACTTGATGCAGCGCCACGGAAAGGGACAGGCAGTGGCAAACGGGCTGCAGACCAACGGCGTGCTGATCGACAAACAGTGGGCCAGGCTGTTCCGCGAGTACCACTTCATGATCGGGCTGTCCATTGACGGACCAGAGCACATCCATGACCGATCCCGGCGGAACCACGCGGGGCAAGGCTCGTGGCGCAAGGCGGTGGATGCAGCCCACCTGCTCCAGGACCATGGCGTGGAAGTGAATGCCCTGACGGTGGTTAATGCATATTCCGCCCGCTACCCGGAGGAGATCTATGCCTTCCATAAGGCGCATGGGCTGAATTTCATGCAGTTCATCCCCTGCGTGGAGACGGCTGCGGACGGGGCGGGGGCGGCCTCCTTCTCGGTGACGGCTGAGGAATACGGGACCTTCCTGTGCAAGGTATTCGACCTGTGGATGGCAGATCTCGTGAACGAGGTTCCGAGCACCTCGATCCGCTTCTTCGAAGCGCTGTTGTTCAAATACGCCGGATTCCCGCCCAGCGAATGCACCCTGCTGGAGGAATGCGGGAACACCCTGCTGGTGGAACATACCGGCGATGTGTATGCCTGCGACTTCTTCGTGGAGCCAGATTGGAAATTGGGCAACCTGCTGGAAACGCCGCTGGAAGAGCTACTGAATTCCCCGAAGCAAGTGGAATTCGGGCGGGACAAGGCCAGGCTGCCACAGGACTGCCGGGTTTGCGAGTGGAAGGCGCTCTGCCGGGGCGGCTGCACCAAAGACCGGCTGCGAGACCCGCTGGACGGCGGGCGGAACCATTTTTGCACGGCGTACCGGATGTTCTTCCCATATGCCGATGACCGTTTGCGCCAGTTGGCGGAAACCTGGAAAAGGAAGCAGGGCAGATGAAAAGGTTCATTGAACACAACATCGATAAAGCGTACGATCTCATTGTCATCGGAGGGGGGATCAGCGGGGCGGCGGTGGCGTACGAGGCGGCTTCCCAGGGCTACTCTGTGGCGCTGGTGGAGAAGGGGGATTTTGGGGCGGCGACCTCCTCGGCGACCTCCAAACTGATCCACGGCGGGCTGCGCTACCTGGCGAACTTCGAATATGGGCTGGTGCGTGAATCCCTGAAGGAGCGCAGGACGCTGGAGAACATCGCCCCCAACCTGGTCTACCCGCTGCCCTTCCTGATCCCGCTGTACAAGGACTTCATGCACAGCAAGTGGCTGCTGGAACCGGGGATGATCCTGTATGACCTGCTGTCCTACGACAAGGGCTTCACCTGGGACCGCAGCAAACGATTGCCAGTTCATTACCCGCTTTCGCGGAGGAAAACCCTGGAGCGCGCCCCGGTGGTGAAGGCCGAGGGGCTGACCGGCGGTATCGTGTTCCACGACTGCGCCAGCCTGATGCCCGAGCGCCTGACCCTGGCATTCGTCAAGTCGGCGGTGAAGCATGGGGCGGAGGCGGCCAATTACGCCAGGGTGGAGGATTTCGTGCGCGAGTCCGGGCGGATCAGCGGCGTCCTGGTGCGCGATATGCTGACCGGGAAGACGGTGACCCTGCGCGGCAGGCTAACGGTGAACTGCGGCGGAGCGTGGGCCGACCTGCTGTTGGGGGTGGCACGGGGAAAACCAGGCTCGCAGCAGATCCGCCGCTCGGAAGGGATCCACATCATCACCCGCAAGCAGTTGACGGTTCAACTGGCGGTCGGAGGAAGCACGCCCTCCGGGCGCCCGTGCAACCTGGTGCCCTGGCGCAGGCATACATTGATCGGGACGACCGACCGCGAGTACGTGGGCGACCCGGATGCTTACTGCATGACACGGGAAAAGATCGAGACGTACATCGCCGAAGTCAATGCAGCCTTTGGGAAAACAGACCTGGTGCAGTATGCCGATATCGTGCATGCCTACGGGGGGTTGCGTCCGCTGATCGACGACCAGACGAAGGATGTGTACAGGACCTCCCGGAAATACGAGCTCTTCGACCACGAGCAGGATGGGCTGCCGGGACTGG
Source organism: Anaerolineales bacterium (assembly GCA_041753035.1). Lineage (GTDB taxonomy): Bacteria > Chloroflexota > Anaerolineae > Anaerolineales > Villigracilaceae > UBA877. Next base: position 55,115 of record JBGSVI010000037.1, on the reverse strand, counting down.
TCACCGTGGAAGGCGGCAAGTACACCACCAGCCGCAACCTGGCGGAGAACGTGCTGAAGACGGTCAACCGCAAATTCGGGAAAGAAAAGGCGAGGTCGATCAGCGCAAGGCAGCGGCTGGCGGGCTGCGAGATCCCCGACCTGGAGAGCTTCCTTGCCCAAGCGAAAACCAGTTACAACGATCTTCCACAGGAGACGGTGGAATTCCTGGCGCGCATCTATGGCACGGAACTGCCGGGGGTGATGGAGATCGCCCGGAGCAACAAACAATATGCGCAAGCGCTGGATGCGGACGGAGAGATGACGGCGCAGGTGGTGCATGCAGTACGGGAGGAGATGGCCTGCACGCTGGCGGATATCCTGCTGCGCAGGACCGGCATTGGCATGCTGGGACATCCGGGGGAGGCTGTGCTGGAGCAGGTGGCAGAGACGGCGGCGCGGGAACTACGGTGGAACAGCGCCAGGAGCGACCGCGAACTGGAAATTACCGCGAAACTGCTGTCGCTGCCAGGATAGCAAGCGGGGAAAGACCGGATCTAAAACCACTTGGCAAAAAATCATTCCGCTGTATAATTTAACCAGCGAACTGCGCCGCGGGTGCAGGGCTTCTCTTTTTCCAGGCAGATGATCCCAAGGAGGATGCAGATGAAGACGAAAACAAGCAAGTGGATGGCATTTCTGTTGCTGGCGGCAGGGCTGCTGCTCTTGACGGCGTGCAAGGCAAACGTGATCACTGAGATCAAGCCGGATGGTTCGGGCAGTTTTGCCATCGAGTACGGGTTCACGGCGGATGAGATCTCCACCTACGGCATGGTCTTGGATGATCAATTCTGCAACACACTGGCGGAAGATTCCGATGACATGCCTTCCGGGACCGTCAGCCAGGAGACACGCGGCGAAGAGACCTGGTGCGTGTTCACCTCCCCGTTCGCCACGCTGGATGACCTGCGGGTCCTCTACAGCGACATGGAGATGACCATCACTGACCTGCGCATCAGCGACGGCAAGGCTTACTACGATGTGTCCATCGACATGAGCGGTGATACGGGCACGATGGGCATGATGGAAATGTACTGGGTCGTGAAGATGCCTGGGACGATCAGCCAGCACAATGCCACCGAGGTGGACGGCAGCACGCTGCGCTGGGACATGTCCACCGGCGGGATCCTGCACGCGACGGCAACCAGCAGCACCGGCGGGAGCAGCACGATCTGGTGGGTGGTGGGCATCAGCCTGAGCTGCCTGTGCCTGCTGGTGCTGGCGATCGCGGCGGGGGTGGTGATCTACCTGGTGAGCCGCAAGAAGAAGGCGGCGGTGAACGCGGGCTAGCCGCGAGGATCCGAAGGAAAGACTCCAATCCAGCCCCTCCCCCACTGCGGGGAGGGGTTTCTCTTTGAGAATAAGGTACCCCGATTGCCCAGGGAACAGGTCCACGAAAACCTGGGCAGACGGACCTTCGCGATTTTGAGAAAGCCCGGTTCCAACTCTTTTTGGGGATAGCATTCGATGGGCGGTTTGTGCTACCATGTATTTGTCGTATCCGTCACAAGCAAAAGGAGGAGAAATGCAGCACAAGAGCGGTGCACGGCAATTCTGGGGACTGGTTCTGTCAGGCATGCTGCTGCTGTCGTTCACGGCAGGATGCAGGCGGAACACCACCCCCACCAGCATCCCGGATCCGGGCAACAATGTCCCGGGGGCGGAAAACCTGCCAGACAACGACATGCCTGCCCAGACGGGCAGCCTGCTTTTCCGGGATGATTTCCAGGATGGGCAGGCACAGGAATGGAACATCAACAGCGCCTGGAACGTGAAGCAGGTTGATGATGTTTACCTGTTCGCCGCCGCCGGCATGGGCGGAGCCTGGGTGACGGAAGGCGGCGGGTGGACGGATTACATGCTCCACTCCTCTTTCCGGGTGAATGCAGGGGTGCTGGTGGTCAGCATCAACTTTTCCAAAGCCGGGCGGTATGGACTGGTGCTCGGTGCGACCAGTGTGTACCTGTTCGAGGAGCAGCCCGCCGGAACGGTCACGATCCTGGCTGAAGCCGGACCGATCACTGTCGGGCAGTGGCACCGGTTGTCGTTTGCCAGCCAGGCCGGTCATGTGCAAGTCCATATTGACCAGGTGCTGTGGTTCGATGTGATCGATCCCAGCCCAGTGGAGGCAGGGACGATCGCAGTCAGCGCAACCGATGGAGCACAGGTGGGTGTGGATAACGTCCTGGTAACCAAGCTCAAGAGCACGCTCCAGGCGGGCATCCCCCAGGCACCGGCCCCGGTCAGCACAAATCCGGTGGAGCCGGAGGAAGCCTTGATCGAGGCCAATTCCCTGCCAGTGGAGGAGGTGGAGGTGGTGGCGGTGGAGCCATCGGTCGCACCCCCTGCGGATCCAGCGGGTGTGCCGGACCTGATGATCTCGGATGTGAGCTTTATCCCCAACCCTGTCTTCCAGGGGCAGATGTTCACTGCCGAGTTCGTGATCCTCAATCAAGGCGATGGGGCAGCGGGAGCCTTCACCTTCCGGCTACACTTCCATGCCGCCGCCGGGATCGAAGACTGCAACATGGATGTTGACACCCTGGCGCCGGGCGAAGCGGCCTGGGGAAGCTGCACACGCACGATCAACGGTAACACCGGCAGCTATCCTTATGAGATGACCGTAGATGTGGAAAACGAGATCACCGAGAGCAACGAAGGAAACAATTTCCTGGCCTCACCGCTTATCGTTGAGGCCCCTGGGCTGGCAGATATAGCGGTGGTTTCTTTGGAGGATTATGGAATAACAGACGGAAAACAATACTACCGCTGCGGAACAACCAATTTGGGAGGTACCGTCTCAGAGATTATCGACTTCAATATTTATGTAAATGGAGTCCTTCTTCAACGTGCCAGTGGTGAAACTCAAAGTCCAGGAGAGCATGGTGGTTTCGCCTTCATTGTTGGATATGATCCACCTTTCGAGTTGACCTGTACAGTTGACCTCGAAAATATAACTGCAGAGTCGAACGAAGACAACAACACCCTGACCATTCACATCCCCTGACCGTCTTGATCCCGCCTGCGCGAGTCGAATCTCCGCGCAGGCGGTTTGCCGGATCATGCAATCACCAGGAAGGTATCTCGTCAGCCCCGCCGTTGCCGATGTCCCGCCTGAAACACGCGGGACATCCTCATCCCCCCATGGGGACACTGTCGCGCAGGTGTCAGCCAACCCATTGAGCAATTCCAGTCACAAGTATCGATTATGCTCCTAAAGCGATACTATGGATTTTGATAGGTCCGGTCATTTCAGTGGAGAGAAAAAGTGAAAACAAAAGTATTAGTCATCTTTTACCCAGATTGCATCGAATTTGAAGCGATATTGGCAGCACAAGTACTTCATGAAGAACGCATGACGATCGATGTAGCTACACCGGATGGGACTGACTATCATGGCCCCAGTGGAATCGCTTTACGGGCAACGCACAGCTTCCACGAAATTGATCCCCAAGAATATCGGGTGGTTATCGTTCCAGGTGGGGACACCAAATCAGTAGTAGAAAATGAGACACTATCTGGGATTCTCAATGCGGCCAATGATGCAGGCGCAGCCTTCGGAGCCATCTGCGGAGGGCCTCTGCTGCTTGCCAAAGCAGGTCTATTGAAAGGTCGACGATTCACGCATGGTTATGGACCAAGTTCATCATTACCTTACTGGAAAGATGGCACTTATGAGAATCAGCCTGTGGTAGTAGATGGTAATATCGTCACCGCACAACCCCAAGCGTACATCGATTTTGCCATCGAAGTCCTGTATGCCGCAGGTTTACGCGACAATTGGGCTGTTGAATCCATGCGTACATCAGGTATCATTGTGGAGGATAGAAAATCCGAGATTGAGGGGGTGAAGGCGCATTACAAATCTATTTGGGGCGGTTCCTAGAACCTGATCCTCCTTGGGGAAATGGCCAGGGTGACAGCCTGGGTTTTACTCCACATGCTTCCTCCCCTTCTCGGCATGATTTCTTTGATTGTCGTTGTGCTGTATGCCATCATGCAACGGCGTTTTAGCAAAGCCATCGTCATGACTGGGCTGATCTCGCTCCTCTCTTTGTCTCCGGCCATCCTCAACATGGGAATCTTGTTGCCTTAGGTGCTACAGTCCAACCCATCGGGAAATAGAACTGGATTCAAATTTCAAATGTATAAGAACGATCTACCGATCAAGACACCTGGCCATCATCGAGCCGGTTTTCGTCAATATACGCATTAAGAAACGCTTGGGCATCTTCCCCTGGCGCACCAAAGCCAAGGTGGATGCGCAATGGAAGCAGTTTGCCCTTTTGTACAACATCTGCAAGATCCACAAGTCTGGGTCGGCTGATTGAGAGCTTTGCGTTGCATGCAAGTTCGCAAGGCAATAATCAAGACAACGAAGAACTTACTCCATAAATTGAGTACTGGAATTTCTTGTATGGGTATGGTTCAAGTAGTCAAAATGATGGAGTTCGACAGTTACGTCAGATCCATAACCCATTCACCCAGCCGGCAGTCATCAACGTGGCGTTCCCCTCGTTGATTCAAGTGACCAGCTCGCGGGCGCGGATCTTTGACCATCCGCTCCTTACCTTGCCATCCAGTCATTCTTCAAAAACGATAACAATGCCCAATCAGTAAATTTTCCATTGAACCACCGGTAGTCCCGCAGCACGCCTTCTGCAGAAAAACCGATCCTTTTCAGCAGGTCGATCGATCGAGTATTATCAATGGAAACATACGCTTGGATCCGGTTCAGGTCGAGGGTAGAGTAGCTGTGATCGATCACCGCTTGCAGGGCTTCCGCCATGAGCCCCTGCCCCCAATTCCTTTTGCACAGGTCATACCCGATTTCGCCTCGTTTGTCATAGGCGCTCATGACCTCATAACCGCAGGTTCCGATCACTGTCGGGTTGCCTTTCAAAGTGATCGCCCACACGATCCCTGTCCCCGATCGGTAATATCCCATGTATTCCTGCACGATGGCTTCGGCTTGATGGTAAGTGTTGATCGGGGCCATGACATGCGCAGTGACTTGCGGATCTGCATAAAGTTCGAAGATCGCCTCGAGGTCCTCTGGCTGGAACTCTCGCAAGAACAGGCGGTTCGTTTCCAGCTCAGGAAAACTGCCCAGTGAATTCATTTCTTCAGCTTGCTTTCATTCGGCAGATCGATCTTTTCGAAAGGCAATTCACTTGTCATCGCGGGCATCTACTGCCAGGACCGGGTACCTGTGCAGGAAAACGATCAGCAGGAGTGCGCCCCAGGCAGCCAGGATGGTACCGATCCCCCACAGGTACAAGGACAGGTTATCCACTCTCCCTGGGAGGGTCGGCAGCGTACAGGCGATGCCCAGCACCAGGGCGATCCCTGCCATCAGGTAATACCGATTGAGACCCGATTTGGTCCCCAGCGGGATGAGCCCGGCCTGGAACAGGATGGCCGGTAAAAGCGGCAGCCATTTGTTCCAACCCCACGAATCGTTGATCCCCCCTGCCAGGAATATCAAAAGAGCGATCGCCGCGATCGCCATTCCAAGTGCAAGCAGCATCAATGGTCCGGGATTCTTGCTCTTCTCTGGAAGATCCACGAACCCAAGCCGCGGATAGGTGTACCGTTCTTTTAAGCGCTTGACGATGATCGGCCCCAAGATGGCTACGAATACGATGGAGAATGATGAACTGGAGGAGAGAATGCCAGCGATGAGCAGCATCCCGAGCCCTGTACTCAATTCAAACAGGCCGTCCTGAAGAGTACCCCGCCAAACGTTCCTGGCGATTATTTGGGGGTCGAAACAGGTTTCCATATTGATCTCCTGTATGTTTTGGACGCAGGCTGACCTTCATACAAAGAACCATGCTACACCTGCTGGTGATGGCACATGGTTCTGCATATGCAGATTGTATGAGTCCCCTCAGCCTATCTGTGCATTGATCTGTTCAATCCGGCGTTTGCCGAGATAGGCTACCAGAGAGTAGAATCCCAAAAATACTGCCACTCCGCCAAAGGGATAGAGGACTTCGTACCAGCTCTCTTTCACGGGCCAGCCATGGATGAAATATGTCGGGATGAAAATGACCGCCACCAATGCAATGTAGATCACCAACAGCCTCTTGAACGAAAATACCGGCAAGATGCCGCTAAGGTACAGGCGGATTGACCAATACCCTATCATCGAAAGGCCTGCAATCCAACTGATTTCGGCATATGATTCTTGCGGCAGATTCAAGAAATAACGTTTGTATACTATTACACTCACAAGAGCAATTTGGGTGAGCATCAAGCAGATGAGTGCGGCCAACCCATTAATTTGCTCGGTGCGTTCATCAATAAGTATGCGCTTCATTTTATCTTTCTCCTTTGATCCAGAATAACTCATCCAAGTTTTTGCCAGTTATCTTTTTCACCATCAAACACAATTTGAGGGTAGGGTTGTATTTTCCGGCTTCGATCAAAATGATCGTTTGGCGGGTCACACCGACCAGGTCAGCCAATTGTTCCTGAGTCAGGCCTTTCTCAACACGAGCCAGTTTCACGCGGTTTTCTATTTGAAGTTCTTCCATAGCGCAACCTCCTCTTTGTTTCCTGTTTCGTCCAGATTGTAATATATATATTTCTAATTGTCAAGTATATATTACATTTTTCTTACAACCTTCACCAAACCAGATCAAGCAGCGGCGCTACAGGCTCACACCGGGGATTTTTTGATTTCGTTGTGGAAAAATGCGCCACCGATCAACCTCAGTGTTTTCCCCAAAGGGGTACCCTTGCGGCGATGATATGCTCTGCGAGAGAAGAAGGGGAAAGAGAGTGAAAAGAACCGGATTGGGAATTCCGGGTTCCAGGCCTCCTGTTTCAGATCGTTCCTGATCCCCAGCCGCACACCTGCCCTCCCGAAAAAGCCGGGGCTTGTGAGCGGTAGTGCAGGGGTCAGGTCGCAGCATGCGAATTGCAGGCGGGTCATAGTCTGCCCCTTTTGTCCAGTTGTATCCAGTGGATCTTGTGCTACACTTTTAAAAATTAGGAGGCTGGCATGAAGATCAGATACGCATCCATCCTGGCGCTCGCCCTGCTGGCGGGAAGCGCGGCGTGTAATCTGCCGGAAGGCCCGGCGACCGTCCTGCCGCAAGGCGAGGTTCCCGGTGAGAACCTGCCCCCACCCGCGCCGCCTGCCAACGCGGCGGAACTGGTCCAAGCGGAGGACATTACCTACCTGGGCGCCTTCCGCCTGCCAGACGGGGGGGAGCGCCCGTTGACCTTTGAGTATGGGGGCAACGCGATGACGTTCAACCCGGACGGCGACCCTGGCGGCGCGCAGGATGGCTTCCCCGGTTCGCTGTTCGTCACCGGTCACGACCGCATGCCCTACGGCGACCTGCCGGATGGCAGCCAGGTGGCGGAGGTGGACATCCCCGCGCCGCTGGTCACACGGGACGTGAGCGCGCTGAACACTGCCGGCTTCGTGCAGGACTTTGAGAACGTGACAGCCGGGGCATTCACGCAAATGGACGAGATCCCCAAGATCGGCATGCTCTACCTCAACCGCCCCGAGACGGGAGCGCTGATCCACATCGCCTGGGGGCAGCACCTGCAGCCGCCCGAAACCGCCTCGCACGGCTGGTTCAGCCCGAGTCTGACCGAAGCGGCGCTGACCGGCTTCTGGTTCATCGGGTACGTGGACCTGTACAGCGTGAACGGATACATGTTCGAGATCCCGGAAGAGTGGGCGAACACCTACACGGCGGGAGGCGTGATCGGCACCGGGCGGATGCGCGACGGCGGGCAGGGCGGGATGGGCCCGGCGTTGATGGCCTACCGCCCGTGGCTGCCGGACGGCTCGGCGCCGCCCGACGGGACACACCTGGCAGAAAGCACGCTGCTGTTGTACGAGAACGCCTACAACACAGAAGAGATCGTGCGCGCCATGGACGGCTACCAGTACCCCGATGAATGGGAGGGCGGCGCGTGGCTGACCACCCCATCAGGAGACAGCGCGGTGCTCTTCGCCGGGACCAAGAGCAACGGGGCAAAGTTCTGGTACGGGTACATCCACCCGGATGGAGCGCAGTACGCCTGCGTGGATGCCAACGTGAATGATTTCCCGACCTGCCGCACTGAAGACGGCGGGATCTGCCCGCAGGAGGACTTCTCCGGGTGCTGCAACGAGGAAAGCGGTGGATGCGTTTCCCTGCGCGGCTGGTGGTCGAACCACTTCGATGCCGAATTCGTGCTGTTCAACCCCGACGACCTGGGGCGCGTGGCGGCGGGAGAAATGGCCTCCTGGGAGCCGCAGCCGTATGTGGTGATCGACATCGATGAGCACCTGTTCCTTGAGCCACCCGAATGGGACCTGCAGACCGTGGGCTGGGGGGAGCAGCGGCGCTACCGCATCGGGGATGTGGCGTTCGACCGCGCCAACGGGCTGCTCTACGTGCTGGAACTGTACGCCGACGGCGCCAAGCCGGTGGTGCACGTGTGGGGCATCAAACGATAGGAGGGTTGGGAGAAGCAAGCTACTTGCGCAGGTGGAAGGGGAGGTCGATAATGGCGCGGGTGTAGCCCAGCCTGCGGCGGCGGTAAAGCATCGCCAGGCGGAGCAGGGTGGCGGTCTGGTTGTGGAGCAGCAGGTGCCACACGCGGGCAGGGACCAATTCGGGCAGGAGCACAGAAGCCTGTTGGCCGTCGTTGATCTCGGTATCCGTCTGGTCGAGATAGTCGAGCAGCGGGCCGATGATGGAACGATATGGAGAAGGGACGACCACCAGGGGAACATCCTGTCCCCAGGTGGCCCAGGCATGGCGCGTCATTTCCCCCATGCCAGGATCCGTCTCCACATAGACGGCAGTCACCTGGGTGGAGATCGAGCGGGCATAACGCACAGCCTCGACCACGCCGCGATGGACACCGGAGATGGGGATGACCAGCCGCGGGCTGGGCAGCGGCTTGAGCGAGGGGGGCAGACCGCGCAGGGTCAGTTCGCGGGACACTTCTTCATAATGACGGTGGATGCCCTGGAAGATCATCACCAGCAAGGGAACAAGCACGGCGACGATCCAGGCACCTTCCAGGAACTTGCTGATGGCGATGATGAGCAGGGCGGCAAACGTGGTGAGGGCGCCCAGGCTGTTGATCAAAGCCTTGAGCGGCCACAGGCGGCCGCGTTCCTTGCACCAATGGATCACCATGCCGGTCTGGGAAAGGGTGAAAGCCATGAAAACGCCGATGGCGAAGAGGGGGATGAGCGCATGGCTGTTGCCGCCGAACAAGAGGATCAACAGGGCGGAGAAACCCGCCAGCGCAAGCATCCCATTCGAATAGACCAGCCGGTCGCCAAGTTGGGAGAACTGGTGCGGCAGGTAGCGGTCCTGGGCCAGGATCATGCCCAGGCGCGGGAAACCGGCGAAACTGGTGTTGGCTGCAACCGCCAGGACCAGCAGGGTGGAGACCTGGAGAAGGATGTAGAGTGGGCCTTGACCGAGGATACGACCGGCAAGGGCCGAGAGAATGGTCTCATCCGTGCCGGCGACGATCCCAAAATACTGCGTCAGGCCGATGCTGCCGACGAACAGGATACCCATCAGAACAGCCATCACCCCCAGGGTGCGGCGGGCATTGCGGGCTTCGGGCGGATGGAAGGCGGGCACGCCGTTGCTGATCGCTTCGATGCCGGTGAGGGCGGTGCAGCCGGAAGCGAAGGCATGCAGCAGCAGGAAGGTTGTTACGGGGACGGCGGCGGCTGGCGCAGTCACCGCCAGGCTGGTTGGACCTTCCACAAGAGCCTGCACCAAGCCGTACCCCAGCATGGCGAGATAGCAGACCAGGAACAGGTAGACGGGTACAGCCATCAGGGTGCCCGACTCACGCAGGCCGCGCAGGTTCGCCAGGGTGATGACAACCAGGATCCCCAGGGCCAGGTAGGTGCGATAGGGCCAGAGAATCGGGAATGCCGAGGCGATGGCCTCCACCCCGGCGGTCAGGCTGACGGCTGCGGTCAGAACATAACCGATCAACAGCGCGGCGGCGGCCACCAATCCGATCTTGCGGCCCAGGTTCTCACGGGCGACGGTATACGAGCCGCCTCCATTGGGATAGGCCGGGATGGTCTGGGCATAGGACAGGGCGACAATGATCATCAACCCGGTGATGGCCAGGCCAATGGGCCAGGCCAAGCCCAGGCCGGCAGCACCGGCGACCACCAGCCCGAGGTAGATCTCCTGGTTGGCATAAGCGATCGAGGATAAGGCATCCGGAGAGAAGGCCGCCAGGGCGCGGATCTTGTTCAGGCGTTCGAATGCCAGGCGGCCCGTGGGGAGCGGAGGACCGGTCAGGAAGTCACGCAATGTATGCATCAAGATCCTTCAACGGGTTGGAGGAGTGTATTGGCCAGTGTGCAAAGTGGCCTGGATCGGTTGGGGGGATCGGGAAGGGGAGGTTGTACGTAACGAACTGCTCCGGGGAGATGTTCTGTCGAAATTGTAACCGATTTGGGCACACGATGACCAATGATACCGGCCGACCATTATTCCCAGCGGAAGGTCTTGATCGAGATGAGCACACCGGCCAGCAGCAGGGCTGCCAGCACGCCAACATCCAGCAGGTGGCTGCTCCATGGGTCGCCCCCCCACAGGCCGCGCAGCAGGTTGACCACATAGGTAAGAGGTATGAAGGCGGAGACCTTCTGGACGGCCGCGGGCATCAGTTCACGCGGCCAGGCAGCACCGGAGAGGATCAACATCGGGTAAAGCAGCACCATGGCGACGATCTGGGCGGTGCGCGCCGTGGGCATGGTCCCCGCCAGGATGAAACCGATCCCAAAGAAACTCAGGCTGCCCAGGGTGAACCCGCCCAGGAGGCTCAAGAGGTTGCCATTGAACTGCACATGGTAGACAAGTTGCCCGGCAATGACGAGCAGGAGCATGCCCAGGGCGGTCATAACGAAAACCACGATCACCTGCGCGGCCATGACAACCAGGGGGCTGACCGGCGTGGTGCGCAGGCGGCGCAAAATGCCATTTTCGCGATAGGTGGCCATGGTGAGCGTGACGGGCATCAGCCCGGTCATGCCGATGATCATGGCGGTGAAAGCCGGGATCAAATTGCCGATGACTCCCTGCGTGCTGTCCGACCCAGGGATGGGCGGCTGGCTGCCGATGATGGTGCCGAAAATGAACAGCATCAACAAGGGGAAGATGAGGGTAAAAAAGGCGCTCACCGGCTCACGCAGGAACAGCTTGGCTTCCATCCAGGTCATTTTTAGCAGACTCTTCATCTCACACCTCACTCGCGCATGGCACGACCGGTCAGGCTCAGGAAAACATCCTCCAGGTTTGGCTGCTCAGTATGAAGATCGTGGAACTGAACACCCTGTGTGGACAGCAGGCTGACCACCTCACTGACCAGGGGGACGGTGCGGCCCTGTTTCCCGTGGACGACCACCCGCTGCCCCTGGAGCTCGAGCCGGGCCGCGCCGGAAAGGGCCTGCTCAAAGCCCGCTGGCAAGATCCCCTCCACACTGAAGATGACACGCTCTTCCTCGCCCAGGGAGCGGATGAGGGCTGCCGGGGTATCCAGCGCCACGATGCGTCCACCGTCAAGGATGGCCACCCGGTCACAGAGGCGCTCGGCTTCTTCCATAAAGTGGGTGGTCAGGATCACGGTCTTGCCCCTGAGACGCACCTCGCGCACCAGGTCCCAGATGGCATGACGCGCCTGCGGGTCGAGACCCGTGGTCAGTTCATCCAGGAAGACCAGTTGGGGATCGGGGAGCAGCGCCAGGGCGATGAACAGGCGCTGCTTCTGTCCGCCGGACAGTTTGGAGAAGGGGGTATTGCGTTTCTCCTGCAACCCCAGTTGAGCCAGGAGTACCTTCCAGTCGGCTGCATGGGGATAGAACGAGGCATACAGGTCGAGCGCCTCCCAGACCTGCATGCGATCCGGCAGGTTGGACTGCTGCAACTGCATCCCGGCGCGCAGGCAAAGCGCCTGTCCTGCCTGCCGGGGGTCCACACCCAGGACACGCACCAGCCCGGCATCCGGTTTACGCAAGCCTTCCAGGCATTCGATGGTGGTCGTCTTGCCGGCCCCGTTCGGACCGACCATGCCGAAGATCTCGCCCGCCTGCACGTAGAACGAGATCCCGTCCACGGCAACGGTCGCGCCGTAGGTCTTGCGCAGCCCTTCCACATGCACAACAGTATCCATGCCAACCTCACTTGCTTTTCAAAATTGCTTCCAGCGCGGCCACGTGTTCCTGAAAGACCCGGCGCCCGTCCGCGGTGGCGGCGATGAAGGTGCGCGGCTTGCGTTCGACGAACGTCTTGTTGACGGCGATGTACCCGGCCTCTTCCAGTTTACGCAGGTGAGCGCCCAGGTTGCCGTCGGTCACATCGAGAAGGCTGCGCAGGTAGGTGAAGTCCACCTCGTTCCCGGCATCCAATGTGACCAGGGCTGCCATGATGCGCAGGCGCACCGGCTGGTGGATGGTTTCGTTCAATTCAGCCATGGTTCACCACCTGGAATGGATATACAGGCCGAGGGCGATCATGCCACCACCACCCAGGATCCCCATCCACAGGTAGAAGATGCCCGGGAACAGGAAGTAGCCGACCAGCGCCAAGGCCGTGATGGGCAGCGTCCACCAGACGGAGGAGAAAGAGAAGAGCAAGCCCATGGCCATCTGGCCGAGCATGATGAACAGGATGACAAGCATGGTCGCCTGTTTTCCTTCCAAAGGCCAGGCAACGGCAATGACTGCAAGGGCAAAACAGATGAGCAGCAGCCAGAAGAGGGCAACCCGCTTCACCATGGCGGCTGTTGCCGGGCTGCGCAGGCGACCGCCCATGCGGTGACCCAACAGGATGCCGAGGAAGGTACCAAGAAGGCTGAGCCCTGCCCAAAGTAGGCCACTGATCTCTCTTGGCAGGAACTGGGTGCCGATGAAGCCGATCAGCCAGACGGCACCGGTGACGATCAGGGTGATGTAGGTGCCCCCGCTGGTGATGGCATGGCGGGTCTTGTGGGTCATCCGTTGGATGGCCTGCAGGGCTTCTTCGGCTTTGTCAGGGGAGATATTCATTCATCGCTCCTTATAGAGTTCTCTATATTGCAGAGTATTCTATATCATTATGTTAGCGATGTCAAGGAGTGGCAAAGCAACCCGGTGCCGGAGAGAATCCGGCAATGTTGTTCTATTGATGACCCCAAGGGCAGGAAGAGGCTTGCCAGTGAGGGGTGGAAATACTATACTAGGAGAAAGCAAGCATCCATTTGAACCTTTCATAGAACAGGTCCACCAGTGGAGGTATGTCCATGTCCCAACCGCGTACGAAATCGTTCAATTACGCCATCGGCATGTTCGGAACATCCATCCCGATCAACATGCTCAAGACCTTTGCGTTCACCTTCTATGTGCTGCAGCGGGGGGTGACAACCACGCAGTGGGCCTCCATGCTGCTGATCTATACCTTCATCGACGCGATCGACAACCCGGTGTATGGGTTCCTTTCCGACCGGACGCGCTCCCGCTGGGGCAGGAGGCGCCCCTGGCTGACCATCGGCACCCCCCTGCTGATCCTGGCGTTCATTGCCTTTTACAACGTCCCGGCCTTCCTGGCGGGTGACTCCATCTTTGCGTACGGCATGCTGTTCTACATCCTGGCGGGGACGCTGGATTCGGTGATCAACGCCAACTATGGGGCGCTCTTCCCGGAACTGTTCCCCACCGACGCCCTGCGGGCGAAGACCAATGCCATGCGCCAGGCGTTCCAACTGGTGGCGATGATCATCAGCATCGCTTTAACCCCCATGGTGACCGCCAAACTGGGCTATGGCCTGACTTCCATCATTTACGGCATCCTGGGCGGGGTGGTCATCCTGTACATGACCTTCACCTGCCGGGAAAAAGAACCTGAGCCCGAGGAGGCCAAGCCCGGCCTGTGGAAAGCGCTCAAGGACCTGCTGACGAACAAGAAATTTTGGATCGCCGGATTCGTCAATGCGTTCTACAGCGCGGCGATGTCGCTGGTGATGGCATCCGTGGCCTTCTACGTGGAATATGGGCTCGGACTATCCAGCAGCCAATCCACCTTCATGCTCGCCGCGGTGCTGGTGATCGCCATTGCCGGTGTGGCCGTGTGGGCCTGGCTGGTGCGGAAATTCTCGCTGGTGCCCATCTGGCGGCTTGCGCTGGCTGTGCTGGCGGTGACGTTCATCCCCCTGTATTTTGCCACCAACCTGACCATGGCCATCGTCTTTTCCGCCTTCGTGGGCTTTGGCTTTTCGGGCGTGATCACCACCATGGACCTGATCGGCGCCAAGATCATGGATGAGGACACCCAAAAGCATCACCTGCGGAGGGAGGGGATCATCTCCAATGCGCTGGGGTTCATGAACCGGCTGAACGGCCTGTTCACCAGTGTCGCCTACCTGCTGGTCGCCAAGATCTATCTATTTGAGAGTGGCGATAATCCCGGGCCGCATCCGGATGCCGCGGCACGCTTCCTGATGACCATCGTGCCACCGATCCTGATGGTGATCAGTTTCACCTTCTCCTGGTTCATCGATTTCAAGAAAACACCTGAAAACCAGGGCGAAAAAGAACCAACCGCATAGGAGAATAGAACCTTGGCACTCCTGCGCATCGACCACGTGCCCGAGACGGTGCAGCTGACCCTGCCCGTGTATGTCATCCTGCCCGACCCCGGAAAGATGGAAGCTGTACCGCTGGCGAATCGGAAAGTGTTGTACCTGCTGCACGGTCTCAGCGATGATGGCAGCGCCTGGCAGCGGTATACCTCCATTGAGACCCTGGCAGCTTCGTATGGGCTGGTGGTGGTCATGCCCTCCGTGGGGCGCAGTTTCTACACGGACCAGCCCAACGGGCAGAAGTATTTCACCTATATCACCGAAGAACTACCCCAATACCTGGCCAATGTCTTCGGCCTGGCACCCCGCCGGGAAGATACCTACATTGCGGGCAACTCGATGGGCGGGTACGGCGCTTTCAAGGCAGCCCTGCTACATCCGGAACGATATGCGGCGGCGGCCTCCTTTTCCGGCGTGCTTTCCCTGGCGATACTGCAGGCGCTGCCGGATGACCCACGCCAGAAGGAGTTCGCCCTTCTGTTCGGGGACCTAGGAAAACTGGCGGGGAGCGAGCATGACCCGGCAACCTGGCTGCAGGCAGCGGCGAAGAACCCGGCCCTCCTGCCGCGCCTGTTCATTGCTGTCAGCCGGCAGGAGGATATCCATCCGTTGAGCGGCATGTTCCACGCGGCCTGCCAGGCGCTTGGCGTGCAGTCGGAGTACCACGAGGAAGACGGTGGGCACAACTGGTACTTCTGGGATGGACAGATCCGGCGTTTCCTTGCCTCCATCCTTGGCCCCCTTCCCGCGTAAAAAGGGCGGACTCCATGAACGATTCACTGAACATCCAATATTTCGTCGGGCATGAACAAGAGGGCAGTTACCTCACCCTCCCGTTCCACATGCCGGCAAACATCGAGACATTCTCTCTCACCTACCAATACGAGCGCCACCATGAGAGTACGGCGGGGGAGGATGGGTTGCGCGCACGGCAGGAGGTGAACATCATTGACCTGGGGCTGATCGCCCCGGGCGGGGTACAGGTGGGCGCATCCGGCTCGGATAAGACCAGCATCCAGCTGAGCGAGACGTATGCCACGCCGGGCTATGCCGCCTGTCGGCTGGTTCCCGGGGAATGGCACATCCTGGTGGGGGCCTACAAGGTGGCTCCGGCGGGTGTGACGATCACCTACGAACTGACCTTTACGCCCAAGCGGCTGCGCCTGTTCAAGGGTGACCTGCACCTGCACACGCTGGCTTCGGATGGGGTGCTCACGGTGGGAGAACTGGCTCAGCGTGCCCTGCGGCACGGGTTGGATTTCCTGGCGATCACCGACCATAATCAAATGGTCTCCGCAGATTCCCTGCCCAGACTGCCGGGGATGACCCTGATCCCCGGGATCGAGTGGACGCACTTCAGGGGACATGCCAATTTCCTGGGGGTGGACAAACCCTACGATGAGCCTTTCTTTGCCAACAGCCCGGAGGAGGTGCAAGCCCGGTTCCAATCGGCGCGGGAGCGGGGGGCGTTGATCACGATCAACCATCCCTTCGACGAATTATGCCCGTTCCAATTCGACATGAATGCACTCCCTTTTGACTGCCTCGAGATCTGGAACGGACCGATGCGGGAATCCAATTTACGAGCCGCCGGATACTGGCATGCCCTGCTGACGGCAGGGAAGAAGGTGCCCATCTGCGGGGGGAGCGATTACCATCGCGACCACCTGTTCCTCATGCCCGGCGGACCGACCACGGCAGTGTTCGCCCTGTCCGCCAGCCCGGCAGACATCCTGGCGGGGTTGAAACAAGGGCATGCGTATGTCGCCTTTGCTCCCAATGCCCCCACGCTGGAGTTGACTGCCGGGGAAGCACTTCTAGGCGACATCGTGCGCTTTGACAGCACCAGGGAGATCGAGATCAAGGTGACGGGGCTCTCCGCCGGGGATGTGCTGCGGGTGGTGACCGCCCAGGGAGGCACGAACCTCCTGGAAGCGAAGACGGATGGGAATTTCGGGGGGAGGTACACGATGAGCAGCCCGGGATTTGCGCGCCTCGAGATCCTGCGCAGCTTCGTGCCGGGACTGCCGCTGCTGCCGGCGCTGCTCTCCAACCCGATCTATTTTGAGGCACCATAATTCAATCAGGAAAATTTCTACAAAGGGAGAAGGATCGACCGCGATTTCCCCGCCTATTAATAGCTCTCGCGTTGACCTCGACTGGGGATGGGGAGCCAAACGGATCACGGGAATACTCCATTAAATCGTTAGGGTGGATGCGATTATCCTAATCAGACCCTAATCAAATCATTAGGGTAATCGCATTTGAAATGTGAGAGAATCGCTGTGTGTGAGATGGAGGCGCACAGCGATGGAAGAACAACCAGTAGCAAGCATCGCCAGGCATTTTGAAGGGTTGCCAGACCCACGCACTGGGAATGCGAAACAACATATTTTTCTAGAAATCCTTGTCATGGCTATTTGTGCTGTCATTTGTGGAGCAGATGGTTGGAGTGATGTTGAGTTATTTGCCAACAACAAGAAAGCCTGGCTGAAAACCTTTCTGAAATTGCCAAAGGGGATCCCATCCCATGACACATTTGGAAGGGTATTTGCACAGATCAATCCGGAAGAGTTTCAGAAGCGCTTTATTGAATGGGTTCAAGCGATTGAAAAGCTAACCGCAGGACAAGTAATCGCTATTGACGGGAAGAATTTACGGCGGTCTCACGATCATGAGGCTGGGAAAGCAGCGATTTACATGGTGAGCGCCTGGGCAACCCAAAATCAACTTGTGTTGGGTCAAACAATGGTTGCTGATAAGTCCAATGAAATCACAGCCATCCCTGAACTGCTGCAACTTTTGGAGATAACTGGCTGTATCGTGACCATTGATGCCATCGGAACCCAGACCGAGATCGCAAAAACGATTATAGATGGTGGCGGCGACTATCTTCTGTCGGTGAAAGAGAACCAAGGCCACTTATTTGAAGATATCCAATATCTCTTTGATGTGGATGTAGCCCATGGATATGAGCGTGAGCACAGTTATTCCAAGACAGTCAACAAAGGCCATGGACGCATTGAAACCAGAGAGTGTTGGGCAGTTGATAATGAGCGGTACCTATCGCTTGTACGCAAACGCGAGCAATGGAAAGGTTTGAAAAGCATTGTTCGCATTGTTTCGCAGCGGCAGATTGGTGAAGAAATCGAAGTACAAACCCGTTACTTTATTTCCAGTTTACCCGCAGATGCCCAAGTGATCTTGAAAATCAAACGCAGCCATTGGAAGATCGAAAACCAGGTGCATTGGGTTTTGGATATTGCTTTTCGAGAAGATGAAAGCCGGGTTCGCAAAGATCATGGCGCTGAAAATCTGGCTGTGTTGCGCCACATGGCATTGAATCTGCTTAAAAACGAGAAAACAGCCAAAGGTGGCATTCACGCAAAACGCTTACAAGCTGGCTGGAACAATGACTACCTACTCAAGGTTCTCAAAAGTTGAAATGCGATTACCCTAATCAAATCATTGACGCGTATGGAAAAATCCTGTACACTAATAGTACTCCGATGGGGAGTAGCTACCCGATCTTTTGGGAATGGCAGTCGTCAATACGGAAAGAAATTTCCCGGCTGCCTGATGGAAATGGCAAGACCATCGCTTTTTTCAAGCGATGGTTTCTTTTTTTGAAGAGGATCTTCCATGAAAATAAACCTACTCATCTTCGTGATGGATATTCTACTGATGACAGCCTACCTGTTCCTGTTTATCAAGAACGTTATACACAAGGCACTTGAAGATAGTTTATGATCCTGCCATCCGAACCCGACCAACACCAGACTAGGAATGAGATCTTATGAAACTAAAAAAAACACGCGGCGAAGTCGAGGCAGAAATCACCCGGGAGATCATCAGATTCGAGAAAGAAACTCTCGGACGGGGTCCTCTTGATGCGCGTGCTTTTTTAGTCAACAACATGATCCTTATTCGTCTTCGTGGTGTGCTCACACAGGGAGACCGCATACTTGCCGAGACTCGTGAAGGTCAAATGTTGCTCAAAGAGACCCGTCGTCAAATCTTTGAAGCGTCACGGGAAATTTTCGATCGCGCGGTCCAGGATGTGACTGGCTGCCAACTGATCAGTTTTCACACAGATATTTGTATCAGAGCCGGAGAGCGTATCATTGTTTTAACTGTTGACAGAAATCTTGATGAATTGTTTTAACACAGCGAGGGAAACCAGGCGCACCTGGGTAGAACTGTACAGGGCTATACTATTAAAACAGGCGCAAAATGATGTTATCCGATTTGACCCTAAGTACCAGCCTGTTTGGAAGGGATCACCCACAAAATACTGTTCGGGTGATTGGATAAAATAACCCGCTGGAAGACGAGGCGAAGCGCAGGCTTCCAAAGAAGCAGGCGAGTTGCAAAGTAGGCCGGCAATCCTCCCACAAAATGAGAGGATGCCGGCGTTTAATTCTTTATCAATGGAGATGATTCATAATACATTCGCATGAAGGATTACCATATTTTGGCAGGCATAATCGCCTAAGAAGGGACAGAGATGTCAAAATGAGCAACATCTTCTACCGGTAATGATCATCTCCATCATCCTCATTCAAGCAGTATTTCTCTCCGGGAATCTAGAAAGTAACCAGCTTTTCTGTCGGACAGCAATTACTGCGATCGTTCTGAAATGGTTGTTCACGACACCGGGTTTCCAAGCGAAATGCGGAACAGGAGCAAATAAGGTTTACAGATGATCAATGAACTAGAAACCATCATACTATCCGCCACCCAATCCATTTACGATTCCTGGGGCTGGTTTGGCGTTGCAATGTTATTGGTCTTTGAAAATGCCACAGGTATCACCCCCAGTGAAATCATTCTGGGGTTGGCTGGCTGGATGCTCATCGCTGAACACCAATTGCCAGCCTCAATGATCTTTCTTGGCGGGTTATATTCCGCGATTGGAAGTACCGTTGGGGCATCCATCACATACTGGGTGGCTCGTTTGGGCGGGCGCCCGTTGGTGGATAAATTCGCCCGCTGGGTAAGGATCGATCCTGTCAAAGTCGATCGGGCTGAGACCCTGTTCCATCGCTGGGGAGCAGGCCTGGTATTGATCGGGCGTGTTATACCAGGCATCCGCACACTGATCAGCATTCCTGCAGGCCTGGCGCGGATGCCATACCTCACGTTTTTTTCTGCCACATTCATCGGTGCTTATGCCTGGTGCACCCTGCTCACCGGCGCCGGCTACGTTCTCGGTCACGAATGGGCGCTTATCAGCACATACGTCAAAAAGGCACTGCCTTATCTTCTGGCAGGCGGGGTTGTAATCCTGGTTGCTTACTTCAAATTCGCACGTCGCACGCTGGTTCCGGAAGTCGTGCTTGCTCGGGTGAATGATGAGTAGAAAGAATGCCCGCCGAACTGGTGGTTCCGACCCCTCGATAATTCTAGTAGAAAGGAGATTATTATGTCCGACAACCCAAAATCCGTATCCCGTTTTTCCGTCTATCGACGGCTCTGGAAACCCGCCGTCGTCACTGGTACAGGTGGCTCTGTCGCTGCCATATGGCTCGATGAAATCTTGATCTTTGGCGAGGAAATCCTGGCTTTGATTCTATTGCCATTCATGGCCGGGATCATTTACCTGCTTGATATTTTTATGTTCAAATCGCGGATGCCAAAACGCAATGATCTGACAAACCGCAACCATAAAGGAGTAAAAGAGTAAATGAAAGTCAAACCCTTGCATACGCTTACCGTCCAGAATGCTCTTGAAGAACTGGGGAGCAGAAATGACGGATTAAGCCATGATGAAGTTATCGAGCGTGCGCTCAAATACGGTCCGAATGAATTGCAGGCTGCCCATCGCGTCACGCCCTGGGAAATCCTACTGGAACAATTCAAGAATGTGCTGATCCTGATTCTGCTTGGCGCTACAACAATCTCTTTGGTTCTTGGTCATGGCGTAGAATCGATCGTCATTGGCGTGATCGTACTTTTCGCCGTGGTATTGGGTTTCGTACAGGAATATCGCGCAGAGCGTGCCATCGAAGCCCTTCGCCAGATGGCTGCCCCCACAGCTACGGTTTTACGCGAAGGGGTGGAGGTCAAGATCTCTGCAAAGAACCTGGTTCCAGGAGATATCATTCTGATTCGCACTGGCGACCGCATCCCTGGGGATGCACGCGTGATTGAGTCAATCAACCTCCAGGTGGAGGAAGCTGTTCTGACAGGCGAATCGTTCCCCGTGGAGAAACATATCAAAGCATTGGAGAATGCTGATCTGTCCATTGGTGAGCGCAAAAACATTGTCTATGCTGGAACGGTAGCCACCTACGGGCGCGGACGTGCGCTGGTTATGTCGACCGGGATGCAGACCGAATTTGGCAAGATCGCGAAAATGCTCCAGGATGTGGAAACCGGGCGGACGCCGCTCCAGCAAAATCTGGATAAGGTCGGAGCAACCCTAGCCCGAGCGGCTTTTGTTGTGGTTGCCCTTATTGTTGTCCTGGGGCTGTTGCGTGGGCAACCATTCATCGAAATGCTTATCTTTGGAATTGCTCTGGCGGTCGCGGTCGTGCCCGAGGCCCTACCTGCTGTTGTCACCATCTCGCTGGCAATAGGTGTTCAAAAAATGGTGAAACGCAATGCACTCATTCGTCGCCTGCCCGCAGTGGAGACGCTGGGCAGCACTTCAGTGATTTGTTCCGATAAAACCGGTACACTGACCAAAGACGAGATGACCGTCCGCAGCCTTTATTGTGCAGGGACCATGTTCCACGTCACCGGAGCAGGATATGTGCCCATAGGAGAGTTCTCCTCAAACGGAGGAGCAAGTTCAGAGGCGACGCCAGCCCTGCAGCAGATGTTGATTGCCGCCACCCTTGCCTCGGATACGCGATTGGTACGATTGCCGAATGGAGGCTGGGATATCAAGGGGGATCCAACCGAAGGTTCATTGATTGTTGCCGCCGCAAAAGCCGGGGTGATGAAAGAGGTCATCGATGCCGAGAATCCGCGGGTAGATGAAATTCCTTTTTCTTCCGAAACGAAACGCATGACCACCATCCATGAGGCGGGTGGAAAATTGACCGCGTATGCCAAGGGTGCACCTGAAATCATCTTGGACGGCTGCGATTTCTTGCTGACCGCAAACGGCATTGCTCCGCTCGATGCTTCCGGGCGCGAGCTGATTTTAACACAAGCGCAAATACTGGCAAGCGAGGCCCTGCGCGTACTGGGAGTCGCATCCAAGTCGGATGTGACTCTCGAGAATGCTGAGCACGGCATGACCTTTTTGGGGCTGGCAGGTATGATCGATCCGCCACGGCCCGAAGCGAAGGCAGCGATCGCTCTTTGCTCGGAAGCCGGCATTCACACGGTGATGATTACCGGTGACCACCCAGTCACAGCCCGGGCAGTGGCATACGAGTTGGGGATGCTTCAGCATGGGGGACATGTAGTGACCGGTGCAGAACTGGAAGAGATTACTGACGATCAGTTATTACATGATGTGGAGAATATAAGTGTTTATGCACGTGTCTCACCTTTGCACAAACTGCGCGTGGTCACAGCCTGGCAAGCGCGCGGGCATATTGCTGCGATGACGGGCGATGGAGTGAATGATGCCCCGGCTCTCAAGAAAGCAGATATCGGGATAGCAATGGGTATAACAGGCACTGACGTGACCAAAGAAGCCGCAGCCATGACTTTGACAGATGACAACTTTGCTTCCATCGTGGCAGCCGTTGAGGAAGGACGCGGTGTATTTGGCAACATTAAGAAATACTTGATGTACCTGCTTTCCTCGAACATCGGAGAAATAGGTTTAATGGCAGGTGCCGCGCTCCTGGGTCTGCCAATGCCATTGACAGCCGTGCAAATTCTATATGTCAACCTGGCAACCGATGGGCTGCCCGCCCTGGCACTTTCGGTTGACCCTCCAGAAAAAGACTTGATGAGGCGGAAGCCACGCGACCCGCGCACAGGGGTTTTCACGCGACCGGTGGTAGTGTTGATGGTGATGGGGGGGCTGTGGTCGGCTATCATTAACTTGGGATTGTTCACTTGGGCACTCAACTCTGGGCGCAGTATTAATGAGGCCATGACAATGACCTTTGTCTCGCTGGTATTGATCCAGTTCTTTAAGGCCTACAACTTCCGCTCAGACCGGCATTCGGTGCTGGACAAACCCTTCATGAACAAATGGCTGAATCTTGCGGTTGGCTGGGAAATAATCCTGCTGATCCTGATCGTATATCTACCCTTTCTTCATGAGGCATTCAGCACCTACTCCCTGCCATGGATAGACTGGCTCATCGTTGGTGGACTGGCCGTGACGATTGTTCCGGTTCTTGAGGTTACCAAGTGGGCGGAGAGGAGAGGTTGGCTTGGGAAGATGAGTTAGCCTTTTGGCTGGTGACAATTCTAAACCCAACCATATTGAGGTTAAAAAATTCCCCTCGGATATCTGGCTCCCATAAAGACAAGGAACTTTCATATCCAGATAACCCATCAGCAGAATAATCAAAGAAGCTACAGCACTCACCTTTTCATGCGGTGAGTGCTGTAGCATTAATTGGATGGAGTTCGTTCTTCGCTGGCTTACTTGACCTTGTCCAGCGGGATGCCGAGAGCGGCTGCCACACCCTTGCCATAAGCAGGGTCGGCTTTCAGGCAGTTGCCAATGTGGCGGATCTTGATGAACTCGGGGGCATCCCCCATCGCCCGGACGGTGTTCTCGAACAGCACCTGCTGCTGCGCCTTGTTCATCAGACGGAAAAGTTTTCCGGGCTGGGTGTAATAATCGGAATCATCCTCGCGGAAGTTCCAGTTGTCCGCGGCACCAGAAAGCGCCAGCGAGGGGTCCTTGAATTCCGGCTGCTCCTGCCACTCGCCGAAACTGTTCGGCTCATAGCCAAGGGTCGCGCCGGCATTGCCATCCACGCGCATCTGGCCGTCCCGGTGGGAGGGATTCGCCGGGGCATGTTTGGGACTGTTGACCGGGATCTGGTGATGGTTGACCCCCAGGCGGTAGCGCTGCGCATCGCCATAGGAGAACAGGCGACCCTGCAGCATCTTGTCCGGCGAGAAACTGATACCAGGCACCACAGCACCGGGGTTGAAGGCGGCCTGCTCCACATCCTGGAAGTAGTTCTCCGGGTTGCGGTTCAGTTCAAGCATGCCCACTTCGATCAGGGGGAATTCCTTCTTGTACCAGACCTTGGTCAGGTCGAAGGGATTGTAGGGCATCTTCTGCGCCTGTTCTTCGGTCATCACCTGGATGTACATCTTCCAGCGAGGGAAATCACCCTTGGCAATGCTGTCGAACAGGTCGCGCTGGTGGCTTTCACGGTCTTTAGCAACGATCGCTTCGGCTTCCTGGTCGGTCAGGTTCTGGATGCCCTGCTGGCAAACCAGGTGGAACTTGACCCACACGCGTTCATTTTTGGCATTGATCATGCTGTAGGTGTGACTGCCAAAGCCATGCATGTGGCGATAGGAATAGGGGATGCCGCGCTCGCTCATCGTGATGGTGACCTGATGCAAGGCTTCGGGCAGGGAAGTCCAGAAATCCCAGTTGTTGGTGGCAGAGCGCAGGTTGGTGTGCGGATCGCGCTTGACGGCGCGGTTGAGGTCCGGGAACTTGTGCGGATCGCGCAGGAAGAAGACAGGGGTGTTGTTGCCAACCAGATCCCAGTTGCCCTCCTCGGTATAGAACTTCATGGCGAAGCCGCGAATATCGCGTTCCGCATCGGCGGCGCCGCGTTCTCCGGCGACGGTGGAGAAGCGCACGAAGGCTTCGGTTTCCTTGCCCACCTTGGAAAATATCTTTGCCTTGGTGTAGCGGGTGATGTCATGGGTGACGGTAAATTTGCCGAAGGCACCCGAGCCCTTGGCATGCATGCGGCGTTCGGGGATCACCTCACGGTCAAAGTGGGCCAACTTCTCCAGGTACCAGACATCCTGAAGCAGCATTGGTCCGCGCGGTCCGGCGGTGACGGCATTTTGATTGTCGGGCACCGGGGCGCCCGCGGCGGTGGTCAGTTTCTTTTTATTGGTCATTGAAATCTCCTTTTCTGAAACGAGTGAAATGGGTTAAGTCTATAAAATCAAACTTGGGCAGGGGGTGATCATTCGGGTCAGGTCGCCTCCTTTCGATAATCAATCCTATTAGATAATCATTATCTGTCACGAATAAAAAAGAGAATGATCGTCAACCGCTCAGCCTGCAAGCGGGGCACAGACCATAGAAAACGAGCTGGGGGCGGATGATCTGGAATCCTGAAGCCTGCTCCAGTTTCCTGATCGCGGCGTAATCAAGATCAAGGTCCCCATCCACGATCTGGTTGCACTGCGTACAGATCAAATGGGAGTGAGGCCCCGGGTGATTGCCATCATAGTGGCTATCATCGCGCAGGTCAATCTCCAGCACCTGGTTCATTTCCTTGAGCAGTGCCAGGGTTTTATACACCGTGGCATGGCTCATGGTCGGGAAGCGGGTTTTGATCCTGGCATGGAGCTGCGCGGCGCTGGGATGCCCTTCGCTGGAGGCGATCAAACGCACCAACTCGACCCGTTGGGGGGTCAGGCGGAAATCGCGTTCCTTCAGCGCAGAAATCAATTCATTAAACCGAATTTCGTGGTCAGGCATGTGGCTCGTTTCAATAATCAATACTTATAGATAATTATTATCCATAATTATACTTGAAAAAGCAAATAATAAGCAAGGATGAGAACCATCCTCTCATTATCCACTAGATCATTTTTTTCGCAGCAGACGAATACCCTTGAAAAGGTGACCATTCAAGAGTTCGACTAACCCTTCCACCTGGGTCAGCGTGATACTGCCTGGGGCCATCATGATCAAAAAACGCAACGGCAGATCGGGCAACATTTTTTCGATCATCAGTTTCATGCCAGGATCGTCCTTGACCAGCGCTTCTGCCTTTTTATTCATCAGTTTGATTAAGTATCTGCCCAGCCAGCGATCCTGGATATCCGTCATGGTGGAGTTCAGGGTGTGCGCCGAACCCTTTTGGCGCTGGCGCGGCGGAATGGGCTTGCCGAGAAGGGCGGAAAATTGTTCATCAGGTATGTTCAATCCCTTGCTGAGGTCGTAATATGCCGGGCAGACCTGGTGAAGGTCGGGCAGGGGTGCCTGGATTGTACTCTCTACGTGGAGGCGTCCCGAGAGGCGTATCTCCCGGCTTGACTCACCTATGCGCACTTCGTACTCCCCGCTTGCCACGTGCCAGTGTTTACTCTGTGTGTTGTAATAGGCAAGATCACGCCCGGAGAGGGTAAAGTGGATCGTCCGGCTTTCGCCTGCTTCCAGGTGGAGCTTTTCGAAGCCGCGCAGTTCCTGTTCCGCCCGAAGGATGACCTTGTCCCGACAGGAGATATACAGTTGTACCACCTCGCTGCCCGCGCGCCTGCCCGTATTCTTGATCCTGCACGAGACCGTCAGTGTATCGGTGTCTTTCATTTCCTGAGTTGATAATTCAAGATCACTGTAGGCAAATTGCGTGTAAGACAGGCCATACCCGAAAGGATACCGGACCGCCTTTCTGGCGGTGTCATAATAGCGATAGCCAATGAACAGGGCCTCGCGATATTCAACCGTCAGCGGGTAGCCCGGGAAATGCGCATGGGAAGGGGCATTTGCATCAGTGAAAGGCCAGCTCTCGGCCAGCCTGCCGCCCGGATCCGCCATGCCCAGCAGCAGATCTGCACAGGCGCCGCCGCAAGCCTCCCCGCCCAGGTACATCAGCAGAATGCCCGGCACTAAGTCTGCCCAGGTCATTTCCATCGGCGCCCCGCCGAACAGGATGACGACCAGGCGGTCATTGACCCGGCTGACCGCCTTGATCAGTTCCACATGACTGGCCGGCATGGACATGTTCTCCCGGTCAAAGCCTTCCGCCTCGTAGTTGTCCGGCAGCCCGGCAAAGAGATACACGATCTCCCTGCCTGCGGCGACCCGGCAAGCTTGCTCGATCAAACCCGGGTCAGGCAGGTCAGAGTCCATGCGGTACCCGTCTGCATATTCAAGATCCAATCCAAGCAATTTCAGTTCTTCGAGAGGGACATCCAGTTTGATCGGCTCGATCTTCGAACTGCCGCTGCCCTGGTAACGCGGGTGCAGGGCAAAGGCACCGATCACGGCGGCCTTCTGGGCTGGGTTGCCCGGCAGAAGACCCCCTTTGTTCTTCAGGAGCACCGCCGAGCGGGCTGCGGCGCGCCTGGCAAGCAGGCGGTGCGCGTCCACATCATAGGTGAACCCATCAGGCTGCGCGGCGCGCAGGATCAGGCTGGTGACCCGCGTGGCTACAATGTCAAGCGTTTCCATACTGAGCGAACCGTCTTCGACTGCCTGCACGATGCGGGCATCCGAAGTGTCTTCCACGTGCGGCATCTCCAGGTCTAGACCGGCTGCAAGCGACCCGACGCGGTCAACGGTGGCGAACCAGTCTGACATCACCAGCCCCTCGAAGCCCCATTCCGTGCGCAGAATATCGGTGAGCAGGCGCTTGTTCAGGCAGGCATATTGACCGAAAAGACGGTTGTATGAGCACATCACTGTCCAAGGGCTTGACTTTTTCACCACCCGCTCGAAGGCTGGCAGGTAGATTTCCCGGAAGGTGCGTTCATCCATGACCGATTCAACGCTCGTGCGCCGTGTTTCCTGGTTGTTGGCAGCAAAATGCTTGAGGGAAACGCCAACGTTCTGGCTCTGCACGCCATCAACGAACGCGGTGGCGATCTCGCCAGCCAGATAGGGATCTTCGCTGTAATATTCAAAGTTGCGCCCGCATAATGGCGAACGCTTCATATTCACGCCGGGTCCGAGCAGGACAGCGACATTCTCCTGGCGGCATTCCTCCCCGATCGCTTTTCCCACCTCGTGCAGCAGCGAACGGTCAAAGGAACAGGCGATGGCGGAAGCCGTCGGGAAACACACTGCGGGAACGTTGCGGCTGATCCCCAACTGGTTGGATGCGGCTGCCTGTTTGCGCAGCCCGTGGGGACCATCCGTCACCATGATCTCAGGCAGTCCCAGGCGCTCGATCCCTTTCAGGTACCAGAAATCCTTGCCTGAACACAGGGATGCCTTTTCGGCAAGCGTCATTTGGGCGACGATCGACCTGGCTTTTTCATTGATGTCCATGGAGTTCCTCCGGCAAGCGAATATGACCTGCGCACATGTGCCAATGCATGTGACTAGTTTACCTTTGCCGATATGTTTCGGCAAGGAGGCTGATCTGCGATCCTACGAAATCGACAGGGAGGAGGGATGATCCTGGTCAATCAATTGACATAATATATATTATTATTTATAATTATTATAAATTTATAGTTATTATAAATATCTTATGACCATCATCGAAATGCTCACCTCCAGCTTAAAAACAGCCGGAATGCGCTTGACCCCGCAGCGGATCTTTATCTGCCAATTACTGAGCGAAACGAACGCTCATCCCACGGCAATCGAGATCTTCGAGCGGTTACGGGTGCAATACCCATCGTTATCGCTGATGACGGTGTACAACACGCTCAATACGCTGGTCGACCTTGGGGCGATCAACGCCCTGGGTCATGCAGGGGATGACAATGTCCATTATGATGGCAACATCACCCCCCATCTCAACCTGGCATGTGTTTCCTGTCACAAGATCGCCGATATCGCTTCCCCAAAAATGGCGGACCTGGAAGGCGAGATCAATGCTGCCTCGGGCTTCAAGATCATCGGCGCGAGCATGCTGTATTACGGGCTGTGCCCCGATTGTCAAAATCTAACCGTTCGAGAAACATATCAATAACCAGATATTTTCAACCAAGGAGAACCATGGCAAGGAAGAAACGTCTCAATTTCAACAGCAAAGCCCCAGACCTGACGGTGTTGGACCCTTCCGGGAAAGAGGTGCAACTTTCCAGCCTGTGGGCAGAGAAACCCCTGCTGCTGGCTTTCACCCGCCATTTTGGCTGCACCCAGTGCAAGGAAATGCTGGCTGAACTGGTCACCGGGAAGGATGCCATCGAGAAAGCGGGGCTTGGCATGGCAGTCATCATGCAGGGAACACCACAGGCCACCGGTGCGTTCACGCAGAAGTACGCCCCCAGCCTGCTGGCGCTTTCGGACCCGGAACGTAAGGCATACCAGGCCTATGGTCTGGAACGCGGCAACCTGTTCCAGACCTTCTTGAATCTCAAGGTGTGGAAAGCGATCTCCAAGGCACGGCAGAAGGGCTTCCTGGTGGAGACGCCTCCAGCCGGGCAGGATGCCATGCAGATGTCAGGCACCTTCATCATCAGCAAAGAAGGAAAGATCCAACTACCCTTTTACTATGACAACATTGCCGATCATCCACCTCTGGAACTTCTGCTGGATGGGGTACTTGCGACAGGCTGGAACGCACCCTTCGAGGGACCCGTGGGACCCGGCATGAAGAGATCAGCTGGCGGGACCGGGAGGCGTAAATGAAACAGACCCTTTCGCTGTCAAGTTACCTGGCGCTGAAGGAGATCTGGCGCAACCGCGGGCGCTTCCTGCTGGTCAGCCTGGTGATCGCCCTGATCACCCTGCTGGTCCTGTTCATTGCCGCACTAGGCGAAGGCCTGGGCAATGGGAACCGTGAATACATCTCCAAACTGGATGGCGAGTTGCTCGTCTACCAGGCGAAATCGGACCTCCTGATCCAGGCAAGCCGGCTGGATACCACCCGGGTGGAAGAAGTGCGCGCAGTGGCAGGCGTGGCAGATGCCGGCATGATCGGCACATCCAGCGCCACGCTGATCCTGGACGGGGATGCCGAGCAACTCAAAGTGGCCTTGCTGGGCGTGGAGCCCGGCCACGTGGGTGAGCCTGCAGTCGTGGATGGCCGGCAACTTGGCGAGAGCACGGCTGAAGAGGTGATCATCGACCGCAACACCGCCATCCGCACGGACCTGGCAGTGGGGGATGAAGTGACGCTGCGGGTCACACAGGGGACCGAGGACGTTTTCTTCACGCTGAAGATCGTCGGTATCTCCGGCGGACAGCAGTTCAGCCTGCAACCGTCCATCTTCGTCCCGTTCGAAACCTGGGACCGCGTCCGCCCGCAATCCGAGGCAGAACTGAACTTTACCGGAGCCACAGCAAACGTGATTGCCGTCAGGCTGGTGGATGCAGAGAACAGCGCTGCAGTGCGGCAGAGCATCGTTGACCAGGTGGAGAATGTCCAGACCGCCACCCTGACGGAGGCCATCCAGGCTCTGCCAGGTTATTCCGCACAACAGAGCACGCTCAACACGCAGGGTGGTTTCACCCTGTTCATCGGCATCCTGGTGATCGGTGGCTTCTTCCAGATCCAGACCCTGCAAAAAGTGTCCCAGATCGGGGTGCTCAAAGCGATCGGCACCTCCAACCCGATCGTGGCGACTGCATCCGTGATCCAGATCATGGTCATCACAGCGATCGGTGTGGTGATCGGCGCGCTTCTCACTTACTCTTTCTCGCTCTTCTTTCCGCCAACCGTGCCGATCGTCTTTAATGGCACGACCTCCGCAATCGCACTGGTCGCGCTCCTGTTGATCGGCCCGGCAGGCGGGCTGGTTTCCATCCGCTATGCAGTACGCATCGAGCCGCTGAAGGCACTGGGGTTGAGCTCATGAACACGATCACGAACACCAAGTACGCACTTGAGACCCGCGCAGTGGTCAAGAAGTACCAGGCAGATGCGGGTACGATCTTTGCGGTGGATGATGTTTCCCTGCAGGTGAAGGCGGGCGAATTCGTCGCCCTGGTTGGCCCCAGCGGTTCCGGGAAGACGACCATGCTGTCCATGCTGGCGGCGTTGTTGAAGCCCAGTTCCGGTCAAATCCTTCTGGATGGGGATGACCTGGCAGGCATGAGCGATGCCGAGCGGGTGGTCATGCGCCGGGAGAAGATCGGCTTCACTTTCCAGGCGAACAACCTGGTGCCCTACCTAAGCGCGGTGGAGAACGTGGAATTGATGCTGCGCCTGAACAAGCGGCTGGACAAAGCCGGCAAACTGCGCGCCCGTGAACTGCTGGCACGCCTGGGGCTGAGCGAACGACTGAACAACCTGCCAGGGCAGATGTCCGGCGGGCAACAACAACGCGTGGCGATCGCCAGGGCATTGATCCACAACCCCAGCCTGGTGCTGGCAGATGAACCGACAGCCAGCTTGGATACGGAACGAGCCTACCAGGTGGTGGAGACGTTTGCTGGATTGATCCATGAGCAACAGCGCGCCGGGATCATGGTGACCCACGACCTGCGCATGTGTGAGTACGTGGACCGCGTCCTGCAGATGCGGGACGGAAAACTGGTCCAGGTGTACACCAGCCATGAAGAGATCATGGGGCTGGTGAAAGGGGGCAGGGATTGATCTCCAGCGAACCTGGATGGATCAACGCTCCCGGTAGAATGAAGATCCGCCTTTACCGGCGGATTTTCGGTTCATAACCCTGTCGAGGTTGCCCCCTCAAATGATTAATCATCCAGAAACTCCGGGAAATCGCCGGGGTGTAGCGGTGTCAGGGTGATCTGGTCGAGCGAAAAGATCAGCATCTCCCGGACCGTCATCCGGTCAAGCAGGGTGTGAGAGATCTGCCCGGCAATCAACAACGAGGCAAAACCATGGACGATGCCCCAGACGCTGACCGCCAGCATGTCCACCGGGCCGGGACGCAGCAAGCCGGACGCCTGGCAGGCCTCAACGATCCTGGTCACCTCTCCGAAACTTTTCCCAGTCATCTCCACGAGGGCGGGGTAGTCTTTTTCGCTTTCCACCGCCCCCGAAAACGTGACCTGGAAATGGGCCGGGTCGGTCTGGGCAAAGCGAACATAAGCCCAGGCAGCCTCCACCAACTGGCACTGCGGATCCGCTTGGTACTGCTCACGTATCTTGCTCAAGTGCTCGAACAAGATCCGGAACCCTTCAGTGGAAATGGCCGCGATCAGCGCCTGCTTGTCGGCAAAGTGGGCATATGGAGCGGTGTGGCTGACCCCGGCCTCCTGCGCCACCTTGCGCAGACTTAATCCAGCGATCCCATCGCGCGACAGGATCTCCACGCCAGCCCGGGTCAGGGCGTTCTTCAGGTCACCGTGATGATATTTCTTGGTGGGCATGCTGCAATCCTACTTTTAAATCTTGACACCGTCAAGATAATATCCTATAATCTTTACATTGTAAAGATTACCACATGAGGTGCCTATGGGACAATACGATTCCGCCAAACAACTGATCGTGGAGACCGCCCAAAAACTGGTCGCCAAGGGGTTCCTGATGGCCACCGGCGGCAACCTGTCGGTGCGCATCAGCGGGCAGCCCGCCTTTGCCATCACCCCCTCCAACTACGATTACTTGAAAATGACCCCTGAGGATGTCTGCGTGCTGACCCTAGACCTCGAACCGCTGGAGGGAAAACGCAAACCATCGGTCGAAACCGGGATGCATGCAGCAATCTTCAAAGTCCGGGAGGATGTGAACGCCATCCTGCACACCCACCAGGTCTACACCAGCGCGCTGTCACTCATCAAGGCGCCCATCCCCGCCCTGTTCGACGAACAGGCGCGCTTCCTGGGGCGCCGCGTGGAGATCATCCCCTATGCCCCCTCCGGCACCGGCATTCTCGCCAGGACGGTCGCCCGGCACGTGCGTGGTCACAACAACGCCTACATGATGCAGAACCACGGCGCCCTGGTCTTTGGGCATGACATCGAACGTGCTGTGCACAACGTAGAAGTGCTGGAAAAATGCGCCCTGGCGTACCTGCTGGCGTTGGTCACCGAACGCAAGACCAGCCGGCTTCCGCTGGCGGTGCGCGAACTGGCCTTTGCCAAACTGCGTAAGGACCAGAAGAAGATCGCCGCTGGAGATCTGAAAACCGGCGGGGAGTGATCCGCCGGAAGGCGCCGCCCACTCCTGCAGGAGGATCCATGACCCAACAATACGCCATTTCCACGTATCCCGATGTGGAGGATATTTACCGCCGCCTGGAAATGCTGGTCTCACAACCCATGCGCCGGGTGCGAGGCGAGAAAATGCAGGCGTACCTGGGCTATTTTGAGACGAAGTGCACCCGCTCAAAAGCCCTGACCGACGAAGCCAGAAAACTCATCCCCGGGGGCGTGCAGCACAACCTGGCATTCAATTACCCGTTCCCGATCGCCATCGAAAAAGCCGAGGGCGCCTACCTGTGGGATGCCGATGGCAACAAGTACATCGATTTCCTGCAGGCAGGCGGTCCGACCGTGCTGGGTTCGAACTACGCCCCGGTACGGGACAAGGTGATCGAGATGCTGCAGACCTGCGGACCGGTGACTGGTCTCTTCCATGAGTACGAACTCAAACTGGCAGGGTTGGTCACGCGTTTCATGCCCGCGGTGGAGATGTTCCGCATGCTGGGCTCCGGGACCGAGAGTGTGATGGCTGCCATCCGGGCTGCCCGCACGTACACCAGGAAGAAGAAAGTGATCAAGGTCGGGGGCGCCTACCACGGCTGGAGCGACCCGCTGGTCTATGGTCTGCACATCCCCGGCACGGGACGGCTGGAAGCCAAAGGCATCCCGCGCGGCGCGACCAGCAACACGCAGGAATTCTTCCCCAATTCCCTCGGCGCGCTGAAGCGCAAACTCATCTTCAACCGCCTGCGCGGGGGGACCGCGGCGGTCATCGTCGAACCCGTGGGACCCGAGTCTGGCACCCGCCCGGTGCCCTTCGATTTCAACCGCAAGGTGCGCGAACTGTGTGATGAGTTCGGGACACTGCTGATCTTCGACGAAGTGGTGACCGGCTTCCGGCTCGGGCTGGGCGGAGCACAGGGGTATTTTGGCGTCAAGCCCGACCTGACCATCTTCGGAAAGTGCATCACCGGCGGCTACCCGATGGCAGGCGGCGTCGGCGGGAGGGCGGACGTGATCATGCGCTTCGCGGCCGGGATCGGTGGCGTGGGCGAACGCGCCTACGTGGGCGGAACACTTTCCGCCAACCCGCTCTCGTGCGTGGCAGGCTATCATGCCCTGCTCGAAATGGAGCGCACCAATGCCCCGGTCATTGCCGGGCGTGTCGGTGACCGTCTCACCCGGGGCCTGCAGGAGATCATCGCCAAGTATGGGCTGCCTTTCGTAGCCTTCAACCAGGGCTCGATCTGTCACCTGGAAACATCCGGCGTGATGCTGCTCGATCTCCGCCATCCACTGCGCCTGGCAAAGGAACTCAAGCCGCGCAAGCACATGATGGAAGAGATGGGCGCCGCCTACATGGCGAACGAGCTCATCACACTGGCAGGCTCGCGCATGTATACCTCCATGGCAGATACGGATGAAGTGATCGATGATGCCCTGGCACGCTTTGATTCCGTGCTTGCTAGCGTGGAAGGTTTATAAATAATCGATGCCCTCCACCCCGTTTGGAGAACCCATGAGCGAACCTCTCATTCTTGCGGTTGATCTCGGCACCTCGGGCATGAAAGTGGCTCTCCTCACCGTCAGCGGGAAGGTGCTGGGCTGGGAGTGCGAACCCATCCATCTGCTGCTCACCCCCGATGGCGGGGCGGAGCAATCGCCAGATGAATGGTGGGCTGCCTTCCTCAAGGCGGCGAAACGGCTCCTGGAACGGGATCAGGAGGCACGCACGCACCTGCTGGCAGTGTGCTGTTCCACCCAGGGCGAGGGCACTGTCCCGGTGGATCGAGACGGCAACGCCTTGATGAACTGTATCCTGTGGATGGATATGCGCGGTGCGCCGTACCTGAAAGAACATTTCAAGGGACTGGTCAACCTGAACGGCGCAGGGCTGGGCAACATCCTGCGCTGGATCCGCCTCACCGGCGGGATGCCATCCATGACCGGCAAGGATCCGGCGGCCCACATGCTGCTCATCCGTGACCGTTTTCCCGAGATCTATGCAAAAACCGACAAATTCCTGAACGTACTCGACTACCTGAACCTGCGCCTGACGGGGCGCTGTGTGGCAACCTTCGATTCGATCCTGACCTCCTGGGTGAGCGACAACCGCGACCCCGACCTCATCCACTACGACCCTGGGCTGGTGCGCCGCTCGGGCATCGAGGGCAGCAAGCTGCCCGAGATCGTCCCCTGTACCGCGGTGCTCGGTGCGCTCAAAGCAGATGTGGCAGTCGAACTGGGGCTTTCTCCGAATGTGCAGGTTGTTGCCGGGGCAATCGACACCACTGCAGCAGCCATCGGCGCGGGTGCGGTGGCAGACTACCTCCCCCACTTGTATATCGGGACCTCCTCATGGCTGGCGGCGCATGTGCCGTTCAAGAAGACCGACATCGGCGCCTCGCTTGCCTCGCTCCCGTGCGCCGTTCCGGGGCGCTATCTGCTCACCGCGCTGCAAGCCACGGCAGGCGGCAACCTTACCTACCTGCGCGACAACATCCTGTATCATAAAGATGAAATGCTCCAGGAAGCAGACGTGCCCGACATCTTCAAGGTGCTCGACCAGATCGCCGGGCGCACCCCCGCCGGAGCCAACGGCGTGCTGTACACCCCATGGATCTGGGGCGAACGCGCTCCGGTGGATGACAGAACCCTGCGCGCCGGGTTGTACAACCTGTCGCTGAACAACACGCGCGCGGACATCATCCGCGCCTTCCTGGAAGGGATCGCCTTGAACACGCGCTGGTTGCTCACCCCGGTGGAAAAAATCCTCGGACGGAAGGTACCGTCCATCCATATCGTTGGCGGCGGGGCGCAGTCGGATGTCTGGTGCCAGGTCTTTGCCGATGTGCTGAACGTGGAGATCAAACAGGTGGCTGACCCCATGTACGCCAACGCCCGCGGCGCAGCCTGGATCGCCGCGGTGGGCCTGGGGTTGATCTCGTTCGCTGATGTGCCGGATTTGGTGAAATTCCAACGCACCTATGCTCCGGATGGGAACAACCGGGCTGTCTATGAGGAGCGTTTTACAGTGTTCACACAGGTTTACAGGCAGATGAAGAACGTGTATAAACGGATGAATTCGTGAATATCTCGACAGGAGACTCCATGACCGATCGATCCTTCCGCTTGTACGGTTACCGCTGGGTGGTGCTGGGCGTCTTCATGTTCATCAACCTGACCATCCAGATGTTATGGATCGCGTACGCGCCGATCACCGGGCCGGCGGCTAACTTTTACGGGGTGACCGACCTGCAGATCGGTCTACTGGCAATGACCTTCATGCTGGCTTTCATCCCGCTTTCCATCCCGGTTTCGTGGGCCATTGACACCTACGGCTTCCGGTGGACGGTGAGCATCGGCGCGGTCTTGATGGGCATCTTTGGCATCGTGCGGGGACTGGCAGGCGCAGACTACACCCTTGTGCTGCTGAGCACCATCGGCGTGGCGGTCGCCCAACCCTTCCTGTTGAACGCCTGGACCAAGGTGCCGGCGCAGTGGTTCAGCATCGAGGAACGCGCTACCGCAGTCGGCCTGGTGACGCTCGCCAACCTGGTCGGGACCGCGCTGGGCATGGTGCTGACCCCCGTCCTGACCGAAATGATGTCCATCCCCAGCGTGCAGCTGCTCTACGGGGGGATCGCGGCCTTCTCGGCTGTGCTTTTCCTGCTCTTCGCCCGCGAGAAGCCCGCCACCCCGCCCTGCCCGCCCGGCGGAGAAGTGCGCGCCCTGATGCTGGACGGTTTGAAACACGCCCTGAAAGTGAAGGAATTCTGGCTGTACTTGTTCGTTTCCTTCATCGGTATGGGCATCTTTAACGGCATCACCACCTGGGTGGAAGCCATCATCCGTCCACGCAATTTCACCCCCGCGGATGCCGGAACCCTAGGGGCGTTGATGCTGATCGGCGGCGTGCTGGGCGCGGTGGTCATCCCGCCCTTCTCGGACAGGCAGCACAAGCGCCAGCGCTATATCCTGCTCGGTTTCGTACTGGCCATCCCCGGCCTGATCGGGCTGACCTTCGGGATATCACTGTGGCTGTTGTTCGTTTCGGCCTTCGCCATGGGCTTCTTCCTGGTCAGCACCAGCCCGATCGGGATGCAGTACGCGGCCGAGATCAGCCATCCCACCCCGGAAGGTACCTCGAACGGGCTGATCCAGTTGTTCGGCCAGGCCTCGGTGGTCTTTGTCTACATCATGGAGGCGCTGAAAACACGCGCAGGCGCCTTCACCCCGGCGCTGCTGCTGGCGATCGGCCTGGTGCTGGTCAGCGTGGTGTTGATCACACAGATGAAAGACCCAGTGAGGGAAGGGTAGGAACAACTTTCGCCCCCGCCAAAACTGGCGGGGGGTTGTGTGTCCCCAAGGGGGTCCTGTATACAGGGATAGTACAAAGTTGAGAGGGGGACAGCCAGGTGCATGCTATGCAACGCTGCCATTATCCATGAACAGTTCAGCCAGATCTGCTCTAGAATGACTATATCGCCCTGATAAATCATCTTGCCCATCCATTTCTCGGTATGCTTGCGTTTCATGGCCTGATGAAAACCCAGATGGCACATTTCCGGTGAGTGAGTATCGTTACCACAAGTTCATCAGTCAGGTTCAATCTGATGCAACGCGCCACCTTGCGAAAAAAACCACAACTTGATACACTCACTTAGCGAGTATGCATGGAGAATAATAAACATCATCACCTTGGCACTCTTTTGCCTGAAATGACCTAGCTCGGTTTGCTCTATGCTGGGCCAGGGCATGGCTATGACCTGCACCGAAAAGTGATCACTGACCTGGGGCATGTCTGGCATCCCAGCCAGAGTCAAGCCTACTCCGTTGAAAGCAGCTCGAAGCGCAGGGAGAAATTTCGGCCGAGGAAATTCCCCAGAAAAAAACCACCTCCCGGCCAGTTGTTACACATGACCCCACAGGGACACAAACGCTTTTTGGAATGACTGGATGAGTGCCAAAAATGGTTTTCGCAAACCTGACCCCGCCAGTGTTACTTTGATAATGATTTCATACAATAGTGCCTACCAACTAACCCTGGAACATATCCTGCCCCTCCCGGCAGAAACGATGGATCTGCTATCTGCCTCTGGAAGGATCGCCGGGGAGAATTTTCTTGCCAGGGTGGACTCCCCATCTCTGGATGTTTCTCTGAAGGATGGGTATGCCATCCTGTCGGCAGATATTGATCGGGCCAGCCCTGCCGCACCGGTAACGCTAAAACTGGTCGGGAGCATTGCCGCAGGCGATGCGTGGACAGGGGTTCTCGCCCGGGGCGAAGCCGTGCGCATCCTGAGTGGGGCGCCGCTTCCGCAAGGGGCAGATGCTGTGGTGGCAGAGGAATATACGCAGGCGCTGCCGGGAACCGTACAGGTGCTGCGAGATGCTGAGCCGGGGCGCAACGTGCTACCGCGAGGCACAGATGTGCAGACAGGGCAGTTGGTTGTGCGGGCCGGGCAAAGGCTCACCCCAACCCTGATTGGTTTGATAGCAGCCGCCGGGTGTCACCAGGCGCAGGTGATCCGTCGGCCGCGCGTGGCCATCCTGGCCACCGGCGACGAGGTGTTGGCGCCGGGCCAGCCCCTGATCCAGGGAAAACTGTATGCCAGCAACCTCTTCACCCTGGCCGCCTGGTGTCGGCAGTATGGGTTTGACGTGGAGACTTTTGTGCTCCGTGATGATGCAGAGATCATCCGCCCCGCTCTCCTTGCCTGCCTGGATGAATATGACGCCATCCTGACCAGCGGAGGCGCCTGGAAAGGCGAGCACGACCTCGTTGTGAATATCCTGGACGGGCTTGGCTGGCAAAAAATCTATCACCGGGTGCGCATGGGACCAGGCAAGGCGGTGGGGTTTGGGCTGTATCAAAACAAGCCGGTGTTCTGTTTGCCCGGCGGACCGCCATCCAACCATATTGCTTTCCTCCAGCTTGGGCTGCCGGGTCTTCAAAAACTAGCCGGTGACCCCAGGCCAGGGCTTCCTCAAGTGCTGGCCGTGATGGCGGAAACGGTCAGCGGGCAATCTGACTGGACTCAATTCATACATGGGCACTTGATGACAGAAGATCAACGCGTGCTGTTCCAACCCTTGAAGTATCACAGCCGTCTGCAGGAAATGGCGCACACCGATGCGATTGCCATGATTCCAGAAGGCGTCGAAGAGCTCCCTGCCAGCAGCATCGTCAGGGTGCAGGTACTCGCAATCCGGTGAAGACAAGCGCAGTGAGATTTCAAGAGCAAAATGAACTCATCCTGATCACCGGCGTAGGAAGCAGCGGTAAGAACAAGCCTTGTTTTTCATTGATCCGCGCTGCGCGCACCGACGTTGTTGAGACGGCAGGCGTGATTTCACCAGCAGTGTACGAGCAGGGGGTGAAGACAGGCATGGACCCGCTTGACATCCGCAACGGCGAGCGCCAGCGGTTAGCGGTGTGCAGGACTATCACACTGAGGGTATGTTGGCACAGTACAGCCTGGCGAAAGGGCACTGGCTGTTTGACCCTGCCGTGCTGGTTTGGGGCACTCAGTTCCAGGCAGATCTACAGCCAGACAGGCTGTTGATCGAGAACGAGTTGGGGCCGTTGGACCTGCTGGATAACTTGGGGTTGACGACCGGGATCGCGAAGATCGACCGGCGCGGCTTCAACTTCACCTATGTGGTGATCCGCCTTACGCTGATGCAAAACGCGCGCCAGCGCCATATTCTGCTCGGTTTCGTGATGGCCATCCCTGGCCTGGTCGGGCTGACCTTCGGGATGTCACTGTGGCTGTTGTTCGTTTCGGCTTTCGCCATGGGCTTCTTCCTGGTCAGCATGATGTTGATCATGTAGATGAAAGATCCGGTGAGGGAAGGGCAGGAACATATTTTTCCCCCACCAGTTTTAGCGGGGGGCCCCAAGGGAATGAATGGGATGATACAAAGCTGGGAAAAAAACACAGCACCACGCAACAGGCAGGTGCTGCTGATTACAACGCATGGATATGTAGCCGGAGTAAGCTCACTTTTGCCAATAAGAACCTAGACCGCTTTTTTTCGCAGAGTGCGCAGTTCAAAGGCTGATCTGATCATCAAGAATTCGCCAACATTTTCCGTGGTGAGCAAACCCACCAACCGCCCATCCTGAATAACGGGAAAAACAGGACAGCCGCAGGCTTGCAGGCGGATGAAAGCCGCATCAAGCATATCACCGGGATGGACGCTCTCGAAATCCCGGCGCATGACTGCGTTGACCCGGCTGGCTTCACTGTGACGGGAGAGGGCGGCCAGTAAATCAGCGCGGGTCAGGATGCCAACCAGGCGTTCCTCATCCAATACCGGGAAATCCTGCTGCGGTCCAGCCAGGATGTGCTCGACAGCCTGCTGCAGGGTATCCAGCGGGCGCAGGGTCTTGAATTCGGTCAGCATGACCTGCCTAACCGGGATGCCTCCCAGGGCGGATTTCAACTGCACCATGCTGGCTTCCTGCTGCGCCCCGATCCACACGAACAAGGCGATGAAGATCAGCATGGGATTGCTGAACAGGCCGATGATACCGAACACGAAGGCCAGACCCTGCCCGACCGTAGCGGCGATCTGCGTCGCCCGAAGGTAGTCCAGGCGCAGGGCCAGCAGGGCCCTCAGGACACGCCCGCCGTCCATCGGGAAAGCCGGGATCAGGTTGAACAGCACCAGGGTCAGGTTGACGCTAAGCAGGCGTTCAACAAACGGCCCGCCGGTCAGGGTCATGCCAGTCAGGGGAACGAAAGTGCTGCTGATGATAAGGTAAATGAACAGCAATACAGCAATTACCACGTTGACCGCCGGTCCGGCCAGCGCCACCCACAATTCCTGTAAGGGCTTATCGGGCATGCGCTCCAGGCGGGCAACGCCGCCGATGGGCAGCAGGGTGATATCACGTGTCTTGATTCCATATCGGCGGGCAGTCAGGGCATGACCGTATTCGTGCAGGACGACCGACAGGAACAGGGCCAGCAGGAAGGCGATGCCCTCCAACGTGCCGCCCAAGGTGCCGGTTTGCTGCCAGTAGGTGAAACCGAAGAATGCCACCAGCAACAGGAAAGTGGTATGAATGTATACATCAACGCCGGCAAAACGACCGATTCTCCAGGACCATTTCATGTTCTACCTCCTAAAATTGGTACCACGGCAATATTTCGATATAACTTGTCCGAATTTTAACAGGCAAGTATTAACGTTGTTTCAGAGGATAGCAAAATCCGTATAAACGAGAATAATGATCTTGTGGGTAATGGCGATCATGGCAACTTCGATCACCCCCTCGCTTGCTTTACATGTTCAACGAAGCAGGTTTTTTGTCTCTGGCAGTTCGATGCTGATCAAGACCAAAATGAAAAACCTAAACACCTCCAGCATTTCATCGATCTCCAACACGATGATCGGCGGCGCACACTGTCTCGAAGAATGGTTCAACCCAATTCCGTGGTTTGAAGCAACGCTATAATATTCATCAGTAAGACGAGTGCAACCAGGATTACCTGTTCGTGTTATTTCGATTCATTTATAATGTCATGAGCATTTGTTACCCTGGTGAAACAGGACCCGGCGTAGATCCATCAAATTGGAAATCGAGTTTTATTACTTTTGATAAGTAAGGATGAAATACGATGACAAAGCGTATCTTACAGGGAGTTTTCTGGATTGGTGTTTACCTGTCAATCACCCTTGCGCCGATGATTATTTTAATAGCCGGTCCGCGACCTGTCGGGCGTGAGTTATGGCGTGATTTTTCGGTGGGCTTGGGGTACTGTGGCTTGTCGATGGTGGGGCTACAATTTGTTCTAACAGCCCGTTTTAAGACAATCAAAGCACCTTATGGCAGTGATATTGTGTATTTCTTTCACCGCCAGATCTCGCTGGTCTCGTTGGTGTTGATTGCTGCCCATCCACTGATTCTATTTATCTTTGACCCCAGGCACCTTGGCTTGCTTAATTTGGTAACAGCTCCCTGGGCAGCTCGATTTGGGGTTGTGGCCATTATTTCGCTGGGAGTGTTGATCAGTGTATCAGTCTGGCGTAAAAAGTTACGGATCGAATACGATCGCTGGCGTATTTGGCATGGGCTCCTGGCCACCGGGGTAATGGCGCTGGCCTTGGTGCACATAGAGTTGCGAGGTTATTACCTCAACACACTTTGGAAACAACTCTTCTGGGGCTTTTATGCTATTCTCTGGGTCGGGATGCTGGCTTGGGTGCGGGTGATCAAGCCATTCATCTTATTGCGCAAAGCATATCTGGTAGAAAACGTCCTTCCTGAACGTGGTGATGCCTGGACGCTTGTTCTGCGACCAGAAAACCACAAATGTTTTCGTTTCCTACCCGGTCAGTTCGCCTGGATCACGGCATGGGATTCACCCTTCCGTGACCACGAGCATCCATTTTCATTCTCAGGCAGCGCGCAGGAGAGCACCCATCTGACTTTCACAATCAAAGAATTGGGGGATTTCACTGCCTCGATCAAGAATTTATCCCAGGGTCAAAGGGTTCATGTTGACGGTCCTTATGGGGCCTTCAGCATCGATCGCCATCCTCATTCACAAGGGTTCGTTTTCATTGCCGGGGGTATCGGAATCACACCGATAATGTCAATGCTGCGTACCTTGGCTGACCGTGGTGATTCGCGGTCCCTGACTCTCATATACGCCAATAAAACCCTGGAGGCAGCTACCTTTCTGGAGGAAATCGAAAGATTTCCTCTGAGGTTGAATCTCAAGGTAGTCCATGTTCTTCAATCACCGCCAGAAGGTTGGAATGGTGAAAAAGGTTTTGTGAACGCCGATATCCTGGAGCGGTGTTTACCAGCAGAGCGCATACCAAATAGGGTTGAAATCTTTATTTGTGGACCGGGTCCGATGATGAACGCTGTGGAAAAAGCACTCATCCAGCTTGGCGTTCCAATGGGCGATTTTCACTCTGAACGGTTTGACCTGGTTTAAGGAGGATTTATGCGTCAGCGAGCTGCTACGTG
This sequence comes from Anaerolineales bacterium, assembly GCA_041753035.1. Classification (GTDB taxonomy): domain Bacteria; phylum Chloroflexota; class Anaerolineae; order Anaerolineales; family Villigracilaceae; genus UBA877. The sequence continues at coordinate 12,592 of JBGSVI010000037.1, read as the reverse complement.
GTTGGCAATCTCAATTGGAGTGGTTGTGGTTTTATTCGCTTTTATCTTCGCTGTCCTTCAGCAAGGCTTTTAAAATAAAATGGCACGCCCAAAAGGATCGAATATCCATTGTCTGCTGCATGTAAAACAAGGAAGGTAAAAAAAAAATGGGAAAAAATAAATGGGTATTTTTTTAAGTTATTCGAACGTGTGATCGTGGGCAGCCTGATCCTTATGATGATCGTGGTAATTCTACTGTCCACCATCGAGCTGTGGCGCATCCTGATGGTGGATATCATCACCTCGCCCAGCTATTTACTCGCTATCAATGAGTTGCTGGACGTGTTTGGTTTCTTCATGCTCATATTGATCGGTGTCGAGCTTCTCGAGACGATTCGTGCCTATCTATACGAACATGAGGTGCATGTCGAGATTGTGCTCGAGGTTGCATTGATTGCGGTAGCCCGTAAAGTCGTCATCATCGATGTAAAAGAATACCAACCTGAAACTCTCCTAGCGATTGCGGCAATCGTATTGTCGTTGGCAGGGGCATATTTCCTTCAAAAACGGGTTCGCAACCAACACGGATTTCGCCCAGAAAGTAACATAACTTGATTAATGAAGCAAAGGATACAATCAAATAGACGGGATCTGATCGACGCGTTTTCGATAGAGAATCAGTTTTGCGTTCATTAGGATTTCCTGGTAAAACCTACCCTTGGCTAACGCTAATTAGTTTTGTACTTTTAAATGCTGGAGTACTCACCGAAGCCCAGTGATATAACTTGTGAGCTGCTCTACGTGAAATTCCAATTCTTCGATCAAATCTTTGACCACATCGCCGACTGAGACCATGCCAACCAATTTGCCTTCTTCCATTACCGGCAAGTGGCGGATATGGTTGTTCGTCATAAGTACCATACACTCTCTAACGGATTTGTTTGGGCCAACGGTGATCAATTCTTTTGTCATGACCTCTTCGATACAGATTTCCTCCGGTATTCCGTGAATCAGCCCTACTTTTCGAGCGTAATCACGCTCGGTGAAAATCCCAGCAACCTGACCATCCTCGATAACCATTAGCGATCCAATCTTCTTTTCCGCCAGCAGTTTCAAGGCATCAAAAACAGTCGAGTTTTTGGAAATTGTCCAAACTTGATTGCCCTTTGCTTTAAGAATCTGTCTCACTGTATTCATTTCGATGTCCTTCCCGAGATTTGATAGAATCCTGCCTGTGATCGTCCATAATTTTACAGTTCGATCGATGGATGTTATTTGATTTTTTTGATCAGTTGATCCATATAAATTATACCGAAGAAACACTCAACTTGCGCCGCAGCCATTTCTCAAACTCGATAATAATAAAGGCAGCGATGCTGACAGCGATCACATCCAGCCAGAGGGTCAGGCTCATCGAGGCACTGCCGAACAGGCGCTGCATGAAGGGTGTGTAGGTGAAGAGCATCTGGATCAACACCATCAGGATTGCCCCGCCGATCGCCCAGGGGTTGGAGAAGAAACCCAGTTGGAACGGAGACTTGGTCAGCGAACGGGCGTTGAACAAGTAGAGGATCTCGACGAAGATAATCACATTGACCACCACCGTGCGGGCTTCCATCACCGAGGCGCCGCGGTCCAGTTCGTACTCAAAAAGCCCGAAAGCACCAGCCAGGATGATCAAGCCTACCAGGACGATGCGCCAGAGAACCGGTCCGTTGAGGATGGATGCTTTTGGATCGCGCGGCTTGCGCTGCATGATATCGGGCTCTTTCGGCTCCAGCGCCAGCGTGGTACCCAGCACTGCCGCCGTGACCATGTTGATCCATAACAATTGGATCGGCAGGATCGGCAGAGTAGCTCCCGCAATGATGGCTGCCAGCAGTACCAGGCCTTCGCCCAGGTTGGTTGGCAAGGTCCAGGAGATGAACTTGGTCAGGTTGTCGAAGACGCCGCGACCTTCTTCGACCGCCGCCTCGATGGAAGCGAAGTTATCGTCGGTCAGGATCATATCGGCGGCTTCCTTTGAGACATCAGTGCCGGTGATGCCCATCGCCACGCCGATGTCTGACTGCTTGAGGGCCGGGGCATCGTTGACGCCGTCACCGGTCATCGCCACCACGTGGCCGCGCGCTTGCAGCGCCTCGACCAGGCGCAGTTTTTGTTCCGGGGCGACACGGGCAAAGACGTTGACCTGCTGCGCCTTCTCGATCAACTCGATGTCGGTCAGTTTGGACAGTTCGGCACCGGTAAGAACCTCACCGCAGTCGCCAGAGCACAACCCGATCTGGCGACCGATGGCGGCAGCAGTCAGGGCGTGGTCGCCGGTGATCATCTTCACCATGATGCCAGCCTGCTGGCTGGCACGCACCGCCGCGATGGCCTCTGGGCGCGGCGGGTCGATCATGCCCTGCAGGCCAAGGATGGTCAAACCCTGGATCTCGTCGAAGGAAACCTTCATCGCCCCGGGCTTGTCGAGACGGGCGAAGGCAAGGACACGCAGCCCGCGCGCAGCCATCGCCTCCATATCGGCACGGAAGCGCTCCGCCGAACACGTGATGGGCTGCCCGGCCTCGTCCAGTCCGCCGCCGCAGCGTTCGAGAAGCACCTCGGCGGCGCCCTTGACATAAGCCACCCCACCATCGTGCAGGGTAACCATGTACTGGTGCTGCGAGTCGAAGGGAATGGAGTCGAGACGGGGGGCTGGGGAACCATCTATGCCTGCTTTATTGGCAACCGTGATCAGGGCACCCTCGGTCGGGTCTCCGGTCACGCTCCAGCGCCCGTCGACCTGCGCCAACTGGCTGTCGTTGCACCACAGCCCGGCGCGCAGCATCTCGGTCAAAGCCTTGTCCGCCTGCCAATCGCCGCTGATCCCACCCTGCGGTGCGTAGCCGGTGCCGCTGACGGGATAGATCCCGCCCAAGGTGCGCAGTTCGGTAACGGTCATTTCATTCTGCGTGAGAGTCCCGGTCTTATCCGAGCAGATGACAGTGGTCGAACCGAGCGTCTCGACGGCCGGCAGGTTGCGGATGATCGCCCGCCGCCTGGCCATGCGGCTGACACCGATCGCCAGGGTAACGGTCACCGCGGCCGGTAGACCCTCAGGGATGGCACCCACCGCCAGGGTGATGGCAGCAAAGAGTGTCTCGACGAAATCCTGGCCGCGCAGCAAGCCGACCCCAAAGGTAATCGCCGCCAGGAGCAGGATGACAACCAGCAGCACCTTGCTGAACTGCCCAATCTTGCGGGTCAGGGGCGTCTCGAGCCCGACCGCCTCGGAGAGCAATTGCGAAATTCGCCCCACCTCGGTCCGGTCACCGGTGCCAGTGACAACCCCTGTACCCGTCCCGGAGGTGACCAGGGTGGAGGCATACGCCATGTTCTTGCGGTCAGCCAGGACAGTATCGGTGGGCAGCACGCTGGAGGCATCCTTGGACACCGGCAGCGACTCGCCGGTGAGCGCAGCCTCGGCAATCTGCAGGTCGCGGGTGGCGATCAGGCGCATGTCCGCCGGGACGCGAACCCCGGCCGCCAGCAGGACTATGTCGCCGGGAACCAGTTCGGCAGCCGGCAGGCGGACAGTTGCCCCGCCACGCACTACGGTCGCCTCGGCGGTCATTGTCTTCGATAGGGCGGCGATGGCCTGTTCCGCGCGTGCTTCCTGGATGTAGCCGATGATGGCATTGATCAGCACCACCCCAAAGATGACCGCTGCATCCAGGGGGTCCTTGAGCACAGCCGTCACGACACTGGCAACGACCAGGATGAAGACCAGCGGGTTCTTGAACTGCAGCAGGAACTTGACCAGCGGACTCTTGCCCTTGCGGGGCGTCAACTGGTTGGGGCCGAAGTGCTCCCGGCGGCGCTTGAACGCAAAGATGTCCAGCCCGCGCTGCGGGTCGGACTCGAGCAGCTCCAAGGCTTGGTTAGCCGGGAGATGGTGCCAGTGGTTTTTTAGGATGGAATCCATTCTTCCTCCTCGTCATGCTGATGAGACAAATGGTATCATATCTTCCCCGGTACCCTTGATCTCATATCATCAAGAAGAGATCACGCCATCCACCGACCAATCAGGAAACTGAACAGGCTGACGATCACGCTCAAGGCTGTCCCCCAGCCCAGGTCCACCACTGTGATCAGGATGGGCCAATCCTTGACGGTCGCCAGGTTGGTGAGATCGTAGGTGGCATAGGTGATTAGGCCGAACAGCGCAGCACGGATCAGGGTAATCTTGAGGGAACCAGCCTCCAGGCCCGGTACCACAACGAACACGAGCAGGCCGCCCACGAACAGCAAATAAAAAAGGATAGCGGCGAGCCAGTTTGGGGACGGCGACATGATGAAGCCCAATTGTTGTTTATAGAACCCGCGGGCAACCAGTCCCAACCAGATTAGGTCGATTACTAGGAAAACCGCCAGAGTGGCAGCATAGAGCTTAATATAAAAAGCCATCCTGTTTCTCCTGAGGATGATGATGGGCACACAAGTTTCTTCGTGTGCCCATCATCAAGAGGCTATTTAGACTGGCGCCAGGGTACCGGTCCAGATCAGCCAGCACAGCACAGACTTGGCCAACAGGCTCAGAATGATATAGACGCGTTCCCCAAACAGGTAATCCTTCCACGGTCCGATTTTCTTGTATTGCAGAACCATGTTGATGGCAAAAATGTTGAAAAAGACGAACAGCGTGGGCACGATGGCGTAGACAAAGGCCGGCGGCTTGGCACTGCCGTCACCAGAGTTCACTGCACCCACAAAGTACAGCATGATCACCACCCACGGGATGAAACCGGCGACGCTGCCATAGATAAAAGCTGTCCAGTTCGTTTTTTCGGTGTGCTGGTTGTGCAGCTCCATCATGATCCCAAACAGGTTCATTGTGGCATTCAGGGCGAAGATCAGGATGATCGCACCCAGGTCCCACAGCCCGATCAGCATGCCGATCAGAACGATCATCAATGAAGAACTGAGCGCATATTCATAAAATCGAACCGGGTTCATCCCCTTCTTCAGGTTGGTCACATAGCGTCCATAACCGATCGTTGCCAAGTAGAAATGCGCCACGGCTGAGATCAGCAGGAAGAAAGCCACGGCTATGCCAAACGGGAGTTCATAGAAAAGCTCCGTGCTGGGCTTGAGCGAGAAGGTGGCAATATCGAAATTCAGGTAATTGGTGAAAATGGGGTAGGTGGTGTCATTGCTGACCAGGATCATGAACAGGCCCTGAACCAGATGCAGGAATCCCATGATCAGGTTAAAGCGGCGCAGGCCTCGATAGGTCTTATCGGTGGCTTCGGCAGGGGAGGAAGATTGATTTGACATTTTTCTTTTCCTTTCAAGGTTTATTTGATAAGGATATTATACTAATATGTATATTATTTGTCAAGGTATTGTATAGATTTCACGGACAAACAGCAGGGAATTTTCAGGCAAAACTACTTATGAATACGCCTGGGGAGGATTCCCTCGCCGGGGGAGGTGATTTCCATGCAGAAATGAGGATCGGCCAGGAGCAGTTTTCTTTGGTACTTTCATTAAAGCTGACACCCTTATAAGAAAACCAACCCTTGATCGCCATGATCGATAAGGATCGTGTGCCTTCCTTGATTTCTCCCGAAAGGATCTTCATTGCCAAATGAAAGGGTTCTACCACTTGGTGCTGAAAATCTTGCGCCAGTGACTGGACAGCCAGGATGACTTCCTGGGATTTTTGTGAGTACTTATCCAAGTTCATAATGCCCTTTGTAAGGTCATTCCTGAAATTCCAATTCAATCCAGATGGCCTCGTCACAGATTTTCCGGTAACGTGCTAGGCGCATCTGTTGGCTGGCAGCCTGGGCGGTCAGCTCGGTTTCTACCTGGTGCAAACGAGACTGTAATGCAATCACCTGGCGCCGCAAGTGCAGAATCACCTCAGCGGCGTCATGGTCAAACCCCAGATCTTCCTGTAAACGGCGTTGGCTGCGCGTTTCGTTGCCTTCGTACAGGCCATACCAAACTCTTTTGGGAGATGGGTTATTGGGGATCATGCTTTTACCTCATTTTTGGTGCGGTCAGCCCGGGATGCAGCCAATTCACGGATACTGCTAACTTCCTGGTCGGTGAGCGGTTCGGGCAGTACTAACTTGACCAGGGCAAACAGGTCGCCACGTTTTTTAGGATCACCCAGGTGAGGCATGCCCTTTCCACGCAAGCGAAAACTCCGCCCGGCGTTGGTCCGCGGGGGTATCGTCAGGATCAGCGGCCGTTCCAGCGAAGAGATCCTGATTTCACCACCGGCGATGGCCGTGAAAAAATCGACCTGCACTTCCATATGCAAATTATCTCGATCGCGTTCAAAGGTTTTATGAGGGATGACATGCACGATCAAATAGATATCTCCAGCAGGGCCATTGTTCTGCCCACGTTCTCCCTGACCAGCCAGGCGGACTCGTGAGCCGGTGCGCACACCTGCTGGAATACCGGCTTTGATGCGGTGCCCATCGATTTCCAACAAGCGCTCTGTTCCATGGAAGGCATCTTCCAGGGTCAGATCGATCTCGTACTCGACATCCCTTCCACGCCGTGAGCTACCGGGCTGAGCGCCATGGTTTTTGCCACTCCCGCGTGCACGCTGGGCGCCAAAGATATTGGCGAAGAATTCGGAATACGGCGAATCACTTCCAAAGAGGTCTTCCAGATCCTCGGCATTGGCATATTGAACGTGCCCCCCTTGGTCAGGTCGGGCCGACCAGTTCTGCCAGTCGAAATCCTTCTGACGGCCACCCGTCTGCTGCCATTGCTGATATTGAGACCGCAACTCATCGTACTTTTTACGCTGTTTCTCATCCGATAGAACCTGGTACGCCTCATTAATCGTCTTGAATTTCTCTTCGGCTTCTTTATTGCCAGGGTTTACATCCGGGTGAACCTTGCGAGCCAACTGGCGGAAGGTCTTCTGGATGGTCTTCTTATCAGCGTTTGGCGCTACACCTAAAATTTCATAATAATCTTTAAAGTCCATTCGGTACCATCACTTTCATCTCCATGTCCTTCTTTCTCGTTGTGCATGTCTTGGGCAACGATAGAGAGCCGCTTGATCGGATAGCTGCCTTGTCAAGCATATGCACTGCCTCATCTGTTTCCGGCACGCTTATATATACACCAATGATAGTCTTTTCTAACAATTCTCCCCCAAATAAAAAACTACTGGATAACCCTCTTGCCTGATTAACCATGAGTGCTGACCGTAATGATCGGATACATGAATCGATCATATAACCGGGACATCTCAGCCGCATCCGTCGATTGAAGGAATTCTTTCTCCGCCACTTGGGGGAGGCGGCGTTTATTCCTGTGCCCTCGCGTTCTTTGCACCTTGTGGGGCACGCAGCACCCACCGGGCAAGGGGGATACTGGAAATACGGAATACATAGGTGAGAGGGGGATCAGGATGCAGCAGACCATCGGCAGCCCACCAGAATGAATTCCGGCTCCATGGTAGCCGGAGGATCTAGAGGAAAAAAGCTGATGTTCTTTTCCCGTTCGAGTGATTGGGATCGACATCAAGAAAATAACCTACCGGTGGTCAGACGCAAACTCTACTGGAGAGGTTGTTGCCGGACAGGAGTCATGCTATAGTATCCGGGTAGTCAATCCATCGCAGAAAATGGGAGGGTTGGGTATGTCCATGGAAGAACAGGGAATCATTCACAAGCGGGTCGAGGCGACCCTGGCTGCGGTCATGCGTTTCCATCTCACGAAGCGGGAAGAGATCCCGGGTGTGTTGCAAGAACTGGCTGCGGCTATCCCTGAGGATTTCATTACCGGGCCGCCATTTATCCACATCCAGGGATTCAGCAGCTACACGGAAGGCTTCGCCGCCGAGGCCGGTTTCCCGGTCACCCGGCTGGTCGAGTGCGGTCCTGTCCACAGCCGGACTGTCCCGGCGCGGGAGGTGCTCGCGCTTATGCATCAGGGGTTGCCCGAAACCGTGCGCGAGACCAAACTCAAACTGTACAGCTTCGCTCGCCAGTATACTCTGATCTCAGACGAGTATAGTCGTGAGGTCTACGTCGCCTGGCCGGATCCGGCGGGACCGATCGAGGCCCAGTTCGTGATCCATAGCTGGAACCGCCTGCTGGCAGCCGATCTGGAGCGCGTCCTCGGAGCCGCCGGGCGGGAGGCCGTCATGCAGGGCGCCGACGCTCTGGGGATCGAATCGGTGGGCGCCGAGCGCTTTGCCTGGGCAAAAGGCGCCATGCAATGCCTAGACTCCCAAGCCAGCGAGGTCCAGAAATACGATATCATCTCCCGTTGTGCCCACATCTTCCCAGCCGAGCTGTTGGAGAAACTCCAACGGGTCTATGTCGAGGCTATCGGGAATGGCGCCGAGCCGCTGGCAGCCGTGGACGCCGTCCTGGCTTTCATGGAGACAGACCCCGCCTGGAACGAGACCGAACATCGCCGCGAAGGCCGCGCGATCTACCAAACCAAGAAACCCGCCGACCCCGAGGCTTTCGCCAAGGCCCTGAACGACGATGAACGCCGCGCTGCTGTCTGCTTCTGCCCTATCATCCGCACCCGTCTGAAGGATGGTATGCCGATCACGTACTGCTACTGTGGCGCGGGCTGGTACCGTCAGCAATGGGAGACCGTCACCGGAAAACCGGTCCCCAAAGTGGAAGTCGTCCGTTCGGTGCTCAAGGGGAACCTCACTTGCGAGTTCGCCACCCACCTGGCGGAAGATCTGTAGCCCAATTCTCCCGGTGTCTTAACGCAGTATTTCCCGTCATCAATAAATTCTCCCGGCAAAACACTGGGAGAATTTGTTTTATATCTTTTCTCTATCCACGTCACGATCACGCCGCGGATGAAGAAACGCCGCGATAGGAACAAGACAAGCATCGGCAAGGTCATTGCCAACAATGAGCTGGCCTGAATCACGTTCTGGATCGGCACTTGTACCACCGGACCAGGAACTTCTCGATAAGCGCCTTCCCCGGAGTGAATCCGGGGATGCCTCTCTTACAATATTATCCGTATATAAGGTGCCCCCAAGGGGGTACTTTATATACGGATGTTAGCATTAAGAACCCTTTGAGTGCGTTCTGGAGTAGACTCCGGTCCGGTCAGTCGAACGGGAACGCTGCCCTGGGCGTACGGCGTTGGGGCGCAACCGGTTTGTATTATGGGATGGATCATTTAGCCCGGACGGATGTTTGGTTGCCCCGGTCGCATCCGCTAACCTGAGATGTCCCGCATGGGAGAACTCGTTTGTGTGTGTGAAGCGCTGCCCCAGAAGAGAACGCACTCACAGGTAATTCCTCACAAAGGAGTTCTTGATGCCAGAACAACTCATCATTCAGCGCTGGATCGGTCTGGACATCCACAAGGCCTATTTTGTGGCCGTGGGTGTGAACGCCGAAAAGAGCACCGTCTTTGGTCCCCAAAAGATCCCCAACGAACAACTGGAAGACTGGATCGCCAAACACCTGCTCCTCACTGATGCCGTGGTGATGGAGATGTCAACCAACACGTACCTGTTCTACGATACGCTCCTCCCACATGTCGGCTCGATCATCGCCGTCCACCCACCCCACGTGCTCCTGGTCACAGGGGTAAAGGTTAAGACGGACAAAAAGGCTGCCTTGACCCTGGCGCAATTGCATGCCGCTGGTCTGCTCAACAGTGTGTGGATCCCACCCGTGGAAGTGCGCGAGCTGCGTGCCGTGATCGCTCAGCGCTCCAAGATGGTGCGCCTGCAAACCCAGGCCAAGAACCGCCTGACCTCGCTGCTGCACCGCACCCACCGGGAGAGGCCCGCCCAGCCCTTCAAACCCGAGCAGAAAGCCTGGTGGGAGTCCCTGCCGCTCAGCGCCATCGAAAAGTACATCGTTGCGTCTGACCTCGAAACCCTGGCCTTCGCCGGGAAGCAAATCGACGCCATCGGAGAGGTGCTACGCCAGGAAGCCGCAAAGGATGAACGCGTCCCATTGCTGACCCAGCTGCCGGGGATCGCCATGCTGACTGCACTGACCATCCTGACCGCCATCGGTCCGATCGAGCGCTTCGAAGATGCCAAGCATCTGGTGGGCTATGCCGGGCTGGGAGCTAGCGTTCACGACAGTGGTCAAATGCATGCTACCGGGCATATCACCAAAGCCGGACGACGCGACCTGCGCGGTGCCATGGTGAATGCAGCCAACGCTGCTGTACGCCACCATCCCTACTGGAAGAAAGAGTTCGATCGGTTGGAATACCGCCTGGGACGCAGCAAAGCCATTGTGGCCATCGCCCGGCGTCTGCTCGTGGCCGTCTGGCACATCCTGACGAACGGGGTCGCCGACCGGCATGCCGATGAAACCAGCCTAGCAGCTTCAATGTATAAGCTGGCCTATGAGATCAAGGTGAACAATCTCCCCGCAGGGACAAGCGCCCGGGCCTTTACCCGCCAGCAATTGGACCGGCTGGGCATCGGTCAGGACCTGATTGTTCTTCCCTGGGGCGGCAAGAAGGTCAAGCTGCCACCCAGCCAACTGAAGACGTAAAAAGTGAGCGGCATCCCAAACAGAAATATTCTGTGAACTCCTGAAGGAGATCCCCGAAGGGATTTTTCGGGCTTGCCGCTCGCCTTGATTATTGCCAATCTGATACTGCGATTCAAGTACCCATCGAACGCTGTTCGAGTCGGGAAGGTTTTATGTCGTTAGCCTTCAGCCTTGTACCAGGTATCTTGTGCTAAAATCAGTCCACCCCCCATCAAAGACGAACCAGATCGGTTCCTAACCGGTCGGCTCGTCTTTTATATCAAGAAAAACCATCGATTACAGAAAAATTATTATCTCTTTTTGTCCAGTAAGGTCCCTAGCATTGACAGGGTTATTATTTGTGTAATACAAAGTCGAGAGGGGTGGTTCTGGAAACAGCCAATATTATTAATACATACGTTGTAGTATAATGAATTAATGAAAATACAGCGATTTCTCCATTCTCAAATTAAAGATTCTCTCTTGCCCGGAAAAGTACTGGTTTTGTATGGTCCGCGCCAAGTAGGTAAAACCACGCTAGCCAATGATCTGCTTGCATCCATTCCCTTACGCAGCCGGTTTGTGAATGCAGATGAATTGATTTATCGAGAGCCATTATCCAGCCAGAATCGCCAACGGCTGGGTGAAATATTGGGCGATGCGGACCTGCTGGTTATTGATGAAGCACAACGCGTTCCGGATATCGGGATCAACCTGAAAATCCTTATTGATAGTTTTCCCAAGATAATTGTCATCGCGACCGGCTCCGCATCCTTCGACCTAGCAAACAAAATCAGCGAGCCTCTTACTGGGCGGACCTTGACGTTCAATCTCTATCCTGTCAGTTTTCCAGAAATTCGGCATGCGTTTGGAACTATCGAAGCGCGCTCCCAATTAGAACGTTGGCTGGTATGGGGTGGTTATCCTGCCATGATTACGCAAGAGAATCCCGTTCTGCGCGAAAAGCTATTGGGTGAGTTAGTGGGCGCTTACCTGTACCGGGACATTCTCGAATTGGAAGGCGTACGTCGTTCGGAAAAAATTGTAGACTTGTTGCGTTTGTTGGCTTTCCAGATCGGGCAGGAAGTTTCCATCGCAGAACTGGCAACCAGCCTGGCGCTCAATCGTCAAACAGTTGAACGCTATCTTGACTTGCTCGAAAAAGTATTTGTCATTTTCAGGGTTGGCGGATTCTCGCGAAATCTACGCAAGGAAGTAACTAAGAATCCCCGCTACTACTTTTACGATAACGGCGTACGAAACAGTCTGATTCAGAATTTCAATCCGCTTCCATTACGCACTGATGTTGGGCAGTTGTGGGAGAACTACCTGACAGTGGAAAGACGTAAAGCAAATCAAGTAGCAGGACGCTCAGTGAATTCTTACTTCTGGCGCACGTATGATCAAAAAGAAATAGATTGCATCGAAGAGTATGGTGGAAAACTTCATGGCTTTGAATTCAAATGGGGCGGAAAAGAGATTCGCCGTGTGACTCGCAAAGAATTTTCCGAGGCATATCCAGAATCCACTTTGCAGACGGTCAACCAGGAAAATTTTGAAGATTTCTTGGTCTAACTTTGATAAAAAGATTCAAGCGCGCCGGGCTGTAAAACCAGCTTTGGGTATTCTAATTGACTGTAATGGAATTCTGCTTGACGCATCGTTGCAGAATATAAATCACGAGAAAACTTTTTTTTGCTCTTTCTAATATTACAGCGCAACATTGGCTGACAGAGTAGCAAGCCGAGCCAGTGTAGACTTGCGGTGAGAGAGATAAGCGGCATGTTTTCGTTTCTGGTAATACTGTACCCGATTTAGAGCCGCCGGAACATCAAAAATTGGCTTTGGCAATATACTGGCGAGCAAAAGCCGGACCTGATAGACAGTCAAAGCCGGAGCCCGATCTTTGAAAAGTATTCTCAGACGCACCAGGAAGTGATGAGCGAGCGAGACCAACAGCATATGTGATGCCAACCCAACCAACTACGCATCTCATAATGATCAAAGCCGACTTCACCTTTGGCTTCTTCGAAGATGGTTTCGATCGGCCAGCGCATGCCGCTGATGCGGACGAACTCGATCACGGGTGTCTCTACAGGGGCATT
>JBGSVI010000036.1:0-2137 GCA_041753035.1 Anaerolineales bacterium | reverse complement strand
CCTGGCGCACCTGCCCGGCTGGATGGCGTTCCTGGCGGACCCGCTGCTCAGGAAACGCTACCCGTGGAGGCCGCGCATCGAGGCGAGGGAGGGAACCTGGTGCGTGCCGATGCGAGTCAACGCCGTGCGCCTGGGCGACCTGGCGCTGGTGACCTTCGCGGCGGAGACGTTCACCGAGATCGGCATGGCGATCAAGGCGGCTTCGCCGGCGAAGCAGACACTGGTGGCGAGCATTACGGATGGGTGCATCAGTTACCTGCCCACCGCGGCGGCACATGGCGAGGGCGGCTACGAAGTGGACGTGGCTCCGCTGGCATACCGCTACCCGGGGCGGATGGCGGAAGGGTGCGAGCACCAGGCGGAGGAGGCGGCTGCCAGGCTGCTGCGTCGGCTGTGGGGATCGGATCTTTGAAATAACGAATGAGGGTCGAACGGGATCGGTGATCGGGGACGAAGTTCCCTGTGGGCATGCTATCCCCTCGGGGGATGCTATGCTGCGCGAGGGAGGGGATGCAGGAGAACTCGATCCGGCAGGATGCCCTTCACGCCGCCCGCAGGCGCCATTTCTTCATGGAACTCCGGTAGGCAAAGACCTCTGCCCCGGTCTTCAACAGGACCAGGATGACGACGACCACCAGCGGGGAACCCACGCTGACAACGAAGAATCCCGCGGCGATCAAGGCGATGTGCAGCGGCACAATGCGGGAATAGGGCTCCAGCATAAGTTCGGTAAGCGATGCGAATCTGTACGCCCCATTCTTAATGTAATGCTGAACGAAATAGATGCCATGACTGACCAGCATGCCGAGGAGCGGCACTGCCAGCCCTGCCAGGAGGTGTACCCATTGCCCCGATGCGAGGTCCTTCGCCAGGAACAGTGTCACCACGAAGACCCCATGCACCAGGCAGAACAGGCCAAAATGAACGCAGAAGAACGGCAGGATGGCGAGCTTGCCCAGGACAGTTGCGACCGGAGGTGGAGTGAAGGTAATCCTGAGGGAGGGAACGTGCGTCTTTTTGCCCATGCCGTATCCGATCGGACCCTGGGCGAAAGCCATTTTGAGGAAGGCGAACAAGCCGACGATGACGTTCTCGAACCAGTAGAGCACCATCACGCTGCCCATGCTCCAACCCAGGAAGAAGATGCCGAAGACCGGCAGGAGGTTGGAGGCAATGATGGCGATGAGGGTAAGCTGGTTTTTTAGCGGAACGGTTTCCCCGGACACAACCTCACTTTGATGGGCGGCCTGACTGATCTCTACGGCGGGCTGTCCGACGCCCTCCACGACCGCCGATTGATGACAAGCCGGGCAGGTGGTCGCAAGCGGCTGAGCCTCATGTACCGAAATGACCTGCATATGTGCGCCACACTGATCGCAAGGAATAGGGTGGAAGACTCCGCAGCGCTCGTTTTGAATGCGCGTGACCTGGTTGAGGCAGTCACGCTGCTTCTGCGGGTCGTCTACCAGCCCGCCCAGCGTCTGCCAGGCATCCAGGTCGTTGGGGTTCATTTTGATCCGTTTCGCGAGGGTGTGCAATTCTTCCATGGTGGGTACCTGTTCCGGTGTGGGAGGCGGTCAATCCGAGTGTGCTGTGGGTTTCCGGCACGAACCTGCGGGCAGTGGCGAAGCGGAACCAACCTATTTAACCACAGGTGGAGGCGGATGACCATGGGGGACAGGTTGCCGGCAGATTGCACCTTTCAGAGGGCTTTGCTATAGTTACTGGTTTTATGGACAATTATAGACAAAGCCAATTGGCCAGTTTTCGTACAGGTTGAACCCGTACCGGGCGAACTACAACGCCCTGTATCCCACGGGCGAAAGCCGATGGGAGTCCTTTTCGCAGGATATTGTAAGAGCCGTTGACATCTGCATGAATTGTGTGTCCCTGAGCCGAAACGAATTCAGCGCGTCTGACCCGGCGTCCACAATATACGGTGTGCTTGCGGATCGGCTCCAGGTCAAGGAAGGAGCATTTGGAGGTATAGCTCTCCTGCATGAGAATTACTTTGATCCCGGCCAGTTGGGCCTTGTACGTCAGCATGCGGATGAAAGTGGAATGGGGAATGGTGACGAAGTTCTGGTTATTGACTCTGCCGATCTCCACTTTCTGTTTCCAGCCCTTATTGTGTCCG
>JBGSVI010000035.1:0-43589 GCA_041753035.1 Anaerolineales bacterium | reverse complement strand
ACAGGCGCCGCTGCAGGAAGATGCCGGCGGCGCGTTCAGCAGCTGCGGCGGCGCGGGGATCCCCGGAGAGGCGGGCGTACAGCGCCAGCGCACGCAGGGGAATGAGGCTTTCCATGAAGGAGGATGTATCAGCTTCGGGGCGCTTGTCGCAGTTCCAGCCGCCGTCGGGCCACTGCCAGGCGAGCAGGCGGTCGATCAACTCATCCACGCGGACGTCCGTCAGACCCAGGCGCAGGGTAAACCAGGCAGCATTGCCATCCAGGGAGGCGCAGCGTCGTGTGCGCCCAGCCACCATGCGAATATATCTGGCATGCTCCGGACTGAGCAACCAGGCATAGACAGGGTCCAACAGGGGACGCAGGGACTCATCCCCGGGCGGAAAACCCAGATCGGCAAGGATGGTAAGCAGCCAGTGACCGCCGTTCCATTTCTTGTAGGGGTGATGCGGCAGGCAGCCGGAGGCATCGCGTTCGGACAGCAGGGTGGCGACCAGCGGCGAGGGGGCCACCTGCAGGGCAGCCTGGCGGGCAGCGGCCGAGTCAGGAGGCTGACCGAGGACAAGCACGGTTGTCTTCCATGCGAGGGCAGGCTCGGATTGCAAAGATTCAAGCAATCGGCTCATAGGGTTTCACTCCGGTACCATCCAGCGCCTTAAGCAGCGCAGTGACGGTGCTGCCCAGGCGCGGGTGGCGCAAACGCGGGGCGAGGTCATGCAGGGGCACCAGGACAAAGGCACGCTCGGACAGGCGCGGATGGGGGATGGAAAGGCCGGGCAGATCCAGGACCCGACGGGCATAGAAAAGGATGTCGATGTCGATCAGGCGCGGCCCATAGCGGTAGGACGGCACGCGCCCGAGTTCCAGTTCCAGGAGCTTGAGGAAGTGGAGCAGTTCCAGCGGGGCAAGACGGGTTCTGCCGCGGATGACCATGTTCAGGAAAGCAGGCTGAGCGGTCACCCCCCAGGGCAAGGTCTCATACACCGGGGACTCGGCGCACACGTTCACGCCAGGGGGCAGGGCTGTCAGGGCGCGCTGCAGGTTGAGCAGGCGATCGCCAAGGTTGGTACCCAGGGAAAGGTAAACGGTCTCTGAGGGCATGTTACTTGACGGTGAAATGGATCTCCGCTGCGCCGACATTGCCCGCCCGGTCGGTGGAGGTGATGCGCAGCACATGCTCGCCTGCCCTGGCCTGCCAGACCAGCCCATAGGGCGCGGTGGAGACACTGCCCACCCGCAAGCCATCCACATAGAAAACGGCCTCTGCTAGAAAGGGATCCTGGAGGCGGGCGAGCAGCGGCACCTGGGCTTCCTGCGAAAGGAGCAGCACTTGGTCCGCCTGCGGATAAAGGACTTCCACCTGCGGCGGAGTGTTGTCGAGGGTCACCTGGGTGACGGCGCGCTCAACGATATTGCCCTTGCGCACGACTACCAGGCGCATGGTGTAGAGTCCATCCAGCCCGGAGGTATCCCAGGCGCCCAGCAAACCCCCGGTGACCGGGGTGGTGCTGCTTTCCCCCAGCATCGTCCAGTACTCCGGGTTCAACCCGGCGCCGAACTGCAATCGATAGGAGAGGAAGTCCTGCCCCGCGGCGGTGCCGCGCACTTCCACCAGGCCGCGCGGCATGGAAAACATGGAGGGTGATGTGATATGAGCACCAGGGAGTACCTGCGACGGGCGATAGGCATCGTACATGGTGGGAGGCGCCTCCAACCCCACCGCCACAGCCCACGGGCGGGCCTGCGCAGGGACCATCATATAGACCCGGCTCTCGACCAGTTCCGGGGGGGTGAAGACGGTTGCCAGCATGCCCGTTTCCAGATTGACCTGGAAAGCCTGGAAAAGCATATCGGGCTGCGTCGGCTGGCGCCCTTCCAGGAAGACCTCGGTGACCACGCCCGGGCAGAGGTCGGTGGGCAGATCGCCGGAAGGGTCACACACTTTGACAGTAACCACGCCGGAGGGCATCTGCCAGGCTTCCGAGGGCTGGTCGCGCAGCGCATAGCGTGCCAGAGCGTTCCACAGGCTGGCAGCGGCATCCTGGGAGCCGGCACCCGCGCCGGACAGGTGGAGCAGGATCACCCGCCGGGGGGTGTACCCACTGACCCATGCCCCGGAACCATCCAGGGAACGGGAAACCTTGACCGCAGCGGGAAGCCCCAGTTCCAGGGGGTTGAACTGACCGAGCGAGGGCCAGCGGGCCACTTCATCACTGAGCACATGGTTCAGCAGGTAGGCCAACTGCGGGCTGACCACCAGCCTTTGTGCGGGAATGGACCAATCCAGCCACAGCGTGCCATCACTACGGGCAACCCGCAGCACGGCGGCAGGTTCCAGGCGCAGAGAGGAGGGCGACTGCCCGAACTGCACCCCTCCGGCAGCCAGAATGGCATGGGCATTGGCGAGTTCAAAGGGAGAGATGGCAAAATCCTGCTGGAGCAGTCCATCCGGGGGCAAGGTGAGGCCAAAGGAGGAAGCGGTGAGACGGACATTTTCCGAGCCCATCTGGGCCAGCAGGGTGGCCGCGGGGGTGAGATAGTCATTGGCAAGGGCAATGCGCAGGCGCAGCGGCCCATGAGCAACCTGTCCCAGGACGGGTTCACTGCCGGGCAGGTCCCAGACCAGGGAGGAAGGGCTGTAACCGCGCGTAAAAGCGGTCAGGTAGAGGAAGGGGGTGAGGGTGGTGCCGGCTGGCTGGGGGGAGAGATCCCCGGCAGCCGCCAGGATCTGCCCGCTGAGCGGGTCGAGCACCAGTGCTCCGGAGGTCAGCGGCCCGGGGAGAGGGTTGGCAGGGGTGAACAGGTCAGTGACCAGGCAAGGGGAACCGTCCAGGGCAGAAACGGGCGTCTCGCCTGCAGTGAGGCTGGCACTCTGCAGGCGTAGGGCGCAGTCTGCCTGGAGCTGCAGGTCGTATTCGAGGCTGGTGAAGATGACCACCCCGCCGCGCTGGAGACGGCCCGTCCCCACAGCGGCATCGAGTTGGCGCAGGAGCAGGTCGATAAACTGGGGCGAAACACCCATGTTCCCGCTCATACCCCGGTCTGGAGGCGGGGGGAGCAGCGCAGGCGGGTCGGCGGCGGCCTGGGCAGCTTCTTCCGGTGTGATCCAACCGAGCGCCAGCATGGCTTGCAGGGACTCGAGGCGGCTGGCCTCGGCGGCCTGGGGGGCAACGAATGGATTGAGGGAAGGGGACTGTCCCACCGCAGCCAACAGGGCAGACTCACTGAGGCTGAGGTCGGCGGCGTTTTTTCCAAAATAAAGCCGGGCCGCGGCCTCGGCGCCATAGGCAAAGTAGCCATAATCGGTGCTGTTGAGCACCCACTCGAGCACCTGTTCCCGCCCGTAGCGGTTGGTGAGCTGCGCCGCCAGAAGGCGTTCATGGAGCGCACTGAGAGGCGCCTGCGGGTCCGCCTCGAGCAGGAAGTTGAAGGCCAACCCCTGGGCCAGGGTGGGGTGCGCCTGTGGATCCTGCCAATCCGCCAGCACATAGCCGGGGGACTGCCAGAAATCCGGCTGGGAGAGCGCCAGCGTGGCATTGACCAGGGAAGCGGGGAATTGAGCGTAGGAGAGGAAGGTGCGCGGGCCGCTGGTGGGAGCTAGGGTGACCAGCACGTGGCTGCCGCTGCGATCATAGACCCGCGCCGGTTGGAGCAGAAGCCCGGTGATCGGGTTGAGTTGGGCTTCGATCTGTTCGACCGGGGTGAGCCCCTGGATGAGCGAGAACCAGGTGAGGGCAAAGAGCAGGACGAAGGCTACAAATAGAAGGCTGACCATGGAGGCGGAGCCAAAGGCCAGGCGCCCGGTGCGCTGGCGGGACAGGAGGAGTGCCGCCTGGCGACGGCTGCGGCGCCGATTGACAACGAGGAACGGAAGGACGGGGCGAGGCTTCACAGTGAGGAGATTATAGCCGTTTGACCAGGATCAGGCAGGGGTTGTCTGCATCCCAGATGCGGGAGAACTCCTCCAGCGGGGAGAAACCCATGGCGACATAGAAACGGCGAGTGAGGTCATACTGCGCATCCGGGCGGGAAGGGCCCAGGGTCTTGACCTGCAAGTATTCCACTCCCAGGCTGCGGGCATGGGCCTCGGCAGCTCGCACGAGCCGCCGCCCGATCCCAGCATGATGATGATCCGGATGGACCGCCATGACCAGGATCTCGGCTGACGCAGAGAAATGCTGCTTGAGGCTGAGGAAGCCAAGCACGCCTGCGCCTGCCTGTGCGAGGAAGGTGGGCAACAATCCGATCTCCCGAGCATAGTCCTGGATGGCTGCCTCGATCCCGAACCAATCCGGCAGCAGGCGCAGGATGGGGACGCACAGGTCAGCGGAACCCGCCACCGGGCCGCGGATGACGATCCCGGTCAGCGCCTCTCCCTGCTGAGCGGGAAAAGAGTCTGAGCGGCTCACGACCCACCCGTAGCCGGAAGGGCAGGCGCCGATGCGGGCGGTTCCGGCGCACCACGCAGCGCAGCGAGGACAGCGAACAAGGCTTCGGTGACACCCAGCAGGTGATCATAGGGGATGGGAGGAGGCCCCCCGGCACGAATGGCAGTGGTGAAAGCCGCCCACTCCGCCACCCAGCCCTTATCCTGGGCCTGCTTGATGCGCCTGCGCCTGCCATCAGAAACGGTCTCCAGTGTGCGGAAGTCATCCAGAACGGCAATGCGCCCGCCGCAGAAGACCTCAATGCGTTCCTTGGGGAAGGACTTATCCCCATTGGCAAGGTAATCCACTATGCCAAGGGAGCCATCGGGGAACGTGAAGATCATGGAGACATTGTCCTGGCGGTACTTGCCGTTGTCCGGGAGGGCATGGGCAGTGACCTGCACGGGCGGGGCGCCAGCCAGGAAGGTGAGGAAGTCCACAAAGTGGCAGGCTTCGCCCACCAGGCGACCGCCGCCCTGGTCAGGATCATGCGTCCAATGGTTGAGCGGCAGGCTGCCCACGTTGGCACGGTAATGCATGTAGAGGGGCTCATGCCGGGGGGTGAGGAAGGCAGACAATTCCTGAGCCAGGGGGGCGAAACGGCGGTTGAACCCGACGGTCAGCAGGGGACAGCCGGACCCAGCCAGTTGCTGGCGCAGGGCAGGCAGTTCATCAGGATGGATGGCAAGCGGTTTTTCCACGAAAACATTCTTACCCGCCTGTAAAGCCTGGAGGACCAGGCTGGCGTGCGAATCGTGGCGGGTGAGGATGGCGACCGTGTTGACCTGCGGATCGTTGAGGATCTCGTCGTCGCTGGAGGCGGCATAGTGAAAGCCAAACTTTTTGGCGGAGTGCCGGGCATGCAAGCCGCCCGCGGAGGCAATTCCGATCCTTTCCATGCCGGGGACCTTGCGGATGGCCGGCAGGAGGGTGGCATTGGCGAACAGGCCGGCACCCAGGACACCGAGTTTCACCGCTGCGTAGGGGGAAGAGGGGTGAGGAAATTCCACCCGCCTGGTGATGGCTGCCTGCGCCTCGGGGTAGGTCAGGATCACGCCGAGGAAGGGCTGCGCCGACTTGCCGGTGATGACCTGGTAGGCTTCGACCGCCTGTTCGATGGGGAAACGGTGGGTGATCAGCGGCTGCACCTTGAGGCGTCCCGCGGCAAGCAGACCGACCACCGCCTCGAAATTGCGCCCCTGCGTCCAGCGAATATAGCCGAGAGGATAGTCGTGCCCGCTCTCCTCATAGGCCGGATCGTAGCGCCCAGGGCCATAGGAGCGGGAGTTAATGAAAGATAATTCCTTCTCATAGTAGATCTTGCGCGGGAAGATCAGCCCGACCGCGCCGGTGGCGACCAGCCTGGCTCGGTCGCGGGCAATGAGGGCGGCGAGTTCAACCGGGTCATTGGAGGCGGTATCGGCGCAGATGAGCACCACATCAAAGCCGCGGTTGGCAGTGAAGGCCTGGGCGGCAGGCTCAGCCTGGTCACGCAGGCAGGCACGCAGACCGAGCGATGCGGCAAGGGCAACCCGCTGCGGGTTGGTATCGATGCCCAATACCTGGCAGCCAGCCGCGGCAGCCATCTGCCCGGCAAGCAAGCCAAGCAGACCCATGCCAATGACGGCAACCGACTCACCCAACTGCGGCTCAGCCAGGCGGAAGCCGTGCAGGGCGATCGCCCCGAGGGTGGTGAAAGAGGCGGACTCGAAGTCCACGGAATCAGGCAGCGGGGTGAGCAGCAGGCGGGGGACGACATTGTAGCCAGCGTGCACGGCATAGCCGCCGCCGGCGCAGGCGACGCGCTGCCCGACCTGAAAACCATCCATGCCTGCGCCAAGGGCCACGATGGTGCCGGCGGTGGAATAGCCCAGCGCCATCGGCTGGTCCAGGCGGTTGAAGGCTGACTGCAGGGTGGGCAGCACGCCTTCGCGCTTCATTTTCTCCACCACCTGGCGGACGAGGTCGGGGCGCGAACGCGCCTTGCCCACAAGCGACTTTTCGGCGAATTCGACCACCATGCGCTCGGTGCCTGCCGAAACAAGGGAGGCTGCCACACGGACAAGCGCCTGTCCGGAGCGGGGAGTAGGCACGGGCACTTCTTCCACGACAGCGCGACCGGTTTTCATGTTCTGGAGGAGTTGTTTCATGGATGCTATTCCTGGTCAGGTTTTGATTAGTATACCGCAAGAAAGGGCGCAGTGTCTGTTCCCTGCGGGAAAAGGGGAAGATGGCGGGAGCAGGGGAACATTCTCAAATGGAACCGAATGGAGTATGATAACGTCCTTGAAGCAAGGAGACCGTTCCCAATGAAAAGAATCCCACCCGTATTACTCCTGTTGGCCCTCCTGGCAGCAGGCTGCACATCAACAACCGCCACCCCTGCGGTCACAGAGACACCTTCTTTGGCGATCCCGTCCCTGCCAGCAGAGACGGAGACTCCCATCCCCAGCACCCAAGAGACCGCCTCCCCCGCCCCACTGCTGGAGAGCGTCGGCCCGACTGACTTCCCGGCAGGGGTCAACCCTCTGACCGGCCTGCAGGTGGCGAACCCGGCCTTGCTGGAGCGCCGCCCGATGCTGATCAAGGTCTCGAATTTGCCGCGCAGCGTACGGCCACAGTGGGGGCTCTCGCGGGCGGACCTAGTGTTCGAATACTACACCGAGGAGGGCACCACACGCTTTGCGGCGCTGTTCTATGGGAACGACGCCGAGATGGTGGGACCGATCCGCTCAGCGCGCTTCGTGGATGTACACCTTGTGCGTGGCTATGATGCCATCCTGGCTTTCGGATCTGCATACGAAAAAGTGATCGACCGCCTGTTCGGATCGGAATTCGCCGACCGGCTGGTGCTGGAAACGCCAGAATCCCCACTGCAGCGCTATGACCCGAACGGCTACAACCACCTGGTGGTCAATACTGCGGAGTTAAGCGCCTTCATCACCCAGCAAGGGGTTGAGAACGGGCCTCAGAACCTGGACGGGATGTTCTTCCAGATAAAAGCACCACAGGGCGGCGAGGCGGCAACGGAATTCGTGGTGCGCTATTCGAACTCGATCTACAATCGGTGGCAGTATGATGCCGGGCTGGGGAAATACCTGCGCTCGGCGGATACTCGGGACGACCTGGACGATGGGCGCAGCGAAGACTATGCGCAGTCTACCGACCGACTGACTGGCGAGAACCTGGCCTTTGATAATGTGGTCGTGCTGTATGTGCTGAACGAGTACTACAACGTCAGCCCCGAAGTGATGGATATCCAACTGCTGGACTCCGGCGAGGCCTTCCTGTTCCGGGATGGGCAGGCGTACCAAGTACAATGGCAACGTTCATCGACCTCGGTTGTTACGCTGGCAAACCTGGACGGCAGCCCCTTCCCCTTCAAGCCGGGAACGACCTGGTTCGAGATCATCGGGCTGAACTCCACGCTCGAAAAGAGCGAGGCGGGCATTCGTTTCCTGCACTTGATGCCATAATCCTCCCAACCACAAATAAAGCCCTTCTCCACCCCGGTCCTGGAGCAGAGAAGGGCCTTCTTTTTTCTGCCAGGCGATTCACGGCTGGGGGATGGAAGCGGGATTCCTGGAATACTGGAAGGGAAGGAGCAGGAGAAAACCGACGGTGATGATCCCCTGCCCCACCTGGACACCGATCGCCTGCCAAGGGCCAAAGAATGGGATGTTCGGAAAGGTATGCGAGCCCATGCCGAACACATCCGCCATGCCAGCGAAGGCGGCGATGACGAAGCCGGTGGCGACCAGGCGGCTGCCGATATCCGCAGCAATGGTGCGCGAGCCATTCTTCCAAAAGCCGGTCAGGCCAATGTAACCGCCCAGGCAGATGATCCCCAATCCGACGGTGAAGAACGAAGTCTGCACAAAGCCGACCACCGGGCTGCGGTCCATCCCGAACAGGGACGGGCGGGCACCCATGAGGAAGAGCAACAGTCCCAGCAAGGTGAGGAAGAGGCTGATGCGGAAACGCGGGCGCGATAGGCCGGGGAAGACATGCCTGGCGGGGGTTTCGGGCTGCCCGGGTGTGCTCATATCGGTAAATGCACCTGGAGGTGGCGGATCCAATTGCCGCCAAAGATCGCCTCGATATCAGAATGAGGATACCCTTTTTCGGCCAGCAGGGGGGCGAATTTTTGCAGGTCAGCAATACTGTCGAACTCACCGGGGACGGCCTCGAGACCAAAACCACCATCGAAATCGGTGCCAAAACCAACGTGGCGGGCGCTGCCGGCGATCTGGCAGATATGGTCAAAGTGAGCGGCAGCCATGGCAAGGGTGACATCGCTGCGCGCATCGCCGCGCCTCCAGCCATAGTTGAGGAATTTGCAACTGGGTACCAGGCCGATGATGCCATCACGGGCAATGAGCGCCTTGATCAGGCTGTCGGGCAGGTGGCGGTTGCCTGAATATTCGGGGATGATCCCTGCGGCATTGGCATGGCTGGCAATCACCGGGCCTGGATAGCAATCGAGAGACTGCCGGGCGGAAAGTTCATCCATGTGGCTGATGTCGAGGGTGAAGCCAAAGTCTGCCATGGCCTTGAGCAACTGGCGCCCCTCCTCGGTGAGCGGACCGGGTTCGCGGGTACCACCACAAAAACGGGTGCCTGCCCAGGCGAGGCCGATGATGCGCACCCCCGCCTGCCACCAAAAATCCAGTTCTGCGGGGGAACGCACCCCTTCAGCACCCTCCATGAGCGGGACGAGGCCGACAGGATGCGTTCCAGCAGAGGGGTCAGCCCAATCCTCCAGGACGGAGTCCAGGTCAGTACGGCTGCCGATCAAGCGGAAGTCCCCCTGATGGCGGTCGGCAAGTTCATGGTAGAGGTCGAGCTGGTCGCGGTAGAGGCGGTGCGCCTGCTCGAAATCTGCATAGTAGATCGGGTCCCAATCCTGGCGGGCCTTGGCAGGGCTGGCAAACAGGGTAGCAAAGACAACCGCCACACGTCCCTGGCGATACTCGGGGACGCCAAGCAGGGTGTGACCTTCATGGAGGATGGCCGGAGAATTGGACTCGGTCTCCAGGCGGCGCGTTTCAGCGACCGGGTGGGTGTAGTCGCGGTCAAAAGCCAGGATATTCCAGGCCAGGTCTTCGTGGGCGTCAACGATCAGGGGCAGTGTCATGGGAAAATAAAAAGCCCGGTTCCAATTTTCGAGGAAACCGGGCGGTGGAAATCAAAATTATTCGCCGTCCAGGTTGACGCCTTCGAGGTCGATCTGCTTGAAATCGAGGTCCTTGTAGGCACCAGAATCCACTTTGCGCAGGCTCAAACCGATGCGGCGCTGTTCGGGTTCAATGCGGATGATGCGCAGGGTGAGCACGTCGCCGTCCTTTAGTTTTTCCTTGGGATGCTCGATGCGCGTCTCGCTGATCTCAGAGATGTGAATGAGACCTTCCAGGTCGCCTTCCAGGCGGGCAAAGGCACCGAACTTGGCCAGGCGGGTGATGACACCTTCCACCAACTGGCCGACCTTCAGTTGATCAACTTTATGCTGCCAGGGGTCGTTCTGCAGGGCGCGCATGGAAAGCCCAATGCGTTTCTTTTCATGGTCGATATTGATGACCTTGACCTGGACTTCCTGGCCTACTTCGAGCACCTCGGATGGGTGGGCAACCCGTTCCCAGGAGATCTCTGAAAGGTGAACGAGTCCATCCGCACCATTGACATTGACGAAAGCACCAAAGTCTGCAATGCTGGTCACCTTGCCGGTATAAACCTTGCCTTCTTCCAGTGAATCGATGACACGTTCCTTGATCGACTGGCGGGTTTCCGTGGAGGCGGCGCGTTCCGAGAGGATCAGGCGGCGGCGTTTGCGATCGACCTCGATCACACGCACCGAGATCGGCTCGCCGACCATGCTGGTATAGCGCGCTTCGGGTGAATCGCCGGTGACGCCCATGCGCCTGGAGATACTGAGCTGGGAAGCAGGGACGAAACCGCGCAGGCCGTAGAGCGGGACGATCAGCCCACCCTTATTGAAACCTTCAACGTGGCTATCGAAAGAACCACTCTCTTCGAGCAGTTTCTCCACCTCGACCCAGCCTTTTTGCTCCTGGGCGCGGGTGAAAGAGAGGATGATATCGCCATTTTGGTCTTCTGCGGAAAGGACCAGGACGGGGATCTCATCGCCCACTTTCATGGCGGCGAGGTCCTCGGGAGCGATCGCCTGCAGTTCGCGCCCGGTGATCATCCCTTCCGATTTTGCGCCAACACTGACCAGGATCTGGCTTTCGCTGATGCTGGCAATGACGCCAGTGCGAATCTCTTCTCGCTGCGGGAAATCGAGCTGCAGTCCTTCCTGATCGAGGAGGGTTTCCATGTTCTGTTGATTATTGTTGCCTTCAAGGGGCGTATTGTTCTCGGACGGCTCCCCCTGTCCGATCTGGGATTCATTATTTTGCATCTGAAGAAACTCCGAATATAGATATTTGGAAGATTATACCAGTCGAATGGACAAGTTGGCAACCCTGGGGCAAAGAGCTGCCAGGGTACCAGAAGAGTGGTGCGGTTGGAAGATGATCAAGGGCGTTCCCTGCGCCCGCCCCACAACAAGCCGAAGAGGATGATACTGACCAGCAGAACCCCCAGGGCAATGATGCCAGTCGTGTCTGCGGATATGGGGATGGGTTCCGGGTTGGGTGTGAGGGTGACGGAGAGGGTTGCAGCCAGGGAAGAGGTGGGGGATGCCGCAGACGCAGCAGGAACACTTTTAAATATCAGCGCGGTCCCGGTCAAAAAGACAAGGAATAGCAGCAAGAACAGGAGAATGGTCAGGGATCGAGGGAGGTGGACAGGTTTCATGCGCCCCCTAGTATATCACGGGAAAGTTTGGCCTTTGGTATAATGTGCACAGCAACAGAACCATTGCCCGGAGACAAGTACCCGCCTTCCCATCCAGAGACCTGCCGGAGGGTGCAAGGCAGGAGGCAAAGCGGCAAAATCCTCTCCGGCCGGGTCCTCGCAGGGGTGGATGCCAAGCGGCGCAGACACCGTAAGAGGGACGGGAGCGCCCGTTAGCGCGCACCAGAGAAGTAACGCAGGTGGTACCACGAGACGCCCCCTTTACCGGAACCTGGAACCCGGTGCTCGTCCTGCAAGCGGAGGGGGCGTATTCCATTTTAGTGGTCTTTCTTCCAGAGGAAAGGCTAACGGAGGTGCAACATGCTCGATATCAATCTCATCCGGGAACAACCCGATCTGGTGCGCAAGGCACTGCGTGACCGTCAGATGGAGGAAGGTGCGGTGGATTCCATCCTGGCGCTGGACGATAAGCGGCGCACCATGCTGACCGAAGTGGAGGCGCTCAAGGCCGAGCGGAACGTGGTCTCCAGGGAGATCGGCATGCTCAAGGATGCGGCGGAACGGCAGGCCAAGATCGAGGCGATGCGCACAGTGGGTGACAGGATCGCCATCCTGGACAAGCAGGTGACCGATGTGGAGGAAGGACTGCGGACGATCGCGGCGACCATCCCCAACATCCCGGATGCACGCACACCAATCGGGAAAGATGAGAACGAGAACGTGGTGCTACGCACCGAGGGCCAGATCCCGGAATACGATTTCCAGCCAAAGATCCACTGGGAGTTGGGACCCACCCTGGGCATCATGGACTTCGAGCGTGGGGTCAAGATCACCGGCTCGCGCTTTTACGTGCTGCGCGGCGCAGGCGCGCGCCTGCAGCGGGCGCTTATCGCGTATATGCTCGACCTGCACATCCGCCAGGGATATACCGAGCAGTACACCCCCTTCATGGTCAAAGCAGCAACGCTCTACGGCGCGGGGCAATTGCCCAAGTTCGCCGATAACCTCTACCACGATGCCGAAGAGGACCTGTGGATGGTGCCCACGGCTGAGGTGCCGCTGACCGGCCTGCACATGGATGAGATCCTGGAGGAGAAGCAGTTGCCGCTGCAGTATACGGCCTACACCCCCTGCTTCCGGCGCGAGAAGATGAGCGCCGGGCGCGATGTGCGCGGCATCAAGCGCGGTCACCAGTTCGACAAGGTGGAAATGTACGTTTACTCCAAGCCGGAGGAATCGAATGACTGGCTAGAGAAGATGCGCACCCATGCCGAGCAGACCTGCGCCGGACTGGGGCTCACCTACCGGGTGAAACAACTCTGCAGCGGAGATATCGGATTTGGGTCAGCGATCACCTACGATATCGAAATCTGGTCGCCGGGGCTGCAGGAGTGGCTGGAGGTGTCCTCGGTCTCGAATGTGACCGACTTCCAGGCGCGCCGGGCCAGCATCCGCTACCGCCCGGCAGACGGATCGAGGGTCCGCTTCGTGCACACGCTGAACGGGTCGGGACTGGGCTTGCCGCGCACGCTGATCGCCGTATTGGAAACCTACCAGCAGGCTGACGGCTGCGTGAAAGTGCCGGAAGTGCTGCTGCCCTGGATGGGTGGCATGGAAGTCATCCGCCCGGAGGGATAACCGGGAGAGGCGAGGGAGACTGCGATGCCGATCTGGGAAATCATCACCCCTGAATTGATCACCACCTCCGTGGCGCTGACCTTCATGCTGTTCGGCCTGGCGGTGCTGTTGATCCCGGTCCTTCCTGGACTGGTCATCATCTGGGCCGCGGCACTGGGCTACGGCTTTTTCACCGGATTCAACACCCTGGGCTGGGTGATGTTCGCGATGATCACGGTGCTGATGGCCGGTGGATCGTTCGTGGACAATGTACTGATGGGCACCTCGGCGCACAAGGAAGGCGCTCCCTGGTGGGCAATCCTGCTGGCGCTGGTAGCGGCGATCGCCGGGAACTTTGCCCTGCCGATCGTCGGCGGCGTGCTGGCTGCACTGCTGACCCTCTTCCTGGTCGAATGGGCACGGCTAAAGGATGCCAAAAAAGCCTTTACCTCGATGAAAGGAATGCTGGTGGGCTGTGGCTGGGCAGTGGCAATTCGGTTTATAATTGGGATGGTCATGATTGGCCTGTGGATGATCTGGGCCTGGGCCTAACCGATTTCATTTGAAACAAGGAGAAAATATGCCAACAATCCTGTCCGTCATCTTTGACATCCTCTCCCAGTTGGTACGCTTCCTGGGACTGGCACTCTTTGGCCTGGCCTTCGGCTGGCTGGTACTGGAGTTGCTGAAGAAGACCACGCTCTGGCAGGTGCAGATCGCGGTCTTCCTGGGCTTGATCGGCTTGGTGATCGCCATGGCAGTTTTCAGTGGCGTGGGCGCGCTGGGAGGCCTCACTCTCGGGCTCGGCGCAGCAATCCTGATCTGGGGACTGCCCCGAAAGCCAAAGAAAGAAGAAAAGGAAGGCTAGAACCTGGCGTTCACCGCTTTGGTCAAAATCGATCGATTCAGTCTGCAAGACTGGCGTTCTCCCGGCACCACCGGGGGACTGTTTCCTTGCAGGAAGTGTCTATACTCCCATCATGAGCGTGGAAAATGCATAAAAAAACCGGAGTCCAGAGCCTCCGGTTTTTTTATGCAACCGCGCCTCAAATTCTAGAGCTTTACAGGATTACTCACCAGGGCGGTCAACAGGCGCACCGACTGAAGAACATCGTCGTAATCGACCATTTCAGAGGGGGTATGGATGTAGCGGCTGGGGATGGAAAGACATCCGGCAGGCACACCGCCGCGAGTTAACTGGATGGCGCGCGCGTCGGTGGAACCGCCTTCCAAGATCTCGCGCTGGCAGGGGATCTTCGCTTTTTCAGCGGTACGCTCCATCCACTGCACGATGCGCGGGTCGGCAAGCATGCCCGAATCCTTGACCTTGACCGCCGGACCTTTGCCCAGGGCGACTTCCATCTTCGAGCCGCGCGGGGTGTCACCGGTGCCGGTCACATCGACAGCCAGCCCGATCTCCGGGTCAATGCCAAAGGCCGAGGTGGTCGCGCCGCGCACGCCCACTTCTTCCTGGGTGGTGAAGACAAAATATAGTTCGTGGGGGGTATGTTTCAAGTCACGCAGCGCTTCGATCATCACGGCGCAGGCAATACGATCATCCATCGACTTGGCCACCAGGCGCTTGCCCATGTCCAGGAAGGGACGCTCGAAACCGCATACCTCCCCGATTTTGACCGGGCAGTCCTTCCGGCTGGTGGCGCCAACATCGATATAGCATTGTTCCAGCGTGGGAGCGGTGGCGAGGTCAGGCAAGCGATCGGTGCCAATGACACCCGGCACGCCGCTGACAAAACGGACGCGACCCCCGGTGAGCGCCAGCGGACGGATACCACCGATGCCCGCGAAGCGGATGAAGCCGGTTTCCTCAATATGGGTAGCGATCAGCCCGATCTCGTCCATGTGGGCGGCGAGCATGATACGCCTGCCGGTGGAGGATATGGTTCCCTTGCGGGCGATCAGGTTGCCAAGGGCATCCACGCGGATCTCATCGGCGAGCGGTTCGATCTCGGCGCGGATCACTTCACGGATGGCGCTTTCGTAGCCAGATGGAGAGAAGGTTTCGGTCAGTTTTTGAATGAGTTGTTTCATACAATGATCCTGTTCTTATAGGATGATTTGAAGGAGAGCACAGGCTGCAGCGTTCTTTAGCGCTCCCCAGCCAGCAGATTGGGGGTGATGCGGCTCAGGGCAGCATGAACGAGGTTGTAGGTATGTCTCCAGTCGTCCAGGCGGGCGATGCTAGCAGCGGTATGACTGTAGCGGTGTGGCACCGAGACCGACAGGCTGGGGATACCCGCCCTGCCCTTGTGGATCGCTCCGGCATCCGTACCGCCGCCGCCCGGCTGGCGAAGCTGGCAGGGGATCTTTTCGGCCTCACTGACCGCCAGGAAATGGCGCACCAGGCGCGGATCCGAGAAAGTACTGCTGTCGGCGACATAAATGGCCGGGCCCAGACCCAGGATCGTATTGTAGGCAACATTTTCTTCGCCACCCCAGGCAGGCAGGTCGTTTGCCGGTGTCGAATCCATGGCGATCGCCAGATCGGGGTCAAAGGCATGGGCAGCCACTTTGGCGCCGCGCAAGCCATTCTCTTCCTGGACGGTGAAAGCGGCCAGCAGTTCGATGTTGGTCGGGGCATTTTTGAGCATTTCGATCAGGGTGGTCACCCCCAGGCGGTTATCAAGCGCCTTGGCGACCAGGGAGGGGCCATTATGTTGGAAGCGGGTGGCAAACACGGCCCGGTCACCAAGCTTGGCCTTTGCACCCGGTCCGATGTCAATGCGCAGGGCGTCCAGAGGGATGGTTTTTTTGCGCTCCTCGGGAGTGGTCAGGTGGATGGGGCGTGCCCCGATGACACCAGGCAGATGTCCTTTGCCAACCCAGACCGGCTTGCCGACCAATTGGCGCACATCCATGCCGCCGACCATTTCGAAGCGGAAGATGCCATCGCCATCCTCGGCGACCAGCATAAAACCAACCTCGTCCATATGGGCAGACAGCATCACCCGCAAGCAGCCCGCGGAGCGACCTTTTTTCACGGCAAGAACATTGCCGAGAGCATCGACCTTGACATCGTCGACAACCCCCTTGATCTCATCGAGGACGATGGTTCTAACCTCGCCTTCGTCGCCGGAGACGGCCATGGCGTTGCAGAGTTTTTCCAGTAATTTTAGTTGAGTGTTCCCAAGGGTTGGCATAGGCTTATTTATCCCAGACAATCTTGTCCATGTAGTCAGGTGCGAGGCCGGCAATGAACTCGGCCATCAGCCGCCCGGCACGCTGGATATCTTTGATGGCAACCAGTTCCACCGGGGTATGCATGTAGCGCAGGGGTATGCCGAGTACCATACTGGGGATGCCCTCGGCAACCACCTGGGCTGCAAAGGCATCCGTGCCGGTATGGCGGGGAGCATACTCCAGCCCATAGGGAATCTCCAGGCGGTCGGCAACCTGTTTTATGCCCTCATACAGGGCAGGATGGATATTCGGGCCCATGCACAGGGTGGGACCTTTCCCCATCGGGGAGGTCTGCCAATCACTGGCTCCGGGTCCCTTGGCAAAGGTGACATCGACAACAATCGCCAGCGAGGGGTGCAGTTGGTAGGCCGAGGTGTAGCCACCGGTCAGTCCGGTCTCTTCCTGCACCGTGGCCACCGCCCAGACATCCCAGGCATGCTGGCGCGTCTGGAGTTCCTCCAGGCAGATAGTGAGGGCGGCGACCGAGGAGCGGTTGTCGAGCGTGTGCCCGCAGATGACCTCGCCCGCCAGTTCCACCGGCGTAGAGGCGTAGGAGACGATATCACCGGTGCGCACGAGGTCGGTAACTTTGCGAGCAGGCAGGCCAGTATCCACGAGCAGGTATTCCATCGGGACTGGGCCATCGCCAAGTCCGGGCGGCAGGAGCCGCGCCGGGGGTTGGGCGATCACCGCTGAAAGGGATTTGGGTTCCGTTCCCCCAGTGGCGTATACGGTGACCAACTGGCCGGGCAGGACACGTGCATCCACGCCGCCAACGCTGGTGACGCGCAGGAAACCATCGATAACGCCAGTCACCATCAAACCGATAGCATCCATGTGGGTAGCAATCATGATGGAAGGACGTGGAGCAGGGGCGCGGCCCTGGCGCAGTCCGTGCAGGGAGCCAACGTTGCTGCGGCTGAGTTCATGGACAAGCGGTTTCCAACGGGCTTCGATGATGCTGGCGACCGGGTTCTCGTAGCCGGAGAGCCCGGGAGCGGAAAGAAGGTCTTTGAGGAAAGGAAGGAGTTCAGGCATGGTAGGTTTGGAGTGGATCAGGGGGTGGGGTTATCCGTGGGGGTGAAAGTGAATGTGGCCGGGGGGATCTCAGTGGCAGAAGAGGTCGGGGTCTGGGTGATGGTCGGCGTGCGGGTCAGGCTGGGCGTGATGGTGACGCTGGGGGTGCGGGTAAACCTGGTGGTGGAAGTGGAGGAAGGGGTGAAGGTGAGCGTGGGAGTCTGCGGTGTGCCGGTCTGCGTGAATACAATGGTAGGAGTGAAGGTAAGGGTAAGCGTGGGGGTGGGTGTGGGGGTGGGGCGCGTGGCAGCGATCCTAGCGGAGATCAGACCGAGACAGTAACACGGCAGGGTTAGTAGAGTGATCACGGCCAGGATGATACGGGTGCGGGTCTGCTTGGAGGCATGGACGAACACCCAGCTATGATAACATCAGATGGAAGGATGGGCAAGCAGCAGGCAATTCCCAGCGGCATGATAAAATTGAAAGGTGATCCCGCTTCATCTGAAACTTTCCGGCTTCCTCTCCTACCATGACCCAGCAGAAGTTGATTTCACCCGCTTCCACCTGGCATGCATTTCCGGTTCCAACGGGTCGGGAAAATCCTCCCTGCTGGAGGCGATGACCTGGGCACTGTTTGGAGAGGCGCGCAAGAAAGACGAATCGGTCATCAACCTGCAGTCCACGAGCGCCGAGGTGGCTTTCACCTTTGATTATGAAGGGGACACCTTCCGGGTGCTGCGCAGTGCCACACGGGGAAAGACTGGCACGCTCGAGTTCCAAGTGTTGGATGAAGGCACGGCTGTAAACGGGAGCACCATCCCCCTGCAGGGCAACTGGCGCCCGCTCACAGAACACAGAATGAGCGAAACCCAGCAGCGCATCGAGCAGGTGCTGCGCCTGGATTACGAGACCTTTGTGAATGTCTCCTTTTTCCTGCAGGGCCGCGCGGACGAATTTGCCCAGCAGAAACCATCTCAGCGCAAGAAGATCCTGGGCAATATCCTGGGGCTGGAGATCTGGGAGATTTACAAGGAGCGCGCCGCAGAACGCCGCAGGGACATTGCCAGCCGGATCAAGGGGATCGATGGGAATTTGGAGGAGATCGACAAGGAACTGGAGGAAGAACCTGCACGCAAGGAAAAACTGGCTGGATTGGAAAAAGAACTTGCCCAGCAGGCAGACATGCGCAAAACGCAGGAAAGCACCCTGGCAAGCCTGCGGAATGCACATGCCATATATGAAAAACAGGCTGAGATATTCAAGAAGAATTCAGCCGCCCTGAAAGAAAAACAAGCCGAACTGGATGAGCTGACCTCGCAGTTGGCGCAAAAACAAGCAGACTGCAATTCGTCTGCAGAACTTCTGGCGCGTGCCGCCGAGGTGGATGCTGCTTACGCAGCCTGGGGGCAGGCACGCCAGGAACTGGAACGCTGGAACAAGCTTGGGCAGGAATTCCACGCACAGGAAAAGCTCAGGCAGCCGTTCCTGGATGAGATCAATACAGAAAAAGTGAAACTGGAACAAGAACTCGCCCGATTGAAGGGACTGGCGAATTCTGCCCGCAGCCAACAGGAAGAGATCAGCCACCTGTCCGCCGGGATCGAAGAAACCCGGGGTCTGCTTGAGACAGCAGAAGCGAAGAACCAGGAGAGAGAAGCCGGTAAAGTCCGCTGCCAGGAGGCGCGGGTCAGGCAGGAAGGGCTGCGTACCGAGCAAGCCAGCCTAAAAATGGAAATGGATAGATTTGAAGCCCGTAAGATCCAACTGACCACCGCAGAGGGAGCAACCTGCCCTCTCTGTGGGCAGCCGCTCAGTGCGGAGCACCGCCAGGTTACGCTGGAACAGATCCAGGCTGAAGGGACTCAGCGCGGGGACGCATTCCGGGCCAATAAAGCCCTGCTGGATGAACTTGCCGTAATGATCGAACAGGGTGATAAACGCATCCGGGAACTGGCCTCTGCCGAGAAAGAGCAACTTACCCACTCCAACAGCCTGGCCAGGTTAACCGAGCGCCTGGAGACTGCCCAGAAAGGGGTTGCAGAATGGGAAAAGACAGGCGCCGGGCGGCTGCTGGATGTGGAAGGCCTGTTGACGACGGAAAATTTCGCCCGCACGGCGCGTGAGCAACTGGCACAGGTGGACAGGGAACTGGCCGCGCTGGGCTATGCAGCGGAAGCACATGAGACTGTGCGCCAGGTGGAACAGGCCGGGCGTTCAAGTGAGGAGGAATACCGCAGACTGGGTGAGGCGCGGGCGGCGATCAAACCATTGAAAGAGGCAATCGACGACATTGGCAAACGGATCGCCAAACTCCAGTCAGGGATCAGCAGCATGCGGCAAGACCTGGAAGAGGAGACAGCAAGCCTTAAGTCGCTGGATGCATCCGCCTCCGACCTGCGGGACGCCGAGCGCAGGCTTTTCGATCTGCGGGAATTGGAGGGCAAACTGAATCAGGATGTGGGCTCGGCAAGAACAAATGTCAAGGTGCTGGATACACAGCGCGCCCGCAAGAAACTGCTGGGAGGCGAGCGCGAGGAACTGGCCCAGCAGGATAACCGCTATAAGAAACTGGAGCGCGCCTTCGGCAAGGACGGGGTACCGGCCTTATTGATCGAGCAGGCGCTGCCAGAGATCGAAAGCAAGGCGAACGAACTGCTCGACCGGCTGAGCGATGGCACGATGGCGGTGCGCTTCGTCACCCAGTCGGAGTACAAGGCCAAGAAACGCGAAGACCTGAAGGAAACCCTGGATATCCAGATCAGCGACGGGGCCGGGGTGCGCGATTACGAGATGTATTCGGGGGGAGAGGCCTTCCTGGTCAATTTTGCCATCCGCCTGGCGCTTTCGGAGGTGCTTGCCAGCCGCAAGGGGGCGCGCCTGCAGATGCTGGTGATCGATGAAGGTTTCGGCTCCCAGGATGAGTTGGGGCGCCAGCGGCTGATCCAGTCGATCAATGCGGTGCAGAATGACTTTGCCAAGATCCTGGTGATCACCCACCTGGAAGAAATGAAGGATGCCTTCCCAACCCGTATCGTGGTCGAGAAAACCGTGCAGGGTTCCACCATCCAGGTGAATTAGGCATAAAAAATGCCGGGGGGTGGCTCTTCGCATCCCAGGTGGAAGGACAGGTGCGATCCGCTTAGAAAATGTAACTTAAATCACACACTGGGGGAGAGATTTCGGGTACATTAAGATCATATTAATTACTGGCAGAGAGCATGAAACGACTCTTGAACTGGCCGCTGCTGATCGGAATACTGGCATTCGTCTTCGCCCTGGGAATTTTTGCCTGGGCGAGCGAGGCGCCCTCCTATGCCGGGCATGCCCCCGAGACCTGCAACAACTGCCACGTAATGGATGCACAGTACGAGAACTGGTTCCATGCCCCCCACCGCGCCTGGGCAACCTGCTCGGACTGCCATATCCCGCACGATGACCTCTTTTCCTACTGGCTCTATAAAGGGAAATCCGGGATGCGCGATGTCTATTCCTTTGTGACCCTCAGCTACCCGGAGGCGATCCGTGCCAACGAGGAGTCGATCGGGATCGTGCAGGAGAACTGCATCAGATGCCACCTGGATACGGTGGAATCCATGGTCACCAGCGCAATGCCGCTTGACCGGAACTGCTGGGACTGCCACCGCACGGTCGCCCACGGAGAGCGGGGACTGTCGCTAACCCCATACCAAGATTCGGAGGAATACGGCAAATGAAAAAATACACCGTTTTCATCCTCACCGGGATCATCCTCATCCTGGCAGGCGTGCTGGCAGGTGTCCTGCTTTTCATGAAGAACCACCCGATCGAGCAGCGTGCCATCGTCCAGCCGCTGACGGATATCGCCCTCATAGAGCCAGATTCCTCGCTGTGGGGGATCAACTTCCCGCTCGAGTACTCAACCTTCCTTCTGACTGAGGGGAACGATACCGATACGGAATACGGCGGCTCCAGCAAGTTCTCCCACCTGCTGCGCGACCCGCGCCAAGTGCTGCTCTTTGCCGGTTACCCGTTCTCCTGGGAATACAACGATGACCGGGGTCATGGGAATGCCCTGACAGACGTGGACACCATCGCCCGCGTCACCGAGAGCACGCATGCCACCTGCTATTCATGTAAATCAAGCGATAACCCGGGGCTGTGGGCCGAACTGGGGCTGGAGGGCTACGACGCACTGCTCTTTTCCGAGATGAGCCCGCGCATCGACGAGACGATCGGCTGCGCCAACTGCCACGAGGCGGGAACGATGCGCCTGATCGTCAGCAATCCAACGCTGGAGATCGCCCTCGCCTCGCAGGGATTGGATTGGACGACCTTCACCCGCCAGGAAATGCGCAGCGTGGTCTGCGCCAACTGCCACGTGGAATATTACATGGTCGGTGAGGACAAGGTGCTGCATTTCCCCTGGGAGAACGGCAGGCGCATCGACCAGGTGATCGCCTATTATGATGAGATCGGCTTCAGCGATTGGAATTATCCCGGCACCGATACCCCGATGCTCAAAGCCCAGCACCCCGAATTCGAGTTCTTCACCGCCGGCAGCACCCACTACACTGCCGGGGTGGCGTGCGCCGACTGCCACATGCCCTACACCAGGGACGGGGCGATGAAATACAGCAACCATGATATCCATAGTCCCCTGCTCAACCCCGAGGCAGCCTGCGGACAATGCCACAGCGACGTGGGATACGTTGTTGAACGGGTCAACGCGATCCAGGACCAGGTTTACACAGCCAAGATCGCCCTGGAGGACGCCCTGCTAGATGGCATCACTGCCCTGCAGGCTGCCATGTCCAATCCCGCCTCTGACCCAGCCCTGCTTGAGGAGGCGCGCAGACTGCACCGGCAGGCACAGTTCATGTGGGATTTCGTCTCCGCGGAAAACTCGATGGGCTTCCACAACCCAGAATATGCCCTGACAATCATCGCCCAGGCCACCGACATGGCACGCCAGATGCAGATGAAAGCCGCCCAGGCTGCCGGGGACCCCGCCCTGCTGCAAATCGGCATCTACTATACGCTCGACCCGCTGCCCACACCGGCGCCCAAGCCCTGATCCCTGCCACAAATAAAGCAGGGGCGGTCAGATGTGACCGCCCCTGCTTTTGCTTAATTCCAGGGACCCTGCGTCCACTGCTCCAGCAAAGCCACATCGGCAACGGTGATACGCCGGTTGACCGTGCGGATGGCACCGCTGCGCTCCAGTTCGCGCAGGGAACGAGCCACCACTTCACGGACCGTCCCCAGGCGGGCAGCCATTTGCTCCTGGGTCAGGCGCGTGGCAGCCTCCGTACCCGATTCATCGATCGGTAGTTGACTGATGAGCCGCGCCAGGCGGTGCGTGACCTGGTAAAAAGCCATTTCGCTGACGTTGATCACCAGCATGCGCAAATTGACGCACAGGTTGGTGATAACTTTTTGGGCAAAAGCCGGGTGGCGGGCAACCAGGCTGCGCAAACCTTCCGGCTCCACCACCCAGGCCTGGCAGGGCTCGATGGCTTCTGCATTGACCGGATTACCGCGGCCATCAAAGACCGATACCTCATTGAAGGTATCCCCTTCCTGGCACAGGCGCACGATATACTGGCGTCCCTGCGGAGAGAGACGGTAGAGCTTGACACAGCCGTGATGGAGAATATGCAGCCCGGCACAGGGATCATCTTCAAAGAAGAGCGTCTCGCCACGCTCGAATTCGCGCAGGCTGACAATCTCCGCCAGGACAAGCAGCGACTGCTCATCCATCAGGTCAAAGTAAGGGTTGACCTGCAGGGCGCGGACTTTTTCCGTGGTTTCCACTTTTAGGATGCGCATATTCCCGACCGAATCTACAGGTCCATGCCCGCGCGGCAAGATCGATCCAGCGCAGGTCTCAATTTCCCAATACGGCAGCGAGTGGGGCAGGCGCCTGCACTCCGGCTGTTGTTCCGGCTTTTTCCACTTCCCGCGCCCACAGGTACAGGCAGGTGTGGTACGCCGTGGAGGTGTAGGAGGTGATGACAGTGGCAATCATGATGAAGGTGCCAGCCACAAGGACGCCCAGGCTGATGCCGGCGATCATTCCAAAGGTCGAGGTGGCGGTGATGGCAACGACCCCATAGCCGAGACCCAGTCCGAGGCCGATGCCCAGGATGCTGATCAGGAAGCCGATCAGGCCATTGACAGCCTTCACCCCGACCGTACTGATGCCAATGAGCAGCAGGTTGTTCTTGATGATATTGCCGGCACGCTTGAGGGCCTCCTTCAGGTTGCTATCCTCGATGACCATGGCAGGCAGGATCAGGAAAGCAGCCTCGGTCCACACCGTATCGATCAGTCCAGCCAGGAAATTGCGCCCGCCGCGGTTACCCTTGCCCTTGATGGCGTTCTTGATCAGGCTGACCGCAGTCGAAACCGCAGCCAGGCTGAGCAGGTCAAGCAGGTCGCGCCGCACCACCGCCCAGGCCTTGGACATCACCCCATCCCCTTCCGAGAGATAGCCATAAATGAGATAGACGGTCATCGCCGAGAATATATAACCAACGGTGTACTGGACGAAGATCATGATCGCGCCGAGCACGAAAATGACCACCTGCCCGACCACGCTGCCATTCCCGCCGCTCAGGAAGGAAGCGCCCACCATCAGCGGGATGAACAGGATGGAAACAATGAACCCGGCAACCAGGGAAAAGATGGTCGGCTTGATCAGGTCTCGATCCTTGACGGCCATTTGCCAGGCTTGTTTCAGGAACGACCAGCCACGTGAAAAGGACTGCATCTTGCACCTCCAGGGAAAAGATAGTGTGATTATAGCAAATGTGCTGAAAAGCAGATGGTCTCAATCGGTGAACTTCCGGTCTGCTCTAGAGCAAACTGGGCGGATCCACCTCGACGCGCCAGCCATCCAGCTTGAGACCATCCAATAAGGGAACAGGCTGCGGACCGCGCAGGATGAGCTGCCAGCGGTACAAGCCATCCATGCGGGTGAAGAAGCACGGCACAGGTCCGACCAGGTCGGTCTGGATGTGCACCCCCGCAGCAAGGACAGCCTCCAGGGACTCCGCCAGGCGATTCGCTTCGGCTTCCGCCTTGAGGGGATCAAAATTGCGGTATTCCAGGCGCACGAGACGCGTAAAAGGCGGGTACCCCAAGCGGCGGCGTTCTACCAATTCCCGGGCATAAAAGCCTTCCACATCGTGCCGGGCGGCATACTGGATGACATAATGATCCGGCTGGAAGGTCTGCAGCACGACGCGCCCGCCGCGCACAGAACGCCCGGCGCGGCCCGCCACCTGCGTGAGCACGCTGAAGGTGCGTTCCGGGGCAAAGGGATCAGGGAGGTTGAGGCCGACCTCGGCCAGGATGATGCCTACCAGGGTCACCAGGGGCAGGTCCAGTCCCTTGGCGAGCATCTGCGTACCCACAAGGATGTCGGCACGCTGGGCGGCAAAGTGACCCAGGATGATCTCGTGGGAATCCTTCTGGCGGGTGGTCTCCCAGTCCCAGCGTAGAGTGCGGGCAGCAGGGAAGACCGCCCGCACCTCAGCTTCCACCTTCTCGCTTCCCAGGCCGTAGGCACGGATGTGCGGGCTGAGGCAGTCGGGGCATTTCTCCGGCATGCGTCGGCGGTAGCCGCAGCGATGGCAGACCAGGGCACCGGGCTGCACTGTCTCCGGGGCGGCAGGGGGATCAACATGCAGGGTCAGGGGGATCTCACACTGCGGGCACTTGGCCACATACCCGCACGTGCGGCAGAATACATAAGTGGCGGTGCCGCGGCGGTTGAGGAACAGGATGGCCTGTTCGCCGCGCTTGAGCACCCCCTCGAGCGCATCGATCAACGCCTGGCTGAAGATGCCACGGTTGCCCGCTTTGAGCTCGGTGCGCATGTCCACCACGTCCACAGGGGGCATTTCCGGGTTCATGATGCGCCGGGGCAGTACCAGGCGCATGCTTTGCATGCTCTCCGCCTGGTGGCGCTGCACAATGGACGGGGTGGCAGAACCGAGCAGGCAGACCGCAGCGCACAGGCGGGCATATTGCTGCAGAGATGGGAGCGCATGATAAAAAGGCGGGTCGGACTGCGAGTACGAGGGGTCGTGGCATTCATCCGCCACGATGAGACCCACCTCGGGCAGCGGGGCAAATAACGCCGAGCGAGGACCGATGATCACTTTCAGCAATCCAAGGCGCGCCCGCCGCCAAGTGTCATAGCGCTCACCCGCGGAAAGCCGCGAGTGCACCAGCCCGACCTGCCCTGGGAAGCGCAGCAGGAAGCGGCGCACCGTCTGCGGGGTGATGGCGATCTCAGGTACCAGGATGAGCGCTGCCCGACCGCGGCGGATGGCCTGCTCCGTGGCGCGCAGGTATAGTTCGGTCTTCCCCGAGCCGGTGACCCCCTGGACGAGGAAGGGGAGCTGTGCTGTGCCGTTGGCAGGGCTCTCAAGAGCTGCCAGGATCTGCTCCCAGGCAGCCAATTGTTCGGCGGTCAGGGCAGGCGCTGCCTCTGCCTCAGCCAGGTCACCCCCCTGGCGAGACTCCGCCTTCTCCAGTGGATCACGCCAGGTCTCGGTCTCGTGCAGGACGATCAACCCGCGCTCGTCCAGTTCCTGCAGGTCTGCCAGGTTGCACCCACTTTCGGCGTACACCCAGGCGACATCGACCGCCTGCGGCTCGCGCATCAGGAAGCGCAGCGCAGCCTGGCGGCGGGATCGGGTGGCCTCGGTTTTTCCCAGGTGCGCCAGGGCAGCCAGGGCAGCCTCCGGCGGGACGGCCAATTGGGCGGTGCGAATGAACTTGGGGCGCACCACCGGCGGCGGCAGGACCGATCGGCTGGACAGGGTGCCGCGCAGCACCAGCGCACGGGCAACCCTGCGCCAATCCACCCGGCTGAAATGGCGGTCGATCTGCCTGCCGCGCAGCGCGCCGCGTTCGGAGAGCAGGTTGAGCAGGCGCGCCTCGATCCCTGTCCCCGGGGAGGCCAGCGGCTGGCGCAGTTCATACAGGGTATCCGCCTGCTGGCTCAGCCCGGCTGGCACCATCAGGTCGATCATCGCCGCCAGGGAGGCATGGAAAGCCCCCGCCATCCAGCGCGCCAGCGCCAGTTGGGCGATGGTAAGCACCGGCAGCGGGTCAAGCAGCGCCAGGACAGACCTGGTCTCGGGGACGGAGGGCGCAGGCACCAGTTCCAGTACCACCCCCTGGACGGTCTGCCTGCCAAATGGCACGGTGACAAGATGCCCTGCACTCACCAACCCTTCCAGTTCGGGAGGCAGGTGATAGTCGAAATCCCCGTTCACCCCGGGCAGGTTGAGGGCAATGCGCACATAAGCCATGGGCACATTATATACCGGAAGGAAGGAAACCCCTCTCAGGAGGCTTCAGGTCGGGAGAATACCTGGCTATAATTATTATGAGCATGCCCAAATGATATTGACCATGAAACGGTTTTTATTGCTCCTGCTGGCGACCACAATCGCCAGTACTTGTTTGACGACCTGTGCCCCCACCGGGGGAGCAGTCTCAGTCACGGCGTCGGCTACAACTCCCATCGAGATCAAGACAAAGGTGCCCACAACAGAGGCCGTTCCTGCAGAGGCTATCCTATGGCTCCAGAACCATGCACTACCTCTTGATACAACCGAACCTTCCCATGGCTGTGTGGATCTCCAACCCATGTTGGCAATGATCGGTGATGCCAGGGTTGTAGCACTGGGCGAAGCCACGCATGGAACACATGAGTTCCTTGAAATGAAACACCGCATCCTGGAATGCCTGGTTACAGAAAAAGGCTTCACCATCTTTGCCATGGAAGCCGGCTGGAGCGAGGCGTACAGGATCAATGCCTATGTGCAGGCATGGAGCGAAGGACTAAATCCAGCCGAGACATTGCCCACTTTCATGAGTTCTGGTGAACTGCGGGGAATGATCGAATGGATGCGCCAATACAACCTGGAGGAAAGGGTTGCACAGAAGGTCAGTTTCCGAGGTTTTGACATGCAGTTTGGCGACCTGATCATACAGGACCTGCTTGCGTATATCGCATCCGTTGACCCAGACAATGAAAGTCAGGTGCGTACCAGCCTGGATTGCTTCCAAGCACATGTCAAGAATTGGAGCGCAGACCCGGCTGCACCACGTTACAGCCAGGCAGGCGCCGCCATACAAACGCTCTGTCGGCAAGGCCTTGAAGATGTGTCTGCTCTGTTCGAGAAGAACCAGGATATGTATGAAAGCCGCTCTTCTCCAATTGCCTTTGTAGCTGCGTATCAATTAGTGATTCTGCTGATGCAGAACGAGAAGTTGATGGCATCCACAACCGACGAACAAGCCATCCGGGTACGCGATCAGTTCATGGCAGAGAATATCGCCTGGCTGCTGGAACAAGCCGGACCCGGAGCAAAAATGGTCATCTCGGCGCATAATGGACATGTCGCCAGAGCAAATGGAGCAGGAATGGGGAAATTCCTGGCTGATCTTCTTGGTGATACCCTGGTTGTGATCGGTACGGGGTTTGGGCAGGGGAGTTTTCGGGCAATCGGATATTCCAACCAAAGGGGAACCGCACTTGGATATTCTGTCTACCGGCAGGGAGCGCCCTTGCCCGACAGCCAGGAGGCCTTCCTCTCACATGCCGGGCTGCCGCTCTTCTTCATCGACCTACGACCTATGCGCGATGATCATGAACTTGCAGATTGGTTCTTCGAAGCACGCTGGATGACCGGTTTTGGGATGGTCTATGTGGTGGATGATCCATCAGCCAATGCCAGCAAGGTAGTGCTGCCTGAGGCTTTCGATCTCCTGTTCTTTTTCGAGAATACCAGCCCTTCTTCCCGCTGAAGAAATGCGATTCTACTCTGCGAGGGTCTTCAATACCACCGCCGCGCCGTAGCCGACCACGGAAGACAGGTCGCCGGTGACATCGCCGGAAGTGGCGTAGTGCAGGAGTTTGACCTGCCCCGCGCCCAGCGCACGGGCAGCCAATAGAACCGCGGCCACGGCAGCATGACCGCATGCCTGGCCTCGCCCGGACATTTCCAGGTCGAATATACCTTGCGGGTCAAAGGACTCGAAACAATGCATCATCGCGGCATCCAGCCGCGAGGCCGTGCGTTGATCGTAGAAATGGGAGAGATCAGTGGAAGCAACCAGCAGTGCCCGGCGTCCTTTGAGCACCTCGGCCAGCGCAGCGCCCAGAGCTCGCGCATCCTTGGGGGACTGGCTGCGCAGCATCACCGGTAAAATCTTGAAGCCAGGGGAGAGGGTGCGCTGAAGGAAGGGAATCTCGATCTCCAGGGAATGTTCCCGGTCGCGCGCCACTGCGGCGAGCCCAAAGCCGAGGCGCTCTTGCAAAGCAGTATCGAGGGCAGCAACGCTCTCCCTATCCACCGCCACCTGTCCCAGCGGGGTGGCATAGAATTCGTGGGCGGTTGTGAGGATCGGCTCGGAGTAAGGCTGGTGCATCGGCGAAACCACTGCAACCAGGTCAAAAACTCGGTTGCGCACGGCGGCAAAGGCATAACCTGCCACCGGGCCGGAATAGACATGCCCGGCATGGGGAGCAATGACAGCCACCACCTCCCCCTCCAGTTCCGGCAGTTCGGCACGATCCAAGTACGTATCCACCGCACGGGAAAGAGCAGCAGCACTGCCCTCATACCACGTCCCGGCAATGGGAGAGGGACGAACCGGAGAAATCATCGTCATAGGAACCTCCTGGCATTGATTATATCCACGAAGAAACGAATTGAAAGGCAGATATTCCTGTTTATCGGGTAGAATCACAGGAAAGCCTTCACTAAGGGATGAATCCACTATGAAAAAGGTGATCCTGCTTTTCCTGGCATTGTACGCCATGTTGACCGGCTATACCATCGTCAGCATCGCCCTGGGCAGCATGCCATCCCCCCTGATGACGCCGCTCAGCACACTGGCCGGATTCACATTTGCCCTGCTGCATGCCAGCCAGCGCGAGGGCTGGAAGCGCGCCCTGCTGCTCCTGGCGACCGTCATCCTGGTCAGCCTGTTGTTCGAGAGCGTGGGCGTGGCGACGGGGTGGGTTTATGGTCCCTATCATTACACCGACAAGCTCGGGCCAAAGTTCCTGGGACTGGTGCCCTATCTTATCCCGATCGCCTGGTTCATGATGAGCTACCCATCCTTCGTGATCGCCGACTGGCTGGTGCCATCCGTGTGGGGGTACACCCCCCGGCTGCTGTCAGTGGCCGCGGTGGGCGGGATGGCAATGACCGCTTGGGACGTGGTGATGGACCCCATCATGGTGGCTGGCGGGCACTGGGTGTGGGATGTGCAGGGCGCGTATCACGGCATCCCCCTGCAAAACTTCTGGGGTTGGTGGTTGACCGTATTCTGTTCTTATTCCTGCTACCTGCTGCTGGCAGGCAGGGGTAGAACTGCCCCCAGGTCCCAGATGGACCGCCTGACGGTGGCAAGTTACGGGATCACCACCCTGGGGATGGTGATCCCCACGCTGCTGGGCGGGGCAGGCGACCTGGCTTTGATCGGCTGGTTTGCCATGACCCCGTGGGTGATCGCGGGCTGGCTGAAAATGGCAGTCAGCCGGCACGCAGCCCATGAGCGCAAGGAGAAAGAACATGATGGACCTGTTGGCTAAACTCATTCCCAGCCTGCTCGCACTGGGTGCAGCCGTTTTTTGCTTCCTGCGCTGGCGCAGGAAGAAGAATGTCTGGCTGCTGCTGGCAATGGTCACAGCCATCCTGGCTGCGGCAGGTTTCTGGCTGGACGCGGTCATCGGCGGCTTCCTCGGTTTCCAGGCACTGGCACTGCTGTTGCTTGGGTTATGGACCAAACGTGGCAGGATTTGAGAGCGCAGCTAAATGATAATGGGTCGTAGCACACAGACTGAAGTGGAGGATAAGCCATGATCAACCCACAGGGGATCCCCGATATCATCATCAGCCGACTGCCGATCTACCTGCGTGC
This sequence comes from Anaerolineales bacterium, assembly GCA_041753035.1. Classification (GTDB taxonomy): domain Bacteria; phylum Chloroflexota; class Anaerolineae; order Anaerolineales; family Villigracilaceae; genus UBA877. The sequence continues at coordinate 13,579 of JBGSVI010000035.1, read as the reverse complement.
CCTGCAGCACATGCAGTCCCAGGGGTTGCAGACCACGTCATCGCAGGAACTGGGCCAACGGCTGAGGATCTCCGCAGCTCAGATCCGCAAGGACCTGTCCCAGTTCGGCGAATTCGGCAAGCAGGGTACCGGGTATAACATTGCCTTCCTGATCTCCAAACTGCGCGAGATCCTGAAGGTGGAGCGCGTCTGGGAGGTGGTGATCGTGGGCATGGGCGACATGGGGCACGCCCTGGCACGCTATTCCGGGTTCTCCAACCGGGGCTTCCGGGTGGCAATGGTCTTCGACAATGACCCAGCCAAGATCGGACAGCAGGCCGGGGAGTACACCATCCAGGGCACGCAGGGGATGGTGGATGCGATCCGCTCGAGCGGCATCCGCATCGCCATGCTGTGCGTCCCGGCGGCTGTGGCCCAGGAAGTGGCCAACCATCTAGTGGAAGCCGGCGTACAGGCGATCCTGAACTATGCACCCATCAGCCTGAACATGCCTGAAAATGTGCGCGTGCAATACCTGGATCCCTCCATTGGCTTGCAGCGCATGGCGTATTACCTGGAATGAGCTTGGCACAGACAACTAAAAAGATCCCGAAGATCGCCTTCGGGATCTTTTCTTGATTCCGGTAAAGAACACTCTATTGGGTTTCTACCACCGGTACGGCGGCTAAGCCCAAGCCATTGGGTCCCACGTGGGTACCGATGGCGGTGGTCACATTGACCACGAACGGCGCCACAGGGACGCGTGAGCGGACCTCCTGCAGCAACTGCAGGGCGGCATTTTCGGCATTGGTATGCAGCACCGCCAACCGTTCCAGCGGTCCGAAAGAATCGAGGGACTCCTTCAGGCGCATCACACCCTGCATCCGGGTGCGCGCCTGCCCCAGGCGCTGGACAAGACCATGGCGTAATTCGACCAACGGCTGGAGGTGGAGCATCGAGCCGATCAGCGCCTTTGCCCAGGAAACCCGCCCGCTGCGGCGGACATATTCCAACGAATCGAGCAGCGCCACCACCCGCACCCGCTGTCGCACGGCATCCACCAGGGAAAGCACCTCCTGCAGGACGGCGCCGCGGGCCACCGCCTCGGCGGCCTCCAGCACCTGGAAACCGATGCCCAAGCTCAACTGCATGCTGTCGAGCACGTGGACACGTTCGCCGAAATCGCTCGCAGCCAGGCGGGCGGCGTTGAAGATGCCGCTCAGGCTGTTGGCGGCATGGATGGAGACTACCGCATCCGCCCCCAATCGCAGGAGTTTTTCATACCGCTCCTGGAACGCACCCACCGACGGGGTGGAGGTTGTGGGCACTGGCTTGATCACCGGCAAGCGGGTATAAAACTCCTCACGCGTGATCTCGCGCCCATCTTCAAAGCTTTGCCCATTGATGTAGATCAATGCACGCACGATCTCGATGCCATATTGTTCCTGCATGGCTGGAGGAATATCAGCGGTGCTGTCGGTAACCAATCCGATCTTCATGGTCATCCTATTTTACTGCATGACTGCCAGGCCAACGCTGCGGGGACCAAGCAGCGCTTCCTGGTGGAGGGATAAGGCATGTTCCGTGAAACTTGCCTGCGGGTATGAGTCCTGTACATACTCGCACAAGGCTCGCACCCAGGCTGGCGAATGCGCAACCGTATGGGTCAAGGCAATGCGCCGGGGGGATTCAAATTCGTCGAAGAACTCATGGAAGCATTCCAGGACCGCCCGTTGGGAAGCGGCTTTCGCCAAGGGGACCAGCCTACCCTCTTCGAAAATGAAGACAGGAAGCAATCCCATCATTTCCGCGGCCAGCACCTGCGCCGGGCTGAGAAACCCGTGCGCGGCAAGGGAGGCCAGGTCGGGAAGGAAGAATAACGAAAAGATGCGCGGAATTGCCAGGCGCAACTGGCGGATGATCTCATCCGCCGATCCGTCGGCAGCCGCCAGGGCTGCCGCATCCTCGATCAGCCAACCCAGCCCGGCTGCGGTATTGAGCGTGTCCAGCACCTCGACACGGGCATGGTTGCTGAAGCGGGCCGAGGCAAGGCGCGCCTGCCCGGCCAGTGGGTGCAGCCGCGAGGAGAGCGCCAGCACGAGGATCGCATCGTACTCACGACCCAGTTGCTGGTATAGAGCCAGGAATTGCTCTGCCGAAGGAGAAAGGAGCATCGGCGCAGGAGGTCGGCGTGATCCCTGGACAAGTCCCCCCTGGGGATCGGTCTGCAGGGTGAAAGGAGCCACAAAGACATGCTCCCGCCCCGGAAAACCGGGGCGTGGCATTTGAGCAGTGCTGTCGGTGAGGATGCAAACGCGGGACATGTGCATGGGGCGGTTCCACCCCGCCCCGGTCCTTATTCCACCGAGATGATGAACTGGTAGTGCGGCTGACCGCCATCCTGCAGTTCCACTTCCTGTGACGGGAAGGCTGCGCGGATCACATCGCCGATGCGGTTGGCTTCCGCCACCGGAAGATCTTCTCCATAGAAAAGCGTGATCAGTTCAAACTTAGCCGCCCCGGCTTTTTCCAGCGCCTGGAGGCAGGTCTGTTCCACCTGCCCGGAGGCGAACGCCAGTTTCCCATTGATGAGGGCGATCACCTGCCCCTCTTCCACCTCGACGCCATCGATCTCCACCGAGCGGGTGGCAGTGGTGACCTCAATGGAGGTCACATCGTTGATCGCCCGCATCATCTTGCTGCTGACCGTTTCCAGGTCGCCATCCGGGTTCAGGTGCATCATGGCAGCCAGTCCCTGGGGGATGTTGCGGCTGGGGATGATGGTCACATTCTTAACCGTAACGTCCTTGGCCTGCTGGGCAGCCAGGATGACGTTCTTATTGTTGGGCAGGATGATCACCTTGTCGGTGGGCAGATTCTCGAATGATTCGAGGATATCCTTGGTGGAAGGGTTCATCGTTTGACCACCGGTGACAATGGCGGCCACACCCAGGCTGGCAAAGACGCGCGAGAGACCCGGACCCGGTGAGACAGCCACCACGGCGATCTGCCCGGCTTCGATGTTCGCCATTTCGATGCGGTTGCCAGCCGCCTTGCGGTCGATCTCCTCCATCTGGGCAAGCAGGTTCTCCATGGCGATCTTGGTGATGGTGCCGATCTTCATGATGTAATCGATCGGCTCATAGCGCTTCTCGGTGGGGACATGGATGTGCATCCGGTACATCCCCTCGCCTTCCCCCACCTGGATGGAGGTGCCGATCTGCTCCAGTGCACCATAGAAAGCAGGCAGGTCCAGTGTCTTGGAGGGGATGAAATCAACCACCACCTCATAATCCTGTCCAGGCTCGATGGAATCCAACGTGTCCTGGAGGTTCATCGCAGAGAGGGGCTGGACGGACGCGGCAGGTGCATCCAGCGATTCCCCGTGCAGGTAGCGCAACATGCCATCCAGGATGAAATACAAGCCCTTCCCACCCGAGTCGACCACACCTGCCTGTTTGAGCACCGGCAGCAGTTCAGGCGTGTGCTGCACCGAGGCATCCGCGGCGGGGATGATGCGTTCGAGCATGCCCAGCGGATCCTTGGTCTCGGTCAAGGCCAACGCCGCGGCTGTGGCGACATCCTTGGCAACGGTTAGGATCGTGCCTTCCACCGGTCGCACCACCCCCTTGTAAGCCGTATCGCGCGCTTCAGCCAGGGCGGCAACCAGTGCCGGGCCATCCATGATCTCTTTTTCATGCAGTGCACGCGCAAAACCGCGCCAGATCTGGGAGAGGATGACGCCCGAATTGCCGCGCGCCCCCATCAGTGCACCCTGGGAAATGGCCGCGGCGATCTGCCCCACCGGGCGGTTGCCCATGTTCTCGATCTCATTGTATGCCGACTGCATGGTCAGCACCATGTTGGTGCCCGTATCGCCATCAGGAACAGGGAATACGTTCAGTGCATTCACCATTTGCTGGTTGGCGCGCAGCCAGGTTAGGCTGGCTTCGATCAGTTTCTTCAACACCTGGCCGTCGATCGGGAGCGGCTTAACCTGTTCCAAACGCGTTGGTTCGGATAGATTCATAACAGATAAATTCTCCACAAGATTTGATCAGCCGTTGCTTACGCGCAGGTCATGGATGTGCACATTGACATTGCGTACCGGCATCCCCAGTGTCTTCTCGACGTTGTAACGCACGGCATTGGCCACGCTGTTGGCCACGGAGGTGATGCGCGTGCCATATTCCACGATAACGTGGATGTCGATATCGACAGTCTCGCCATCGTAGTGCACCGAGACGCCGCGGGTGGGGTCCTTGGTGATCGAGAGGCCCTCAGCCAGATTCTTCGGCGCCAATCCTACCACGCCATAGGATTGCAGCGTTGCGTGGTAGGCAATGGCAGCAACGGCTTTGGGGGAGATATGTATGGAGCCAAGAGTGGTGGTTTCATCGCCCATGGAGTACTCCTTCTCTCTATTCATTGTATCGTAGATATATTAACACTCGACTTGTACAAGGATGCGAATTATGGTAAAATACGCCGCTTGTCCAAGAACAGGCTGGCATCATCAGGCAAGAAAGGAAATTTCGAAATGGCTAAATGCGCTCATTGTGGTAAGGCAACTGTCTTCGGTAATAACGTTTCCTTCTCCAAGCGGAACACCAACCGCACCTACCGCCCCAACCTGCAGAGGGTTACGGTGATCGAGAACGGACACAAGGTTCAGAAGACCCTGTGCACCAAGTGCATCCGCACGATGGCAAAGACGAACTGACAGGTTGTTAAACCGCTCAACAAAGATCACGGCATCCCGCCGTGATTTTTGTTTTAACACTCGGGATCGCCAAGGCTCTGGCGCAGGAGGCTGATCCCGGTGGCAATGCTCTCCGGGTGGTGGAAGATCGCCTTGGCAGCCACGAATGCATCCGCACCCGCCGCGCGCACGGGGAGAATGGTCTGGGCGGTGATGCCCCCATCCACTTCCAGCCATGCCGGTGAAGCCAGGTCATCCAGCATGCGGCGCAGTTCGGCAACCTTGGCAGCCATCTCTGGCATGAAGACCTGCCCGGAATAGCCCGGGGGCACGGTCATCACCAGCACCAGGTCCGCCAGCGGCAGGTAAGGCACCAGCGCACTGGCCGGGGTGGCCGGGTTGAGGGTCAGGCCTGCCTTTGCACCCAGGGCCTTGATCTTCGCCAGCGTTTCGACAGGCTGCAGGCAGGTCTCGATATGCACCGTCAGGTTCGTCGCCCCGGCCCTGGCGAACGGCTCCAACAGGGTTTCCGGGTTCGTCACCATCAGATGCACGTCGAGTGGCAGGCGGGTGACCCGCCGACAGGCTTCCACGATGAAGGGTCCCATGGTCAGGTTGGGCACAAAATGCCCGTCCATGACATCCACGTGGATCCAATCGGCGCCCGCAGCTTCACAGGCGGCGATCTGCTCACCGAGCCGGGTGAAGTCTGCTGAGAGGATGGATGGTGAGAGGATCGCGGGGCGGGTCATGCTGGCAGCCTCTCAGGGCACCGGGGGAACAATGGTGAAATAGACCCACATCCAGAAGGGGATCAGCCCCAATACGGCCACCAGTGCCAGCAGGCCCAGGCCAACCGAGACCCAGTCGATCTGCACGGGAGCCTCGACTTTGGGCGTGGGACGGGTGTCGATCTCGATGACCGGCGCTGCCTCGGGGGTGAGTGCCAGGGAGGGGGCGGAGCGGCTGTTGCCAAAATTCATCAACACCCTCCCCAACTGGTCAGCGGTGCGGTAGCGCTGGGAAGGTTCCTTGGCCATCACCTTGAGCAGGATCTGCTCCAGGGCGGGCGGGGCATCCGGCAGCATCTCACTGATCCGCGGTGGTTCAGCATTCACGTGCTGCAGCGCCAGGTCGCTGGCAGTGGTGGCGCGGAAGGGCAGCGAGCCTGTCAGTATTTCGTAGAGGATGACGCCCAGGGAATATACATCCGAGGCTGGCGAGGGCGCCGCGCCGGAAGCCTGTTCGGGGGCGAAGTACTGCGGTGAGCCCCAGACGATCTCGCTTTGCTCGTCCGCCTTGATGGTGGAAAGAGCGCGCGCAATGCCGAAATCGGTCACCTTCAGGCGCATATCCGGGGTGACCAGTAAATTCTGCGGCTTGACATCGCAATGCACCAGCCCGGCGCGGTGGGCATACCCGATCCCCGCACACGCCTGGATGATCAGGGGCAGCGCCTCGGTAACCGTGAAGCGCCCGCGCTTGCGCAGCAGCGTTTTCAGGTCCGCGCCGGGCACGAATTCCATGACGATGAACAACTGGTCATGGTCGAGACCAAAATCATGCACGGTGACGATGTTGGGATGCGCCAGGTTGGCAGCCGCCCGGGCCTCCTGGCGGAAACGCTCCTGGAAGGTGGCGTCGCGCGAATAATCCTCGCGCAGCACCTTGATGGCCACCATGCGCTCGAGCATCTGGTCACGGGCGCGGTAGACGACCGCCATGCCGCCCTTGCCAAGCTGTTCGATCACCTCGTAGCGATTGTTCAGGAGCCGTATCTGTTCCATAAGCGGAGGAATTATAACGCACCAGCGCATTTTTGCCGCCCCATTGTATAATAAGGCCATGGCCGACGCACTTCTCATCTATAACCCTGCTGCCGGGCGCATCCCGGTCGGCTTTTTTATCGGCGGGGTGATCCGCACGCTCAACGACTATGGCTGGCGCGTAGAAGTGGCCGAATCGGTCAACGGGCGGCACACCACCCAACTGGCAGCCATGGCCGCCAGGGAGAACTTCCGAGCGGTGTTCGCCGTCGGCGGGGACGGCACCGCCGGGCAGGCAGCCAGCGGCTTGATCGGTTCGCAGACCGCCCTGGGTATCCTTCCCGCCGGGACGGCCAACGTGTGGGCGCGCGAACTGGGCATCCATCCATTCACCCTCTGGCATGCCCACGCCCTGCGCCAGAATGCCCGCCTGCTGGTCGAGACCGAGCCCTGTGCGGTGGACGTGGGCATCTGCAACGGACAGCACTTCCTCATGTGGGCCGGGGTCGGCCTGGACGCTATGACCGTCCAAAAACTGTAACCCCGCAAACGCTTCGAAAAGTATTTATCCGTGCCGGAATACTTTGCAACCACGGTCTGGAACCTGACCCTCTTCCACGGGATGAACCTGCACGTGCTGGTAGACGAGAAGCAGGTGGAGGGACATTACCTGCTTGCAGTGGTCAGCAATATCCGCCACTACGTCGGCGGGTTGACCCAGATTTCCCCCTCCGCCTATATCGATGATGGGCAAATGGACCTGTGGCTGTTCTCCGGCTCGACCTTGGCAGATGCCTTCCGCCACTTCTTCGAGATGCGCAGCGGGCTGCACCTGAATTCCGACCTGGCGCGCTGCATCCCCTTCCGCTCAGCGCAGATCGAATCGCAGGTCGCCTTCCCCCTGCAGATGGACGGGGAACCGATGCTGGGGGCAAAACATGTCGAGATCAAGGTTCTGCCGCGCAGTCTGCGCGTGCTGATGCCGCGCCAATCCCAACAACTGCTCTGCATCTCCGCAGACGAGGAGTCAAGCACTCATGGCTAAACAAGGAAAACTGCTCCCCTTCATCAAGCACAACCCGCTGGTCCTGATGCTGTTCTTCCTGCCGCTCACCCTGACCAGCGAGCTGCTCCACTGGCCTCCCCTGGCGACATTCATCCTCGCCTGCATCGCCATCATCCCCATGGCCGCCTATATCGGCGAAGCCACCGAGGCCCTGGCGCATTTCACCGGCCCGCGCATCGGTGGGCTGCTCAATGCCACCCTCGGCAACGCCGCTGAACTGATCATCACCATCGTTGCCGTCCGCGCCGGCCTGCTCGACCTGGTCAAGGCCTCCATCACCGGCTCCATCCTGGGCAACCTGCTCCTGGTGATGGGCCTGTCCTTTTTCGTGGGCGGGGTGAAACACGGCCGCCAGACCTTTGACCGCCGCAACGCCAGCCGCAACGCCATCCTGCTGGTGCTCGCTGTCCTGGCGATGCTCATCCCCTCGCTGTTCAGCCACTCCATCGGGCCGGATACCAGCCCCAAGGTGGAGGCGCTCAGCCTGGGCGTCGCCGCCATCATGATCATCCTCTACGTGCTGGGCCTGCTGGACGCCTCCCGCAGCGGGGACACGCCCGTCACCCATCAACCCGCCCCGGCTGTGGTCCTGCCCCACTGGTCGCTCCGGCGTTCGATCATCATCCTGACGCTTTCTACGGCTGGCATCGTCTGGCTCTCGGAAGTGCTCGTCGGCGTGGTCGAGCCGGTTGTCGCCAGCCTGGGCGTTTCCCAATTCTTCTTGGGCATCATCCTCATCCCCATCATCGGCAACGTGGCCGAGCACCTCGTGGCAGTGCAGTTCGCCGGGCAGAATAAAATGGCGCTCAGCGTCGAGATCGCCGTTTCCTCCAGCCTGCAGATCGCCCTGCTGGTGGCGCCCGTGTTGGTCTTCCTCAGCCTGGCCATCGGACACCCGCTGACCCTGGTATTCAACACCTTCGAACTGCTGGCGCTCATCGCCGGGGCGCTCATCGCCGCGCTGGTCTCGGCGGACGGCGAGTCTTCATGGCTGGAGGGGGTCGGGCTGATAGCCATCTACCTGATCCTGGGGCTGGCCTTTTTCCTGCTGCCAGTATGATGAAACAACTCTTCAGTGGCAAAGTTCTCCTCGCCGCGGGCATCCTGGCTGCCCTGCTGTCCTGTGCCACCCTGGCGTACATCCTCATCTTCCGCCCGGCTGCACAGGGAGCCAACCCCGACCCCGCCGCAGCCGCGCTGACCGTCATCCCCGCGCCTTCGAGCACATCGCGCCCGCTCCCCGCCACGCTCACATCCTTGCCGCCCACGCCCACCCTGCCTTCCACCGCCGTGGCGGGTGAATTCGGCCTGGGCGCCTATGTGCAGGTCAACGCCGATGCGCTCAATATCCGCTCCGAACCCGGCTTGAACGCGCCACCGCTCTTCCTGGCCTTCGATGCCGAGGTGTTCCACATCACCGACGGACCCCGCCAGGCGGATGGCTACACCTGGTGGTACCTGGCGGCTTCCTATGATGCCGCCCGCTCCGGCTGGGCGGCGCAAGACTTCCTGATGGTCATCCCTTCCCCATGAATAATTCCCCTCTCTCCCTTAACGCAAGCCGTGAGCAAAAGCAACTGATCGTCACCTGGGAGGATGGACATGTCAGCGTCTATTCCTTCTCCCTGCTGCGCGCAGGCTGCCCCTGCGCCGAATGCCGCGGCGGTCACGAGAAGATGGGCGCCGTCCCCGACCCGCTCATCTTCACCCTAGACCTGCCCGATTCTCCCGCCACGCGGCTGAAGACGATCCAGCCGGTCGGTTCATATGCCATCACCCCAGTCTGGGAGGACGGGCACGACTATGGCATCTACCAATGGGCTTATCTGCGCCTGCTCTGCCCGTGCGCGGAATGCCGGAAATAAGATAAGATAAAAAAAGTCCGAGCGCTCGGACTTTTTTTATCCTCAAGGTTTGGGTGTCACCGTCGGCGTCAGCGTGCGCGTCGGGCGCAGAGTGGCGGTGAAGGTGGGAGTCACCCCCAGGCGCTCGTACGCCATCTGGCGCACATCCTCCGGCATGGCATCGGGGGGCAGGGCGATCAGCCGGTTCCAACTGTTGCGCGCCCCCAGCAGCGACTGGGCATCCCCGATCGCCTCCAGGTAGATCGCCTCCAGGAAGTAGACCTGCGCCTTGGTACTGTCGGTCTTTGCCAGCGGCAGGGCGTGCTGCTCGATCTGGATATAGGCATTCCCGGGGTACCCCTGGTCAAAATAGGCCACCGACAGGCTCAGTTGGGCATCGAAATCGTAGGGGTCATACCCGATCGCCTTCTTGAAGTCGGCTTCTGCCAGGTTGGGGTTTTCCAGCATCAGGTAGGTGGTGCCGCGCTGGTAATACGCCTCGGCATCCCGCGGGTAGGCATCCAGGTAGCGGTTCAGAGCGCCCAGGGCCGCTTCATAGTCCTCGGCCTCATTATAAGCAGTGCCCAGCCACAGGAAGGCTGCCACGTCATCGGGGGCGTAAATGGTGTACGTCTGCAGCACCGCCGCCGCCTGCGCCGTCTGCCCGGTGGCGATGTAGGCCTGCGCCAGGGTGAGATACACCGGCACCAGGGTCATGTCCAACTGGTTGGCGGTCAGGGCGCTCTGCAGGCCCTCTTCAAACTCGCCTGCCTGCATCTGTGCCTGCGCCAGGTACATCCACGCCAGCGGGGATCCCGGGTTCAGTTCGAGGGTCGTCTGCAGGTCCTGCAGGGCTGCCGCCGTGTCGCCGACCCCCAGGTGGAAGGCGCCGCGCTGCAGGTAGGCTTCCATATACAGTGGATCGATGGCGATGGCACTATCAAGGTCCGCCAGAACGTCCGCCTCCGGGTTCAACCCCAGGTTCGCCAGGGCGCGCCCCAGGAAGGCCGGGGCAAAATCGGGCTTGATGTTGATCGCCGCCTGGTTGGCATCGCGTGCCTTGGAGAAGTTCCCCTCCAGGCGGTAGCTTTCACCGATGTAGTAATAGGCGTCCACCGCTTCCGGCTCGTTATCCAGCACCTGGCGGAACTGCACCCGGGCGGTCTCGTACTGCCCGCTCTCCAGGAAGCGCAGCCCGGATTTGAACGCACTGCTGGTCAGCACGGGATGCTCCGTGACCACGTACAGCGGCGTCTTGGTGTAGGTCGCCACGAGGAAATGCGAAAGCGGGGTGGCGCCCAGGAAGGTGGGGGTGGCGGTGCGGAAGGCCGGGGTCAGGCTGGGGGTCAGGGTCAGCGTGAAGGTGGCGCGGTGCGTGGGGGTCACGTACGCCAGGGGGCGGTTTTTCCAGGTGTTGTACAGCGTGGAGCCGCCGTAGAACACGCCCAACGCCAGCCCGGCAAAGACCAGCCCGACCAGCAGTTTGACCAGCGGGTTGGCCCAGCCGCGCGGCTTTTCCACCGGCTCATGGGGGATGTAGAGCATCTCTTCCCAGGCGCGCGCGTGCTTGAGCGGGAACGGGGGGATGGACTCGTCGGCTTCCAGGCCGCCCAGCAGGACCAGGCCGCGTTTCGCCGCCGCGTTCTGCGGGTCCAGCCGTAGTGCCGTCTGCAGGCAGTAGAGGCGTTCCTTCTGGCTCTCCACCGCGGCGCTCAACCAGGTCCAGTAGGTGGCATTGTTCTGGTCCACCTTCAGCAGGCGGGTGAGCAGGTCGCGTGCCCGCGGGCGGTCCCCCTGGCGCAGGGCTGCCATGGCTTCACGCAGCATGGTATTCTCGCCGGCTTCGTGTTCCGGGAAATCGTTCTCATCTACCATGGGTTGAGTGTAGCACAGGCTGTGGGTTGGGGCAAGTGGAACGGGTATAATTTCAATATGCCACGCCTCTCCTTCTGCCTCTGCCTGGTCCTGCTGCTTTCCGCCTGCTCCGCCTCCCCGGGGAGCGAGGGCGAGTCCACTCCGCCCCTCGCCGCGCTAACCCCCTACGTGACCCTCAGCCCATCCCCCGCCTATACGCAGCCCGCCGCGCGCACCGAAGTGCAGCTGCCCACGCCCACGCCGCTGGAATACGTCATCGCCGCGGGCGATACCCTGGAAGCCATCGCCGCGCGCTACGGGGTCACCCTGGAAGCCCTGCTGGCCGCCAACCCCGGCATCCAGCCGAACCTGCTGATCGTGGGCACGCCGCTGGTCATCCCCACCGGCACCCTCCCGCAGGGGGAATCCACCCCCACCCCGGCGGCGCTCCCGCTGCTGCAGGCCAGGTGCTGGCCCGAGGGCACGGGTGGATTGTGGTGTTTTGCGCTGCTGCAGAACGGCTACGCCGAGGCGCTGGAGAACCTGACCGTGCTGTTCACCCTGGTGGATGCGGACGGGCAGGTGCTCGCCACCCGGGAGGCCACCGCCCCGCTCAACCTGCTGCCCGCCGGGGAAAAGATGCCCATCGGCGCCCATTTCCCCGCGCCCATCGACCTGCTCGCCGTGCCGCATGTGCAGGTGCTCACCGCCACGCGCCTGCTGCCGGGGGATGCCCGCTACCTGCCGGTGATGCTCGAGAACACGTTGCTCAGCCTCAACCCTGGCGGGCGTTCGGCACAGGTCTCCGGCAGGGTGCTGCTCACCCAGCCAGAGCCAGGCGCCGCCACGCTGTGGGTGCTGGCAGTCGCCTACGACCGGGACGGGACGCTGGTCGGTTTCCGTCGTTACAAAGGCATGCCGTTCACTGCCGCGGAAGGCGCATCCTTCGATTTCCTGGTCTCCAGCCTGGGACCGGCGATCGACCACGTGGAACTGCTGCTCGAGGCGCGCCCGTAGAGGGAAGCGATCCCCTGCCTGGCTGTACCATACTATGGTTATAGTCAGGAACAGACTTCGTTCCTCTCAAAATGCCCGCAGATTAAAGATTGAAGATTTATTCCCTGCTTCAACCTTCCGGGCTGCACGGAGGTCAGGCAAGATCGCACGCGCCCGGCAACCCCCAATCCCATTCGACCCTCATTGGCTTCAACGCCTCCAATCCCCGCCCCTCCCCCTCGCCCCCCGCGACACCAGAGGATGGCAGAAGAGTTGGTGTACAATTAACCATGAAAGGAGCCTTCCATGGAAAACCAAAAGAAGCAACCCCACGTTTCCTGGTTCAGGCGCTTCTTCGGGCTTAAGGACAATGACAGCCGCAGCGACCCCACCCGGGGCTGGTTCGTGCTGCCTCCCAAAAGCCCAATGGCGCCTTCCGGCAGCCAGTTCATGGTTTCCCAACCTCCCCCCGCCGAAGACGAAGCGAAAGAGGACGGGAAGTGAGCCTGCCTGGACGGCAGGGTGGACGAAATTTTCCCCCACCTGCTTGACTCAAACCCGGATTCCTGATAGACTCCCGCGCCGCCTCCTTGCGCGCGGGAGTCTTTTCTCTTTAATATCGGGCGTACACCTTGTACAGGCGGTGTGCCTTTGGTATAATTTGCCCGCTTAATCCGCGGAAGGCGAATTGCCGACGTAGCTCAATCGGCCGAGCAACCGCCTTGTAAGTGGTAGGTTACGGGTTCGATTCCCGTCGTCGGCTCCTGAGCAGTCGCGCAGTCCGGTCCCCCCGCCTCCGGTGAGCGGTGGGACGCACGCCACGACCGCCATCACCGGGACAAATGAATAAGGGCAGTTACCCAAGTGGCCAAAGGGGACTGACTGTAAATCAGTTGGCAATAGCCTTCGGAGGTTCGAATCCTTCACTGCCCACCTTTGAAACAATGGTCTACGAGAGGCACCTGGCGACAGGCTCATGACCATGACGATCAAGACGAAACGCCCTCATAGCTCAGTTGGTAGAGCGCGCCCTTGGTAAGGGCGAGGTCATGGGTCCGAATCCCATTGGGGGCTCTCGTCACCATCCAGAAATGATGAAGGAAGGAGAAAGAAGATGGCGAAGCAGAAGTATGAGCGCAACAAACCGCACATGAACGTGGGCACCATGGGACACATTGACCATGGCAAGACGACGTTGACGGCGGCGATCACCAAGTACTGCCAGTTCCTTGGGAAGGCGCAGTTCCGGGCCTACGACTCGATCGACAATGCGCCGGAGGAAAAGGCACGCGGCATCACGATCAACATTGCGCACGTGGAGTATGAGACGGACAAGCGTCATTATGCGCACGTGGACATGCCCGGACACCGC
>JBGSVI010000034.1:0-61967 GCA_041753035.1 Anaerolineales bacterium | reverse complement strand
GGTTCACGGAACGCAGTGTGTATGCGGGTAGATCGTTCCTAGTCAAGCGGCGAGTTGCGATCCAACTCACGCTGCGAATCTAATTTTGCGATTTTTTCGCCGATTCCGGCATCTATGACATTATTTGCACAAAACCTACGTTAGGAGGTATAGCTGTATCGACAGTAGCGCCAATTTTAGGAAATTACATATTTTGTCAGGCTTTGATCAAAGAGCGTCCATAAAACCTGTAGGACTTTTGGCTCTGGTAAATTTAACAGTTGGAATCAGGGCGGCAATATCATTATTGCTTGCTGTCCTGATGGTACACAACCTATTTATTTTAAGATTGAGAATTAGTCTCGTTCGGGACTAAACGTGCTTTCTCTGCCTACAAAGATAAGCGGTGAGGGTACAAGCGTTGGCGGGCTAACACCTGCTCCACGTGACCGCCTTCCCCTTCGCTGCGCTTCGGGGACGCTTCGCAGTCGGCGCGGGGATGCGGCGGCCATTTGGTAGAAAAAGTGATTCTATGCAGTCTCATCTCGTTCAAATCGGCGGACAGTGAGCCAACCCGTTAGGTTCAGAAAGTTTGTGTCGTTGATAAATTACACCATGAATAAGAATGGGAGCCCTTCGATGAATAGTTTCGCCCAAGCCAATAAAAAGGGATGGGATGGTTTAGCCGAAACCCACTATAAAAACTATCATATCAGCACCTTACTAGCCGGAACACCACTGCTGAATGAACTGATACAAAATGAGGTCGGTGATGTCAAAGGCAAATCATTGGTGCATCTCCTCTGTCATATCGGTACCGATACCCTTTCCTGGGCTTTGTTGGGTGCCAAAGTCACCGGAATAGATATTTCATCCGAATCCTTGAAGTATGCCAGGAAGTTGGCCCAACAAATGGACATCGAAGCAGACTTTATCGAAGCCGACATTATGGAAGTCAAGCAGAAGGTACATACAAAATATGATATTGTTTTTTCTTCTACCGGCGTGCTATGCTGGCTTCCGGATATCCAACGGTATGCAGAGACCGTGCGACACTTATTGAATGACAACGGGCTCTTTTATATTTTTGACGGCCATCCGTTCCGAAGTGTATTGATCGATGAAACAGGAGCGACAAGCACCAATACTATTCAAGGAAACTATTTCCGTAAGGATGTGTGGCAGTATGACGACATGGGAGATTACACGGATCGGGATCTGAAAATACCGGTCAATTCCTATGAATGGAATTGGACGATGGGTGAGATTATCACCGCCTTGTGCGAAGTTGGCCTGAAGATCGTGTTCCTGCATGAATTCCCGCAGTATTTTTACAATGGTTACACGCCGTATGATGTTCAAAATGATAGGATTGAGTTGTATCCCTGTACGTTTAGTCTCAAAGCGATGGTTAGATAATCATTTGACTGGAAATGATCACGACACCCAACACCTTCTCCGCCTGACGCTCCGCCTGCGGTTCCTCGCCGCCGTCGCCAACCTCATCGCGCAGGCCTCGGCGAGAGTAGAGGCGATTCTCGGATTGCCCCGCCTCTCCCCAAATAATGGAGCATGACAGCGGTGGCTGTCCTGCTCTTCAAATTCTCAGCTTGCTGCAGACCATGCCTGATCTTTCCCCTACCAGTCGCTTCCACATGAGAATGTTGACACCTTTTGTAGGTAGTATATATAATATTTATAGGCGCAGCACTGAATAGCGTCTCTATATTAAATATCGCCGGCTTTTCTGCCGCCTGGCACCCCAAAGCCGCTATACCATACTGCAAATTCGCAGGGTAGTACGAGTCTGGTTAATAAATAGTTCTCGCCGACCGCTTCGCTCTCGGCGAGAACGGGGCGGCAGGCTACCGCCCGCTTGTCTGCCTTGCTCGGCTGACCCGCCGCCCCGTTAGGCCGCTCACGTTCAACTGGTTTTTATGTCGTGGCGAATTGGCCGCTATTGGAGGTGGTCCATGGAGTTGTTTCCCACGCTTGAGATCGGATGGTTCAATGGATGGATTCTCCTTGCTCTTGAGTTTCTGATTCAGGGCCTCTTACTTCTGATCTTTCCAAAAGAAGTAGTCTCTCGGTTATTTGACAGGTCTGGTTGGAGTAAAAAGCAAAGGGGCTTCACAATTCTTGGCAAGGTGTTCTCCCTGGCTTGCCTGATTTTGATCTTCCTCACACCTCTGAAAATCAACTCGCGTGTTTTCATCGGGGGGTTAATTTTGTATGCAGTTGGTTTAGCGGGCCTCGTGATTGCCATGTTGAACTTCAAAGATACTTCGCTTGATCAGCCAGTGACTAAGGGGGTCTACAAGCTATCACGTCACCCTCAGATAGTCTCACTATTTGTCCTATTCTTGGGAATATGTATAGCGATAGGCTCGTGGTTGGCACTATTCGCATTAGTTATTTCCAAGCTATTACAGCATTTTGGAATCTTGGCAGAGGAAGAGATTTGCCTAAGGCGATATGGCGAGCCTTATCGTACTTACCTGAAGCAAATACCACGCTATTTTTTGTTTTTCTGAGATATGATTTAGATAATGGCGTGATGAATTGTCGAAGAATAAGAGTTGTACCTCTGGAGTAGAAAAAACGGCCTAACAACTGGGTGAAGCCGACCGCCTCGCGCTCGGGGAGAACGGGGCGGCTTGTCTACTTTGATGTAAGATGGAGAGCGAGCATGAAACAACATAAGCTCTTTCAGCAAATTATGACAGCATTATTGTTATCCTCGCTTTTAGTGGGATGTAATACATTTCTGCCACAGGGCACATCTACCCTTACGCCTTATGTTTCCTCCGAAACGTCAAAACCCACTTTTACTCCCACAGTCAGCAGTACACCCATCCCTACGGCTACCCGTTCACCACGTCCGACTTGGACAGCTACACCTTTGCCTGAGTGGGTAATGGGTTTTGCAGAACCTATCCTAGCCTCCATCGCTGACCGCGCTCCAGATTTCCAGGAAGATTTTTCAGAAGAGGGACCTATCTGGTTCTTCGAGGAGGTGGCTTGCCCCAATAACGGGTGCAGCCTCTCGGATGGTGCTTTATCGATGGTAGCCTATCCGGTGGACAACAAGGATGGTTGGGCTTCGCAACCCTTCCCCTGTTGCTCGGGGTTTAAGACATTTGTGATGAGAGTGGATGTAAATACGGAAAAGTTGAGTGGCGAAAATGCAGCCAATATTGCCTACTCCGATGTTCGGCGGGATGGTGGAAGATCCACCGTGGTTTTTGAATATAACTTTGAGCTTAAAAGTGGACGTAGATGGTACAGCCTGATTGGTCCATCAGGAATGTACGGTGTCGACACTGGTCAACTGTCCGGATCGGTCCCCCCGCAAATAACCTTTACACTTATCTCAATGGGATCAAGGTTCGCGGTCTACCTCAATGATATCCCCGTCACCTTTGGAGAATATTCTGGTGGGCAACACCAGCCCGAGTTTTCCCTGAGAGCCTGGGCCGATGGTGGAGGCGGGCCTGCTCTTGTGGAGTATGACAACCTCATGATCTGGAACTTGGACAATATTCCGAACCTACCATAAGTTGAATGACAAAGGAGAAGTAAGAATTGCAGTTTATAAGGATTTATAAAACCAGCCGCCCGACACCGCCTCCGATCGTCCAGCGGCTCGGCCCCCTTCGGGGGTACCCTTGCGGGTATGATATGCTTCGCGACCGCTTGCGCGCAGGCGCATTTTGCCAGAAATGGCGCGATAATAGGTAAGGTGTCTCGGCGACTCATATCGCCTACCAGCCGATGGCGGCTGGAAGCCGCCTCGGCCAGTCGCCCGTCCCGCCGCTGCCGCAATATATTGAGCAGCGTTGTCAAAGTCGGCGCAGTTGTTGCCGGAGAGGAAAACGAAGTAAGGAGAAGCGATATGGAATATTCTGAATTGATCGCCGTAAGATACAGCGTAAGAGCTTATCGTTCCGACCCGGTCGAAGATGGTAAACTGCAAGCGGTTTTGGATGCGGCGCGTCTGGCACCAACTGCTGATAACCGCCAACCTTTCCAATTGATCGTGTTACATACGGCTGGGCGCGAGGAAGAGATTGGAAGAATTTACCGTCGCCCATGGTTTGTCCAGGCACCATTGGTGATTGCTATCTGTGCCGTCTCATCGCAGGCATGGGTGCGGGAAAGTGACCGCTTCAATGCACGCCTGGTTGATGCGGCGATCGTGGCTGATCACCTCATCCTGGCTGCTACCAACTTGGGGCTGGGAACCTGCTGGATTGCGGCTTTCAATGTTGAAGCTGCGCGCCGCGTTCTACAGCTCCCCGCGGAAGTCGAGCCGGTGATCTTCACGCCGCTTGGCTATTCTGCCGACCAACCTGGCCCTAAAATTCGAAAGCCTCTGGGTGAATTAGTCCGTTACGAGCATTGGTGAAGCGGAGTATTCGGGAGAACGGATTACCACTTTTGCATTTCAAACAAGCAATTTGTGTTATTGAACACCACCCTCCCCCACAAAATAAAACAAGCAGGACAGCCGCCGCTGTCCTGCTCTATCTTCGGGAATCGCCCCCGCCCCGTCCCCCCCTCCTCCGAGGAACTCACTTCGTAGCCGCCTTGTACCCCTGCGCGTGATACTTGCACAGCCATAGGTAGTGATCTTCCGGGGTCAGCACCCGCTGCAACCCGCCCCACACCTGGTATTCATCCAATCTTTCCAGCAGCAGACGCACCGCCCGCAGTTCAGCGCCTTCAGAATGAATATCCCTGTCGGGCTCGGATTCTTTTTCGATCTTGTTGGCGATCCTTGTAACATTAAATTCAATGATCTCCGGCAGCATTTTCACCAGCCCCTCCATGAGCTGCAGGTCATTGGCAATCAATTTGGCGTAATCGGCCGATGCCATACTGAACCATGGCCCAAGCAGCGGGATCACATACTTGAGAGACGTGACCATCTTCTTGAGATAGTTCCCCGTCGCCTGCCAGCATCCCGGCTCCTGGCAGTACAGTTGCATTTCCAGCTTCTCGCCCGCCCAAACCGTTTTCCAGGTGCTGGCCGCATAAGGTCGCAGCACGAATACGTTCGGGCAGTAGGACTCGATTGCCGCTTGTTCGCGCCGGTAGAGCTTGATAAATTCGCGTTGCTGGAGTGTCAGTAATTCATTGAAATTCGTTTTCAGCTCTTCCAGCTTCATGCTCTGGTCTAAAAATAGGGAGTTCTGGTCTTTCAATAGGGAGTTCTGTTCCTTCAGTTGTACCGTCATTCCATCGATCTTTTCCGCCACATCATCCTGGGTGCTCCAGTGCAGTCCAAAAAGTAGTTGGGGGACGGATATCTGCTCAAAGGAAGTTTGACACTGCAAATACTTGATCGGTTTTTCTCACTCGATCGCTTTTTGTAGTGTCTCATAGTTAAATTCATAATCGCATGGCTTGTCGTCATGCCCCGGGCAGGGCACACTGCGCTCCACCTTTAATTTATTATTTACCGAAGGAGTCATGTTGTTCCTCTGTTGTTCCTCTTTCCGGTCGTTTTTTTCACCCTTCCCAGCAGGCTTTCCCCATGCCCGTCATCCTTTTCCCCGACTCCCTCCTCCGTCCGCCTCCCCGTCTCACCCCCCCCGGTCTCTCCGCCCACAGAGATCAAAACCGGCAGGGGGTCTCCCTGCCGGTCCTCAGCTCTTGCTCAGGCCGCCGCTTTTTCCAGGCTGACGGTGACGCGCTCCCCGCCGAATGTATCCTCGGCCTTCACCGCCCCCGCAGGCGCCTCGGCAAAGTGCAGTTCCAGCGCCAGCGTCTCCATGCGGATGTACTCCTGGTGTGCCGTGATCGCCTCGCCCAGGGTGGGTGTGGCAGTGACGTACAGGCGGATGCGGTCAGCCACCTCCAGCCCGGCGGTCTTGCGCAGTTCCTGCACGCGGCGCACGAACTCGCGCGCCAGCCCTTCATGCACCAGTTCCGGGGTCAGTTCGGTCACCAGCGCCGCCAGGTAGGCGCCATCCGCCGCCACGGCAAACCCGGTGCGGGCGTCAGCACGCACTTCCACCTCGCCTGGCAGGATCTCGTAGGTCTCGCCGTCCACGCCCACTATCAGAGTCTGCCCGGAGAGCAGCAGCGGGGCGGCAGCCGCCGCATCCAGCGCCAGGATCGCCTTCTGGAGGACGGGGAACCTGCCGCCGTATTTCTGCCCCAACTGTTTGGGCAGCGGTTTCAGCGTGAACGTGGCCGCGTCACCGGAGGCATCCAGCAGGCGCACCTGCTTAACGTTCAGCTCATCGGTGATCAGGTCGGCATACCTCTCGACTGCGTGGCGTTCTTCCAGGCGCCCCAGCGCAAAGGCGGCTTCCGCCAGCGGCTGGCGCACGGCGCGCCCGGCTTTCTGGCGGGCGGAATGCCCCAGCGAGACCAGTTTCATCACCAGTGCCATCTCGCGATTGAGCTCTTCGTCGATCAGGTCAGGGTCCGCCTGCGGCCAGCGGTCAAGGTGCACCGACTCGGCTGCCTTCGGGTCGACCAGGCGCACCAGGTTCTGGTACATCTCCTCCGCCAGGAAGGGCATCGCCGGCGCCAGCAGGCGCGCCAGGGTCACCAGCGCGGTATACAGCGTGGTATAAGCGGCCCGGTCGGCTTCGGATTCGGACTTCCAGAAGCGGCGTCGCGAGCGGCGCAGGTACCAGGTGGACAGCACCTCGACGAAGGTTTCGATCGGGCGTGTCGCCCCGGGGACATCGTAACTCTCATAGGCGCGCGTCACCTCGCGCACCAGCACGTTCAACTCGGAGAGCAGCCAGCGGTCCAGTTCATTGCCCGGCTTGACTTTGCGCCGCAGGTCGGGTTGGTCCAGGTTGGCATAGGTGACGAAGAACGAGTACACGTTCCACAGGGTCAGGGTGAAGTTCTTGACCACATCGGTGACCATCGATGGCGCAAAGCGGCGCTCGGCATTCGGCGGGGCGGAGGTGTAGAAATACCAGCGGAAGGCGTCCGCGCCTGATTCGTCCAGCACCGACCACGGGTCGATCACGTTGCCGACATGCTTGGACATCTTGTGTCCATCCTTGTCCACCACCAGCCCCAGGCAGATCACGTTCTTGTAGCTCGCCTTGTCGAACAGCAGGGTGCTGATCGCGTGCAGGGTGTAGAACCAGCCGCGCGTCTGGTCCACCGCCTCGCAGATGAAGTCAGCCGGGAACTGGCTCTCGAATTTTGCCTGGTTCTCAAAGGGATAGTGCCACTGCGCCACCGGCATGGAGCCGGAATCGAACCAGCAGTCGATCAGGTCGGGCACGCGGGTCATCTTGCCGCCGCATTTCCCGCATGCCCAGTGGATGTTGTCCACGTGCGGGCGGTGCAGGTCGAGACTTGTCAGGTCGCTCCCCGCCAGCGTCGAGAGTTCCGCCACCGAGCCAACGCACTGCCTCTGGTGGCAATCCGGGCATTCCCATACCGGCAGCGGCGTGCCCCAGTAGCGCTCCCGGCTCAGCGACCAGTCGATGTTGTTCTCCAGCCAGTTGCCAAAGCGCCCTTCGCGGATGTGCTCCGGCACCCAGTTGATCGTGCGATTGAGTTCCACCAGGCGCTCGCGGAAGGCGCTGGTACGGATGTACCAGGACTCGCGCGCATAATACAGCAGCGGTGTATCGCAGCGCCAGCAGAAGGGGTAGGTGTGTACGATCGTCCCGGCGCGGAACAGCAGCCCGCGGTTATCCAGGTCAGCCACGATGGACGGATCGGCGTCCTTGACGAACACGCCGCGCCACGGGGTGATCTGCGGCAGGAAGCCGCCGTCCGGGGCAACGGTCATCAGCACCGGCAGGTCGTATTTCTTCGAGACTTCCATGTCATCCGCGCCGAAGGCCGGGGCAATATGCACCAGCCCGGTGCCGTCCTCGACCGAGACGAAATCGCCGAGCACCACGTAGTGGGCGGGCTTTTCCAGCGGCATGAAGGTGAACAGTGGGCGGTACCGGCTGCCCTTCAACTTCTTGCCCTTGAAGCGCTCCACCACTTTCACCGACTCGTCGCCAAAGACCTTCTCCAGCAGGGCTTCCGCCAGGATCAGGCGTTCTTTGCCCGTGTTGGCGCCGGTCGGGTCCTCGTTCAAACTGCGCTCCACGGTGACGTAATCGATCTCCGCCCCCGCCGCCACCGCCACGTTGGCTGGCAGCGTCCAGGGGGTGGTCGTCCACACCAGCAGCGAGGTGCCGGGCTTGTCCACCAGCGGCAGACGCACGAACACCGAGGGGTCGGTGGCATCCGCATATCCCTGCGCCACCTCGTGGTCGGAAAGCGGCGTGCCGCAGCGCGGGCAGTAGGGCACGATCTTGTATCCCTTGAACAGCAGGTCCCTCTCCCAGAAGGTCTTCAGGATCCACCACACCGATTCGATGTACTCGTTGGTATAGGTCACGTAGGCTTCACCCAGGTCCACCCAGAAGGCGATGCGGTCGGTCAGTTTCTCCCATTCCTGGATGTAATCGAAGACCGATTTTCGGCACAGCTCGTTGAATTTCTCGATGCCGAATTCTTCGATCTGCTGCTTGCTGGTGAAGCCCAGTTTCTTCTCAACGGCGATCTCCACCGGCAGTCCGTGGGTGTCCCAGCCGCCGCGCCGCGAGACGTGGAAGCCGTTCATGATCTTGTAGCGCGGGAACAGGTCCTTGAAGACACGTGCCTCCACGTGGTGGACTCCCGGCATGCCGTTGGCGGTCGGCGGTCCTTCAAAGAAGACATACTCCGGGGCGCCCTGGCGCTCGGTCACGGTCTTTTGAAAGATCCTGTGCGCTTTCCAGAACTTGAGCACGCCCTCTTCGAGGGCGAGGACATCCAGCTTGGGAGAAACAGGTTTGAACATGGCAGCCTCCTTCAAAATGTGCACTCGGGGGGATGGAAGGGGAAAAGAAACAGCCCATCCCAACAGGGACGAGCTGGAAGGCTCGCGGTACCACCCTGGTTCCTGCCCGCAGGCAGGCGCTCAGCAGAGTACGGCCGGTCGGCTTATACTCGTGTCCCGCTAACGGGGGACCAGCCCGGCTTGCCTAGTCTGGAACCGGATTTCCATTTCAGCGCGCGGCTTCGGGAGGATTTTCCACCCCTGGGGCTGGCCCGGCTCACACCACTTCCGGGCTCGCTGGCAGCAGGCAGGGCGTACTCGTTCCCATCATCGCCTTTGTAAGAATGGCTGGATTATAATTGCAAGCGTTGGCATGTGCAAGGCAGGGATTCCACTTCAAGGAGATCATCATCATGAACATCGAGATCAACGAGCTGGCATTGACGCTCAACGCAGACAGGGTCACCACGCTGAACGGCGGAGTGCTGGTGAGTGGCACGCGCCTCGGCGTGGGGCTGGGCGTCAAACCACGCTCTTTCTACCGCCACGGCTGGCAGTCGTGGACCCTTTCCACCTGGATGGATCCCACCGATCCTATGGTGCCGATCTCTGCCCACCAGACCCGCGCCAAGGACGAGGATGTACCCTACGCCTTCAGCGATCACCCGGTCAGCGCCTGGGTCGGCGCCGCGGAAATGCCGGACGGCAGGATCGTCCTGCTCGGCGCCCTGGAGTTGAGCGGGCGCGTGGAAATGCTGGGGGAGCAGTTGCAGGGGTTTTACGAGGACGGGCATGCAGGGAAATGGCTGGTAGCCGCAGGCACGGAAGAGGAGGTCTTCAAGGCCTATACACAGCAGTTGGGCGCCTTGTACGGGCTGGCACAGGGCAAACCGCCGCGCGTGTGGTGCTCGTGGTACAGCCTGTACAACACCATCAACGAAGCGGTCATCGACCAGGCATTGGACGGGCTGGGCGACCTGCCTTTCGATGTCTTCCAACTGGATGACGGCTGGCAGGTCTCGCTGGGCGAGTGGGACGCCAACCGCAAGTTCCCCTCCGGCATGCCTGCCCTGGCAGAAAAGGTGCGCCGCACCGGGCGCACCGCCGGGCTGTGGCTGGCGCCTTTCATCGTGCCGCGCAGATCAAAGCTTGCCCTTGAACATGAAGATTGGATCCTGAAGGACGAAGCCGGCATGCCGGTATATGCCGGGGTCAGTTGGAGCGGGGCACTCTACGCGCTGGACAGTGCCCACCCCGGGGTGCAGGAATGGCTGGACGCGACCATCCGCCGGGTCGTTGGCTGGGGATACGACTACCTGAAACTGGATTTCCTCTACGCCGCCGCCGCGCCCGGTCGGCATGCCCGCGGCATGCCTCGCGAGTCTGCCTACCGCGAGGCGATGCAGGTCATCCGCACCGCCGCGGGTCGTGATACCTACATCCTCGCCTGCGGCGCGCCCATCCTGCCGGTGCTCGGGCTGTGCAATGGCATCCGCATCGGTCCGGATGTGACCCCCTTCTGGGAGAACCGGGCGCTCAGCGTGTGGCTCAACAACCCCAACCATCCCGGCGTC
Source organism: Anaerolineales bacterium (assembly GCA_041753035.1). Classification (GTDB taxonomy): domain Bacteria; phylum Chloroflexota; class Anaerolineae; order Anaerolineales; family Villigracilaceae; genus UBA877. The sequence continues at coordinate 51,605 of JBGSVI010000034.1, read as the reverse complement.
CGCAATGCCCTGCGCACCTGCCTGCACCGCCTGTGGCTCAAGGACCTGATCCACATCGACCCCGATGTGGCGTACTTCCGCTCCCGCCACAACCACCTGACGCCAGGCCAAGCGCGCATGCTGCACGACCTGGTGCGCCTCACCTCCTTCCGCGCCACCTCCGACCTGCCACGCTGGTGGCGTGGCGGCGAACGGGAAGCAGTGCGCCGCTTCCTGGAGGAAGAGAACGCCATCACCCAGACGGGGCGTTATCAATTCAGCATCGATGGGCGCGCAGTGGACTTCTCCCCGGTGATGCCGCTGCCCGAAGCCGTGCGCTTCCCCGCCCAGGCTGCCATGTTGATCGGCATGCTGCAAATGGGCTGGCAGGAACTGCTGCCCGGTCTCCTGGCTTCCCGCGCGGCGAAACTGCGCCGCAGGTGAGCACCCGACGCCGTTCCCCGGCATCCACGCACACCGGTAGGTGATCGGTTTATTTCACGGCAGGAATTGAGCGGTCCAGTAATGCCCGTAGGTGGAGGTGCCGCAATATGCATACCCGCCGCCCACCTGGGTATACTCGGGGTTTAGAATATTGTCGCGATGTCCGGGGCTTGCCATCCAGGCCGCCACGGTGGCAGCCGGGGAGCCATACCCCGCGGCAATGTTCTCGCCCACAGGCTGCCCGGAATGCACGAAGGTGTCGGTGGTCGCCATGGTTTCGCTCCACGCCTGCGCATTGGCCACCAGGCTCGAGTTCACCGCCAGGGCAGCCAGACCGTTGGAGGCGCGCTCGTTGTTCATCAGGGTGATCAGGCTGGAGACATAGCCATCATTGAGCACCAGGCAGGTCCCCCCGCCTCCCGAGGTTGTGGCGGTGGGCGTCGGGTTGGCGGGATTCGTGGTTTTGGTGGGTGTAAAAGAACGCACCAGGGTGGGGGTCGGGCTGGGCGGACGGGTGGTGTGGGTCGGTGTAAGAGAAGGGAGCAGGGTTGGCGTGAAAGTAAATGAAGGCAGGGATGAGGGGGTGAAGGTCCTGGTGGGAGAAGCGGGCACCGTTGCAGAGGGCAGGATGGACAGGGTTGTGGTGGCGGTCGCAGAGGGAGTCGCGGTCAGGCTGGAGGCACCCGGCGAGAACGGCGTCAGCGTGATCTCGACGGTCGGCGCGGAAACCCAGGGCGCAGTTGCCGTGGGGAGTACCTGCTGAAAGAACGGCAGGGGCGCCGCGCAGCCTGTGCCGAAAAGGACGACCAGTAAAAGCAGGATCCTTCTTTTCATGATCTTATGGCTGGGCAAAGTTTGCCACCCAATACTTGAGCCAGGGGGATCCACTGACATACACATAGCCAATGCCAAGGGAGGTGTAATTGCTGTTGAGGATGTTGGCGCGGTGGGGACCGCTGCTCATCCACCAGTTCACCACCACAGTCGGGCTGCTGAGCTGTCCGCCGTAGATGTTCTCACCTGCCCAGGTAGTGGTATAGCCCTGGCGGGCTATGCGCTGGGCGACGGTCGAGCCGTCGCTGCCGATGTGGCTGAAGAAAGCGTTGCAGCCCATGTCCTGACCGTGCAGGCGGGCAGCCATGGTGATCGGCGACTGGACGGTCAGGGCGGGCAGCCCGTTGTTGATGCGCTCCTGGTTGAGCAAAGCCACCACCTGGCCTTCGAGGCTGGAGTCAAAAACGGGGGAACAGCCGGGCAGCGGCGACAGGGTGAAGGTGCGTGTGCGGGTATGGGTGGCGCTCTGCTGCGGGGTGGATGTGTACGTGGAGGTGGGCGGCAGGGTATTGGTGTTGGTAAAGGTCAGCGTAGCGGTCGACGTGGCGGTCGGTGGGCTGGTATGGGTGTACGTCGGACTCAGCGTGGATGTACGCGTCTCGGTAGGTGTACGTGTCTCGGTTGGCGTGCGCGTCTCGGTCGCGGTGGAAGAAGCCGAAGCAGTGGCACTGGGTGGCACTGTCCTGGTACGGGTGAAAGTGGAGGAGGGCGTGTAAGAAGCCGTGGACGTCCGGGATTTCGTGGGAGTCAAGGTGATCGTGGATGTGCTGGTGCGGGTGAACGTACGCGACGCGGTCGGGGAAAGGGTCGGCGTGAAGGTCTGCGTGGAAGTGCCGGTCAGCGAGGGCGTGAAGGTGCGGCTGGGCGTGCGGCTGAGCGTGGGGGTGAAGGTGAGCGAGGCGGTCCTGGAGCGGGTGGGAGACAGGCTGGGAGACGCCGTGAAGGTGACCGTCAGGCTGGCGGTGGCAGTGGCGGTGGCAGTGGCGGTGAAGGTCAGCGACGGGGTGAAGGTGGGCGTATTCTCCACCGCCTGAAAGGGGGTGAAGGTGGCCGGCCCCGGGAGTGATGACTGCGTGGGCGTATCCGTCAGCGCTGGGGGCAGGGAAGCCGCCGTGATCGTGGGAATGAACGGCAGGTAAGGTGCCAGTTGCCAGGGCAACACACATCCCACCAATACGAGGGATGAGACCAGGAACAGGGAGAAATTACGCCAGGTCTGTGACATACTTGCTTAATCATACCGGAAGGCGGCTAAAAAGAGCAGACAGTTTTGATAAGACCTGCATCCAGGAGTACTACCCAGGGCCGGGGTTCAGCGCGGTCCACCCAGGGAAGGGATGCAAGGCAGAGAGGGGCGCGCCTGGAGGATGAACCCGGCGAAGAAGGAACCGCTCTCTCGCAGGTAGGTCGCCAACCCCACACCCACATAACGGTAATGCCAGGGTTCGTAGGTCAACCCGGTCCACGGCTGCGCTCCGGGCGGGTTGGTGAGCGTGAAACCATACCGGTGGGCGTTCTCCTGCAGCCAGCGCCCTTCGCTGGTCTCAGCAAACAGCGGATGGAAGCGGATGAGCGGGTCTCCAACCAGGGCAGGCAGTTCCGGCGAACCGAAGTCGATCACCGTGCCCAGTTGGTGCTCGCTGTGCCCCGGGGCGGCGCTGACCTGCCCGGCAAGGTCGGGGTCCTCCGCCAGCCAGTGCTGGAAGGTGGTCACCTGGTCATAATAGCCGCGATAGGCCGAGAGCATTCTGGGGTGCAGTCCTGCTTCCTGCATGGCAGAGACCAGTTGACCGAGCGCTTCGGCAGCCGGGCGGCGCAGGAGTTGGTCTGGTGGGGTGACATACCCGGAGACATAGCCGCCCAGTTTCACCAGGTCGCCGGGTACATAGTCCGGGTCTAGACCGAACGCGGCGGTGACAAGTACATACAGGTCATCATCATCGGGGCGGCGCGCTTCGCAGGCGGGGATGGGGTCGACAAGCGTTGGGAGCGGGAAGAGCGTCGGGGACGGCGTTTGGGTCACTGTCGGCGATGGGGGGATGGTGAAAGTGGGAGAGGCCGACGAAGAGGCAGGTAGTGCAGGTGTGTGGGAAAGGGTCGCGCTGGCAGGCAAAGCGGCCTGGGATCGGCAGGCCGCCAGCAGGAAGGAGAGACACAGCAGCGTGCTCCCGGCAACCTTCATTTCAACGCATCAGCCAGCAGCCCGATCTCCTGCGGGGAGGAAAGGTGCAGGCGCAGGATCAGGCGCCCGCGGGCTGCCAGGGCTTCATAATCCCCCAGCGCCTGGGCACGCTCCAGCACGCCAAAGGTGGCTGCCTGTCCAGGGATATCGAGGTCCTGAATTGGATCGGCTGTGATCTGCAGGAACATCCCGGACGTCGGGCCGCCCTTGTGGAGCTGACCGGTGGAATGCAGGAAACGCGGTCCGAATCCCAGCGTGGTGGCACAGCCGCTGCGCAGGAGGATCTGTTGGCGCACTCCCCTCAAGGCGGCGTGCATCTTCGGGTTGCGCGGCAGGTAGGCATTGATGGCGATGTAGCTCCGCCCGGCTGCCGTTTGGGGATCACCCGTCTGCGCCATGGCAAGGAAGGCGGACAGGATCTCCGCCAGGGAGTTCCCCGGCAAGGGTTGGTTGGAGAACATGCGGAAGCCCTCCCCTTCCCAGGTAGGAAGCGGCTCATCCAGCCTCCCGGACTGGAGATACACCTTCATCTTTTCCACGGTACGGTTCTTGTTGTCCTGCACATTGGGCTGGTCAAACGCATTGACTCCCAGGATATGACAGGCGGTTGCGGTGGCGATCTCCCAGCGGTAGAACTCGGCAACCAGGGTATACACATCAGGGATGGTATATTCGAGCACCGGCTGCCCGGTGGAGCGCAGGGCAGTAACATGAGCGGCGAGTGCGCCATCCGCGCGCAGGTAGACGAACAGGCGGTCGGGAGAATAAGCTTCGGCAGGTGCCAGCGGCTCATCATCGATGACAACGATGCCGGTGCCCTGCTTGCCGGATGATTCGGCAATGAGCTGCTCCAGCCAGGAACCGAAGGCGGACAGGGGCGGATCAGCCAGCAGCGTGAGCTTGTCCCGCCCAGCAAGGGCGGCCTCACCCAGCACCACACCCAGCGCCATGCCGGGGTTGTTCACAGCAGATTCCCCGGGACGGCAGGCGTGCAGCATGGCGGCAGCCGAAGAGAGGGCGCGGGAGAGGTCAAGTCCCATCAGCGCCATGGGGAACAGGCCAAAATCGGCCAGCACCGAGAAACGCCCGCCCACGGTCGGGTCAGCCAGCAGGGTGGCGCGGAAACCGCGCCTGTTCGCCAGGGCATCCAACGAGGTCCCCGGGTCGGTGATGGCCACAAAACGGGAACCATCTTCCCCGGAGAGTTGCCAGAAATACTCCAGCATGGCGTTCACTTCAGCGGTGCCACCCGATTTGCTGGAGACGATATAGAGCGACTCCCGCGGGGGGAAGTCACGCGCAGCCTGGGCGACCTGGTCCGGATCGGTGGAATCGAGGATGGCAAAGTCCACGCCCTGCGGCCTGCCAGCAGGAGACCCGGCAAAGACCAGGGAAAGTACTTCGGGGGCAAGCGACGAGCCGCCCATCCCGAGCAGCAGGAACTTGCGGATCCCGGCTGAACGGATGACAGCCGCCAGGCTCTCCAGGGTTGCGAGGCGCGCGCGCGAGGTTTCAGGCAAATGCAGCCAGCCCAGGCGCTTGCGGATCTCCTCCTGTTGAGCGGGATCGGTCGTCCACAAGCCGGGGTCGCCAGCCCACAGCCGCGCAGGGACATCCTCCGCTTCCATACGGGCAAATCGTTCTTTTACAGGATCTGCCAGTGTTCCCAGGTTGGCGAAAGCTGCCCGGCGGCGGGTATCAATGGCTTCGAGCATGCCGGAGAAGGCCTCGGCAAACGCCTGCAGCCCTTCTTTCTCCAGTTCCTCCGTCAGGCGGGCGAAGGATATGCCGCGCAGTTCCAGTTCCATGCAGGTGCTGCGGGCTTCATTGGTATCTCCGCTGAAAGCCAGGGCGGCTTTACCATGGTCACGGTACGCAGCCAGCGTTTGCGGAGGAACGGTGTTGACCGTGTCCGGCGCGACCAGGCTGTCCACGTAAAGGGTATCCGGGTAGGCGGGGTTCTTGGTGCTGGTGGAAGCCCACAGCGGGCGTTGCAGGCGTGCTCCTGCCGCAGCCAGTTCCTCCCAGCGCGGGCCAGAAAAGGTCTGTCGGAAAACGTCATAAGCCAGGCGCGCGTTGGCGATCGCAGCCCTGCCGCGCAGGGGGGAATCCTCCGGCAGGTGCGCATCGACACGGGTGTCCATGCGGGAGATAAAAAAGGATGCGACCGAAGCGGGGAAATGGGGCCGAGCTTGCCCGGAGGCAAGGATGTCCTCCAGGCCGGCGAGGAAGGCTTCCATCACCTCGCGATAGCGCTTGATCGAGAAAATGAGCGTGACATTGACATTGATCCCGGCCGCGATGGCAGAACGAACGGCGGGTAGGCTAGCCTGGGTGGCGGGGATCTTGATCATCAGGTTGGGGCGATCCACCGTCTCCCAGAGATGCTTTGCCTGGGCAAGAGTGGCTGCGGGGTCATGCGCCAGCGCCGGGTGGACCTCGAGAGAGACAAATCCATCCGCCGCGCGGCTGGACTCGAAGAGTGGGAGGAACAGGTCGCAGGCACGCGTGATATCCTCGATGGCCAGATGCCAGAAGATCATCTCGGCATCCCAACCCGCCCAGGCCATGGAAACCAGCGCGGGGTCATAATCCGTGCTCCTGGCAATGGCCTGCTGGAAGATGGACGGGTTGGAGGTGATGCCGCGGATCTCACCCTGCTGGATGAGCATGGCAAGTTCGCCATTGTCCAGCAAGCGGCGTTGGATGTTGTCGTACCACAGGGATTGACCGAGGGAATGTAATTGTCGAATGGTGTTCATCTTCAGGATTCGCTTTCCAGTTTTCGGATCTTGGCCACACGGCGGGCATGGCGTTGCTGTCCAGGATCGCCCCCAATGAAGCGGGCAGACAGGAAGGAGATAACAATGAGGCGGGCCAGTTCCACTCCGATGACGCGTCCACCGAGGCACAGGACGTTCATATCATCATGCTCCACCCCCTGTCGGGCAGAGTAGGTGTCGTGGCAGATGCAGGCAAATATGCCTTTCATCTTGTTGGCGGCAATGCACGCCCCCACCCCGGAACCGCACAGCAGGATGCCGCGCACAGCCTGCCCCTGCTGGAGCGCGTGACCGAGTTTTTCGGCAAAATCAGGGTAGTCCACGGGCTGTTCCGAATCAGTGCCCAGGTCGAGCACGGTGTGACCGAGGGATTGGAGCGTCTCAAAAACAGGTTGTTTGAGGGGAAAACCGGCATGGTCACAGGCAACAGCAACGATCATGGCGCACATCCTTTTCTCAACCCACACGCCCCAGGAAAATCAAAATGCCAAAGACGATCAAGCCCAGGCCAAGCAGGATCATGAATATTTTCGCGCCGGCGGGACCCAAGAGGCGGGGGATGAGTTTCCCCGGGCCGACCACCATGCGCCAATTCAGTACCGCGCCAACGATGGAGAGGACTCCAATGGAGAGGATGAGCATGCCAGATACGGTTTGATCCATGTTGACCTCGTGATCCTAGTTTTTAAAATCTCCGGGGTGATTTTACCATTTTCATGCCTGCCTGCCGGGCAGAAACGTGAACCAGGGATCGCCAGATGGGCTGATCTTCCAGGAAATTCGGTTTGCGATTCCGGGACAAGTGTGCCATAATTATGAAAATCAATCCCCAAGAATAAGGAGATCAAATGGCTACTCCAAGTCCTGCCCAACAACTCGCCAGCGAGATCAGCGCCCTGCAATCCAAGCTCGGTTCGCTCCAGCAAAGTGTGCGTCTGGCAAAAGCCCGCGATGCCGTGGAAGACCTGCAAACCAAGGTTGCCGGGATGCCCCAGCGCGTCGCCGATCTGCGCCAGAAAGGGTATGTGTTCGAGAAAGAAATGGAAAACCAGGCCAGTGGACTGGCGCAGCAGTGGAATGGTCTGCAGCCTTCCATCAATCAGCAGATCAACAGCCAGTCGATGAACCTGCAGATGTCGATCCGCCCGATCGAAACACAGATGTCGCAACTGGCAGTGGCCGCGCGCAACCCGATGGCTGCCCGCCCGCTGCTCAGCACCGCCCAGGCACAGGTGCGCATGCTGGAGGACAAGGTCAGCGCGGCGGAAAGAGCGATCGAGGGGATGTACAACCAGTTCCAGAACCAGGTCTCCCAGCTTGTGCGGCGCCTAGACCAGGTCGAGGCGATGCTCAAGAACCTGGCCGAGGCCTCTTTCCAACTGATGCCGACCGAGGCGGGTATCGCCGCGGTGAAAGCGGTATGGTGCAAGACCGGCAAGGAGCAGAAGGATGATCCCGAAGGCGTGCTGTTCCTCACCGACCAGCGCATACTTTTCGAACAGAAAGAGGAAGTGGCAACCAAGAAAGTGCTCTTCATCGCCACCGAGAAGCAGAAGATCCAGAAGTTGGCCTGGGAAGCGCCCGTTGCCCTTCTGGACAAGGTCAATACCAGCAAGCAGGGGATGATGAAGAACGAGGACCACATCGAGATCCACTTCCAATCCGGCGCGCCGCTGGGCATTGTCAACCTGCACATCTGGCAGGATAACGCCGCCTGGCTGTCCTTGCTGAACCGCGCCAAAGCCAAGGAATTCGACAAGGATCGGGCCGTGGCGATCGACCAGGCGGAAGTGGAAAAGGTGAAAGCAGCCCCAACCCAATGCCCATCCTGCGGGGCAGTGATGAATGCGGTCATCCTGCGCGGGCAGGACAACATCAAGTGCGAGTACTGCGGCGCAGTGATCAGGCTCTAGAGGGTTTGGTTTTCGCTTGGAATATTGATGATCTGGCTACTCGCAATATTCTAGCCCCCACCCCAGGGTTGTGGAAACGCACAAGCGACTCCGCAACCCTTTTCTCTAGCTCACTCAGGCTGTGCATGAGCCAGCGGGATGAGCAGGAAGAAAGTGCTGCCCTTCCCGAGTGTGCTCTCCACCCAGACCTTTCCGCCATGCCTCTCAGCGATCGAACGGACGATGGCCAACCCAAGACCGGAACCGCGCTGGGCACGCGCCTCGCGCTGGGAGCCGCGGAAGAACTTTTCGAACAGGCGCGGCTGGTCTGCCGGGGCAATCCCAATACCGGAGTCCTGCACCTGGAATTGGAGCACGGACGGATAGGCACGCAGGCGCAGGGCAACAGAACCACCGGACGGGGTGTACTTGAGTGCATTCTCCACCAGGTTATACAGTGCCTGCTGAAGCAGCACACGGTCCGCCTCCAGGCTCAACGGCAGGTCAGGCGCCAGGTCCAGGTCGAGGCGGATCTCCTTGGCCTCCGCCTGGAGGCGGACTGACTCCATGACTGTGGTGATGATCTCCTGCAGGACCACCTGTTCAACGATCAACCCAACGCCGGCATCGATGCGTCCCAGGTCAAGCAGGGTGTTGACCAGGCGTGACATGCTGTCCACCCCGCTGATGATCTTGGTGGTGTAATTCTGCTGCTGTTCATTGAGATCGCCAACCATCTCAAGCATGGTGGCATAGCCGCGCATCAGGGTCAGCGGCGAGCGCAGGTCATGGCTGACGGTGGAAATAAACTCTGACTTGAGTGCATCAAGCTCTTTAAAGCGGGTCACATCGCGCAGTACACAGACACGCCCCACCGGCTTGTCGCTGGCGACCACCAGGGATGCAGCAGCATAATAGATTTTGCCATCCGAGAGAACGACTTCCACCGACCGGTTGGCACGTGAGGTTGAGTCGGTCTCACTGCCCAGAGCATCAAGAAGGTCACGCAAGTCCTTCTGTCCGATCACGTGGGAACCGGAAACCCGCACACGCTCGGTCGGCTGCCCATCGCTGGGACCGGACGGCAGGCCAAGCGCCTGGCGGGCAGCAGGGTTAGCCAGGATCAGGCGGTCTTCCTGGTCGGTGACCAGTACGGGGTCGGGACTGGATGCAATGATGGCAGCCAGGCGCTGGCGGCCCACCTCTGCGGTGCGGAAGAGGCGTACATTGGAGGCAGCCAGGGCGGCATAGGCAGCCAGGGTGGTGATGAAGCGCATCTCCTCTTCCACAGAGGGATGCACAGGATCGTATACCGCCCACAAGACACCGTGGAAGCGCCTCTCGTGCACCATGGCTACTGCCAGAAGGCAGGCCGGGGCAGGCATGTCTGGCGGGATCGTCAGGGTTTGCCCCAGGGCAGAAGCATCGAGCACCAGGTGGCCTTTTGACTCCACCGCAGCGAGCACCTGTTCATCAAGGGCAGCAAAAGCCTCGCGCTTCGGACCAAGCGAGAAACACTGGCGCGGCCCTTCGCCGGTAGTAGCCTCATCCAGGACGATGCGCACGGCACTAGCACCGGTCGCCAGCACCGCTTCAAGGATGGGCTGGACGGCACTCTCCAGGTCGAGCGTGGAGGCAACCCCCTGGCTGACGAGCAACAATTGGTTAAGTTCTTCCATGCGGGCGTGCAGGCTGCTGCGCATCTGCTCGAAAGCCAGTCCCAATTGCCCAACTTCATCACCCCCTGAACCAATCCCAGGATCCTCGGGCAGGTGCAGGGGATCGGATAGCTGGCCCTGGGAAATTCGCCCGGCATCAACGGCGAGGGACTGCAGGGAAGCAGTCAGCCTGCGCAACGCCAAACGCAGGAAGATCAATGTTGCCAGGGCAAGCACCAGGACAAGCAGGGTCAGCGGCGCGGCAATATCGAGCGCCAGTTGTTGGGCCTGCCGGGCAGGGACAATGAGTACGACTGACCAGGCACGTCCCATGGTTGGTTGGTAGTACACCAGGTTGCGCGTACCGGTTGGGGCAGGTAGTTCGTAGAAGAGGGTCTGCTGGCCTCGTTCCCCGGCATAGAGGGTCATCAGGTTTTGTGGATCGGTACTGAAGAGGATCGTCCCCTGATCGTCAAGCAGGTAGCCTTCCCCTTCCATTGCGCTCATGCCTCGCAGGGTATTGATGAGCCCCTGGGTCAGAGGGTTCAACGCCAATTCTGTACGTCCGAGCAAGATTCGTTCTGGTTTCCCATCTTCATCAAGGATCGGAACGATGAAAGCCAGGCGTGCCGAACTACCCTGCGCAGCCGGGGGGATGGGATATGATTGGGCCGTCACTCCCTGGACTGCCAGGCTGATTCCCGCCAGTTCCTGGGGATGGAGAGCGAACTCTTCCGGGGAAAGCGTGGGGTACATTGCCAGCATTCCACCCTGCAGGTCGAGGACGAACAACTGATCGAAGTATGGCACCCTGCGGATCTGCTCATCCAGGGTGGAGGCAAGCACACGCCGCGATTCCGACAGCAGGCGCGGTTCCGCAGCCAACTGGAGGGCGATATTCTGCCCGGTCTCGAGGAAGAACGGCAGACCCTCCACGGCTGCCTGGGCTGAACCTGCCAGCTGGTTGCGGATCATACGCCGGGCCGCCTCCCCGGCAACGATCCAGTTCCCCAGGGTCAGCAGGACGATGAGCAAGACAATAAAGGTACTAAGAAGGGATAGGAAGCGGAACTGCAGGCTGCGTTCACCTGGCGAAGGCTGCAGTGCTGTTTGCCCTCCCCAGGAATGGGGCAGGGCCATGGCGATTACCTGCACGAACAGACCAGCAATGACCATCTGTCCCAGGGCAGCCAGGGCTGCCGGGCTGACATTGGAAAGGGCAAAGTCCAGGCGTGCGGGGATCGAATCAGAGACAGAAAAAAAGGCGCTGTACAAGAACAGGGCTGCCTGGACGGGTACCAGTATCAAACCGACGAGCAGGGGCTGGCGCAGGAGATGGAATAAAGGGGTGCGGAAGCGCTGACGCACAGCCAGGCTGAAGAGCACTGCCAGAAGTGCCGGTTCCAGGATGGAGAAGATGTTGTGGGTATCCCATAAACCGCGCACCAGACCGGTGAGCAGACCGATCAGCAAGCCTTCCAGCGAACCAAGAAAACCGCCCGCCAACATCCAGGGCAGGGCGGAAAAGAACATAAGTGCAGGGTTGTGTGGTCCGAGGGGAATGCCCGGCTCCGGCAGGGCGGAACCAGTAGTGAGACGCATCCCGAGGAAGAGATTGGTCAGAGGTACCAGGAATGTAAAGAGCAACACCAGCCAGCCGCGTGCTTTTCCGATGCGTTGAAAACTTCGCCAGCGGAATCCCCCGAAAACCAGTAGGGCAATCAGGAAGAACCAGGCAACCCACCCTGAAAGCTGGGTGAATGGCTTGAGATAGATCGGATCAGTGAACAGCGTGAGGATTGGCGTCATGACTGGATGATGGAATCATTATAGCATGAGGCCTCCAGGGAAGAAAATTGCAATAACGCATCAGTTCCCGGCGAATAAAACAACCAGCCTGCGCATTTCTGCAACAAGCTGGCTCAAGGCATATCAGCGTGGGGAGAGCTGGTTCAGCCAGGCAAGATCTCTGCACCGGCATATACTCCGTGGTATTCAGCGGGCAGCAGACCGGCAATGTGGCGCATGACCAGGTCAGCATTGGCCTGGCGGGAGAGGCGGCGTGCCGCGCCCCGGCCCTCCAGCGGCGGGAGAATGAGCGGTTTGCCGATGCGCATCCCCACCGGAGGGCGCCTGCCACGGCTGGCGTTGTGCCAGAAGTCATCGGTGGCACCGGAAATACCAACCGGGATGATCGGGGCACCGGTCTGCTCGACGAGGTAGGCGATACCGGGCTTGGCCTGGCGCATCCCGGGGGCATGCGAACGGCCGCCTTCCGGGGCGATCAACAGGGGATGACCGGCAGCCAGGGCACTGATCACCTTGTCAAAGAGCGCGCGGTCGAATTCCCCGCGGTGGACGGGGATGCCGCCCCAGACCCGGGCAAGGATGTTCTGCCCTGGCTTGCTCCAGATCTCCACGGCACCCATGACCTCCAACTGCTCCGGCCAAAAGACGCCCATCAAGGGGGGATCAAAGAGCGATACGTGGTTGAAAGCCACGATGTAGGGTGTACCCAAGGGAATATTCTCTTTCCCGGTGATGCGAATGGGAGAAAGAAGATGAAGGAGTGAACCAAGCAGGATGCGGATGGCCGGACGCCCGATCCAGCGTCGCCACCGGGCCACGCGGTAGGAGTTCATTTCCGGCATAGTTCCATCACCCGCACAAATACCTGTTCGGCATCCAGGTGGTCGGAATCGATCAGGATGGCATCGTCTGCAGGGCGCAGGGGTGCCACCGCGCGGCTCGAATCGATCTGGTCACGGCTGCGCACACCAATGAGGATCTGTTCGTAATCCGCTTTCCCGCCGCGCTGGATGATCTCCGTGGTGCGCCGGCGGGCACGCTCCTCAGCAGATGCGTCGAGGTAGATCTTTAGATCGGCTTCTGGTAAAACGACGGTGCCAATATCGCGCCCCACCATCACCACCCGGCCGTGCAGCCCAATACGCCGCTGCTGGACGGTCAATGCCTGGCGCACACCTCGATAGGTGGAAACCGGGGATACATTCCCGTCAACCTGCGGAGAACGCGTCTCCCAGGTAATGTCGATCCCGTCGAGGAGCACATCGCAGGCACGCCCATCATCTTGAGAGGGTGGGCGTACTTCGATCAGGGCTGTCTCTGCAAGTGCTGTGACCGCCGTCTCGTCCGCGATGGCAATCCCGCGCTGCAGGGCGCCCCAGGTGACCGCGCGATACATGACGCCGGTATCAAAGAACAGGTAGCCCAGGGCTTCCGCCAGGCGGCGCCCGATGGTGGATTTTCCCGAGGCAGCCGGACCATCAATGGCAATTGTGGATGGAATGGACATGGATGTTGGTATCCTTCCGGTCAGGGGGTCGATACATCCTGTGAGTCAAGCATCTGGTCCGCCCGCACCCAAAGGATGATGTCTTCACGCAATACCGGCATCTGCCGGTAGAGGACCCAGTTAAGCCAGTTGGTGAAGGCGAGAGCATCCCAATCGCCGATCTCACGCCAGACGAGCGGCTCACCTCGGTAATCAGCAGTCAGGCTCAGGTCAATGCCGATGGGGGTGATCACCAATTCCGGAGTGGCAGTGGGAGAGAGTACATTGGTTACCGTCAGGTTCCAATTGCGGAACATCCAGCGCAGTGCAGGGCTGTCCACCCCGGCGATGGTCATCGGGAGCTGCCCTTTGAGGCCGGTATTCAGGATGGAGATCTCATTCGCAACCTTTAACACCAGATCGGCACGCCCTAGGCGCGGCTCCGGGTGCCAAAGCTCAAAGGTGCGCGGCTCGCGCAGTCCGGCAGCCCCGGTGGACATGGCAATGGTGAAGAACAACAGGGGCAGCAGGAAACCCCAGGCTCCGCCCAACCAGGCTTCCCTGGTGCTCCAGCCGGTGCCGACCAGCAGGCTAGAAATGGCAATGACGAGAAAAATGCCTGCCAGGAAGAACCATTCCAAGCGTGACTGGGTGGAAGCCGGATCAAAAATACTGATCTCAGCCAGCGTGAGCCAGGATAGGATGAGCAGGACAAAGATGAAAGTGAACAGGCCGCCAGCCACCCAGCGGTTGACAGAAGAGAAATCCAGGTAACGGCTTATCTCGATGGCAGCCAGGGTCCACAGGGGCAGGAGCACCCAGGAGAGGTCGGAGACCTGGCGGCTGACGTTGATCAACACCAGGAGCAAGGCAGCCAGCGTCCATAAACCGAGGCGGATCGTGAGAGCATCACGTTTAAGCAACCCGCGCACAAGGGCGATGAATGCAAAAAATAGTGGAAGCAGTTCATAGGCTGGCAGGGCGAGGAAAACTCTCCCAAGCGGCAGCCCGGAAAGGGTGACCCAACCGGAAAGGAAGACGAGCAGGGAACTGACCGCAGCAGCCAGTCCCGGTAGGGAAAGGAGCAGCAGGCTGCCCACTATCAGGAAAGTGCCCACCGCCCAGGCGAGAAGTTTTTTATGATCCCCAGCGGGAACAGGCGTTGCATCCTCCACAGGGAGCGGAGAAGCTCCCTCCGGCGTACGCAGGAACCTTTTTGTCAGCAGGAGGTTCAGTGCCCAGGCCAGCAGCAGGCCGAAGATGCCCAGCCAGACGGAAGGGCCACACAGCAGAGCCAGCCCGGCAAAGGCAGCCGCTGCCCGGCGGCGTCCATCCAGCCAGAATACGAGAGTGAAAACCAGGAAGGTGATGGCAAGCATGGGACCACCTGCCAGCCGGGAGAACGCATTCAATCCGGGGTCGATCGCCAGGCCGAACGCCAGTACCAGGGCAGGCACCCGCCCGATCCGTGCACGTACGAACCAGGGAGTCAGTACCAGAGCAGAACCCGCCAGGGCAGGCCAGAAGCGCGCCCAGAAGTCGGCGGAGCCGAGGATATAGAACAGGATGGCAGTGAGATGCAGATAGCCGGGATTGGGTCCCAGGATGGGCCGCAGTCCATCGGCGATCCCCAGGGATTGCAATGCCCAGGTGGCTTCATAGTCCGAGAGCGGCAAAAGACCGAGATTGATGAAACGAAATGCAATAGCGATCGCCAGAGCCAGGGCAAAGAGAGCGTGTTCGAGGGTGACGGGTTTTTTGAACATAATTGCCTATTTTTACCACAAGTTTTCCTGCTGCGGTTAGCCGAAGGAAGCCCACAGCAGGATTAGGGAACCTGATAAATGATCACATTGCCAGATTGGAATACCGGGACAAGGTAGCGCTGGAAGTTTATTTCATAGACCCGGTAGGTGGAACGCTCCAGGGTCCCAACGACGATATAGCGGATCGCGTATTTCTGGATGATCGCCTGGGCTTCCTCCCAAACATTTGACTGGTAAAGCAGCGGGATATCCCTTTCACCGCGCTGGCGCTGTTCGTCAAAGGTACCGCGCCACTGATCCTCATGCCCGATCCAGCCAACTACTGAGGAAGCCCCGGAATAGGTGGAGATACGGGCATAACCGGTGTAACTACCACCCACTGCTTCAGCGATCACCCCCGGCGGAGCGGAGGCCAGCCAGTCGGATGCAGCCGCGTCATCCGGGTAGAACTGGTGGAACCAGCGCGCCCCATCCAGGGACCAGACAGAGAAGGCAGTGCGCAGGGGGGATGGGTCACCAGCAAGACGTGCCGCCTGCAGGGTCGCCCGGAAAGCCGGGACCTGGAAATCGGCAGTCTTGTTGGGCAGGGCAAGGACAGGGAAAGCCAGGGCAACGACGAGGTTCAGCGCAAAGATCCCACCCCAGACCCATCTCCAGGCTTTTCGCAATTCGATGAACAGCAGTGCAGTCCCAAAAGCTGCTGCCAGACCCCAGACCAGCCATGCCTGGTAATAGAACTTGAAGATGGTGTTCATCCGGCTGCCAAAAAGGTCGCGCAGGTAGATGAATTCGGGAGCCAGGACAAGCACTGCTCCGATCAAGATCAAGAAGATCACAAATGGCAGCGGGCTGGGAGCCGGGGCAGGGAGATGCGTGGCGGGATGCTGTGCAAGGACGCCTTCCTGTTCTTCTTCCTCACCCCTGACTGGCTTATACCGCGCCCATAAAAATGCCAGGGATGGGATGATCAAAGCCAGCAGGGTGAGCAGCCCACCCAGGAAGGTCAGGCGGCGCAGGGTGACCGCTCCCAGGTACAGGCCGGTGCTAAAAAATCCCTGTGCCTGGAGGTAACCACTGACAAAATCCGGCATCTTCAGGCTGGCAAGCAGCCCAAGCACCACAGAGAACATCCACAGAACAAGGGTGAACCCCCCGCCAATGATGAGCCCTGCCTTCCAATCTGCCGGAAGTTTTACCCTCCGCCATAGGTGCAACAGGAAGACGAGCAGGGGCAGGAAGAGCGTGCCGAACATGACCCACAAGTGCGCACCGCGGCTGGGGTATTCCAGGTTGGGCAGGATACCCCCTGCCTGGGAGGAGAATCCCAACCAGAAGGGCAGGTAGAGCAGGAAGGCCATCGATCCCAGCGGAAGGCTGAAGAACAGGAGTTCTTTTAAGCGCTCCCACGACCATCCAGCCACACGCAGGCGAGCAAATAGGTAAGCGCCAGCCAGCAGGGAAAAACCGACCAGGATATCCCAGGTGTTCAGGAAGCCAAGTCCGCCGAGGAACAAGGCACCAAAGATACAATGCAGCGGACTGAGCGGCAGGGAGAAGAGGCGCAGGTCAGTCCTGCCCGGTTCCCCGCCAAAGAACAAATCGAGCGCAAAGGCCAGAACGAGCAAAACGAAGGGCATTGCCAGGACATGTGGATGGAGATCGCCCAGCATAAAGGAAAAAGCCGGGAATTCGTCGATGATCTCGGTCAATGTGCCGGAGAGGCTGTAATCCTGGATGACGCGCGAATCCTGCCACCACCAGATGAAGCGGTCGGGGATCCACGCAGGCGGCTGGATGGGTGGTTGGTTGAGGTGCAGGATGTCCAGCCAGGTCCAGAAATTGTAGGCCTGCAGGTCACGATGCGCCAGCCTGCCAAGGGTCGTCCATAGATTCTGGTCGCCCGGCTGCCCGCTCCATGCGATGCCGCGGCGGTGCAGGACTTCCAAAAAGCCGGCAGCATTGGAAACAAAGAGCAGGAACAACGGACCCAGCAGAGCCAGCCACCTGGAAGATCCCTTGTGCTCTCCCCCGGAACGTCGGAGACGATATGCCTCCAGCAGATTGTACAGGATGCCATAAGCGCCCAGGAAACTCAGCGCAAAAACCAACGACAGCATCAGGTTATGTGCCACCGCGCCAGGTGTGGCAGTTACCCGGGCAAGCATGGCGGTGAGGACATACCCAAAATAGTAGTATGAGATCGAGTAACCAGAGAGCCAGGGGTCATGGGGAGGAAAGGAAGGGGAACGAAGGATGGCATTTATGAAAGCCAATTCCATCGTCTTTTCGCCGCCCGCCGTCTCGATGTTGGGGTTGGAGGCGCGCACGAACGCCCAACCAGCAAAGGCCAGCAGGAAGATCACTTCCACACTGATGAGGTACTTTTTCCGGGAGCGCAGCCACTGGATCATTTCGGCTGCCTGCCCGAAAAGCGCCTTGCGGGATATCCACAGGCTCAGCCCGATCACGACCAGCAAGGACAGGACGATCCCCCCGCTGTCATTATAGACCACGCCTAACGACGCCAGCAACCAGAAGAGATAACCCCAGACCAGGAGGCCCAAGGCACGTGCCAGTGTGAAGCCGCGGTCTGCCAGGGATGGAAACAGGCGCCAGGCCAGGGGAAAGGTCAACCAGCCAAGCAGGGAAAGGAGCACATACCAGGCGAAAAAATGAAGCATGTCAACCTGCATGTAGCTCTCCGGAGGAGGCGGGATCGGGTAGGGAAAGGGATTTGATCATCCGATAGTACCCCGCACCATGGGCAATGGCTGGATTGGCGGTCGGATATTCGGCTGCGACATGATACCCGTGGCGTGTATACAGGCGGCAGGCGGGATTATTGCGGCTGACCAGCAGAGAGCATTTTTGCAGATTGCTTGCGAGAGCCAGTGACTCGGCAAAGTGAAGCAGGGCAGAGCCGATGCTGCGCCCCTGGAATTCGGGCACCACACCGACATGGCTTACATAAAATTCATCCCTGGAGGCTTCTACCAGTTCGCCATATTCTCGCTGCTTCCTGGCGATACGCCATGTGGCAGCCAGGCCGATGATGCGGAGCAACTGCCATCCCATGGTCAGCTCCAGGCGGGGAAGCAGGGAGCCGGGAAATGCCAGCAGTAAACCGACTGCCTGGCCCTGCTCTTCCGCCATCCAGCAAAATTCCCGGCTGAAGCGGTTGCCGCGGCGACCCACCAGGTCGGTGACCACCTCCGTCGCTGATAACGCCGTCCCGCCAAACAACCAGTCCATCTCTTCCCCCATGGTGAGTTGGATGAGGCTGGCGACCAGGGGGATATCCCCAGGGAGGGCAGGGCGGATGGGCACAGGGAGAGTGTTCATACTGGCAGGCTCTTGAATTGACCGTCCACTTCTGGAGAAAGCGTAAAAACGCGGCTAACCGCCTGCAGGTTAAGCGGACCATAAATGTGTGGAAATAGTTCTTCAGGACGATCTGTACCAGGCTCCCAACGTACTTCGGCGCGCAGGCAGGAAGTGTCGATCTCCAGCAGGACCAGGTCAGTGCAACCGGGATAATATGCATTGGCTACCCGCAAGACCTGGCTGGCTGTTGAGCAGTGAATGAACCCCAGGGAAGCCTGTGAATCAACGGTATACTCACCCAGGGTATTGGCATCCGCCCAGGCGGCACGGGTGGTGAGGTGATAGATGGGTGCTGTCATGGAGTTCCCCCGTCACCATTTTCCAGCTCAGGAGACCGGGCATCGACAGGCACTTCGTAGATCACCGTACCGCCATCCCGGTAAACTTCCTGCCAGAAAATGCCATCGTACAGCTCGAATTTCAACAACCCATTGGGCGGTGTGGGCATGGTGGGATCCAGGCTTTCCACAGGCGTATATTTACCCAGTTCCTCCTGCCCAATGATGATGTAGCGCACATTGTACCTGCGCAGGAAATCCAGGGCAGCGGCGATATCACTGGTCGTGTAAAACGTATCCACGTCAATGCCGCGCTGAATGACCTGGACGGAAAAATAAACCCGCTGCTGCTGCTCGTGCCACTGCCAGCCCACCACGCTAGGTAAGCCGGTGTAAATGGAGAACCGCGAAAGCCAGGTGTACTGCACCCCCGCCGGGGCAGCCTCCACGATGACCGGTGAACCCTGTACATTCTCTTGCAGCCAGCGGATGGCTCGGTAGTCTTCCACCAGGGAAAAATCACGGCCAAACTCTGAATAGGTGGCATACTGCATATAATCCATGCTGTCTAGCGTGTGCGGGATGCCAGGCACCCAGCGGTCACGCACCTTGTTGACCCCTGCTACGAGCAGGAAAAGTGCGGCCCCCATCACCAGCAGCGAAGCCATGACCTGCCAGGCAAGTCTCCAGCCGGGGAACCAGCGGGGCAGTTCCAACAGAAGCCAGGCGAAGCAGGCAGCCGCACTGATGGCGAACAGCACCCAGCTCTGCACACCGAACTTGTACAGGGTATTCATGCGGCCGACATCCCCGCTGATGACGACCAGTTCCACCAGCATGGTGAGCAACAACCCGGTACCGGTCATAAAGAGCACCAGCCGTTTCATGTCGGAAAGGCCGGGGCGGAAGAGCAAAAGGACTGCTGCCCAAAGCGCCAGCGGAAGGGCCAGCCATAGGATGGTGACACCCTTCCAGGGGGGCGTCTGGGAAGGCAGCATCACCCAGACTTGCTGCAATACCAGCAACAGGAAGACAATGAACAACGCTGCCAGGATCAGATCGCGATAGGGGCGCAGTTTGCGCAAGGAGGAGACAGGGGTTTCCGCCAGCCACTGGCGGGTCTCCCAGGTCATCCAGGAGACGATGAAGAAAAGCAGCCAGCCCCACTGCACCAGGTAAGCGGTCAGCGGGGTACGCATGCCGGTCCATTTGGCGACTGATGAATAAGCCTGCCCAAATGACTGTGCGAAAGGTTGGAAGAAAAGCATTGCCATCCCCCCCAGGAACACCACTGCACCGCCAGCCAGGGCCAGGCGCTTGGTCCATCCGGGCAGACCCGGGAGGAAATGATCCACGCGTGTGTAACGATAGACGGCATAGAACAGGGCGACTGCGCCAAAGATAAAGTAGGTGTAGAAGTCCCAGGTGTTCGCCGGTTTGAGCGACCCGATCGCCAGCGCGCCAAAGAAGAATCCCAGTCCCGCAGCGGTCTTGCGCGGCCAGGCAGCCCTTGACTGCAGCAGCGAAATGATCCAGGCGATCACAAAGATCGTCAGCATATAGGCGATCAGGTGGGCATGCAGGTCGGACCACAGGAACGTGAAGGCAGGAAACTCGTAGAAATCCTGGTAAGGATATGCGAATATCCGGCTGGCAAACCAGTACCAATCCCCGGGACTGTAGGGCATTGGCAGGCCGGCCAGGGTAAGAACAAAACCCTTCAACGACCACCAGGTTTTCTCGAGCAGGTTGGCGCCTTCCACCACCCCTCCAGGCGCGCCATTTCGCTGGAAGCCAAGAATGAACAGGCGTACCACCCCAAGGTTGCCCAGCAGGACGATCCCCGCCGAGGCACTGAGGCCCGACAGCAGCGCCCAAGAATCCTTCCACAGCGACCAGACCTTTGTCTCGGGCAGGCGGGGTTTCACCAGGTTGTACCCCACCGAGAAAACTCCCGCCGCAACCATGGCGAACAGCGTCGGCAGGATGAAATTGAAGGCGATCGAGGGGACGATACCGAGCAGTTTCACCGGCGTGGCGACCAACATCATGCCGAAATAATAGTAGTTGATATACCCGCCCGCGTACCAGGGATCATAGGGTGGGAAGGTGGTGCTCTTCAGGATGGCGTTGAACTGGGCGAAATTCATCGGTCGTTCGCCACCTTTGGAAGGATGCCACAGGTCGGGATTGCCCAGGCGGATGAAAAGATCGACCAGGAAGAATGCCAGGAAGAGCAGTTCGATGAACAGGAAGAATTTCCAACGGCGACCCCATTCCTCCTTCAGGGAAGCACGCTGGCTCCAGGCCTGCCACGCCCCTGCCAGGCCAACCAGGCCAAAGGCGATGGCAATATTGAGCTTGTTATAGGCGATCCCGTTCGATCCGCCCAGCCATATCAGCCAGCCCCACAGCAACAAACCGGCAATGCGCGCCAGGGGATAACCGCCATCCGCCAGGCCTGGCATGGCAGCACGCACCAGCGGGTAGGCGAATAAGCCCACCAGGAAGATGAATAGATACCAAAACACCAATCCCAGGCCGGGATAACGGTTCTGCAGCGCCTCGCTGTTGAACAGTTCAGACCAGGTGCCCCCTGCCTGCTGGACAGCCTGTTCATCCTCAGTGAGCATCAGGGACTTGTAATCATCCGCCTGTCCCGGAAGAAGATGAACCACATTGCTCAGGTCCACTGCACCAAGGATGGCAGCCACCTGCTCCGATGAATAATTCTCATTCTTCTTGAAGATCAGCACCTTGGGGTGGTCATAAAAGGTAAACGCCTCTTCGGCAGCCTGGTCATTGATCACCAGCGGGCCAAGTGTCGGGTAATTCTCAAAGGTCACCACCAGGTCAAAGCCAAGTTTACCGGTGTACATCCCCGGCTCGGCCTGGCGATAACATGAGATCACGTCCAACTCATCCGGGCAGCCGAGCAGGGCTCGGTAATAGGCAGTGGTGAGTGGGTATCGCTCGGGCAGGCGTGTCACCTGCGCATATTGATGGTTGGTGGGGATGAAGATGTAATCACCTTCGTTCAGGATGTTCAAATACCGGGCCAGTTTATCCGCATTATCATCCCAATAGATCTGCAGGAGTAGGTCGCCGCGGTACAAGCCACCAAAGCCATCGTAGCCATCGATGCGGAAAGGCAGGGTCCAGTCATAATCGGTTTCATTGACCACGGTGGAACCGGACAGGGTCAATGCGCCTCCCGTGGTCGAGAGTAGCAGGTAGTACATCTGCCCTGCGGTGACCGGCACAGGTTGGTCAAGGATCAGATCCACAGGTTCGCCGCGCGGGTCAGCCAGAGGGGTGAAATCGCGGTGCGCGGAAACCAGGGCGAGTACCTGGTCGGGCTGGGGATCAGGAACCAGGGCAACGGCCAGGGTGAGGGTCTGGGGACCGGAGGCGAACAGGTCCGCCACATGCGCCAGTAGAATGGAATCCAGCGATCCATCCTGGCGGGCGGCGAACACCGTCTGGTAGGGGGCATCCGCCTGAACCTGGATGCCTGGATTAAAGGGCAGAGGTTGCTGGTATGCGGAGCCGTCCGGTAGTGTCAGGCGCAGGTTGATGGGGGCAGGGATGTTCTGGTAGATCCACTGTGAGGCGGCCACGCGCGGCTCGGCACGCGTGTAAATGGAGGTAAAAGCAATAGCCCAGATGGCGGTTGCCAGCAGCACCACTCCGCCCAGCACGCCAGCCAGCACCCTGCCCGGATGGGTGCGCGTGAAGATCCCCGGTTTCCAGCGGGAGATGGAAAAGACGAACCATGCCGCCATCATCGCCAGAAGGGGATAGATGGGCAATTGATAACGCATGGTCGGGTTGTACTGCAGCGACTGCCAGCCGAAATAGAGCGCTGTCCACGACCAGAGAAGCAGATGCTGACGCCATTCGCCCTTGAACATACGCCAGGCCATCCATAGGAATCCGATCCAGGATAGGATTCCAAGCGGCAGGCCAAGTCCCCAGGCCGTCAGGTTTTCAAAGGAATACAGGTGCGTGCGGCGTGCCCACTGTAAGTTCCAGGGGATATCGTTGTTCGGCGAGGCTTGCAGGCGCTGTTCACGCACTTTTTCGAGCCACAGGCGGTTGATACCCAGGCCATCAAAGGCATACGGCTGGAAGATGCGGAAGGACAGCACCGCGATAAGCCCGCCTGCCAGCAGCGCGGCGATAAGCAGGTTGCGCTGGCGGTCGGTGAGCGGCTGGCCGCGCTTCCAATAACGGACGAAGAACGCCAGAGGCAGGAGCAGTGCCAGCGGGAAAGCATTCAATTTGGAGGCAACCGCCATGCCGTAAGCCAGCCCGAACAACAGGCTGAGTACGAAATCACGCTCACGCAGGAGACTCCAGG
Organism: Anaerolineales bacterium; assembly: GCA_041753035.1. Lineage (GTDB taxonomy): Bacteria > Chloroflexota > Anaerolineae > Anaerolineales > Villigracilaceae > UBA877. Next base: position 28,747 of record JBGSVI010000034.1, on the reverse strand, counting down.
TGGAGGCCGCCAACCGCTTCCAGCGGCTTGGATTGCTTTCCCCCATCGGTCCTTCAGGCACTTGCAGGCTGTTCTCCCTTGTCGCAACCGACTTGCCCACCACGATCTCCACGGCAAGCCAGGCCGACAAAAGCATGAACGTGACGGCAAAGTTATCGGTGGTGAAGAAATGCGACTGCTGGATCTGCATAACCGCGAAGGATGCAAACGCAGCTGCCAGCAACCCCACCCGCCTCCCGTACAAGCGGGTAGCGATGAGATACAGGATCAGGATGCTGACCAGGTCGGCAGCCGCCGACATCTGCCGCCCAAAGAATTTCAGGTTGTCCATCTGCCCGGTCCACTCCGCCAGGTAGCGGATGGTGAAAATTGGCAGGGTGCCGTAGACGAAGGCCGTATTCCCGCGGTTCTGCGGGTTGAGCGGGGAACAGGCCGTGTCAAAATAACCGCCCCACTCCAGGCAATCGACAAAGGTCTCCGGGTAGGCAGCCCGCCAGGGCTGGTTGTCCAAAGTAGGCGCCGGTCCGAGGGTATCGGACTGCATTCCGACCAGAGAGATATTATAGGTGACCGAGGTGATCGATAATTCATCCGGGTGCTGGTGTTCCATCTGCCCCCAATCACTCCCGGAAAAACGCAGGAACGCGGCAATGGTCAGGACCAACACCAGCAGAATATCAAACACCCAGGGAAATTTTTCGCGTTTGTTTTCCATTAAGATATATCCATGATCGTGGATGAATGGCAATCCTTACTCTTGTGGGGGAACAAAAAATTGCAGGAAATCCTTGCCTTCCAGACCGGTCTTGGATGTGTACTGGCTCCACACCCCCTGCGGGTACAGTTCATCGAGCCGCCTCTGACCTTCGGCATCCTGCAAATTGACAATGAATAACTTCGGCCCGCTGACCTCCAGGGTGATCTCCAGGTTCTCCGGCCAGACGGCAAAATCGCGGTTCGGGATGCCCGCCCAGACTCCCGGCAGGCGCGTGTCCACCCAGTAAGGATAGGGCACGATCCAGACCGCATCGGTCTGCCCATAGGTACTGTCAAACTGGCTGATCACCGCACCCATCTCGGATGAGTTCCACGCCCCGGCAGAGAACTGGCTGGCATATTGAACAAAAACCAGGTTGTAATTCTGGAACGAAGCCGCGGCGACAAGGAAAAGCGACAGGCCCCAGGCAAGCACAGCTCCCCCCCTGCCAGTCAACTTGGCACGGATGCCGGACCAGGCGCCCTCCAGGGCGATGGCTACGATCAGGAAGACCGGGATCATCGCCGCGCCAGCCCGGTTGAGTGCCGGGTTCTCCGCCGGGAAAGCCAAAGAAAGGATCGATGGCATCTGCAGCAGGGGAACGGACAGCAGCAGGAACAGGTCCACCCAGTTGCGCCTGCGGATGTAGCGGACAAGCAGTAGAACGACCCCGGCGAGGAAGAGCGCCCCGGAAACCACGTCCAGCGCCGGGCGATGGGGAACCGAATGCACCCAGATCTCGCCGTCATCCCAGTTGAACATCTTCAACGCGTTCCATAGGTTGGAGAAAAATACCTGCACTGCCGGTGCGGGGAGCGGTGCTTCGGTGGTACCCAGGCGGCTGAATGCCCGATAACCGAACATATCCGGATATTCCAGCCAGTAACGCAGCAGGGGCAGGAAAAGGATCAACGAAACCAGCGCCAGGATGACCAGCCAGGAAACCACCTGTTTGCGCGCACCTCTGGACTGGGCATGCAGCAGGTACAAGCCCACCGCGATCACCACCACGAAGGGCAGGATGCGGATGGGGCTGTAGCCATGCAAGCCAATGCCCAGGGCGAGTCCGGCAAGAATGAAATCATTACGGGAGCGCCGGCGCAGGCCGCGCAGAAGATAGAAGAACGTAGGCGCGGCGAACAATGCATACAGAGGGAAGCGTAGCCCATCCCGGGCGAGCACATTCGGCCAGTAGGCGATCCCGGCAAATAACAAAGCCAGCAAACCCACCCGCTTGCCGCCCAGTTCCCGCCCCAGCAGGAACAGATAGGGAAGGGTTGCCAGCCCGCAGATCACGGTACCGATCTTTAAACTGAGGAAGGACAGCCCACTACCGAACAACCAGGCAACTGCCACAGTGAGATACATCTGGATGGCTTCGCGGCCGGTATTTCGGGGAAAGAAGATGAGTGTTTCTCCCTGGGTGACATCATACACATCCAGGATCTTCTCAGCATGGTCGCTGAATGGTTCGGAGGGAACTCCACCGATGTTATAGACTCGGAAGAAGACCACCAATCCGATGACTGCCAGGCAGAGCAAACCCCAGCGGGTGATCGTCAGGATCCACGCATCCCGCCGCAGAAAACCTGCCAGGCGCCGCCAGGCAGGCACCCTGCCCAGTGTGGGTACCCAAAAAGCCCACAAGAAACAAGCCAACGAAGCCACCAGGAGAGACAGGTTGAGTAAAGTGAACAGGTTTTTGTTTAGCGCAAGGAAAGCGGCAATGGAAAGGATCAGGGCCAGTACCAGGGGAATGAGACGCGCCCGCAGGGGATCGCCCGCAGTCCCGTTCTCCGGCACGTCAGCCAGTTTCCATTCCCCGCGCAGCGTAGCCAGAACAACCCACGCCAACCCGAGCCCATACAGGATCAACCCCAGCGTCGCAGAGCGGACGGGCGAAGGCTCGAAAGATCGCTGGGCCAGCAGGATGAGAACCAGAGCCAGAAGCGTCCGCCAGGGGATGGAATTCAGGCGGAAGGATGCGGCAGCAGTTTTGGCTGGTGCCTGGTCCGCCAGATCATGCGCACGCGGTTCCACTTCGGCAGCGGCATCCCCGGGCATTTCAACATCCATTCCTGGTTCGGCAGGGATGACGATGCCCCCGTCGCGCTTCCAGAACTTGAGTTTCGATTTCAGGTAATCCAGGACACTGGGTTCTTCCATATAACCTTCACAGAAATGAATTTATATCAATGAGCACTTTTCTTTTGGGCAATGACGATCATGCTCTCCCCCCATTGTAGCGGCAAAAAGGGGATCGCGGTGATCGCCTGCAACCCGCCCGGGGCACCAAAAACCAATTTTTGTACCAAGGTTGGTATCCAGCGGATGTAGGGCACATCCCAAAAGCCATCCGAAATAACCTTCAAGACCGTGAACCCCGCCTCCTCCACCAACCGCAGCCATTCCACCGGTGGTTTGAGCGAAATATGGGTGGGATCCTGGTAGCCGATCCAGCGCTCACCCTTCCAGGGTTTGAGCAGGGAATCCAGGTTGGGCGTGGCAAGGATCAGGACCCCGCCAGGCGCAGCCAGGCGTCCGATCTCGGCCAGGGAAGCCGCTGGATCCGGCAGGTGTTCGACCACATGCTTGATGAGTATGGCGTCAAATGAGCCGGTGGCAAAGGGAAGTGCTCCTGCCGAGCAGGCAGCATGGCAGGTGCGCGGCGCCACCTGCCGGGAGCGCTGCAGTGCCCAAGGATTGACATCCGCGGCAAAGGTCTGGAAAGCCTTTTCCAATTGCCCGACCAGGTGACCCAATCCGGAGCCGATCTCCAGCAAGCGCCCACCGCAGCGGGTGTGTCGGCGAGCCAGGGTCGCATAGAAACGGTTCGACCACCAGTATTGGCTGAATTTTCCGAAGGACACGTCCTTATAGGTGTGCGTGCTGAAGTATTGCTCGTCAAATGGCATAGGCTTATGACACTGCGTGGAGACCCTTGCGGGCAATATAGAAGGTGAAAGTGCCATCCTCGATCGGCTGCGCTACAGCATGTCGGTGGATCATCCGCCAGGTCAACCACAGATTCCACCTTTCAGGAACCAGGATCCATTTACCGGTCAATTTGCGCGCCACCAGCGAGGGGATGCCAAAATAATGCCCCCATTCCAGGGTACGCATGGCAGCAGGTGAAAAGTAATGCCAGGTTCTTTCCAGGCGGAAACCAGCCTGCTCGAGGCGCTTCTCCCAGGCCGCAGGACCGTCGGCATGGGCAACCCGTGAGATGCGCCGGAACCAGTCCGTGTATCCACGCCCCAGCAGGTGGGCGATGGACAGCTCGGAGAGATAACGCTCATTGGGCACACAGAAATAGAATGGCGCATCAGGTTTCAGCAGGCGGCAAACATCCGCCAGGACTGCATCGATCTGCGGGATATGCTCCAGCACCGAGTTGCTGAAAGCGGAAGAGAAACTCCCCTCGGCAAATGGTGAAAAGGCTGCATCCGCCTCCACCAGCATCCGGTAGGCGCCCCTTCGCCCGGCCTCGTGGATCGGCCCGTGCCAGGGATCCAGGCCGACATCCACCTGGCGGTCAAAAGTCGTCATGGCAAAATGTCCATCACCGCAGCCCACATCGAGCACCGGGGAGGGCATTTCGAAGTTCTGGTAGAAGGCTGCCTCCACCGCGCGCACGAGGGCGCGGAAGTAGAGCAGGTCACGCAGGTGGAGGAAGAGATAGTCTCTCATGAGTGGAATAGGTCAATGGATCAGTCTGGCAAACAATTGTTCGTATTCCTGGGCAACGGTATCCGGGTCATACAGGCGCATCAGCGCAGGGATATCAGCGGCATATTTATTTTCTTCAGAAAAGATCTCCAGTAAGGCATCCGCCAGCGCAGCCGACTCGCCGATCGGCACCACTTTACCCATCGCATGCATCTGCACCGGGCGGCGGACGCCCGGCAGGGCCGATGCCACGCAGGGGACATTGTGCATCATGGCTTCCACCTGTACCAACCCAAAGGCCTCCGTCGAGTTCAAAGAGGGCACGACCAGCGCATCCAGGTTGGCATAAAAAGCGGACATCTGGGAAGGAGAGAGCATACCCAGGAAGGTCCAGGCGCCTGCAGCCTGGAGGGAGTGGATGCGAGGCATCAGGCGATCTGCATATGCCTGCTCTCCCAGCACATGCTCATACTGTCCTGCGAACAACACCTGGGCGCGGGGATATTTCTCCAGCACCCTGGGCAATGCATCCAGCAGCACTTCAACCCCCTTTTCAGCCGCAAAGCGGGCCGCCATGCCGATCACCGGGTGGCGGTTGCGCGTTTCATGGGCAGCGGCAAAGCTCTCGGCGGCATCTGGCTCCTGTGGAGGAAGTTCCACCGGGGGCAGGAAGGTGGTCAGTTTTTTTCGGAAGCGGGAGAGGTAGGAAGAATGATCCGCGTAATCCTGGGTGTAGGTGACGATCTGGTTGGCCAGCAAACCTGCCATGTGGTTCTGGAAATGCACCACGGCATTGACAAGCCGGTTGAACAGCCCGGGAGGCATGTCCAGGTCGCAGTGATAGGTCAGGACGGCAGGTTTTCCCAGCAGGCGGGCGCGCAGGGCGACACCTGGGGCATCGAACTGCGGCAGATGCATTTGAACAACATCATTCTCCAGGGCAAGCCTGGTTGCCACCAGGCCAAAGGTCGGCGCCAGCACACCCTTGCTGACCCGCAGCGCCACCGGGACGCGCACGACACGTACGCCATCCAAGGTTTCCTCAAGCGGCAGGGAGTTGTCGTAACGGGTGGTCATCACTGTGACCTGGTGACCGCGCCGGCTGAATGCACGCGCCAGCCGTTCTGCATAGATGGTCAGCCCCGAAGTGTGGGGACGATAATAGGTGAGTACAGTCAGGATCCGCATGATTCAGCAGTAGTTACAGAAGGTCTGCCCACCGGAGCAGCCGGGGCATTCAAGCTGCAGGGTGGCATGATGGATATGGTACTTTTCAACAAGCAAGGTATTGATCGCTCCGCGCACACCGGCTCCCTGGTCGGGAGGCATTTGCCCAACAACTACATGTGCCGAGAGGGAACGCAGGGATTGATTGAGCGACCAGACATGCAGGTCATGGACTCCGGTTACACCAGGAAGAGACTGGAGGTCTGCCACCAGGTCTTGCACATTTATATCGGCAGGGGTCGCTTCCATCAGGATCTGCACCGCCTCCCGGATGATGCCCCAGGCATTCCAGAGGATCAGGAAGCCAATGAGCACGCTGACCATTGGATCGACCCAGTTTGCACCAGTGAAGTAAATGATGACCCCGGCGATCACCGCACCTACCGTGGAGAGTACGTCCCCCATCAGATGCAGAAAGGCTGACCTGAGGTTGAGGTCATGATCAGATCCTTGATGAACGAGCAGGGCTGTCACCAGGTTGACGATTACCGCCGCCACTCCCACCCAGATGAGTAACCCAGCATCCACCTCCGGTGGGTGGAGAAAGCGCTGATAGGCTTCGTAGAAAATCCCCACGGCGATCAGCGCCAGGGTGGTCGAATTGACCAGTGCCACCAGGATGCCGGCACGGTGATACCCATAGGTTTTCCCGGCATGGGCAGGTCGCAGCGCTACCACCAGCGCCCACCAGGTGAGTGCCAAGGCGAGAACATCGGTAAAATTGTGGGCAGCATCGGTAAGCAGCGCCAGGGAATTGGATACTCCCCCAGCGATTACCTCGACGATCACAAAGGTCAGGGTGATGGCCAGCGAGATCGCCAGGCGGTTGACCGCCGCGCGCGGCGGGATGTGGGAATGCGCGTGTGTATGGGTCATGACAGGGTTGGATTATAACCCAGGCGGATTATTTTTCCTGCGCCGACATTCCAGGATGAACTCTCTCACGCGCTCAACTGCGCAACACAGCGCCAAGTTCCTGCTCGAGGCGGCGCAGGATGCGCATGCGCATCCCGGCAACATCCTTGTCGGCAAAGGTCCTGGTCATCGCCTGGTAAGTCAGGTTGAAGGCCAGGCTCTTCTTCCCTGGACCGACCTTCTCACCGCGGTAGACATCGAAAAGGCGCACTTCGGTAACCACCTTGCCTCCTGCCTGGCGGATAAGGTCGGCTACGCGCCCGGCTGGGATGGCTTCGTCCACCACCACGGCCAGGTCTTCAAGCACCGGCGGCAGGGTGGGCACAGCCTCCGTCTGGCGCAGGACAGGTATGAGTTCCATCAAGGCATCCAGGTCAAGCTCAGCAGACAGGATCGGCCCCCGGAAGGCGGCAGGCCAATCGTACCGCTCGCGCACCTGAGGGTGCAGCTCGCCGAAAGAACCGATCTGCCGGTCACCTGCCACCAGCCGGGCACATTTTCCAGGGTGGAAAGTGGGGTGCCGGGCAGGCTCGAAGCGCACATCGGGAATGCGCAAACCCGCAAGCAAGGCGGTAAGGATGCCCTTCAGATCATAGAAATCCATCGTACTGGTGTCAGCAGGCTGCCAGCCACCCAGGCTGCGTGGTCCGGCGAGCAGGATGGCGAGCTGGTGCCGTTCCTCGGGGAGATCATTCTCCTCGGAAGCCAGGAAGATCGGACCGATCTCGAACAGCGCCAGGCGATTCCGCAAGCGAGCATTGCGCTCCGCCGCATCCAGGACGCTTGCCAGGGTGCTGTGGCGCAGGAAACCTTTTTCGTAGGCCAGCGGGTTGGCAATGCGCAGGTAGGGCTTATCGTCCACGGGCGAATCAGGGGACAGGCGTCTCCCTTCCCGTTCAGGTGTCGTCCAGCGATAACTGACCATTTCCGTCAACCCCTGGGTTACCAGCAGGTCGCGCAGGCGTTCTTCTTTTTCAAGAAGCAGGTTGCCGAATTGTGGCGGGAGTTCATCCGCCATGCGCGTTTCGGGGAGCTGATCGTAACCGTGGATGCGGGCGATCTCCTCAACCAGGTCCGCCTTCCCGGTGACTCCTTCCCCGATATCGAGGCGATAATCAGGAGCGGTCACCTGGATGACCTGCGGTGTGGTGAACAGGCCAATTCCGATATTGAGAGTGTCCAATTTGCACTGGAAATCCAGGGCACTGAGCAGGCGCATGATCTCTTCCGTGGAGAGGTTGATGCCCAGCCAGCGCTTAACATCCGCAGAGCTGATATAGATCACCGGGTCACGCCGCGTCAGGGGATATTGATCCACCAATCCGGGAGCGATCTCACCTCCCGACCAGGCTTGCATCAACTCCAAACCTCGGCAAACACCTCGCTCCGCCATCGAAGGGTGAACCCCACGCGAGAAGCGGTAGGAGGCTTCCGATGGCAGGTTGTGTGTTCGTGCAGTCCTGCGGATGTTGATGAAATCCCAGGCTGCACCTTCAAGCAGGATGGTGCGCGTCTGGCTGCTGATCTCGGATTCCAGCCCGCCCATCACACCCGCCAGGGAAAGTGCTCCAGCCTCGTCGCAGACGAGCACAGCAGTTTCATCTAAAGTGCGCTCAATGTTGTCAAGGGTGACCAGTTTTTCACCTGGAAGAGCGGTACGCGTGATGATCTTGACCTGTTTTCCACCGGCGCGCCGGGCAAGCACATCATGATCAAAGGCATGCAATGGCTCGCCGATCTCCAGCATGGCATAATTGGTGGCGTCAACGATGTTGTTGATCGGTCGCATCCCGGCCAGCTTAAGCCGACGCTGCACCCAGCCCGGACTGGGACGGATCTCGATCTCCTTGATGAGACCGAGTACAAAGCGCGGGTTCATCTTCAGGTTGGTGATCTCTATGGCAGCAAAGTCTCCCCGACCAGGCGCCACCTGCGCACCAAAACGGCGCAGTGGCTTGATCGTTTTGCCCGTCATCGCCGCGATCTCACGCGCCAATCCCAGCATGGAGGCACAGCGGGCATAACTGGGCAGTAGCTTTACATCCAGGACGGCATCACCCATGTAGTCCGCCAGGGCAGTCCCGGCAGGAGCGTCATCATCGAGGAAGAGGATGCCCTCGTGTTCGTCGGAAATGCCAAGTTCTTTTTCAGAACAGACCATGGAATAGGAGTCTACGCCGCGTATCTTGGCGCGTTTCAGCGTGGTCAGCACCAGCCCTTCCTGGTGACCATCGTAGATCTGAGCTCCTTCCTTGGCATACGCCACCTTGAGAAGCTTTGATAGCGGACCGATCCCCTTGAATTCGAACAAATTTGGTGCGCCGGTCAAGACTATATGTTCATCCTGACCATCGAATAGCTTACACAATACCAGGCGGTCGGCATTGGGATGCGGCATGACCTCCGAAATGGACGCAACCACGATCTTTTCGCGGTCCCACGCCAAGCCGGAAAGATGGGCATCCACGCTGCCGGGTTCCGGCATGGGTAAACCAATGATCTGGATGGCTTCCACTTCCATACCAGCCATGGTGATGAGATGTGCCAGTTCGGGAATGGATAGGTCGATCTCGACAAAATCTTGCAGCCAGGAGAGAGGGGCTTTCATGGGCATGCTCCTAGAATTGTTCCAGGAAACGCAGATCGTTTTCCCAGAAATTGCGGATGTCGTTGATGCCATATTTCAGCATGGCGATGCGCTGGACTCCGAAACCAAATGCGAAACCGGAATAACGCTCCGGGTCATATCCGCCGTTCGCCAACACCTGGGGGTGGACCATCCCGCTGCCACCGATCTCCAGCCAGCCGCTGCCGCATACGTTACAGCCTTTGCCTGCGCACAGGAAACATTGGATGTCAAACTCGGCAGATGGCTCGGTGAAGGGGAAGAAGGAGGCACGGAAGCGCGTGCGTGTTTGCGCTCCGAACAGGCGCCGCGCCATGTCTGCCATGGTACCTTTCAGATTGCTGAAGGTGATCCCCGGGCCAACTGCCAGCCCCTCCAACTGATCGAACTGCGTTTCGTGGCGGGCATCCACTTGCTCGTACCGGTAGACCATTCCCGGGACGATGATGCGTACCGGGGGAGGGTTTTCCGGGTCAAGGGCGGAGAACTCGCGCATCGAGCGCACCTGCCCCGGTGATGTATGCGTGCGCAGCAGGAGAGGATTGTCGCCGCGGCCTTCGGTGGCAATGAAATAGGTATCCTGCATGTCGCGCGCCGGGTGTCCGACCGGGAAGTTCAGCAACTGGAAGTTATATTCATCGCTCTCCACTTCGCGTGAACGATACACCTGGAAACCCATCTCGCCGAACACGCGGTAAAGCTCTCGTAGGATCTGCGTATCAGGATGCAGGCGTCCGCGCGGCTGGACTCGCCCCGGGAGGGTCACATCCAACTGCTCCTGGTTGAGTGCACGCCTCAGCACATCCTGGTGCAGTTCCACTTGCCGGGCGGTAAAGGCAGATTCAAGTGCATTCTTGACCTGGTTGGCTTTCTGTCCCACCACCGGGCGCTCTTCCTTGGAGAGGGCGCTAAAGCCGTTGAATACCTGCATCAACGGGGAGGAGCGCCCCAGTTGCGCCACCCGCCAGGATTCAAGCATGTTTTCATCCTGGACCGCGGAAAGTGTTTCCAGGGCGGTTGCCTCGATCGACTCAAGTTTTTTTAGCATTTCAACCTCCACAAAAAAACTCCCGTCCACTCTGGGACGGGAGGGGAATTCCCGCGGTACCACCCAACTTGATCGCTGGCACGATCCACTCAACCCTGCAGCCTGGTGGCGACAGGTTCCTCGCATAACGCTGAGGCAGCGGTCTGGACTACACGGCAGTTCATGCCTTCACCCGGACAGCTCGAGAGGGAACTTCAGCCAGATTCCATCGCAGGCAGGTTCCAGTCTGCGCCTGCCTTTCCCTGTCGATTTCTGCTGGCATACTTTCCTCTGTCAGTGCTTTTTTTAGGCTCGCCTGTTGCCCGTTATTATCCGCAGAAAGAGTAACCTGTCAAGGGCGAGTCCTCCTGGTTGAGGAGCGGTGATGTTTACCCGCTCGAAGCAAACCTACCGGATACCGCTATCATAGACGACCGTGATCTCGGTCCACTCCCCTTCCACCACTCCCAAGTGATAATCATTGGCGATCGGATATGCACTGGCACTGTAGGGATGCAGATAATAGACTCCGGGTTCCAGTTCGAGCGTGAACTTGCCGTCCGCTTCTGTTTCGATGCGGGTCACTTCTTCATAGGCCGCGGTATAGATAATCAGGGTAGCCTGGTAGGGTTCCTGGCTGAAGCAGTCAGCCGCCACCGCGTTTCCCATACATTCAGCCAGGAATACCTGGCCCTTGATGCCGGTATTGGTGGTCTTTCCACCGCAGGCAGTCAGGATCAGGACAGAGAACAATACAGAAATGAGTAGAATGCGTTTCATTACAATTATCTCCTATGGTTGATTGAGTTGCCAGAGCATGCGCAGCCCGTCCAGGGTGAGCCAGGGTGCAAGGATGTCGATCATTTCCGTCTCCCTGGAGACGATTTCCGCCAGCCCCCCCGTGGCGATGACCTTCATTTGAGGTCCAAGTTCCCGGCGAAAGCGCTCCACCATTCCTTCGACCATCGATACATAACCAAACAACAGCCCTGACTGCATGGCGTGCACCGTATTGCGCCCAATAACGTTCGGCGGTCTTTGCAGGTCGAGGCGCGGCAATTTGGCAGCATGGGTGAACAAAGCCTCTGCCGCCAGGTTGATCCCGGCTGTGATCGCTCCACCCAGGTAGTCGCCATCCTTGGTCAGTGCATTGAAGGTGGTGGCAGTGCCAAAATCAATGATGCAGGCCGGGCCTCCATACAATTGCCGCACCGCTACCGCATCGCACACGCGGTCAGCACCGACTGCCTTTGGATCATCGTAGCGGATGCGGATGCCGGTTTTTATGCCGGTATCGACCACAAAAGGTTCTTGTTTGAGGTACTCCTGGCAGGCTTGCACCACACGGCCAGTTAATGAAGGCACCACGGAGGCCAGCGAGACACCCGTCAGGCTGGCGACCGACTGTCCGGCATGGGTCAGCAGGCCAAGCAGTTGCAGTCCATATTCATCCGGCATGCGCGCATGATCGGTGGCAAGCCGCCAGTGATGGTGGAGCGAGTCGCCCTCATAAAGGCCAATGGTCAGGTTGGTATTGCCAATGTCTATTGTTAACAACATGGCCTTATTTTACCGCTTCTATGATCTCTGCGACGATATCATAGCGATGGAACTGGGGCATGAAATAAACACCCGCTGCCCAGAGTTTTACCTGTTCAACCAGTTCAATTGCCAGGCGGATCCCCTCCGCACCAGCATTTTCCCCGGCTTTCTCCATCCGCTGACGGGTTGCCTCGGGGATGACGATCCCGGGGACTTCGTTATGCAGAAAACTGGCATGTTTATGGCTTGCCAGGGGCAGGATACCCACCAGGATGGGCTTTTGCAGTGGCATGCCGGTCATCTCCGCATAGCGCTCCAGGAAGGAATGGGCTGCCGCAGGGTCAAAGATGGGTTGGGTGAGGAAGAAATCTGCACCAGCCTTGAGCTTACGCACCAGGTTCTTGATCTCCGTCTCCGGCTCGGGAGAACTCAGGTTGAGCGCTGCACCGACGAAGAAATTCGTTGGTTGACCAATGGAGGTGCCGGAATGGTCAACGCCGGAGTTAAAGCCCTGCTTGATCAGCTTGATCAGGCCAGAGGGCACCAGGTCATAATTATCGGTTGCCTCCGGGTAATCACCGATCGCGGTCGGATCGCCCATGACGACAAAGACATTGCGGATGCCAAGGGCATGGGCAGCCAGAAGATCACCCTGCACGCGCAGCAGGTTGCGCCCGCGGGTCGGAAAATGCAACGTGGTCTCGATACCCACATTGTGCTGCAGCGTATCACACACCGCCCATGCAGACATGCGCATGCGCGCCATCGGACTGTCAGCCACGTCGATCACATCGGCACCCGATTCTTTCAACAGCGACGCGCCGGCCACCAGTTTATGGGTCGAAAGCCCGCGCGGCGGATCCATCTCCACGGCGAGGACGAATTTTCCGGCAGCCAGTTTCTGCGCCAGGGTGGAGGCGTACTCTGCACCAGGTGGAAGAACCGCCTGGGGAAGGTCAGAGACTGCAATAGTTTCCACGGCGACACTCGAGTGCACATCAAGCGCGCTGCGCATGGCGGCTATGTGCTCCGGTGTGGTCCCGCAGCAGCCGCCGATCACGCTGGCACCTGCCTTCCAGAATTCGAGGGCATAATCACGGAAATATTCCGGCGCGGCGGCATACATCACGCGCCCACCGACATGTTCCGGCCAACCAGCATTTGGTTTGACCCAGAAGCGTCCATCCGGCACAGCCTGGCGCATCTGGCGCAGGATGCGCACCAATTGCGAGGGACCGCCGGAACAATTCACGCCGATCACGTCCGCACCAGCTTCATGCAGCGCTCGGGCCACCTTGGCGGGCTCGTCACCCAGCAGGGTCAGGTCGTCGCGGGTAAAGGTCATCGTGGCAACCACGGGCACATCACCCACCGCTCTGGCCGCCTGGATGGCCTCAACGGTCTCAAACACATCGGTCATCGTCTCGATGACCACCAGGTCCACGCCTGCTTCCACCAGCACGCGGCTTTGTTCGGCGAATGCCTGGCGCGCCTCGTGAAGTTGCACCCGTCCATAGGGCGTCAGGCGCACCCCCAGCGGACCGATATCTCCGGCGATGAGCACATCCTTAAAAGAGGCACCTACCACCCGGTGAGCCAGTTCCACGGCAGAGCGGTTGATCTCCACCAGGCGGTCTTCCAGGCCTTGTTTTCGCAACTTGTACCGGTTGGCGCCAAAGGTATTGGTCAGGATGATCTGCGCACCTGCATCGATATACTGGCGGTGCACCTCCGCAACACGTGCCGGATTGGAAAGGTTGAGCTCATCGAAACAGCGATTCAGTTCCACGCCGTGAACATGCAGCAGGGTGCCCATGGCGCCATCGGCAATTAAGGGGCGGGACGAGGCAAGAGCAACGAGGAATTTGTTCATTGATGTCTCATTTGGTTAATTGATCCACCCGGCTCTCCCCAACGCTGTAATACCGGGCTTCGGGATGGTGCACAATGATGGCCGCCGTGGATTGTTCGGGGATGAGTTGAAAGGCTGGGCTGAGCGACATACCCAGTTCCTCTTCGACTGGTAGCAGGTCGAAAACCTTGCGATGATCCTCCAACTCCGGAATGGCGGGATACCCCCAGGAATAGCGCTTGCCCTGACTTTCGTGTAAACCAAGCTCGCGGCGGATGTGACGGTGTAGGTACTCGGCAGTCGCCTCGGCGGTTTGCACTGCCAGCCCGTGCAGGAAATATCCTTCGGAATAATCCCCTTCCCCTTGCAGGGCATCAAAGCGCCGGGTTGCTTCCAGTCCAACAGTTACGACCTGGAGGGCAACCACGTCGATCTGCCCGGATTCGACCGGAGCAAAATAGTCTGCCAGGCAAAGGTGATCTTCGTAGGGTTGGCGGGGAAAAGTGAAGCGGGTTTGTTCCTGGGGGATTCCCCCCAGGCTCCCAGGCTGGTAGAGCACCAGGTTGTTGCCATCCGCCTGGCAGGGAAAATATCCATACACCGCCTGGGGTTTCAGCCAGCCGGTCCTGATCGCCTCCTGCTGCATGCGGAGCAAACGGGTCTCAAATTCGCGGCGAAGTTTTTCCCATTCGGCGCCATGTGAATTCTTGGCACCCCACGAGAGGCGGTATAGTTCGTTCAGGTTCAGGTGCTGGAATACCATTTCAAGTGGCAATTTCCTGACGATGTGCGCACCCCACTTTTCCGGAGAGCGCAGCGGCGCAGGGACGATCTGTGAGCGTACGGTAGCTGCCTGGCTGCCTGCAGGTAGCCGGGAGGCGCGACCCGCTTCCAGGTCGGCTTCCTTCCAAACCCTGTCCAGCAAGGCAGGCTTGCGTTCAGGATCGATGAGCCCATCCATCGTCTCCAGACCCTCGAAGGCATCCTTGCAGTAAAAAACGCCTGGTTCGTAGGTACTGCCATCCTCAGTGAAGAGGATGCGCCGTCCAAAGCGGCGGTTAATGGCTGCACCGCCGATCAGAACCGGGAAACCCAGCCCGCGGCGCTTGAGTTCATTTACGATCAGCGGCATCTGGCGGGAGGTGCTGACCAGCAGGGCGGAGAGTCCGATGGCAGTGGCATTAACCTCCACTGCAGTGGTGATGATCTTCTCTGCAGGTACCTGCTTGCCCAGGTCAACCACGGTATAGCCATTGTTGGCAAGAATGGTCTTGACCAGGTTCTTGCCGATATCATGTACATCGCCATACACGGTGGCCAGCACGACTGTGCCTTTGGTGACACCCTCTATCCTATCAAGGTAGGTCTCCAGGTGGGAGACAGCTTTCTTCATCACCTCGGCAGACTGGAGTACGAACGGCAGGATCAACTCTCCAGACCCAAACTTGTCCCCCACCTCTTTCATTGCCGGGAGCAGGGTGGCATTCAGCAGGCGAACGGCAGCCTCGTGGCGTGCAGCGGTTGAGGCCTGAGCAGGCGTTTCACGTGCGATGACTTCATCAATATCAACCTCCACCCCGTCCTTGTGGCGGTGGAGGATGCGCCAATGCAGTCGCTTCTCCGGGCTGAGACCAGCCGTGGGGTCCACGGTAGTTTCAGTAGCCTGTGGAACGACATTCTCATAATACTCTATATAGCGCTGCAAGGCATCCGGACGACGGTTGAAGAGCAGATCCTCTGCCAGTTCGCGCACCTCGGAAAGGATATCCGCATACGGGGTGACCTGTGCCGGGTTGATGATCGCCATATCGAGACCGGCTTGAACACAGTGATGGAGCATGATGGAGTTGAGCACCGGGCGTGCAAGCGTTGAAAAGCCAAATGACAGGTTGCTCACCCCAAGCGAGGTGAACACACCGGGGAGTTCGCGCTTGATCAGGCGAATACCTTCGATGGTCTCGATGGCAGAATCAGCAAACTCAGGATCGCCAGTCGCCAGCGTAAAGGTAAGGGCGTCAAAGACAAGGGCTGCCGGACGCAGTCCGTGCTCCTTCACGGCGATGTCATGGATGCGCCTGGCGACCTCGAGCTTGCGCTCGCGGCTCTTAGCCATGCCCTGCTCATCGATGGTCAATACGATCACGGCAGCATTGTGCTTTTTCGCCAGGGCAAATACCTGGTCCGCCTTGGCACACCCGCCCTCCAAGTGGGTGGAATTGATCATGCAGCGCCCGGGTGCAGTTTTTAGAGCGATCTCGAGAACCTCCGTTTCGGTGGTATCGATAACCAGGGGGATATCCACGCCCATTTCCAGCTTCTTGACCACCTTACGCATCAATTCGGCTTCATCCGCCCGTTCGGTCACCGCACAGGAAATATCAAGCGCGTGAGCTCCAAAGGCAACCTGTTCCCGGGCGATCTCCAGGATCGCATCGTAATCCTCATCCAGCAGCAGGCGCTTGAACTTCTTGCTGCCTTGGGCGTTACAACGCTCGCCCAGCAGGGTCGGCGGGGGATCCTGGCGCATGTCTACGGCCGAGATGGACGAGGAAAGCCGGTCAATGGGGGAGACGGGGCGCGGCGGGTGTGGAGAGTCTCCCATTTTTTCCACCAGCGCCTTCAGGTGCGCGGGCGTCGTTCCACAACAGCCACCCACCACCGAGATGTGGTTGCGGTTGACGAAATCAAACAACTCGCTGGCGAATGGTTCCGGTTCCAGCGGATAGACAGCCTGCCCGTCTACGTTCAAGGGCAAGCCGGCATTGGGGATGCAGGAGACGGGTAGGGAGGCCTGCTCTCCCAGGATGCGGATCGCCTCGCGCATGTGTTCCGGTCCGGTGGAACAATTGAGACCAATTACATCGATTCCCAACCCATCCAGGATGGTCAGGGCGGCTTCAACATCCGTGCCCAGCAGCATGCGCCCGTTGGTATCCAGCGTGACCTGCGCCTGGATCGGGAGTTGGATGCCGGTGTCGGTAAACGCCTGGTGAATACCAAAGATGGCGGCCTTTAACTCGAGGATATCCTGTGAAGTCTCGATGAGCAAGAGGTCAACGCCGCCGCGGATCAGGCCTTCTGCCTGCTCGCGGAAGATGTCCGCCAGTTCATCAAAGGTGATGGCGGAGAGCTCGGGATCATTGGCCGAAGGGAGCTTGCCGGAAGGACCGATCGAGCCGGCCACAAAACGAGGCCGCGTGGTCTGCCGGCCTGATTCAAGGATTCGGGTGGAATACTCATCCGCCAGGCGGCGGGCAAGATGGGCAGCTGCCAGGTTGATCTCTGTCACCCGGTCCTGTAATCCATATTCAGCCAGGGTCAGGCGGTTGGAACGGAACGTGTTGGTCTCGATCACGTCCACGCCTACTTCGAGGAACGAGCGGTGCACCTTTTCCACGGCTTCCGGGCAGGAGAGTACCAGGTGGTCATTGCAGCCGTTATACTGCTCCCCCCCGAACTGAACGGCTGTCAGACCCTGGGCTTGCAGGCTGGTGCCCATGGCGCCATCAAAGATGATCACCTTTTTTTCCAGGGCGTCGAGGTAGCGGCGGTTAACATGCATAGGTGTATTCATACAAGATCAACTATAAACAGCAGAGGTTAAGCGGGAATGAATGCCACTCCGGGACCGTCCTTCAAGGCGGGAATACTCTTTTGCAAAGGACTCATTCGGACGCCAGGTCAACTTCCCAGCAAGGCGGAACCAAAAAAAGAGCGGATCTTCTGCCGGTAGGCATGCGGCTCCTGGAGAAGGACTGCCCCATGCTTGGCGGAGGGTACTTCCCAGAGTTCCTTGGGATCACGCGCCGCGGCGAAGAAGAGGCGATTGAAATGGATCTCGTGCCCGCTCCCCGAGGCGATCAGCAGCACCGGTCGCGGTGCGATCATCGGCAGGGCGGCAAGCACGCCTTCGCCAATCCTCTCCCCGCAAGTCCAATCCGCCAGCCGGTAGGCAACCCGGTTGATGAGACGATTGATCTTGCGGCGCAATTTCGGTTGCAGGCTGCCATGGTCCGCCAGGCATGTCGGTCCAAGACCATCCAGGACCAGTGCCCGAAGCGCTTGCGATTTGCGGGCGGCACGCAGGACCGCCAGCGCTCCTAAAGAGACGCCCAGGGCTCCGATCCGGTTAGCATCCACATCAGGACGGGACTCGAGGTATTCCAACCCGGCCAGGATGTCGTTGGCTTCGTGCACCCCGGTGATGGTATCCCCGCCGCTTCCTCCGTGACCACGCAGATCGATCAATAGCACCCCATAGCCATCAAAGGCAAGAGCACGCGCATGGTTGAGCATGATCACCTTGCTCCCGCCCAGCCCATGAACCAGGATCACGGCTGCCCGGTTCCTGCCTGGGATATACCACCCGGTCAACTGCAGATCGTCACCTGTAGTCAGGGAGACCTCTTCATAAGGGAGCGTGGCATCCTCCGGGGTGAAAGGCGGCTGTCTCATGCGCGGGGGATGTGTGGAAAAATACAATTTCCAGATGACATAATTGAGGTAGAACAACGGCAGCAGCCACGTATAACTCACCAGGCCGGCAGGGCTGAAGAACACCGCCAGGAGGGCAGCCAGCGCCAGCAGCACGGTAATGATCGTGTTGCGATAATAAATATGGGTGTGCCTAGATCTCCTCCTGGTCATTGACTTAGGGGGTAACTCCCGTCCCGATCGTTCCGTTCTGAAGCCCATCCAGTACTTCCTGTGCCAGGCGCAGCTTGCCTTCTGTCAGCAGATTGCCGTTCACATCGGTCAGGTAGAGCGGCGTGGGCACCTGCTGGCCTCCCTGCCCGGCCACCAGTGCAGGAAAGATATTCTGGATTGCAGGGATGATATCCGGTTGGATGCTGGTGATCCAGTTGGAGCGCACATCCTCATCGGTCAACTCCTGGCCCACCAGCATGGCGCCATAATCCGCCAGGTAGGAGAGCACTTCCGGGGTTGCCACGCTGGGGTAAACATACACCACCTTGACGAGATAATCCAGCAGGGCGGCTGCATAACCGGTATATTCTCCCAGCTTGGCATCCGTGGGGATGCGCACCACGATCGGGTACTCGTGGTAGGGAGGATTGAAGTGGCCCGGATTGACGCAGTAACCGCAGAAATAATGATACCCGTTGGTGAAAGCAGTGCGCGCCGATTCCCCACCTGGTGTATCCCGCTCCGATAGAATGCCCACGCGCCACTCGGGAGCAAGCATGCCGGCAATATATCCAGCCAGGAAAGCCTGCTTGTCCACCGGTTGGTCCTCCCCCCCAATAATAGACAGGTTGGGAGCCAGGGTGAGATCACGGATTTTCACCGCCAGGAACTGCACATCCGGCGCGGCTGCAAGTAGAACTGCCAGACCTGGATCTGGGGGCAGGGCAATGACGACTTTCAGCGCTGGAAGTTCAGCCTGCAATTCCGGCACCGAGAGCGTGTTCCGCAACTGGAAGCGCATCCCGTTGAGCTGGGCAAGATTGTAGATCAGGGTCTGGTACTCGTTCAACTCGTCCTGGGGTAGGTCTGCCGGCAGGATCAGGATTACCAGCGGGGTGGATGGCGTAGGACTGGAGACAGGGGTGGGTACCTGGGTGGGTAACTCGGGCTGCGAGGTTGCCGTTCCGGTACAGGCAGCCAGCAAGCTGAATACGATCAAGAAGGGAATTAGGTAGGTACGCACAAAAGACACTCCATCATCAAGATGCGGGTATTTTACCTGATAATGAACAGAGACGCCTGTGTGCAGGCGTCTCTGTGGCCGTAGGCTGGAGGTTCAGGAGCTTACTTAACCGCAATCTTGATCGTCTTTGGGCGCGCAGATTCCGCCTTGGGCAGGGTCAGGGTCAGGATACCATCCGAAATGTGTGCCTGGGCATTGCTGGCATCCAGGGAAGCAGGCAGGCGCAGGCTGCGCCGGAATGCGCCTTGCGGCAGTTCTTGGATCAGGTATTCATTCTCTTCGCCCTTGTATTCCCCATCGATAGTCACCACGTCTTCCAACACCTGGATGTTCAGGTTTTCAGCCCTCAAGCCAGGGACGAGCGCGTTCAGTACGTAAGCATCCTTCTGCTCGCGCAGGTTAATGGATAGTTTATAGGGATGGGGGCTGTCCATGCCATCCTGTGCAGCCATTCGCGCCCAATGTCGGGCCATGTGTCGGGGGGTGGGGGTAATGAAGTAGTTCATTTTTCTCTCCTTTTCAGCATAAGAAACTGTAACTTTTTACAAATGGTAGCCTGCAAATATCAGAAATGTGACATCGCCAGGTAGGATTATTATTAATTCTCCCCGTGTGATTCCCCAGCTTTCTCACGCCAGGATGGCAAAAAACTGGGGTGTATAATCACAGTATGCATAATCGGCATTGGCTGATCATGGTGATCGTTTTTGGCGCGCTGGCCGGTCTGGGAGTCTATCTTTACCGGGAAATGTCTCCTACTTCGGGACGCTCTGCCCGGGTGAGCGCATGGCTCCGGGCTCCGGAAGAACATCCCGAATGGGCAGTCCACCATGGAACCCCCTGCACCGCTGCCGCTCCCTTCCTCGTGCCCACCGACGGTCTGATCGGCTATTTGTGGGATGATTCGTTCCGTCCTGGTCACCGCCACAGCGGGTTGGATATCTTCGGTGGGACAGATGTGGGAGTCACCCCTGTTGTGGCCGCCTATCCCGGCTATCTGACCCGTCTGCCCGACTGGAAATCGGCAGTCATCATGCGCGTCCCGCAAGACCCGTTGCAACCCACGCGCCAGATATGGCTCTTCTACACGCATATGGCGGATCCGCACGGAAACTCTTTCATCTCATCTACGTTCCCCCCTGGCACGAGTGAAATGTATATTACTGCCGGGACTTTACTCGGCTACCAGGGAAATTACACCGGTGATGCCGCCAATCCCTCTGGTGTACACCTGCATTTTTCCATCGTCCTCTCCGATGAACAAGGTCATTTCCGCAATGAGTTGGAGATGAGGAACACGCTCGATCCCTCACCCTATTTTGGCATCCTGCTGAATGCCAATATGGCGCTGGATGAACCCGCTATCTGCGGAGATTGAACAAGGAAATGAAGACGAACACATTGCGTGGCAAAGTTGCCCTGATCACCGGTGCTGGAAAAGGCACCGGTCGCCAGGTTGCGGAATTCTTGGCTCAACAGGGAGCCATCATCGCCGCCAATGATCTGACCCCCATCAACCTGGACGA
The DNA here is from genome assembly GCA_041753035.1 of Anaerolineales bacterium. Taxonomy (GTDB): domain Bacteria; phylum Chloroflexota; class Anaerolineae; order Anaerolineales; family Villigracilaceae; genus UBA877. The sequence goes on along the minus strand of JBGSVI010000034.1, from coordinate 7,935 downwards.
GACCGTGCGCCACATCACTCTCAACGGCGGAAAGGTGAAAGCCTACATTGCTGACATCGCCAAGAAACTGCCCATCCAGGGGCTGCTCAACCAGGTGGTGGATGATTTTGGGTGTCTCGATATTCTCATCAACTGCGCCGAGGTGGAACCGGTCAAGCACCTTCTTGCCATGGATGAATGGGACTGGGTGCGCACTCTGGACGTTAACCTCACCGGGGCATTCCTGCTGACCCAGTCTGCCGCCAGGATCATGAAAGAACAGGGCGGTGGTGTGATCCTGCTCCTGGGTACCCGGACAAAGCAGACGGGGGCACGCGCAGCTTATTTCGCCAGCAAGGCAGGGCTGGAGGCCATGATAAGCACAGCCGCTCAAGAACTGGACGCCTGGAATATCAAGCTCAGCCTTCTCGATGGCAATAATGACCACCTGCTGGAAGAAGTATTGACCATCTGTCTACCCGCCGGAAACGGAGATCCTCCAGCATGACCGTACGCCTGCGCGAGTTGCTGCTGGGTTTTCACAGCCTGCGGATGGGCGATGCGCCGGTCATCCTGCATGCCTCGCTGTCCGCATTTGGAGATGTGGATGGAGGGGCGGACACAGTGGTCACTGCCCTGACAAAAACTTTCCCCTCCCTGATAGCGCCTGCATTCACCTATAAGACCATGGTCACCCCGCGGGTTGGGCCGCCGAAGAATGCCCTGCTCTACGGCTCCGGCAAAGACCTTAATCAGATGGCGGAATTCTTTTCACCACGCATGCCGGTGGACCGGCTGATTGGTACAATTCCCGAGAAATTGCGCCGTCACCCGCAGGCGAAACGCTCCAACCACCCCATTCTCTCCTTCACCGGTATCCAGGCGGATCCATTCCTGTCCGCTCAGGAGCTTGGCAACCCGCTCGAACCTCTTGGTGTGCTGGCCGAAGCCGGTGGTTGGGCACTTCTGCTCGGGGTCAACCATACCGTGAACACCAGCATCCATTACGCTGAAAAACTCGCCGGACGCATGACCTTCCTGCGCTGGGCGCTGACACCAAAAGGGGTGCTCGCCTGTCCAGGGTTTCCAGGTTGTTCGGCTGGTTTTGATGTGATCTCTGAAGATTTGGCGCGCTACACCCGCTCAGTGCAGATCGGCAAGGCGCTGGTGCACGCGGTGCCGCTGAAGATGCTTTTCCGGGTGGTGGTCAACCGCATCCGGCAGACCCCCCTGGCCCTTTTATGCCAGCAGGAGGACTGTGACCGCTGCAACGAGATCAAACTGGCCGTAACAACAGCCAAACAGCAATCTTCTGAGCCAGGCGACTGACAGTGGGTCCATCGAAAGAACGAAAGCCGCGAAACCACCCGCTGACGTGAGCGGGTGGAGTCATTATTGTGGAAATGAAGGCCGAGCAGGGCTAGATCACGCCCAGGCTGTGCCCAACCCTGGCAAACATCTCGAGACCATTATTGAGATCATCCATTTCATGGGCGGCTGAGATCATCACGCGGATGCGCGCCTTGCCCTGGGGGACGATCGGGTAGCTGTTGGCCATGGCAAATACGCCATTCTCGAACAGGTCACGGCTGAAGCGCTGTGCCAGTGGGGCTTCGCCAAGCATCACCGGGGTGATGGGTGTGGTGCTGACTCCTAGATCAAAGCCGAGTTTCTTCATCTCATCCTTGAAATACCTGGCATTGTTCCACAACCTATCCACAAGGTCGGTGGAAGCTTCGAGCAGGTCGATTGCTGCCAGGCACGCGGCCGCATCCGCCGGGGTGACCGCCGAGGAGAACATGAACGGACGACCGCGCTGGCGCAGCCACTCGATGATGGCCGCTTTTCCTGCCACCACGCCGCCCACAACTCCAAACGCCTTGGACATGGTGCCTACTTCCACATCCACCTTGCCATGCAAACCAAAGTGATCCACAATGCCGCGCCCGCCTCTGCCCAGTACACCTTCCCCATGGGCATCATCGACCATGAGCAAGACGCCATGCCTGTTTGCCACCTCGTAGATCTTATCCAGCGGGGCTACGTCACCATCCATGCTGAACACACCATCGGTAATGATCATGGCACGCCGGAATGATCCCAGGTTTTCTTTGATGACTGCCTCCAGCGAGACCACATCGCAGTGCTCATATGGGACAACCTTCCCACCGGAAAGGCGGCAGCCATCGATGATGCTGGCGTGATTGAGTTTGTCCGAGAAGATGAAGTCCTTTTTGCTGATCAAAGACGCGATGGCTGCCGTGTTGGCTTGAAACCCGGACTGCAACGTGATGGCAGCCTCGACGCCTTTGAACTGGGCCATTCTTCTCTCCAACTCGATGTGGAGGTCGTTCGTACCCGAAATGACCCGCACCGCGCCGGGACCAACCCCGTACCGGTCGAGCGCTGCTTTCGCTGCTTCGACCATATGGGGGTGGTTGGCAAGGCCAAGGTAATTATTCGAGCAGAAGTTCAGGTAGCGTTGGCCATCGATCTCCAGCCAGGCTCCTTGCGGGGAACTGATCGTCCGAATATTATTATAAAATCCCGCATCTTTCAGTGACCTGATCTCTTCCTGGATCCAGTCCAAAGGATTGGCCATCTTTCACCTCACAAAAAAAGGATTTCAGACACAAGGAAAAGCATCTCCCTTGGTACCGGGAGATGCCTTACCTGTCCGTTAACAAGGCACCGGGTTGGTTTACAACCCGTACATGGCTACGATCTCTTCCTCGGTCTTGCCAAGGATATTATACTTCTTCCCGACCTTGATGAATGCCTCGAGAGCCTTGTCAAGGTGCTGTTTATCGTGTCCCGCCGAGAGTTGTGTGCGGATACGCGCCTGGCCTTTGGCTACCACCGGGAAGAAGAACCCGATGGCGTAGATTCCCTCGGCATACAGGTCACGGGAGAAGTCCTGTGAGAGTTTGGCATTGAAGAGCATCACCGGGACGATCGGTGTATCGCCTTTTTTCAGGACAAATCCCGCTTCGGTCAAGCCCGCACGCCAATAGCGCGCATTTTCTTCCAACCTGTCACGCAGCTCTGTTGAACGTTTCAGGATCTCAAAGGCTTTCAACACGCCAGAGATGATCACGGGAGCCATGGCATTTGAGAACAGGTAGGGGCGCGCCTTCTGCCGGCACATCTCGACGATCTCCTTGCGGCCGGAGACACAGCCACCCGAAGCGCCGCCCAGGGCTTTCCCGAAGGTGGTTGTGATGATATCCATCTTGCCGACCACGCCACATTTTTCGTGTGTTCCTCTCCCGGTCTTGCCGATGAAACCGCTGGCATGCGAATCATCCACGAAGACCAGGGCATCATAGGCTTCCGCCAGCTTGACGATCTCATCAAGCTTGGCCGTGTCACCGTCCATTGAATAGACACCGTCGTTGATGATGACACGCAGGCGTTTATCCTTCCATAACTGCAATTTCTGCTCGAGGTGACCCATATCACCGTGCTTGTACGTGTCATGCTCGGCGCTGCACAGGCGCATCCCATCTACAATGGAAGCATGCACCAGGCGATCGGAGATCATCACATCATCTTTTGTCAGGATCGCCTCAAAAACGCCTGCGTTGGCATCCATGCAGGATGGGAACAAGATCGTATCTTCAGTTCCTAAGAATTCAGTGACCACTTGCTCAAGTTGGCGATGGATGTCCTGCGTCCCGCAAATAAAGCGCACCGAGGACATACCATAGCCACGCTCATCAAGGCCTTCATGAGCAGCCTTGATCACCTCCGGATGGCTGGACAATCCCAGGTAGTTGTTGGCGCAGACGTTGATCACTTTCTTGAGTTCTGCCCCGGAGGGGAACTCCACCTCGATATCGGGAGCCTGTGGGGAGTGGATAAAGCGCTCCTGTTTGAAGATCCCCGCCTCGCGAATATCATTCAGTTGCTTTCCATAAATCTCACGCACGCGATCGTTATAGCTCATCGTTTTCTCCTTCTACCAACTATCCAATTATCCCAAGTCAACCATCTCCCAGGGAGGTTCACGAGGAGAGGGAGTCTGGGATCCGCGCATCCATCATTTGGATGTGAAGCGTAGAACCAGGTCAGCAATTTTGTCCACACTGTCAAAGGCTTCGGGGGTGGCATCGTCGTCCGGGATGGATATCTTGTATCGCATTTCGAGGAATCGCTTTAACGATACCATGGAGAAGGAATCCACCAGGCCTCCCGAAATGAGTGGAGTATCGCAGGTGACTGTATCATCCTCATCAGCATACTCGTCGATGACATATTTGAGAATAACATCTTTCAGTTCGTCCATTTTTATCTCCTTTGAATGAATTGGATGGCAATATTAGTCGTTCTCGAGGGTTGAGGTATCACCGACCTCCTCACCCCATTCCTTGGCATGCAGCAGGCGGCGCATGATCTTCCCGCTGCGGGTCTTGGGCAGTGAGTCCATATATTCAACATCTTGCGGCATAGCCAGCGGGGAGAGTTTCTTGCGGATGAAGTTCATGATCTCCAGTTCCAGTTCCTCGGATACCTGGAAACCTGGTTTGAGGGTCACAAAGGCTTTGACAACCTCCATGTTGATCTCGTCTGGCTTGGAGACCACTGCTGATTCTGCCACTGCCGGGTGTTCGAGCAATGCAGATTCCACTTCAAAGGGGCTGACCAGGTGCCCGGCCGTGTTGATCACATCATCATCGCGCCCAATGAACCAAAAGTACCCGTCACTGTCGAGGCGCGCCCGGTCGCCGGGCAGATACCAGCCATGCTTAAACTTTCCCTGATAGGTTGCTTCGTTTTTCCAGTAGGTGCGCATCATCGCTGGCCAACCTGGGCGAAAAGCGATCAGTCCAATAACACCGATTTCATTAACTGGCTCGTAGGTTTTCGCATCCACGATCGTGCCGGTGATCCCGGGAAAGGGTTTGCCCATCGACCCAGGCTTGATCAGCATTCCTGGAAAATTGGTGATCATGATCGAGCCGGTCTCGGTCTGCCAGTAGGAATCCAGGAAGGGCAAGCCAAAGACCTTTTCAGACCAAACCACGGCTTCAGCGTTGAGAGGTTCGCCAACACTCGCGAGATGGCGCAGGCAGGACAGATCGAATTTCTTGACCACCTCCTCACCGGCTTTCATCAAGGAACGAATTGCAGTCGGCGCAGAATACCAGACCGTGACCTGGTATTTCTCGATGAAGCGGTACCAGTTCTCGGCCGAGAAACCGGAATCGAGCACCACCTGGGTCACCCCCAGCGCCCAGGGGGCAATGATCCCATACGATGTCCCTGTGACCCAGCCGGGATCAGCCGTGCACCAGTAGATGTCATTTTCGGTGAGATCCAGCACCCATTTGGCCGTCAGGTACTGGGAAATGAGGGAGTAGTGCACGTGTTGGACCCCCTTGGGCATACCGGTTGTCCCGGAGGTGTAGTGCAGCAGGGAGGGCGATTCTGCTTTGGTCGGAAAGATGCTCAGTTCATCCAGCCGTCCAGCTTCCATCGAGAAAGCGATTTCTTTTTCCTTCAATTCTTTCGCCAGGTCATGGTCGATGACAATGATATGTTTCAGGTTCGGGAGTTGATCCAGGATCTTGCGCACCTTGGAAGCATGCTTGCGCTGGGTGATGATGGCCGAAGTGCCCGCATTCTCCAGGCGCACGTACAGTGACTCGTCGCCGAAGGCCGAGAAAAGCGGTTGAGCAATTGCGCCGATCTTCAGGATGCCCAGCAGGCCGATGTACAGTTCGGGTACCCGGTCCATGAACAGGCACACCCGGTCACCATCCTTGATCCCTAGTTTCTGCAGGAAGGCTCCGATCCCGTTGCTGCAAACACGAATATCTTCATAAGTATAGCGTTTCTCCTCCCCCAACGAGTTTTCCCAAAGCAGTGCTGGTCGATCCCCCTTGCCCATCTGGCAGATGCGGTCCGAGCAGTACCAGCCTATGTTGATCGTATCGCCCTCTTTGTACCCAAGTTCCTTTTCCGAGATCGACCAATCAAAATTCTTGACTCTTTCCTCGAATGATCCTATGTTTGACATGAACTGGCATCTCCTTTGGCTTGTTTATTTTTCAAGAATGGCAAATGCGATGGCGATTTCGCTTGTGTGGGACAGGGATATCAAGCTTCGAATGATCTTTTCGCGGCAGCAAAGGTCTTTGACTTTACCGTGCAGTAGTATTTCAGGCTTACCCCGTTCATCATGGCAGATCTCAATTTCGGAAAAAGCAAGCCCATCCCTGTAGCCGGTTCCAAGAGCCTTGAGGAAGGCTTCTTTGGCCGCGAATCGCACTGCGTAATGCTCGGAAGGTCTTGCTTTCGATTGGCAGTATTTGATCTCGTCCGCCGTAAAGATGCTCTCCAGGTGCTGCGGGTCCTTGGCAACCATTTTTGCCATCCTGGCAACTTCATGAATATCAGTTCCAATTCCGTGGATCATACTTCACTTTGTTCGATGCACCTGAAGGCCGATTCCTCATGCATGAAAGGCTCTGGAAATCAAGGTCCTGCTGATCTGCATGCATGGATTTTGCCAGCTTATCTATTATAACAATGCCAACCATAATATTTAATCACCATTTTAGGGTGACAACAGTCAAATATCCTTCTGCTCCCGGTCGGTATCGTGGATACACTCCGCCAACAATCCCAGTTCCGCCAGTGCGGCCAAAACCTTGGGACGCGCCCCCGGCTTGATGGTAACCGAGACCGGGCCCAGATTCTCGCCGAGAAAGCGCCCCGCCTTCGATCGACGCAGCCCGGCGAGCACTTCGGGGCTATTGACCCTCAATATCGTCTGCACCTCTATGCGGGCTTCGGTCCCCTTCTGCTCCCAGCGCTTGAGCGCCTTGACGAAAGCCGGTGGAACCTCCGCCCGGGTATTCCTCGCCAGCAGGCTCAATAATTGGCTGACCCGTAGTCCTTGCTGGCTCGCTCTTTTTAGCGCATCCGTGGTGACCAGGTAGCGGTATTCGCCTGCCTTGGGGTCTTCCCACTCACAAAAGCGGGCAACCAGGTAGCGAACGAGGCGCGGGACATTCCTTGGCACGCTGATCATTCCTGTGGAGGAAACGCTGAGTTTGCCGTTTTCTGTCCGCACCCCGGGTTGCTTGACAACCTGGAACGCAGTGCAGGAATCATTGTCGCCCGAGGAGGCCAGGTTTACCAGCCCAAGCCAGTGGCTCGGCCCGGTAATCAGATAGCGGATCAGTTCACCGTCCACCGCGTCCCATGTCTCAAAGCCCCGCAGGTAAGCCCCATCGTCGAGGCGCTTGATGAACCAGGAATCATAATCGCCGGAGGGGCGCTGATAATCAGGCGCCTGTTCCTTGACTGCACGCACCAATGCCGCCAGGCTCCACCATTTTCCAACCGGGATCTTCTCCAACTGGGTCAGCAGGAACCGGCGGGTTTCCAGCGGTTTGTTCTGCCACTCGCCTTCACAGGCCAGACCCGGCACCTGGCGCATTTCGTTGAAAACCTGGCTGTTACGCCAGGCTTCCGCTAATACGGAAAGCGCCGAGTCGCGCGGCATCTCCAGGAAGGCTTTGACTGCATCCGCCTCGGGTTCGCTGCCCGCCAGGATCTTTGCAGCTCGCAGGAATTCACTGACCACCGGCACGCTCAAATGCATTCCTCGGGGATCCACCCCGAGGCGCAAGGCAGCCAGAAGCGTAACGGCATCATCCAGCAGGCAGTCACAGGCTGGGAGCGGGTGGGCGCGTTCCTGTGGAGTCGCCAGACGGCCTGGTGGTTCCTCATGGATATCATTTCCACTCTCATGCACGGAGGCCGGTAATGGATCCGCCCGGGCTTGTGATGGCTGGATGCGGGTCAGCAGATCAGATGGAAGGTGGGCAAATTCCTGCACCCCTGCTGGTGTTTCGAAAAAGTCTCGGGCAAGCAGGCCGCGATAGTAGAGCAATTCGGTTGCAGAGACCGGATGAAGGAAATATTGCTCCCGGTCACGGCGTC
>JBGSVI010000033.1:0-3533 GCA_041753035.1 Anaerolineales bacterium | reverse complement strand
GCCGACCGCGTCAACCTGGGCGGGACACACCTGCTGCTGGAAACCCTGCGCAGCCTGCCGGGCGGTGCACCGCGGTTGCTGTATGCCAGTTCGGTGTATGCCCTGCGCCCGCCTGTCTCCGGCGTGCTGGACGAGTCCTGTTCCTTTGACCCTGCGGCGGCGCGCGGCGCTTACGACCGCTCCAAGGCTGCCGCCAGTTTGGAAGTGCTACGGGCTGCCAGCCAGGGGCTGGATGCGGTGCTGCTCTGCCCGACGGCGGTGGCCGGGCCGTTCGATTTCCGCTGCTCGGAGGCGGGGCGCGGCATCCTGTACAACATGACACCGGGGGTCAAGTTCACCATCGATGGGGCGTATGATTTCGTGGACGTGCGCGACGTGGCTGCCGGTTTCCTGGCAGCGGCTGCCCGGGCAAAGAGCGGGCGGGTCTATATCCTGGGGGGAAACCTTTTGACGGTGCGCGAGGTGGCGCAGACGATCTGGCAGACTGCCGAGGGCTGGCATTTCGGCATCCACCTGCCGGACTGGGTCGCGGACCTGGCCGCGGGGCTGCTACCGCTGTTTACGGAAACGCCGATCTTCACCCCCTACTCGCTGGCCGCGATCCGCAGCAATTCAGAGATCAGCCACGCCAGGGCACAGGCGGAACTGGGCTATGCCCCGCGCCCGGCGGTCGAGGCTATTGTCGATGCGGTAAAGTGGTGGCTGGCGCAGCGCGGCGAGGAAGCGGCGGTGGCGCAGCCGTCCACCCGTTTGGCGGTTTGATCTCCCCCAAACCCTCGTTTATATCTCCAGCACCAGGCTGACCGGGCAGTGGTCCGAGCCCATCACCTCGTCGTGGATATCCGCCGCCCGCAGGCACGGCACCAGGTCGGGGGAGACCATGAAGTAGTCCAGCCGCCAGCCGACATTGCGCTCGCGGGCGCGGGTCACCATATCCCACCAGGAGTACTTGACCGTATCGGGGTGCAGCAGGCGAAAGGTGTCCACCAGCCCGGCCTGGAAGAATTCGCCCAACCCCTGCCGCTCCTCGGGCATGAAACCGCTGTGGGTCCCGTTCTCCTTAGGACGGGCCAGGTCGATCTCAGCGTAGGCGGTGTTGACGTCACCGGTCATCACCACCGGGCGCCCGGCCTGCATGTAGCCCCGGGCAACCTCTAGGAAGCGGCGGTAGAAAGCCAGTTTGTGAGCCACATATTCCGGGCCGCGCCCGCCGTTGGGGAAGTAGATGTTGAAGAAGACGAAAGGTTCGAACTCATGGATCAGCACCCGCCCCTCATTGTCGAAGCGCTGCTCGCCCAGACCCTTCACCACCTGCAGAGGTGCCTGCCGGGAATAGGTGACCGTGCCGCTGTAGCCTTTCCGCTCGGCGGAGTTCCAGGCGGAAAGGTAGCCCGGGGGGTTGAGCAGCGCCGGGGAGAGTTGGTCGGGGTGCGCCTTGGTCTCCTGCACGGCGACCAGGTCAGCATTGCTGCCTGCCAGCCAGTCGAGGAAGCCCTTCTTCTCCGCGGCGCGGATGCCGTTCACGTTCCAGGACAGCAGTTTCCAGTTCATGGGTACGCTCCTCAGTATGTCATTTCCCCGGCAGGGGGTGCTGTTGGAAGAAATTCCAGATCGCCTGCGTGGCGTTCATATCCTGGCTGGTGTACCCGGTGATGAATTCCGGCAGGGGGTCGCCGCCCGGCCAGGTATGCCCGCCCCCGCTGATGGTATAGAAGATCACTTCGGCATCCTGGGCACAGCCCGTGTAGCGCAGCCCGCTGACCTGTCCCTGCGCGGAGATTCCGACCGGGGTGCTGCTGCAGCCGTTGCGTCCTGCCAGTACATCCACCCAGGCAGGGACGAGTGGGAAGTCGATGGCGAAGGAGTGCGAGGGACCACCGTAGTAGGGGACGACCGGGTCAGCGGTGCCGTGGAAGATGATCGCCGGCACGGGGCGTTCTGGCTGGCAGGCACTCCAGGGGAAGGTATAGGCGCCACCCACCGAACCAACGGCGGCGATGCGCCCGGAGAGCTGGCAAGCCAGCAGCATGGACATGCCGCCGCCGTTGGAAAGCCCGTTGGCGTAAATGCGCTGCGGGTCGATGTTGTAATCGCTTTCCAGTTGATCGATCAATGCGGAGATGAACAGCACATCCACCGGCGTGTCCCCGCCCGTGCGCCAGCGCTTGGGGAAATCGGTGCCCGAGGGGTACACGGCGATGAAACCATACTCATCCGCCAGGTCGTTCCAATGGGTCAACTGGGCCTGGTGGGCGGGCCATTGGGCGAAGCCGTGAATGGTGATGACCAGCGGTGTGGGTTTGGCAGGATCGTAACTATCCGGCACATACAGCAGGTACGAACGCTTCTCCCCCGAGGAGACCAGGCTGCCGTTGGTGCGGTTGGAAAGCAGGAAGGCGCCGCCAGCCAGCAGGAGCAACGCGGCTGCCGTGCCAAGCAGGACCAGGAGAATGCGCACCAGCCAGGCGAGGAGGCGGTACCCGCGCCTTCCGCGTTGCAGGCGCTGCGCCTGTTTACGGAGTGTGTGGGTGCTGGCAGGCAGGGATGACTCGAGGGCGGAGGTCAATGAGCGGGAGGGTGAATTTTTCTTGTGAGAGGGCATGGAGGCTCGCTTCTGGTCTGGATTACCAGCCCCAGTGTAAACGAGGCGGCGCAAGATGGCAAGATGGGGACGGTTCAAACTGGAAGGCACCTGCATCAGAAATTCCAGAGATCACCGTCGATAATTCTTCTTCCGTGTCTTCCTGTCTTCCTTGACGAATTGATCGTGTTAGATTATTATCTAACACGTTAGACAAACATCTAATCTCATGACCATCGTCCATTTCGCCTCCGGCTCTGCCTGCGATCTCTTCCTCTCGCTGTTCGTGCTGCACCACGCAGGTGAATTTGGCATGCGCCCGGCTTCTGCCGCGGGGATCCGCCAGCGCCTTTCCCCCGCCAGCCGCGAGGCCCTCGAGCAGTTCTATTCCTACGCCAGCGTGCCCCTGCAATGGATCAGCAGCCTGCCATCCCCACAGGATGCCGCCTGTGCCCTGCAGACATTGGAAGCCATGCCTCCTGCAGAGCGCATCCCGGCACTGGCACGCTCTGACAAGGCACTCCCGGGCTTGGCTGACCTGCTCCAAGCGGTTGCCAGGCGCTGCCTGTGGACCCCGGAAGACCGCGCCTCCCTGGTGGCGCTTTTTAGCGATCTTTCCAGCCCATCCCCGGTTGGACTGGATCACCTGCTGAATGCCTTTGCCACCCTGCCAGAAACTGGCGAGAAGTTACTGGCTGCCCTGCAGGAATACCAGAATGTTTTCTTCGCCGAGGAGGAGAGGCGCCTGCAGCCCATCCTGCAACGCGGGCTTGCCGAAGCGCAGACGCTGGCTGCGCGCCTCCAGCCGGTCGAATTGGTCGAGCGCCTGTCCCGCGGCGTGCGCCTCGAGAACCCGGATGCCCTGACCGACCTGACCCTGCTGCCTTCCTGGTGGGTTGCCCCGCTGGCGTTCCTGTCGCGCCCCGCTGAGGGGCGGGCTTTCATTGCCTTC
>JBGSVI010000032.1:0-34459 GCA_041753035.1 Anaerolineales bacterium | reverse complement strand
TCGACCAGCAGGAAGATTCTTTTTTGGCTTTCGTAAAAGTTGCCTGGTTGTGCTTGATCAGTCAGTCCCGGCCTGCGAACCTACATATGGGCTGTTAATGTATGAGTTTTTGCAGTAGAGTCAATGATCGAATTCGATACTTATCAGGCGGGCTATTCGTGAACCCGGCGGCTATCTATGGAACAGGTACAAGCGAGATGCAGTCAATGCCTAGGCTGTAATACGGTGATAGCGCATTCTTGCCTACCACCTTGAAAGTAAGCGAGTGAGTCTTGGCAGCCAGATCAAACGTGCCCAATGTGATCGGCCCGCTTGGCATGACGGAAGGCGCGTACAGTTCGATTGGCACGCCGGCGGTTGCACCGTCCAACAACACCTGAACCTGTCCGAAATCCGGCGTTTGTGTCATGTAAACATCCAGCCGGTATTGGCCAGCCGTTGCTACCGGCAGACTCAAGGTGAGGCTGCAGTGTTGCCCGGAAGAGACGAATAAATGGTCGTCGTTATACCAACGATGTGCATCCCCGAAGCCAGTCATATTCTGGTAACCGGCAGAACAACCCGAAATATCCAGTATCCCGAGCTTATTCGCTTCCAGCGGATTGGGGGCATTGACATTGGTTGGCATTGCCATTTCATTCTGTTGACGCTTTTGTAGGTACCAGCGGACAAGTTCACTCTGCTGCCCGCTAAGACTCGTTCGGCCGTTGTAGTAGGACATGATATTTTCGCGCGGGAGGGTGAAGTTGATGCCGTTCAAGGTTACCTCTGAGACGCTCGTACACGAATAATAGTTGTCGTATATACCTGGGTCAGGGGGCGTGTCGCTCAAACCATCCCCATCAAAGATATTCGGGACGTTGTTATTGCCTTGCAGGAAGTTTTCAGCTTCTGCCACACTGGAAAACACGGCAGGGAAGATATGACCGAGTCCAAGATAATGGCCGATCTCGTGTGCCAGCATGCCATTATCATCCTGGTTGTCGCACCAACTGTGGCTGTACTGGGGCATGACCACAAAATTGTAATTGGACGAGGAGAATGCTCCTCCCAGCCAGTACTCCCCGCTCCCCCTGCGGAAGAAGATCGTCAGCCTGCCCGGGTACATGGATGCCACCTGGTTACCGCCTGCCACTTCCTCGTCCCATTGTGCATCCTGGTTGCCGATCATATTGTTGAGCAGGGTGCTCTTCAGGGTGGTCATGTCCTGAAGGTTGAATAAGAAGCGTATACCAGCCATGGCGTAGATCTGATTGGACCGGTCCACCCAGGTCTTAATTTCTTCATAACTGATTTGAACTGCATGGCTGCCATCGTCATCCGAGACCAGCACCGCCTGGATGGGCACCTCGATGTATGGATACGGGGAGTAGGTCGTGGCGGTTGGGTTAGCGGTTACAGTGGCCTTGGGGGGGATGGTCACGGTGGAGGGAAGGGTCGGGGTCATTGTGGCAGTTGGAAAGGGTAGATTACAGCCGATTAAAAGAAAAAGTAAGACCAGGAACGCGGGAACGGTCTTCCTAGGCATATTCATCTCCTTTTTTTGTTCCGTCTGCCTGAATTCTTTCACCTTGATTATACAACTTCCACGCAGGCAGCCCCACGATCAGGCCCCCTGGCCTGAAGGATCAATAGACGTGGCCCTGAGGGAAAAGAGGAGAACAGGATTCCCTTTTAAATTCGTTTGTGCTCTGGTGCCATCATGGAGTTGGCAAGAGAGCAAATATGCTTTATATTATTGTTTATGTGGATAACAATAATATGAGCGGCGCAAAAAAAGAGATCATCCTTGTTGTCGATGATGCACCGGTCAACGTGACCCTGTTGAAACGCATTCTGGAGAACGCAGGGTACGGTGTACTTATGGCAGGCGATGGCAGGCAGGCAGTGGAAATAACGATTGAATCAGATCCCGACATGGTCTTGATGGATATCGATATGCCTTTGTTGGACGGCTATTCGGCTTGCAGGCAGTTGAAAGAGAACGATAAGACAAGTGCCATCCCGGTGATTTTTATCAGCGCTCTGGACTCCGAGGAGGACAAGGTACAGGCTTTCAGATCCGGTGGGGTGGATTACATCTCCAAGCCTTTTTATATGGATGAAGTGCTGGCACGCGTCAAGATCCACCTGACCATCCGGGATTTGAACAAACAGCTTGAAGACACCAACCGAATCCTGGAGACCAGGCTGGAGGAACTGACCCATTCGCAGGAACAACTACGGGACAAAGAGAGCAAATTAACTGCTTTTGTCAGTGCCTTACCGAATCTTTCCTTTGTCTATGATGAGGACGGACGCTATCTCGAGATCCTGGCCAATGAAACCAGCCTGCTTCTTTACCGTCCTGAAGACATGAAAGGGCGCCTGATCGACGAACTGATGCCGATGCTGGAAGCAAAAAAAATGATGGATGCCATCCACCAGGCGATAACGACCGGGCAGACCCAGGTGATCGAATACAAGATCCCGGTGCTTTCCGGCGGTGAACACTGGTTCGAGGGACGGATCGCGCCCATGGGACAGGCACAGGCGGGCGAAAAGAACAAGGTGGTCTTCATCGCCACCGAGATCACCGAGCGGATCAAGCTCTACCAGGAAGTGCAAAACCTTGCCTGCCAGGACCCGTTAACATCCTGTTTTAACCGCCGGCACTTTATGAACCTTGCCTCCCAGGAATTGGTTCGTGCGACCCGCTATGGGAAACACCTGTCCATGCTGATGCTTGACATCGATCATTTTAAAGTATTCAATGATACGTACGGACACCCCGCGGGGGACAGGCTTCTTTGTGAACTGGTACGGTTGTGCCAATCCCGTCTGCGGGGCAGTGATGTTCTTGGTCGCTATGGAGGGGAAGAGTTCATCTTCCTGTTACCGGAGATCAATGGCGAGCAGGCCATAAAGGCAGGAGATCGCTTGCGGGTCGAGATCGCCAAATTGGCTTTTGAGACCTCGTCCGGCCAGCAATCGGTCACCGTGAGTATTGGCGCGGCCAGTAATGAGCAGGAGGGTGGACAAACCCCGGACCTCGAAACGCTCATCCGCCGCGCCGACCAGGCATTATATGCAGCCAAAACCGGTGGACGAAATTGTGTCCGGTTGTGGACGCCCGGGATGGACGAGCAGGAACGTAAATAGAACATCACCCTGGTAAGGAAACCAGGGTGATGTTTTGTCTATCACTCAGCCTTGCGCATGGGGGGGAAAAGCAGAACTTCCCGGATATGGTGTTTATCGGTTAGGAGCATTGCCAGGCGGTCCACCCCCATGCCAAATCCGCCGCAGGGGGGCATCCCATAACGCATGGCACGCAGGTAATCCTCATCCAACGGGTGTTTTTCCTCTTCGCCATCGGCATAATCCCGGCCCATCTCGAGGAAGCGGCTTTCCTGGTCGAGTGGATCGTTCAACTCGGTGAACGCATTACACAGCTCGTAACCAGCCACATAGCCTTCGAATCGCTCCACGGTCAATGGATCACCAGGCATGGATTTTGCCAGCGGCGAGATATCGCGCGGGTAGTTGTAGAGGAAGACAGGTTGAATGAGCGCAGGCTCAAGGAATTCAGAAAGCATATAGTCGATCAATTTCCCGCGTGTGGCGTTCGGATCGGGTTGTTTACCGGCGATTTGAAGTGCCTGGCAGAGTGATTCGGCCGTCGGATGCGCGGCGATATCGATGCCGGTGGCTTCCAGCAAGCCCTGGCGCATTTCCAGGCGTCTCCAGGGTGGCGTGAAATCCAACTCATGCCCCTGGTAGGTCACCTTCATGCTGCCATTTACTTTCTGGCAGGCGTTCGAGACCATTTGCTCCGTCAATTCCATGACCTGCAGGTAATCGGCGTAGGCCCAGTAGAATTCCAGTTGGGTGAATTCGGGGTTGTGTTTATAAGAAACCCCTTCATTGCGGAAGTCACGCCCGATTTCGTACACCTTTTCCAGGTTGCCCACCAGCAGGCGTTTGAGGTACAGCTCAAAGGAGATACGCAGGTACATATCCTGGTCAAGCTCGTTGTGATGGGTGATGAAGGGGCGTGCTGCGGCACCACCATATAGCGGTTGGAGGATGGGAGTCTCGACCTCTAAAAAGCCGCGCGCATCGAGGAACTCGCGCAGAGAGTGGATAAGCGTGGTGCGTTTACGGAAGGTATCCCGCACCTCCGGGTTGACCGCCAGGTCGGCGTAGCGTTGGCGGGCGCGTAATTCATCATCTTCCAATGCCGCATGACGGATGACAGTGCCGTCTTCCAGGGTCTCATCCTTGGCGGCCGGAAGCGGTGAGACTGATTTCGCCAGCATCCGGTATCCCTGGACCAGCAGGGTGATCTCACCGCTCCTGGTGCGCATGAGCACACCGGATGCCTGGATGAAATCACCCAGGTCATAGCGATCGTTGAAAAAATCCACGTGTTCCTGGCCCAGTTCATTGATGCGGAAGAATAACTGCAGCCTGCCGAAGCCATCTTCGATGTGGGCAAAGGTCAGTTTACCCATTGGGCGGGTGGCGCGGATTCGCCCGGCCAGGGTTGCGGACACTTCTGCCGGCGGCTGGCCTGCCGGGGTAGCCTTTTCGGCGGCTTCAAATGCAGCGATCGCCGCGGCAGTGGTATGGGTACGCTCGGCGCGGGTGGGATAGGGTTCGACCCCTTCCTCCCGCAACAGGGCGATCTTTTCGAGACGGATCTTTTCCAAAGAAGAGTATTCGGCCATACGACTAACCTTTCTGGCTGTATTTTACCTCACTCCCTTGTGCCCGCCCTGGCGGATCGATCCAGGCGCAGGAAGGCAATGAGGCTGAGAATAAAAAAAGCCCCGCGCACCCAGGAGGCGACGCGGGGCCTGCAGGGCTGATCCCAGGCTATTCGACCTTGATGATTTTCACTTTGAATGTACCACCAGGTGCTTCCACGAGTACTTCCTCGCCCACAACGTGGTTGAGGACACTCTTGCCGATGGGGGATTCGTTGGAGATCTTGCCTTCGCGCGGGTTTGCTTCGGCTGCACCCACGATGGTATAGCGCTCCGAATCACCACCATCCTCGCTGATGACGATAGTGGAACCAACCTGGATCTTGCCGGACTTGTCTTTCTTATCCTTCTCATCGATCACCCGCGCGGTGGCGAGGATCATTTCCAGTTCCAGGATGCGCCCTTCGACAAAAGCCTGCTCGTTCTTGGCAGCTTCATATTCGGCGTTCTCGATCAACTCGCCGCCTTCCATCGCCTCGTGGAGACGGTTGGCAACTTCTGCGCGTTTCTCGGTGCGCAGGTATTCGAGTTCATCGGCCAGTTTCTGGTAGCCATCTTTGGTCAGAAATGTTGTCGGCATATTCTTTATCCTAGGAAAATAGAAGCATCTCTGGAACAGAGATGCAGGTTCGGTTTCACTACCCGGCAATATTATACATGATTCCAGATGAAACGCAAGTAATTTTCTAGCCGGCGCTCCACAGGCGGATCCCCTGCCTGGTTGCCCAGTACCCGGAGATGGCTTGCCGCATGGTTTCTTCTGTCTCGAAGAGCATCTTGATCTGGGAGCTATAGGCGAGAATGCCGTCCTGCCAGGCTTGCAGGCCATCCGGCGAAACCGGGAATAACTTCTCACCCAGTCCGCTGACAACCATTTCGAGCGTATCCGGTGCATTGAGCAGGTACGGAATATCAGCATAGTAATGCAGGGAAATCCCGATCTGTTCCACTGCAGCGCGCGCCAGCACATGGTCGAGATGCCCGCCGATGGTCAAGGGGCAGATGACCGTGTCATCCGGGAGCAGTTCTTCTTTCAGGGCAACGGTAATGCTGGTATCCAGCTTGGTTTCCAGAGGGTGCCGGGGTCCAAAAACATCATCGGTGTAAAGAAGTTCACCTTCTGGTGAACGGCGGTAGATACAGTCGGGGATGCCGAAATGAAGAGTCTCTGCGCCTAGAATAGCAGCTGCGGCCCGGTCTTCCTTTTGACGCAAGGAGACCGTTTCTTCAGCAGTTTGTGTTCCCCATTGAAAATGGCAGAACTGGGCGAGCGGTGAAAGTAGGCCGGGAGGTGGGTCGCCGGCGCAGATCGTCCAGATCTCCACCGGGAGGCCCTGGCGGGATTGTTCGTAGATCAAGCCGCCGCAGGAGAGCACGGCATCGTCAAAGTGAGGGGAGATATAGATCCAACGCATGCCAGACTCTCCTTTCAATCCTCATTTGCTTCTGGTTGCAGCCCAGAGATGATCTCTCCCGCCATTTGATCCAGGATCTCGATCTCGGCAGGATCAGTATTGCCGGCACGCCAGTATTGTGCCAACAGTTCTAATGGGCTGAGGCTGCTGGCAGTCTGTCCCGCCGATAGGCGGATGCGTGCCTCAGCCTGCGGGCGCCGGATGAGCTGGAACTCAAATGCTTCCTGCGCAAACCGGCGCAGGGATGGCTCATCGATCAAGGTATCCATGTCACGCGGGTATTGAACGGTCAACCGCACAATGGCATCCTTCATATCAATCGGAAGTGCAGACTGGAGAGTTTCGGTTACACCTGTGGAGGATTCCAAGGTGACATACCGGTCCACGAAGGGGCGCACACCGGTCAGTTGGCGCCAATCCACCCTGGTGTTCTGCTTGGCGACATCGGCAATGATAAAGAACTTGTCATCCTTCACCTCGCCAAAATCGACGCGTTCGATGGAACCCGGATAAATGACTGGCGGGTGGGCGTTCTCGTTCAGGTTTTGCGGCTTGTGAATGTGACCCAGGGCAACATAGTCCAGGCGCGGGTCACGCACCAGTGCACCCGGCAAAACGAGATCAGCGCCCAGCATGACGCTCCGCTCCGCGCCGTACTTCGCCCCTTGCACCGATGCATGTGCGGTGAGAATGGTGGGCAGGGTGGGGTCAGCCTCTTCCAACCAATGGGAGACCAGCATGTTGATACGTTCTTCCGCCTCGTCCTGGACCTCAGCAGCGCTTGTACCGGTGGCAGCCATCAGCCCGGAACGCGGGATCCAGGGTAGGGCGATCACCTGCGCTGGCAGGCCAAGTTCCGCCGAATTCAGGAATCGCGGTTTGTCCAGCACGGTTACATGAGGAATGTCAAGCGTTTCGAACTCCTGGATGGCATTCGCGCGGCCGGTCGCAGGGGACAGGTCGTGGTTGCCGACCAGCAGCAGGGTGCGGATGCCAGCTTTCGACAAACGGATGATGCGCCGGCCCCACTCACGCTGAAAGGTGGGGGCTGGGGAACGATCCTTGTAAGCATCCCCGGCAAAGATGACCAGGTCCACCTGCTCATTGATGGCTGCATCAATAATGGTGTCAAGGGATTTGAGGAAATCCAGGACGCGCAAGGGCAATCCCGACGTCGGGTCATGACGGCCATAGTTGGCCATATCGATGTGCGCGTCGGCAAAATGAAGCAGGCGCATGGCGTTCAGGGGGTGAGACCCCATTCAGCCATCAGGCTGATCCCCGGGGTGAAATACGGGTTGTATTCGACCGCGCGGCGCAGGTCGACATAGGCACTGTCATACAGTCCCAAGGCGGCTTTGGCCCGGGCGCGCCAGTAAAGGGTTTCTTCGAGCACACGTGAATAATAGAGAGTTGCCTCGGTGGCATCGGCGCGGTTGATGACATCCTGGTAGCGGCTGGTGAAGAAATAAGCCCGATAAGGACCGGTCTGATACCACATGATCCGGTAGGGCCGGTCAGCCGTGGGGAGTGCATTATAGAGGGTGAAGGCGGTGTCATACGCCAGAGCAGCCTGTCCATATTCAGTGAGTAGACCATAACTCGTACCTTGGTTGAACCAGGCAAAGAACTCATCCACTCCGGTCAGTGAATCAGTCTCCTGGGTGGCTATGGCAAGGGCATTTTGCGCTGCCCAGGTCTCGTCCACCCACTGCCCAAGCACCTGGAATAACTCGACTTCGCGTTCCGGCTGGTAGACGATAATAAAAACGTAATTGAAGGCACGCCAACCATCCAGGTACTCGGCATAGGTTTCGGTGACATTCTTGCCCTGTTGCTCATACGGGATGGATTCGTTCGGCGTATATGAATCCTGGTAAGTGAACTTGCCAGAGATCTCATCATAACCGGTGGTGAAGGCATAATGACCTGCCCACTGCATGGTGTTCTCCGGAGGAAGGGTCTGGTAAATACCCTTTTCGGTGATCACCGGGAAGCCGGCAGCCAGCAAGTGTTTGAGCAGGTCAGATGTGCCTCCGTAGCGGAAGAGGGCACGGAATTCAGTCCGGTCGTTGACAAAATCGACCATCTCGTAGGGCATGACATTCACGTCCGTCTGCGAGCGCTGGATGAAATCCAGGTTGGGATCGTTCACGCCTGGCTTAATGACTGCGCCCACCTGGTCGCGCAGGTTCATAAGATTCCCCGGCTCGCCTTTCCAGCCCACATATGCCAGTGCCATTGCCAGGTTGGCGGGACCGCAGTAGTTCCAGCGGTGCATCTGGTCAATGAAGATGACATCTTCAAGGAGAACGGACGGGGGAATTGGGATACTGGTATTCGTCGGGGTCAGCGCCTCGGCGACCTCAAGGGTTGGCGTGACCGTGGCACGCGGGGTGAGGGTCAGGATGGATTGTTGGGTGGGCACGAACACCACTTCTTCGGGTGGATTGAAAAAATAATAAATGGTGGTGCGCAGGTCTTCCACCCGCCAGGCCAGTTTCTGGTGAATGTACGGGATATTATACAAGCCGATGGCGAGCAGGATCGCGGCTGCCACGGCGATGAGGATGTTGCGTATTTTCTTGGACATGGGGATGATTATATAACAAAAAACAGGGGCACGATATGTCGTGCCCCTGCGGAATGCAAATCGCTATGCGTCTTTAACTTGGCCGTCGATCACGTCGCCATCACTATCTCCAGGGGGAGGATTTTCCTGATCACCAGGCTGGGCACTGTCGAATCCCTGGGCGCCACCTGGGGGCGGGGTCTGTCCCTGTGAATACAACTGCTGGCTGAGGGCGTAGAACACGTTCTGCAGTTCTTCGCTGGCCTTGGTGATGCGCCCGATATCATCCGACTGGACTGCCTGCTTGAGATCATTCACCTTGGCTTCGATATTGCCGCGGTCGGTTGCAGGTACTTTCTCACCCAATTCGCGCAGAGCTTTTTCAGTTTGGTAGAGGAGACTGTCGGCATTGTTGCGGGCATCGATCAATTCGCGCCGTTTCTTATCATCCGCCTCATAGCGCTTGGCTTCGTCCACCTTGCGGGCGATATCGTCCTTGCTCAAGTTGGTGGAGGCTGTGACCGTGATCTTCTGCTCTTTGCTGGTGGCCTTATCTTTTGCGGTGACATTCAGGATGCCGTTGGCATCAATATCGAAGGTGACCTCGATCTGGGGAATGCCGCGCGGGGCAGGCGGAATGCCATCCAGGCGGAAGCGGCCCAAGGACATATTGTCATTTGCCATGGGGCGTTCGCCCTGGAGAATATGGATATCGACTGCGGTCTGACCGTCCGCTGCCGTGGAATAGGTTTCTGTCTTGCGCACCGGGATGGTGGTATTGCGTTCGATCATCCGGGTCATGACGCTGCCCATGGTTTCCACTCCCAGAGAAAGGGGGGTGACATCGAGCAGCAGGATATCCTTGACTTCACCGCCCAGGACGCCAGCCTGGATGGCAGCACCCACAGCGACCACTTCGTCGGGGTTGACACCCTTGTTGGGTTCCTTGCCGTCGGTCAATGTGCGCACCAGATCCTGGACCATGGGCATGCGTGTGGAGCCACCCACCAGGACCACTTCATTCAAGTCGGAAGCGCGCAGGTTGGCGTCTTTCAATGCAGCTTCAAAGGGCAGGCGGCAGCGATTGAGCAGGTCCTCGGTCATCTGCTCGAACTTGGCCCGGGTGAGTTTTAGAACCAGGTGTTTCGGTCCATTGGCGTCCGCGGTGATGTACGGCAGGTTGATCTCAGATTCCATCATGCTGGAAAGTTCCACCTTGGCTTTTTCAGCCGCTTCGCGCAGCCGTTGAAGGGCCTGGCGATCCTGGCGCAGGTCAATGCCTTCCTGTTTCTTGAACTCATCGGCAGCCCAGTTGACGATGCGCTGATCCCAGTCATCGCCACCCAGGTGGGTATCACCGTTGGTGGATTTGACTTCAATGACGCCTTCACCCACATCCAGGACGGAGACATCAAATGTACCACCACCGAGGTCAAAGACCAGGATGGTCTCATTCTTCTTTTTATCCAGTCCGTATGCCAGGGCGGAGGCAGTCGGCTCATTGATGATGCGTTTCACGTCCAGCCCGGCGATTCGCCCGGCGTCCTTGGTTGCCTGGCGCTGGCTGTCGTTAAAGTAAGCCGGCACGGTAATGACCGCCTCTGTGACCGTCTGGCCAAGATAGGCTTCTGCATCGGCCTTAAGCTTGGCGAGTATCATGGCAGAGATCTCCTGCGGACTGTACTCGCGGTTGGTGACCGGGATCTTGACGCGCGCTTCGCTCTGCGGCCCTTCCGTTACAGTATAGGGCACCATTTTACGTTCGCTTTCCACCTCATCGAAACGGCGACCCATGAAGCGCTTGATCGAGGAAATGGTATTCTCTGAATTGATCACGGCCTGGCGCTTGGCGGTCTGACCGACCATGCGCTCTCCGTTCTTGTTGAATGCCACCACCGATGGACATAACCGGCCTCCCTCTGCGGTGGTAATAACGGTGGGCTGTCCGCCTTCCATGACGGCGACCACGCTGTTGGTGGTGCCCAAGTCAATTCCAATGATCTTTCCCATTTTGATTCTCCTGAGTGTGGATTACGCATACGAACGCGCAAAAGAGTTCTGATGGCACAAGCTTACCGCGCCGATGCAAGAAAAACATTAACACTGTATAGAAATTATATCTACTGGAGAATGAAACCGCCCTGTAGGGGGCAGGGCGGTCAGATGAAACGGAAAGGGGTTCTATCAGCAGTTTACGGAACAGAAGTGACCCGATCTGCTTTCCTTATTCTTTCTTTTCGGCAATCAGTGCCAGCAGGTCGACATGCCGGCGGTTGAACAGGATGGCTGGACTCTCAATGCGAAACTGGGGAATGAGGATGGAAGTCAGTGTGGCATCGTAGATTGGGACGAATTCTCGGATCCCCTCGATCATGATGGTGGCAAAGTCGAAGCGCCCGGCCCATTCCAGGGTACCATCCAGTTCGTACACTGGGGTGGTGACGCGTACCGGGTAATGGGTCAGGTTCTTGTAACCGCCACGCGCCAGCCCCTGCGGGCCGACGTCCTCCCGCCGTGAAAGGCAGACGGCAAAAACATTCGGCTTGACCAGGTCGACCATGTTGTATTCCCCAACCAACTTGGTGGGCATATGGGTGCGCGCCAACTTGGCCTCGAGCACCTCCATGAATGAATTGGTGGTGTCATTCATCAAACCGGTCATGCCGCTGTTTGGCACCATGACCCGTCCAACAACGCGGTAACTGGGTGTCAGAAAATCTGCGGCGATCAGGCGGTGGGTGACATTGGGCTCAATCATGGGTGCTCCTGGAGTCCGGTTGAAGATCATCCCGTGGCAGGGCGGAGCGAGTCGCGTTTCCTGCTTCTGGGAGCATGGATGCGGCGCGGTACATTGGTGGGTTTTCCAGTGTCCGGGTTGAGCATGATCCTCAACCAGGAGATGGCTCGCTGGTCATACTCACGCCGCCCACATAGATCGCAGACCCAGGCAGGAAAATTGGGCACACTGACCAATTCATTATCCAGCCAGGTGAAGTACGTAAGATAGGTCAAATGCAGAATGCCAGCCTGGCATTCTGAACACGGATACGAGAGGTTTTTTTCATCAGTCATGATCAGGTTCGCTTTGGTTGAGTATTATATCGCATCAAGGAGCAGCCTGGGCGGCATTGGCAGAGGAAAGCGATTTCCAGTCGGAGAAAGGCCAGTAGACCAGCACGGCTTTACCCAGCACGCTTTCGGTGGGCAGAAAACTCCAACTATGCGAGTCAGAGGAACTGTTGCGGTTATCACCCAGGACGAACAAGTGCCCTTCCGGTACCTGCCACATGCCGTCATACTTCGGTGCTTCGGAGATATAAGTTTCCTGCAGTGCCACTCCATCAATGGATACCTGTCCGCCGGAGATGATCACCTGCTCTCCCGGCAGCCCAATGACACGCTTGATATAGTCTTCATACTCATTTGGCAAGGTGGGAAAGCCCAGCAGGCGTTCCAACCAGTTCGCTTCAGGATACATGGGTGGACGGAAGACAATGATATCCCCTCTTTTTAACTCGCCGATGCTGGGTGTCAGGCGGCTGATCAACACGTATTGGTTGTTGTCGAGGGTGGGCAGCATGGAATAGCCTTCCACCCGCACACGCGCGGAGACCAGGTTGATTCCCAGGAACAAGATCAGTGCCAATCCCAGGGTTTCCAGAATTTCACGAAAAAACCGAATGGCTTCCCGAGCGGGTGTTGGCGCGGGAGGCGACTCGGTTGGGGTCTCAATATTCTCCATCATTGGCTGGCATTATACTACGCCATGTGCGAAATACGTCGGCACATACATGCTGCGTACCCCCTGCTTCCAGGCGGCTTCATCCGCCTGCTTCCAACTGGCAAGTTCCATTTCTGGGACAAGCCCTGCGAGGTCAGCAGACAGAATGTCCCATTCCAATTGCCACTCTTCGGATGAGAATGGCTGATCGATGTGCGCTTGCAATTTGCCGGTTTCGAGCAGGCGGATGCCAGCCTGGCGAAAAAGATCAGCCAGGTGAAAGCCCAGTGCAGGGTCTGCGCCTTGCAGGCGCAGTGACTCGGCCTGCCAGCGCCCCAGCGGGGCAAGGGAGGCTGGTTTGTCGATGCGTGCCGTATGGTCAGGTTCGGCAAAGGCGAGGATGGCGCCTCCACTGCGGGTGACGCGTTTCATCTCTAGCAGGGCTTGTAGCGGTTCGCGTACCCAAAGCAGGAAGAAATGGCAGCAGGTGAGATCAAAGGACCGTGCCGCATAAGGCAGGCGCAGTGCATCAGCACAGGCCAGGGACGCGCCGGGAACGTTTCGTCGTGCCGCCGCGATCCGTTCGAAATCCAGGTCCAGCCCAAAGCGGATGGCATTATCCCCGGGTATGGACACCAGCACAGCGCCGGTTCCACAGCCCACCTCCAGGAGTCGCCGGGCATGGGAAAGACCGGCCTGCGCCAGGAGGTACCCACGCAATTCCTGTGTCCATCCTGCTTGCTGCAGGAAGCGTTTATGCCAGTTCATGCCAGGTCAGGATGAATTGCCTCTGTGCTTCGGTTTCGGGAGAACGGGGGTGAACAGCGTTCTTGGGAACCTCCCGCCACCATTCAGCCAATTGTTGCAGGGCTTCGGTGCCGTTTTTACCATGCCGCACCAGGTAGCAGCCGACGGTCGTCCCCGTCCGCCCAATGCCACCCCAGCAGTGCAGGTATACCTTGTGCCCTGCTGCCAGGGTGGAATCGATCGTTACCAGGATCTCTCCCATTTGGGCGCGGCTTGGCAAGCCGAAATCCCCGATCGGAAAGCGGTGGCAGGTGACTGTCTTTCCAAGCAGGGCAGCCTCTTCGGTGAGTACATCCTGGTAGGGTTGAAGTTCGCCAGGACGTGTCAGGTCGATGAAAGTATCCAGACCAGCCTCGAGAAGTGCCCGCAGGCGCAGGCGGGTCTCAAAGGTGGTTTCCCCGGCAGGGTATTCTCCCGCCAGCAATCGGTTCTTCTCCACCCAGTAGGATTCGTTGAGGGGACGTTTGGAGCGGCTCATGGTTCAGGGATTGCCGTCTCGAGCATGGACTGCAGGATCTCAACCGCATCACTCACGAGTAGAGGGCAGATCGTATTAAAAACCCCCGCCTCTTTTGCCTGCTGGTATTCCCCGGGCTGATTGAGATCATAGCCCAGCAGTTGGCGGCAGAGGATACCCGGGTGCTTGGCTTCAAATTTCTGCATGAACTCCTGCGACAAGCGATAGACCTGTTCTTTACCTTCCGGGGTGGCAGACCCGTGTGCCAGGCCGAGTACCAGCAGCGCACCGGACACCGCGCCGCAGATCTCTCCCCGGCGGGCGACTCCTCCACCGAACGGCGATGCCAGGCGGAGTGCCATCTCTTCCTCCATGCCCAGTGGCACTGCAAAAACCAAAAAAACCGATTGTGAGCAGTTAAGATGCTGGCGGAACCGCACGCTGGCAAGGTCAGACAATTTGCTCATTTTTTCCTTAATTCAAAGTCTGTATCTTCTTCCTGCTGGCTGTACACGAACAGGTCGCCGATCGATTCACGCAGATAGTTGCGCCGGATGGCATCTCCAAACACCGGCGCAACCGAAAGCAGGCGCAGCTTGGGATGGCTTTTTTCTTGCAGGATGGGTACTGTGTCGGTGGTGACGATCTCTGTGATCTGCGGCATCGCTTCCAGCCTTTCCAGTCCCTGGTGCACGAATACCCCGTGGGTACAGGCGACCCAAATTTCCTCGATCCCCTGCTTGACCAGGTGCCTGCTGAGTTCCAAAACCGACCCCCCAGTGGCGATCTCATCATCGTATATCAGGGCACGCTTGAATCCCTGGACGGCATGGCCCACCAGCCCACTGATGACCACTTCCGTGTCCGAGATGCGCTCCTTGTTGCCTGCTGCGATGGGAAGCCCAAGTCCCCGGGCGAACAATGCAGCCGCCTTTGCAGAGCCGAGGTCCGGGGCAACCACCAGGGTCTGCGACAGGTCACGCCCTTGGAAATGGTGCCGAAAGACCGGGCGGCTGGTGAGCGGGTCGGCAGGGATGCTGAAGAAGCCGTGCACCTGCGGGGAATGCAGCACCATGGTCATGATATGCGTTGCACCGGCACTTACCAGCAGGTCAGCCACCAGGCGGGCGGTGATCGATATGCGCGGTGCATCCTTCTTATCCGAACGGGCAAAGGAGAAATAAGGGATGATGGCATGGACTTCTTTTGCCGAAGCCGAACGGGCGATATCCAGCATCATCAACAATTCCACCAGGTGATCATTGACCGGTGGGGAGAGGGTTTGCACCACAAAAACGGCACGCGAGCGCACGCTGGCACCCAACTGGATGTACAGGTTATCGTTGCTGAAGCGCTGGACATGCGTTCTTTCCAGAGGGATGCCCAGTTCAGATGCAATGCCGGCGGCAAGTTGAGGGTGTGAACTGCCGCTGAAAATACGGACTTCGTTGGGGTCAATTCTTTTTTGTGATTTCATCACCAAATCCAGGGGATCAAGCGATAACGGACATCGTCGGCATACTCACGGTATCCTTCCAATTCGTTTTGCAGGGTGCGATCCTCCAGCGCGGTGCGGACGATGAGATTAATGATTAGTGCGCCCATTGGAATGCATGCCCACAGGGATCCGAGTGCCAGAGGGAGAGTGAGGTAGGAGAACAACATGCTGACATACCCGGGATGGCGCACAATGCGGTAAGGTCCGCCCGTCTGGACCGTGTGCCCGCGCTCCTTCTGGATGCGAACCGTGGTTGCAAAATACCTGTTGGAAACCATTGCCCAGGTGAAGAGTGGAAATGTGACTGCCATGAGCAGGAAGGCAGCAATCTGGACCTCGATCCGCACGACACCTGGCCAGCCGAAACGTTCATCCAGACCTGCCAGCAGCAGGATGATCAAGCCTCCAAAGGCGCTAATCGTGCCAATGACCTTATCCCAACCCTTTGAACCCGGGCCGATCTGTGCACGTTCCTCCACCAATTCTTTGTGCCTGCCCAGCAGGATGACCGCGTTGAAGGCTAGGAACGCCAGGTATACGCCCAGGTAAACCCAGGCGTTCCACCAGTCCCATTTCCAGGCAGAGACGAACAGGACCACAGCCTGGATCAAAACAAGGGAGAATATCTGGACAAGGCGTTTCTTGATGGCAGGTGTCATCTGAGCCAAAATTTCAACCAGTATCTCGTCTGTTATGGGGAGACGGGCAGTTCCCTATTTATAGATCGCCGCCCAGTCATCCCTAAGCAGGTTGCCAAGGATCTTATCGGCTTCGCCCTGGGCGGGGAGTACATCCCCATCCGGTTCCACATAGAGCCACACCTTGCCGGCTCCATCCGGGATCGCATCATCCACAACTTCTGCCGCAACCGGGTTATCCGCAGAATAGGGAACTGGCAGGTCCCAGCGCAGGGTCAGGTCCAGGCGCAGTGCCAGGTCGCGCAGTTTCTGCATTTCCTCGTTCAACGTGGCTTCCGAGGCGCTGAGAGAGAGGCTCTTTACCTCGAGATCCGCCAATTTCCTTAATACTTCTTCTGCCTCATGAAGATTCTTGGGTGTGATGGAGAGATGCACGGTGGTATACAGGTCCTGCGGCATGATGGCTTTCAACGCCTCCCAGGATTTTTTCTCATCAGGCTGCAGGATGAAAAGCAGGTGGTCCAGCCCGGCCTGCAGCAGCAGGTCAAGATAATCCTGGTCAGCCAGCTTCAAACCTTCAGAGAGCAGACCGCAAACCTGCCCGTTCTTTTCCGCATGGGCGATCAGGGCGGGCAGATCGTCCCGCAGAGTCGATTCTCCGCCGGTGAAGGTGATGTGCGGGATGCCAGCCGCCCACGCCTTGTCGAGGATGGACTGCCATTCTGCCGTAGTCAATTCACGGTCGACGCGCTTCACGGGAGCGTATTCGGTACTGGTGCCGGAGGGGAGACGGTAGGTGAGAGCACAGTCCAGCCGCAGGGGAGCGGTGAGGACCTGGGAGTGCGGTACTACCCGCTCAAAGTCGAGGAAGGTGACCGGGTCGAGATCAGGGGTGTGAATGAGGGTCTGGATGCGGTCACGGAAATCCAGGTAGTCGCTCAAGGCAGTGCTTCGATCCACCCGGTAGCGCTTGGAGAAGGCCTTTGCCACATCCTCTGGCGTGGTGCCCTTCATCATGTGGAAGGCAAACTCAGCCGCAGATGCGTTGAGATGCAGCACCGTGGATGCATTGATAATGAGCAAGCCGCTGCCGTCCTTTTGCAGGCGCAGGTGCAGGCGGTAGGCAGGCTCATCCCCGGGCGGCGGGGTGTAATGCAGGGTCTCTGCAGGGAGTGGGCTTACCTTGGTGAAACGTTCTCGGATCCAACTCAGGATGGAGGCCATGGGTTCTCCTTTCAAAAAGAAGCCGTGCAGGATGTTCAGCCGCGCACAAAATGCGGCATCTCGGAAGGAATTTCGAATGAGAATTCAATGAAACCGGTGTACTGTCCATCTATGAACCAGGGAGTCTGGTAAATAAGTTTCTTGATGCCTTTTTTCTCGATGGTATAGACATTCTTCTGCCGTGCTTCCATCAGGCGCTCCAGTTTGTCACGCGCAGGTGCAGGATGGCAGTCGAATAGATTTTTACCAACCAGGTCATATCCGCCATCTGCCGAAAAGGTTCTGGCAGCCTGGTCATTCATTTCAAGGATGATGCCTTGCGGGTTGCAGACCGTGATGGCAGCCGGGAATTGCTTGATCCAGGAATGGGGGGTGTAGCTCATCTCTTCAGCCTCGAATAAAATGGGATATTTCTTCCGGCACCGGGAAGGATAGCTCGACAAAGCCGGAATAATTGTTTTCCAGGAACCAGGGCGCCTGGAAGAAGAAGCGTTTTTCTCCAGCCTCGGTGTTGAAATAGGCATTCGCTCTGCCTTCTTGCATCATGCTTTCCAGTTTGCGCCGGGAGGCTGCGGGGTGACAGTCGAGCACGTTGGTACCCAGCAAGCCGCTTCCGCCATCCTCGGCAAACAGGTCTTCGGCGATAGGATTCATCTCCAAGATGATCCCGTCTCTATCGGTGACCATCACTTCCATGGGGAGTTCGTTTACCCAGATGCCTGCTTGTGCGCTCATTGTTTCTCGCTCTAGGGATAATCGGTCAGGTAAGCCAAAAGGACAGAGACATACACATCCAGGTGTTGGTTCACCCGTCCCGGGAAGGTTTCATCGAGATAAGCAAGGTTGTCATATTGGGTGTGGATGATGGCGCCATCATCGCCGAACCGCGGGTCAACCTGGGTATATCCATCCTCATCGCCCAATTCCCAATTGGTGGCTTCGAAGTAGACCCAGGGGATGTCGGCGTCGTCAAAGGCGGCATAATCGGCTGTCCCTTCACCATCCGTGGATAGGTCGGCGTTCGGGATGGGTTCGAGATCGTAGCCGGATGAATCAGCCCAGTCCACAGCCCAATTGAGGGCTGTGGGGTCATTGCCGGAATAGATATACGTGATATCACCTGCGCACAGGCTGTCCATGTTGATGTACAGGATGATATTGGCGATCTCATCGTTGCTAAGGGCATCCAGGAATTCGTATGAACCAAGCAATCCGGTTTCCTCTGCACCGAAAGCGATGAAGTAGATCGTGTAGGGTGTGGTCTTGTTCGCCACCTGTTCGGCGGCCTCGAGCAGTACCGCCACGCCGCTGCCATTATCATCCGTGCCAAGGCCTTCATCGGATGAGTCATAATGCGCTCCCACCACGATCACCTCGGACGACTCGCCGTCCTTGACGGCGATGATGTTGGCGGGATCAACCTCCTCCCCCTCATCGCTGGTTGCGGAGAAGTTTTGTACTTCCGGGGCGTATCCAAGTTGATCCAGGCACGAGATAATATACTGCCTGGCTTCAGTTTCCTGCGCTGTACCAGGCCAGCGTGCGCCAATTTCTGTCAGCGCTTCTAGATGCTGGCGGGCGATGCTGCCATTTTCCCCGGTGGTCTGCACGGCGGGTTGTGTCATCTGTACGACATTCTCCTCTCCAGCCGGGGAGTCCTCCTGGGTGGCAAGCCAGCCTAAAGCACAGGCAGTGAGCAACATCCAAAGGATGACAACAATGAAGATGGGAACCCATCGAGGGAATTTGGTCCTGCTTTTCATGCTTCCACCCTGTTCTCAAATTGTAACGGGCACCCGCCGCCGCACTCTGCCAGCAGGAGGCAGCCCGAACATTTCTCTGGCAGACCCTTGCGCTCGCGCAGGCGAACGGCCAGTTCGTGGTTCCAGATGGTATTCCATTCGTCGCTGAGCAGGTTGCCCAGTTGATGGTAATAGGACTGGCAGGGAAGCACTCCTCCGTCCGGTTCAACGCACATGTTGTAGAGGGCGGCAGTGCATCCCTTGACCCCCAACTCCATCTGTACCGGGTCAAAATTGCAGTACTGCGTGGGGGTATACCAGATCAACCGCTGACCCTGCTGCTCTGTTTTCTGGCGGGCAATGTCCAACAGCGCGGTCAGTTCTGTAGCTTTGAGCCCGGTACCCACCGTGGCGCCGCGCCCGGAATGGATCAGGGCATTCAAGCCTACGGTTGGAACGCCCAGTTCTGCCAGGAAGTCCAGCGTTTCCGGAATGGTGTCCATGTTGGTGCTCAGCATGGTGGTATTGGTCATCACGAATAATGGGGTTACCAGCACATTGCGGATGCCTTTGACCGTCTGCTGAAAAGCCCCCCGCGACTGCACCATTTGATCGTGCACCTCGGGGCGGGCAGACTCGAGTGTGATCTGGATATGATCCAACCCGGCATCCACCAGGCGGCTCACGAAGCGTTCGTCAGCCAGGCGGCGGGCGTTGGTATTCAACCCGGTGATCTGGCCGTTGGACTCGGCGTGGGCGACCAGTTCGGGCAGATCGTCGCGCAAGGTTGGTTCGCCGCCGGTGAAGATGATGTGAGGGATGCCCAGCCCCCAGGCTCTGTCAAGAATATTCTTCCACTCCTCCGTGGAGAGTTCCTGCTTTCTTGCAGAAACCTGCCCAGGGTCTCCCGGGCGGGAGGGGTGCTCAACGTTATAGCAGTGAGCACAATCGTTGTTGCAGCGGTAGGTCAGGGCCAGGTCCAGCCGATAGGGGGCGGTGGGTCGCGCCGAGAAAGGGGCGATGGCCTCCAGGTCCAGGTCATGGATGGGGCAGGCACCATCCGGGCGGATGAGTTCCTGCAACTGTGCCTCCACAGTCTGCAGGTCTGTCAGCGCCTGTCCCCGGTTGATATGGTACTGCTCCTGGATGGTTTTCACCGCGGCTGGCTGTTCCACCTGTTCAAGCAGCAAGTAGGCCATCAGGGCAGCTGTCGGGTTAAGGTGCATGATGCGGCTGGAATTAATGATCAATGTCCCCTGGCCGCCCGGATCCAGGCGCAGATGGATGCGCGACTTCTCATCTCCTTCAGCCCGGCGGTAGTGGTAAAGGCCGGGCTGGGGAGGTGAGACTGGCTGTACCGGATGGAAGAATTGTTTCAACATCCATCACCTGGTGGACTATTTTGGATGATCTGGGCGCAGGGGATCAGCGCCCGCCTCCAGCGCAGGCACAGGCGCAGCCCGCACAGGCGCAGGCGCAGGCGCAGGAACGACCACCGCCGCCACTGCTAAAGCCACCTTTGCGTCCGCTGCTGGTGGACACTGGGGCGGGGTTGGTGCGGTTGGTGACACCGGAGGTGAAGGATTTTACATCCCCGAGCACGCGGCTGGAGAAACCCTGTACGCTGCCGACCACGGAGGCGGCAAAGGATGCGCCAGGGACACTGACGCGCCCCCCGGAGGATGTTCCGGGGATGGATGTGCCCGGTCTCAGGCCGCCCACCGATGACGTGGAAGCAGGCTGGTAACCTGGGTCGTAGCGCCCCCACCACATCGGCACAAAGACCGGACCAGTGAAGACGCGGCGCGTGCGTTCGTCATAATTCTTGTCAAGCATGGTCCATTCCAGGGCTTCTTCATACTTCTGACTCTTGACTTCAGGTGTGCCCGCGGCTTCGATCTGCTGCCAGGCGCGTTCCATGATGGCTTTATAATAGTCGGAGCTCTCTCGCCGGCTGAAGCCTTTCATCTTGTCTCCAACTGTCTTGACCAGCTTGACGGTCAATTCCTGCAGGTCCTTGCGGCGGGCTGCCAGGTCGGGCTTGGAAAACGCCGCCAGGAAATCTTTTTCATACTCATGCAGATCTTCCGGTTGGGGGGAGACCAGTTTGAGTTCCAGTGGGTCGCGTTTCACCACTTCGGCGGCGTTCTTCTTGACCACGCCGAACAGGATCATGGTCATGATCTTATCCAGAGGCTGCTCCATCAGGATGGCCGATTCCACCGCAGTCAGGCCGCGCTTGATGCCGTGTCCTTCGATGGAGATCTTGGGAGGCAGATATTTTAGCTTGCGTTTTCGTTCGTTGATCGCCCCCAGGGCTGGTGCCACAAAGAAGATCCCACCGAAGCAACAGCAGAAGGCATACCCGATCAGTGAATCAAAATTGAAATTGAAGGATGGCAGGCTGACTGCGGGCTTGGTAACGATGGTCTCGGCAGGAATGTATTGCTTTGGGAAGGACAGGCCAAATGTGTACTGGGTATAGCCGTTGGCATTGGGGCAGGACCAGGTATAGGTGATGCGATCCTGCTGGTCGTAGGCGGCCTGCGGTTCAGCGGCACACGGCCAACCACCCTCAGGCGTATGGTAGCGAGGTTCCTCGGACTGCACCCCCGGCGGCAGGTGGAAGATCATGGTCATATTGGTGGAGCCGTTCACGTACTGGGAGCCAAACCAGGTGGGGGAGTATTCACCGCTGACGTAGGTATCCGGTTCATCGCCATCCGGGTAGACCATGTCCGTGATCCGTCCGACAAAGACATGCACTGAACCACTCTGACCAGGTTGGATGGCATGGGCGCCCATATCGACCGAGAAACCGGTGCCTCCCTCACCGTAGAAATCGGTGGACAGGCTGACCGGGTTGCCGTTGACATCCGCGGAAATGGAATTCCAATCATAATTTCCGTTGGGCATGCCCACATCCACGAAATAGATCGGGTCGGCGCTGGGGCTGTTGTTGAACACAAATACATAGTCCACGGCGATCGTGCCATCTGAATTCCAGTAGACGTTCACCACCTCTTCGTCCAGGCTGAACAGGTAGGTTTGCGCCCCCGCGCTGGAAGTGAAGGCGAACATCATGGCGACTAGGAGAAGAGATGCGCTCAGGCGGAGTTTCATGGGGCCTCCTTGCGATTCGATGTATTTACGAAAGAAGATCTCTCAGGGTTACCACTTGGGTTCCTCGGTCAATTGATAGACCGTGTGGCAGTAGGGGCAGTGCACCATCGGTGCGCCATTCACAAGTTGGATATTCTCTGCGGACAGGGTACCGCCGCACGACTCGCATTTGACCTGCGAGATCTTGGTTTCCCCGGGCAGGTCCACTTTCAGGGTTACATTCTGGATGGTCTCCTGTTTGTTCTTGCGGGCAGCCACAACGATCAAGACAACCCCACCCGCAATCATCAGCAGGCCAACACACATCAACCCGATGCCCAGGGGCAGCCAGTTTGCATTTCCGGCTGCCGGGTCGAAGGAGCCCACCACATTCAAGCCGCCATAACCCAGGAAACACAAGGATATGAGGATGAGGATCCCTGCACCGATGTACATCCAACTAGTCGCTTTCATGAAAGCCTCCAGATCGATCAAAAAGATATACGAACGTCAAAGGTAAGTGTAGCACGCTTCGCCCGTGGGGCGTACATGACATACATCCCAATTTCCGGGGCAGAAAAGGATCGGCGCTTGGTCAGCCCTCAATTCCGCTTGGTTTGCGATATTTGATCAGCCCATGCACGCTGACCGTTGGCAGGACTACCAGGATGCCGTTCCCTGGTTCACTCAGGTCACCTACCAGCGCCTCGGTGGCTTCGACGACCTTCCAAATCTGTTCTTCATCATCGATGATCGTGAATAATGTATGGCTGATATCGCTCTGATGATGGTAGAAATCCTCCAGCCCGGGGATCAGGGGCAGGTCATCGCGCAGGCCTTCCTTCTGGCGGATGCGCCCCAGCCCGGTACTGGGCAGGACGGTGATGCCGGTCACACTGGCTTGCTCCCAGGCCGTCAGCACATCC
Organism: Anaerolineales bacterium; assembly: GCA_041753035.1. Classification (GTDB taxonomy): domain Bacteria; phylum Chloroflexota; class Anaerolineae; order Anaerolineales; family Villigracilaceae; genus UBA877. Next base: position 11,606 of record JBGSVI010000032.1, on the reverse strand, counting down.
TCCAGCCGATCGGGGTCGTTAAGAACAAACAGGATCATGTACATCAGGCTCGCTCCTTTTGATTTTCCAACCTGCCAGGCTCGACGGGTGATCCTTTGGCTTGTTTCTGCTCTTTGAATAGGATCCTCAGCAATGGCGGTGTGATCAGGGTGGTGACCAGCACCATGCCGACGATGGCTGAGAATTCACTCTGGCGTAACAGCCCCTCAGTGATACCCACGCTGGCGACGATCAACCCGACTTCACCGCGCGAGATCATCCCCGCGCCCAACTGCCAGGATTCACGCCAGGTGAAGCCTCCCAGGCGGGCTCCCAGCCCGGTTCCAACAAACTTGGATATCACCGCGATGAGGATGACCAGCAGGGTCAGCCAGAGGGCTGAAAGCTGCAGGGAGTGCAGGTCGACCGACAGGCCGATACTGACAAAGAAAACCGGCACGAAAAGGCCATACGCCATGGCATGGATGCCCGCCTCGATGCGTTCTTTTTCGCGGCTGCGGGCGAACATCAATCCTGCCAGGAACGCGCCGGTGATCGCTGCCATGCCTCCCAATACCTCGGCTGCCACACCAAAGATGAGCAGAATGATAATTGCCAGGCTCAGAACGCCCTGGCTGATGGGCAGGCGCGCCACCAGCCGTGCCAAGCGGGGCAGGACCCACAATCCGAATGAAACGGAAAGGATCAGGAAGGCTATCATGCGCCCCAGGATGATCAACAGGCTGACCAGGCTGGTGCTCCCGGAGATCACAGCCAGGAAGCCGGAAAGGAGCAGGATGACGAGTATGTCATCGAATACCGCTGCGCCCAGCAGACCCAATCCCACCCGGCTGCGCAGGACTTTCATTTCCATCAATGTTTGGGCAGAAATACTGACCGAGGTGGCTCCCAGGGTCAACCCCAGGAAGAATGCTGCCTCGCCTGGTTGCGAGAAGAGGATGCCCAGCCCCCAGCCAGCGCCCACCGGAACGATCACGCCCAGGGTGCCTGCCAGTGCTGAGACCTTGGTGTTGCGGGTCAATTCGTTGAGGTGCAGTTCCAATCCGGCAATGAACATCAGCAGAAGCACCCCCAGTTCCCCCATTTCCTGGATGGTTTCGTAAAGGGTTTCGCTGCTAATGAAAGGGAGGTGTGCGATGTCCAGCAGGGACGGCCCCAGGAGGATCCCCACCAGGATCTCGCCCAGCACCGATGGCTGTCCCAGGCGCGTGCTGAGATATCCTGCGGTTTTGGCTGCGAGGAGAATGATGGCAAGTTCTACGGCAAATTGCAGGAAAGTGGACATGCCAAAAGTTTACCATGAAACGATTGGCAAGCTGAATAATTTGGGCAGAGAAACAAGGTAGAATCCTGGCATGCCTGCCAATATTGAGATCAAAGCACACGTCCATGACTTTGTTGCCTTCCAGTCTCGGGCTGCAGCCCTGAGCGATGGGTCGGTGGAAGTCATCCCCCAGGAAGATACTTTCTTCCAGGTTCCAACAGGGCGCTTGAAACTGCGCCTCCTTTCCCCCGAACGTGGTCAACTGGTCTATTATCACCGCCCCGACCGCGAGGGACCCAAGCGCTCCGATTACATCCTTTCTGCCACCTCGGAACCGGATACCCTGAAGGCTGCCCTGGGCGCGGCCCTGGGGGTGCGCGGTGTGGTGCGCAAGGTGCGCTATCTCTACCTGGTGGGACAGACGCGCGTCCACCTCGATGATGTTCAAGGATTGGGGCATTTCATGGAGTTGGAGGTGGTGCTGCGCGAGGGGCAGGGTGATGCCGAAGGTCAGGCGATCGCTGAGGATTTGATGAAGCGTCTGGGGGTGCGCACTGGGGACCTCGTGGAAGGCGCTTACATGGATCTTTTGGAGATGAAGTGACCACCCTGTGCAGCCTGGTCCGTTCGCCGGGGCATGTTTTTTACGAACACGAAGAAGCGCCTTCCCGGTTCGATCGCCTGGGAGACTGGGGAAAAAAGCCCTATGTAGTCGCTTTCCAGGAACCGGAACCTGCCTCGTGGGAAGCGGTGACCGCAGTGCATTCCGTCAGGATGCTGCAAGCGTTCAAAGAAGCGTGTCGTCGGGGACCTGGCATCACCGATTATGCACCTACATACATTACTCCTTCCTCATATGACGACGCCTTCCTGTCTGCTGGCGCCGCGTTGAACTGCACGCGTGCTGTGCTGGCGGGTAGGGCACGCAATGCATTTGCCATTGTCCGCCCTCCGGGGCATCATGCCGAACCTGATGCTTCGATGGGCTTTTGCTTGCTGAATAATATCGCCATTGCTGCCCGCCATGCACTGGATACTGGGGTGGAGAAAGTCCTGATCGTGGACTACGATGCCCATCACGGCAACGGCACCCAGGCTGTGTTCTTGGATGAGCCCAGGGCAGGGTTCTTTTCCGCGCAGCAGGAAAATATCTACCCTTTCCGTTCGGGATTTATGGAGGACGCTCCACGGGCGCGTGGGCGAATGATCAATCTCCCGCTGCCCGCCCGCGCTGGCGACACCTGCTTTTCGATGATCGCCGCAGAACTGCTTACCCCACTGGTGGAAAAGTTCCAGCCCGGGATGATCTTTGTCTCTGCCGGGTTTGACAGTCATTGGGATGATCCCCTGGCGGAGTTGGGTCTTTCCTCTCAGGGGTATTTTAACTTTTCCAGGCGCCTGGTTGCGCTGGCAGATGAGGTCTGCAGCGGAAGGATCGTCTTTTCCCTGGAAGGCGGATATAATCCATCCAATGTCCATTCAGGCGTGGATGCCGTCCTGTCTGCCCTGTGTGGAGTGGATTTTCTTGGCAGCGATCCCAGCCCTTTTCCTGAGCCGGACATCCGCTCACGCCTGGAGGATGTCTGCCGTTTGCAGGGATTGTTGCGGCAGCCGCGGCGCGCAGGCTGACTATTCGCTGTTCACGAGCGGCGGCATGCAGAGAAGATGGAATTAAAACCCGGGGCTATTATGCTGGACAGAATCCGGCGCCTCATGTAAAATAATACGCCGTGCCCTTATACGGATATCATTTGGAGGAAGTAAGTTGGCTAATATCAAGTCTCAGATCAAACGCAATCGGCAGAACGACAAGCGCCGCCTGAACAACCGCGTCCACCGTGGTGTGGCACGTTCTGCCATCAAGGATGCACGCACTGCTATCGAAGCAGGTGCTCCCGAGTCGAAGGAAGAATTGCTTCAGGCGATCAGTGCCCTGGATAAGGCCGCAGGGAAGGGTGTCCTTCACAAGAACAATGCTGCCCGCCGAAAGAGCCGCCTGATGAAGGCATTTGCCTCCATGAAGCCGGCAGAGGTCAAGGTGGAAGAACCGGTGGTCGTTGCCCCGGTGGAACCCGAACCGAAGCCCCGCCGTGCCTCCCGCGCCAAGCCGGTCGTCGAAGCCAAGCCCGAGAAGAAGGCTGCTGCGCCGCGCAAGAAGGCCGCCGCGGACAAGTAAGCTCCAAACGAATATTTCCGAAAATTTTTTGGGACAACAAGCGGGAGCACCCAGAGTGACGGGACTCCCGCTTTTATGCTTCTGTGTGGAGAGTGGATGAAACCTGGGAATATCATCTTCATCAATGGCACATCCAGTTCAGGGAAAACCAGCGTCCTGCGGGCTTTTCAGAATTTATCGGCAGAACTATACCTTGAGGCAGGCCTGGATAAATTCATCTGGATGATGCCGGAACGTTACTTGGAACGCCCCTTGTGGGACGATGTTCTCGGAAAGGCAGACCGGGCTGGCGAGACGGGGCAGGCACTGGTTTTCAGCATGCACCGTGCCATCCTCGCACTGGCAAATTCCGGGAGAAATCTCGTTGTAGACCATGTGTTGGTCGAGTCTGCTTGGGTCAGGGATTGCGTGAATCTCTTTACATACATGCCCGCTTACCTGGTCGGTATTCGCTGCCCGCTGGAGATCCTGGAGCAGCGTGAACGTTCCCGCAGGAACCGCACCCTGGGGCAGGCCCGTCTACAGTTCCCGGTCATCCACAGGCAAATAGCCTATGACCTTGAAGTGGATACATCCTTGCTTTCACCGGATGAATGCGCCCGTCAGATCCTTGCCCGCTTGCAGGAGCCACCACAGGCATTTCGCCACTTGCAGCAGATGTTATAATTTTGCTTACAGGCGCTTATGTTTATCACCGAACAAAATCAGATCGAAGAAAAGATCCGTTCCTTCTGCGAGGGCCAGGGGATCCCGCAGCCTGCGCTGGACTGGAAGCCGATCCCCTTCCATGGGGAATGGGGCATCAGTACCTCCTTCTTTGCCACTGCAGCCATTGAAGCGCGTGCAGGCGGGCAGGGCAACGTAGCGCAGCGCGCCCAGGAGATCGCCGAACAGGTAAAAGCGTCGGTCAGCGAGTTCTCCGGGATCGGGCGGGTGGAGGCGGTCAAGGGCTATCTCAACCTTTACTTTGACTCTGCCACCTATGCGCGGCGCGTGTTGGATGCCGTACTGGAGCAAAAAAATCGTTTTGGCGCCGGACCGCACCGCGGGAAACGGGTCATGCTGGAGTTCTCCCACCCCAACACACACAAGGCATTCCATGTCGGTCACCTGCGCGGTACGATCCTGGGCGATTCCATCTGCCGTATCCTGGAATTTTCCGGGATGGACGTGGTACGCGCCAACTATCCTGGCGATATGGGTCTGCATGTCATCAAGTGGCTGTGGTGTTACCTGAAATACCACCTGGGGGAACTGCCCGCCGCGGACATCACCAAGTGGATGGGGGAGATCTACGCCGAGGCAGCCCGCAGGCTGGAAGAAGATGCCGAGCTGGAAGCAGAAGTACGCGGCGTGTATGCCCGCTGGGATCGGCGTGACCCCGAGGTGGTTTCGCTTTGGGAGCAGACGCGTGAGTGGTCGCTGGAAGGTTTCCGCCAGATGTACACCGCGTTGGATGTGCGTTTTGACGTTTATTATTTCAACAGCCGGGAAGAAACACCGGGCAAGGCAGTGGTGGAGGAATTGGTCCGCCGGGGGATTGCCACCGATGAACGACCGCAGGGAGGGGCGGTAGTGGTGAAGATCGATGAGGTGCTGGGTCTGGAGAAGGAACAGTTCCGCACCGCCGTCATCCTGCGCTCGGATGGGACCGCCCTGTATGCCACCGAAGACCTGGCACTGGTACAGCAGAAATTCAGCGATTACCCGGATTTGGAGCGATCGCTCTACCTGGTGGATGTGCGCCAGTCGTTGCACTTCACCCAGGTGTTCAAGATCCTGGAGATCGCCGGTTATGAACAAGCCAGCAAATGCGGGCATATTGCCTACGAACTGGTGACGTTGCCCGGCAACGTGGTGATGTCCTCGCGTGAAGGCACAGTGGTGCTGCTCGAGGACTTGTTGCGTGAGGCGACCTCACGGGCGATGGAAGAAGCACGCAAGAAGAATCCGGCTCTGAGCGAAGAACAACTGGAGCAGGTGGCCAAAGCGGTCGGTCTGGGGGCGCTCAAGTACCCGATCCTGGCGCGTGAGAACACCCGCCTGGTCACCTTTGACTGGCAGTCGGCGCTGGATTTCAACGGGCAGGCGGCGCCCTATATCCAATATGCCCATGTGCGCTGCAACTCCATCTTGCGCAAGGCTGGGGTGGAAATAGGCATACTTCCACCAGCCTCATTCGAGTACCCCTTCGAGCCGGCGGAAGTCCAGTTGATCGATTCCCTCTCACGCTTCCCCTCCGAGGTGCAGCGTGCTGCGGTAGAATATAAACCGCTGATCATTGCCAGCACCGCCTATGATATTGCCAAGGCCTTTGCCGGTTTCTACGATGCCTGCCCGGTGGTTCAAGCCGCTCCGGCGGTCCGTGATGCAAGGCTGCGGCTGGTTGCTGCGACAAAGATCGTTCTTGCCAATTCTCTGGCGCTTTTGGGCATCACAGCCCCAGAAGTGATGTGACGTAGCGGAAGAGTCCGCTGCGAAAATCAGTGAATTCCTGTTCCATTGCAGGAAGCCTGGATGGGCAGAGAGCACCCTACAAAGCGCGGGATGCTCTTGCCACTGTGTACGTGCAGTGGGATCTGCTGTTGAACCGAGATTGACTGAAATTCATCTTTTCTGAAGGAGATCTAGCATGTCCCCAATCCGTACCCTCATCATGGGCGCCGCCGGGCGCGACTTCCACAACTTCAATGTTGCCTTCCGTGGCAACAAAGATTACGAAGTGGTAGCTTTCACCGCGACCCAAATCCCCGATATCGAAGGGCGCACCTACCCACCGGAACTCGCTGGAAAGGATTACCCCAAGGGCATTCCGATCTATGCTGAGACCGACCTGTTGAAATTGATCAAGGACTTGAAAGTGGACCAGGTCATCTTTGCCTATTCGGATGTCCCCCACGAAGTGGTGATGCACAAGGCTTCAATGGTGCTTGCTGCCGGGGCAGACTTTCGCCTGATGGGTGAAAGGTCTACCCAGGTCAAATCCACCAAGCCGGTGGTTTCGGTGTGCGCAGTGCGCACCGGCTCTGGGAAATCCCAGACCACCCGCCGTGTTTCGCTCATCCTGCGCGAGATGGGCTTCAAGGTCGCCGCCATCCGGCATCCGATGCCCTATGGCGACCTGGTCAAGCAGGAAGTCCAGCGCTATGCCACGTATGCCGACCTCGACAAGCACGAATGTACGATCGAAGAGCGCGAGGAATACGAACCGCATATCGACAATGGTGTCATCGTATACGCCGGTGTGGATTACGAGAAGATCCTGCGCGCCGCTGAAAAGGAAGTCGATATTGTCCTCTGGGATGGCGGTAACAACGATTTCTCGTTCTACGTTTCCGACCTGAAGATCGTCGTCGCTGACCCCCACCGCCCGGGTCACGAGAGCACCTACCACCCTGGCGAAGTCAACTCGCGCGATGCGGATGTGATCGTCATCAACAAGGTGGATACCGCTGATGCTCAGGCGGTCATCAAGGTGCGCGAGAACCTGCGCTTCCTGAATCCCCATGCCGTGGTCATCGAAGCCGCCTCCCCGCTGTTCGTCGACCACCCCGAGGAGATCCAGGGCAAGCGCGTGCTGGTGATCGAAGATGGTCCCACCCTGACCCATGGCGAAATGGCTTACGGCGCCGGTTACGTGGCTGCCAAGCGCTTCGGCGCTGCCGAGATCGTCGACCCGCGTCCCTTCGCAGTCAAGTCGATCGCCGCGACCTACGTGAAGTACCCCAAGACCGGCCCGATCCTGCCGGCGATGGGCTATGGCGATGCCCAGGTGAAAGACCTGGAAGAGACCATCAACAAGGCGGATGTGGATCTCGTCATTATTGGTACACCCATTGACCTGACCCGCGTGCTCAAGATCAACAAACCTTCACAGCGCGTGCGCTATGAACTGCAGGAGATCGGCCAGCCGACACTGGAAGATATCCTGAAGAAGAAATTTGGCAAGTAATAGGTTTGGATGTGGTTTCAGGGAGTCGGGCAGATCGATTGCCCGACTCTTTTATTTTTATATGAAGAGTACCAGCCCTTCGAGAAAAGCAATCTCTTTGTTACAATAGTCCCATGTTCATTGATCAGGCACAGATCGACGTACGTTCGGGGAACGGTGGGGATGGCATGGTCCATTTTCGCCGCGAGAAATATGTCCCCCGCGGTGGACCGGATGGCGGTGATGGTGGGCGCGGCGGTGATGTGATCCTGGAAGTGCGCCCCACGCTCAACACGCTGGCGGCATTCCGCCATGTTTCGCGTTACTTTGCCGAGGACGGCAAGGGGGGCGCCAGCCAGAACCGTTATGGACGGGGGGCGGCAGATCTGGTCGTTCCGGTGCCTCCAGGGACCGTGGTCTATGATGCCCTCAGCGGTGACCTGCTAGGTGACTTGACGGCTGCCGGGCAGCGATTGACCGTCTGCAAGGGTGGGCGTGGCGGGCGCGGCAACTCGCACTTTAAAAGTTCCATCAACCAGACCCCGCGTACCGCAGAAAAGGGGGAACCGGGGGAAGAGAAACGCCTGCGTCTGGAACTCAAACTGATCGCCGATATCGGCATTGTCGGGGTGCCCAATGCGGGCAAGTCAACCCTGCTCTCCGTGCTCACCAATGCCAGCCCAAAGATCGCTCCCTACCCGTTCACCACCCTGGAGCCCAACCTGGGCGTGGCGAATGTGGATGATGAGACGGCTGTTGTCCTGGCTGATATCCCGGGGCTGATCGAAGGTGCCAGCCATGGATCGGGGCTGGGCTTCGATTTCCTGCGCCATATCTCGCGCACGCGTGTCCTCATCCACCTACTGGATGGACTCGCCGCTGACCCGCTGGCAGACTATGCCCAGACGAATGCGGAAATGGCGCTTTTTGACCCACTGCTGGGCGGGAAACCGCAGGTGGTGGCGGTCAACAAGGCGGACCAGCCCGAGGTGCAGGACAGCTGGAAAACGCTGAAGACTGCATTCAAGAAACAAAAAGTTGACGTGCTGCTTGTCTCTGCCATGGCACGCACGGGAGTGCGTGAACTGCTGCTCAAAGCTGCGGAACAACTGGCCGAATTGCCTGCCCCGCAGGAATTGACCACAGCCATGCCGGTCTACCGCCCCGTGGACGAAGACCCGCGTGATTTCAAGATCGTGCAGTTGGAAGAAGGCTGGCGGGTGGAGAGCAAGGCCATCGAACGGGCTGCTGCCATGACCCCTTGGGACCAACCTGGCTCTGTCCGCCGTTTTCAAAAGCTCATGGAGCGCCTTGGTGTAGACGATGGGCTGCGCAAGGCAGGCGCCCAGGAAGGCGACCTGGTGTATATCGGAGAGTTTGAATTGGAATACAAGGAATGACAACCTCGCAATAACAATAAATAAAAAAGACCAGCTTGCTACCTGCGGCTGGTCTTTTTTGTAAGATTTCGTGGCCTGCTGTTTATTGCTCCAGCAGTTGCTTCATTCTTCCCATCCCCTCCGTGATCGTATCGCCCAGGTAATTCCCCGGTACCAGGCTTTGCAGCTCAGGCTGGATCACGAATGCTCGTCCGCCAAAAGCAACCATTGGACGCCCACCGATCTGAGGGATCCAGTGCGGCCATTCAGCCAGCTTGCGTGCCGATTCCGGTCGCATGGCTACCAGGATGACCGCGGTTGGCTGGATGTCCTGGATGAATTGCGACAATTCCTTGAGTGGCATGTTCTGTCCGAGATATGCCACTGGCCAGGCCTGCCGGCGCAACAGCACCCCCAGCATGAGCAGGCTGCCTTCGTGCCATTCGCCTGGTGCACAGGCCAGCAGGATCGGGTTGACCCTCCTTGGGCTGGGTCCGGTCACCATCCACATCAAAAGGCGCTGGCGCAGGTAGTTGCTGGCAAGGTGCTCCGTAGCTATGCTGAGTTGACCTTGTTCCCAGGCATCCCCGATCTGGTTGAGCGCCGGGCCAATGACATTCAGGGTCAGCTCCTCGGGGGAGTGGAACGCCAGCATTTCTCCCAGCAATCGGTCGGCTGCAGCCAGATCATGCTGGGTCAGCGCCTGGAACAGGCTGCTCTGCTGGCTGTCTGTGGGTACACCTGTGGCAGGTTGGAGAGCGTATCCCTTCTCGGTGGGGAGGAACATGCGGCCTTCCGCTTCTATGCTGCGTGCCGCGGCGATTGCCCGGCTGACCGCTAGTCCGGAATCGACCTGGCTTTTTACCCAGCGCAGGCGGGCGATGTCTTTTTCAGAATACAGGCGGTGACCACCCGAAGTCCGGGCTGCCATGGGGAATCCATAGCGCCGTTCCCAGGCATGCAGGGTTGCGCTCAGGATGCCCGTGGTCCGGCTGACCACACCGATATTGTAAAGAGGTTCTTCTGTCATTAACCATCCTTGTTCCCGTGCGTAGATAGTCATGGGAACTGTTGATGAACTTAGTTTACCCTCGTGCCCATATTTTGTCAAGGATAAACGAACAATAACTATACAAAACCTTGACAAGTTGCCATGCAATGGATATAATGTCATTAAATAAGACAAAAATAGGAGAAATTCAATGGATATCATTGTGATTGGGGCAGGAATAGGCGGGATCGCTTCGGCGGCCAGGCTGGCCAAAGCCGGGCATAAGGTCACCGTTTTCGAGAAGGCAGCGGCTCCCGGTGGGCGGGTATCTGTGATTGAGCGGGATGGTTACCGCTTTGATACCGGGCCAACCCTGTTCCTGATGCCCGAGGTGTTCGCCGAGACATATGCTGCCCTGGGGGAGCGGATGGAGGATCACCTGGACCTGGTCCGCCTGGACCCGACCTACCGTGCCCATTTTCATGACACCACCACCCTCGACCTGAGCGCCGAGATGCCCAGGATGCGCCAGCAACTGGATGCCATCGAGCCGGCGGCATTTGGTCAGTTCCTCAAATTCATGGCTGAAGGCTACAAGCACTACAACCTCTCCCTGGAAAAATTCGTCGGGCGCAATTTCTACTCCTACCTCCAGTATTTCGACCTGCGGAACATTCCTCTGTTGTTCCAGATGAAAGCGCTGGTCAAGCATGCCGCCAATACCGCCTCCTATTTCAAGGATCCGCGCCTGCAGGCGGCTTTTTCGTTCCAGAACATGTACCTGGGACTGAGTCCCTACGATGCTCCAGCCACTTTTTCCCTGCTTCAATATACCGAGCTGGCAGACGGGGTCTGGTTCCCCCGGGGCGGTCTCTACCGCCCGATCGAAACCCTCGAGAAGATCGCCGCAGGGCTGGGTGTGCGTTTTGAGTATAGCACCCCGGTAAAGAGCATCAATGTTGCCGGAGGGCGCGCCGAAGGTGTCACCCTTGAGTCTGGTATGGTGGTCAAGGCGGACCTGGTGATCGCCAACACCGACCTTCCCTATGTCTATGCCCACATGCTCCCGGATGACGGCACGGCGGCAAAACTTGCCCGCAAGAAGTTCACTTCCTCGGCCTTGATGTTCTATTGGGGTGTCAAAGGGCAGCGTTCGGCGGATCTCCTGCACCACAACGTTTTCCTTGCGGATCATGAATATAAGCCCTCCTTCGACAAGATCTTTAAGGAACGTACCCTGCCCGGGAATCCCTCGTTCTATGTCAATGCCCCCACGCGCACCGACCCCACCTTTGCCCCCGCGGATGGCGATGCGCTCATGGTGCTCGTCCCGGTCGGTCACCTGGATGAGAAGCGCCCCCAGGACTGGACCGCCCTGCGTGACCGTGCCCGCCGTTATGTCATCGACAAACTGGAAGGGATCGGGGTGCAGCACCTGGGTGGCAGGATCCTCTTTGAGGAAACCATCGGTCCACCCGAGTACCAACAGGCCCTCAACCTTGAAAAGGGATCGGCGTTTGGCTTGAGCCACAATTTCCTGCAGGTGGGCTACCTGCGCCCGCATAACCGCCACTCGCGCTACTCGAACCTGTACTTTGCCGGGGCGAGCACCCATCCCGGCACCGGGCTGCCCATCGTGCTGCTTTCGGCAAAACTGACCACCGAACGCATCCTCAAGGAAATTGGTTAAGCCTGTTGCTAGTTTTTTCCTATTATTGGTATCATTATGTGTACTAGCTAAGATTTAATCTGACACTCTTGAACAATTCGATATAATAGACGAGGAGTGTCGACATGACAAACGAAGAGAAGATCATCAAGAACAAGGCAGGCTTGCTGCGGCTTGCAGAGCAGCTTGGGAATGT
>JBGSVI010000031.1:0-17166 GCA_041753035.1 Anaerolineales bacterium | reverse complement strand
GTCTTTCGCTAGATCGAGATGTGAATGCAGCGTGTAATATTCTGATCAGGGCGGGACACGCCCTTTGGGACGAAAGCACAGCCACTGGGCTAAGGCTGTCCCAAGAAGCCCCGCCGCTTTAGCGACTGGGGAGTGTCACATAGGTATAGAGGATCAGTACGATGAGCAGGATCACCAGAACCCAGGCAACCCTGCGCAGGAACTTGAACAGCACCAGCAGGATGACCGCGCCTGCCAGCGAAACCAGCAGGGCAGGCAGGCTGAAGTTGCTCTCGTTGATCGTGCTGACATGGAACAGCGGTCCCAGTACGAGGCCGCCCACGAACGCGCCGACAATGCCGACCACGATGTCCTCGATCAGTCCCTGCCGCTTGTTCGTTTTCATGATCAGGCTGGCCACCCAACCGACCAAAGCTCCGACGATGAGCCAAATAATGAAGTTGATCATTTTTCTCTCCTTATGAAGACCACAGGTATGTAGTTCTTCTCCCAGGCGTGGAACACCTGGATCAGAGTTCATGGTACAACAAACCCTCCCCGGCTGCATCCATCGACCGGGGAGGGCCTGCCTCCGCAGGCTTGGGGGAGACTTGCGGGAGGAACTGGGCTCAGAAGTGAGCCTATGGACTGGTCGTCGGGCAGCCATCCGCCGGCACCGGGATGATATCGCCTGCATGCTTGCCGTGACCATTCAAACCGTTGACACTCACCGTGATCTCCTGATAAGGATTGCCATCACTACCGGTGAGGTGGCAGATCGTAATCTTTCCCTCGGTGATGGGCAAGGGACTCGTCGGGCAGCCGCTCTCCGGCGCCGGGATGATGTCACCCGGATGCTTGCCATGACCATCCAAGCCGTTGACACTCACCGTGATCTCTTCGTAGTATTTCGTTTCGCTGCCGGTGGCGTGGCAGATGGTGATCTTGCCATCGATGATATCCAACACGGTTGTGGGACAGCCTCCCACGGGGACCGGGTTGATGTCACCAGGATGCATTTGGTGCTCATTCCACTGGGTGCGGTCGATCGTCATCGCTTCGTAAGGGTTTGCCGGGTCGCCGGTGGCATGGCATACCGTTGTCGGCAAATTCCAGGTGCAGGCTGACAAAAGGGTGAGTGCCAGGATCTGGGCAGCCGCCAGTAGTTTGAAGGTGATCTTTTCAGGTTGGTACATTCGTTACTCCTTCGCTTTTGGTTGGGGTCAAGGATGCTTGATCTTTCCGCTACTTTTAAAAAGGATCCTCCTGCCGGGGTCGAGCGTGCCTCACCCTGGCATGATTTTTTTCCTGATCCAGTTCATACTCAGCGTACAAGAGAACCTCCCAGCTCACATCCATCGATGGGGGATGTTGCCTCCCCGCCACTTGGGGGAGGCTGGGGGAACCACAAGCCTGGTCTGGCGGGTTGCGTTCAGCTCAGAGAAAGTAATTCCTGCCTGGTATCTGATGGCTGTGGAAGCAGGTTTTGCTGCCGGGTGGATGCTTGCCGGGTTGGCAGGGTGAAGAAGAACAGGCTGCCTTTGCCCACTTCGCTCTCCACGCCCACCTCTCCGCCCATTTTTTCGATGATGTGCAGCACGATCGAAAGCCCCAGCCCGTGCCCCAGCGTGCGCAGGGGACTGCTCTGGCTGAAGGGCCTGAAAAGACGTGCCCTGACCTCCGTCGGGATGCCTGGGCCGTCATCGCGCACCCAGAAACAGGCCTTGCTGTCCGGCTGGGTTGAAGCGCCGAGTTCCAAATGGGGTGGCTGTCCTCCATGCTTGAGGGCGTTGCTGAGATAATTGGCCCATACCTCTTCGATCCAGGGGGCATAACCGATCGCCTCCGGCCAGTTCTCCGGGAAGATGATCTGCGCCCGGGTTTCCCTGATCAAATGGCTCAACCGACTTTGCACATTTGCCACGATCCAGCCCATCTCCACGGGTTCCAGGTGGGCTTCCGCGGTGCTTGTTTCGGCAAAGGACAATAGATTGTCGATGATCCTGTTCATGTTGTACGTGGTGGACTTGATCTGCTGCAAGGACTCGTCCAGTTCCTGAGGGGAAAGGTCTGGAATGTCGGTGATCAGGTCGGAAGATAAGACCAGCACAGCCAGCAGGTCCTTGAGATCGTGGGCGATCATGTGAGCATATGCTTCCAGGTCCTTGTTGCGGGACTGCAGGTCAGTGACGCGCTCGCGCAACTGTTCCGGGGTGCGTTCAAGATCAAAGAGAACATCTTGCAGCATGCCGACCGGCATCTCCATGGTATCGACGGGTCGCGGAGGTCTCCTGTCCGGTTTTTTATGCAGATGGTTCAGAAGGGTTCGATGTCTTTCGTAGGATCTCATGGCAGCAGTCCTGGAAAAAATCCGCTCTTGGCGATCGTTCCACGCAACGAGGTGGAGCCTTGGTTGCTTTGGCTGGAATGGATGCAGGATCGTTCTATAGGCTAAGCAACAGGACCAACCCAACGGCAAGGAACGGCAGGGTCAAGAGCACCAAATTCGGGAAGCAACCACGCTTGAGCGGCGCAAACAATCTTGACAGGCACCCGCTGCTGGTTGGATTGCCCGGGTAGCTCTCTTTTTCCCGGCCTGAATTCAAATAATCGCGCATGTCAACAGGCTGCTCTTTGTTCCTTAGCTGCCATTGACCATTTTCTTTTCCGAGTCGCCCTTGCTGGTCCTGCTTCCACTGTCCTTGCGCAGTACCAGAGTGTTCCTTCTGACCCTGTTGCCGCTGACCTTGTGCATTGCGAGGCCGTTCCTCCCAGCCCCGTTCCCGGGAGCCGCCTGTTCTACCTGATTCCTTGCCCTGGCCTCGATTTTTCCCCTCTTTCTGCATTGAAGGCGATTCTTTCCTGCCTCTTTGGTTTCCAGATTTCTTGTCCATGGGTTCTCCTGTATAACGAAGGGAAGCACGCTCAATATCTCAGATCAGAGATGGCGGGCGAGTGGAACATGGCGGATCCCAATTGAGTAGACCGGCGCGTGGCTCCAGGGGTGACCCGGACCGATCTTCAACCCTGAAGCCCACGCGCGCGTAGGATTAGAGGTTCTTGACCAGTGTTGCCACCAGCATCAGGGCCAGTCCGGCTGCAACCAGCCAGAACGCATATTGGGCCAGGCCTGCAATGACGCCCAGGAAACCGAGCAGTCCAAGGATGCCCAGGATCAGGGCGATCCACCAGGTGATCACTTTCGGAGGAGAGAGTCTCATTTGAGTTGTTCCTTTCAAATAGATGTTTCTTCGAATAGGGTCCGGCATCGGTCCGGGTGGGGCAGGGCGGACAACCTGCAAACGGAGTGGCGTAGTAAACTGTCACCCATGTATCATTCTACGATGGACACTCCCCGGTCGCATCCATCGACCGGGGAGTGTCTTTCTCCGCCACTTGGGGGAGGGGGATTCAGGGCTAGGAGACGATGCCGTTACGCAGGGCCAGCGTCACCGCTTCGGTGCGGCTGTCAACCCCCAGCTTGGACAGGATATTGCTGACGTGGGATTTGATCGTCGATGGGCTGACCGTCAGCCTGCCGGCGATCTGTGTATTGTTCAAGCCTTCGACCATTAAGACCAGCACAACACGCTCACGCTCGGTCAGGTCAAAACCGGGGGCCGGAGGTCGGGAGGCGGCATGCACCAACACCTGGGCGGCCTCGGGAGAGAGTGTGGCCCGCCCGACATGCGCGGCGCGGATCGCCTGGGCCAGTTCATCGGCGCTCACATCCTTGAGCAGGTAACCGATGGCTCCGGCTTGCAGTGCGCCTTGAACGAGGTCCTCCTCTTTAAAACTTGTCAGCGCAATGATCTGGATCGAGGGGAACTGCGTGCGGATGAGTCGCGTTGCCGTGGCTCCATCCATCTCCGGCATGACCATGTCCATCAGCACCACATCTGGCTGGAGTTCGGCGCAGCGTTTAATGGCTTCCTCGCCACCGGCCGCCTCCCCCGCCAGTTCCAGGTCATCAAATACCTTCAGGAAGGTCGCCAATCCGCGGCGGACCATCATATGATCGTCAACGATCAGGACGCTTATACAGGAAGAGGCTGTCTTCATCATGAAGTCTCCATTTTTTCAACGCCTGGCCAGCGCAGCGTGACCACCGTCCCGTGTCCTGGCTGGCTGCTGACTGTCACCTGCGCGTTCACGGCTTCGGCGCGTTCGCGCATCATGCCCAGCCCGTAATGGCCGGGTGCGGCGGTCTTACCGGGATCGAAGCCGTGACCATCATCGCGCATTCGCATTTCAACCGATCGGACCACGAGCTCCGGGTAGGCATCGGCGCGTCCTTTGGGCAAGGAACGATGTGCCGTGTCGATTTCATAAAAAAGATCGATCCACACCTGGCTCGCCCCGGCATGCTTGGCAATATTATTGAACCCTTCCTGGCAGATGCGGTAGAGCGCCACCTGGATCTCGGCAGGCAGGACGTGTTCGCCGGTGATGTTCACGGTCACAGGGATGTTCGTCCGGCCGGTGAAGGCGTTTGACAACTGGCGCAGCAGGTCGCCCAGGCTGCTGTCGGTCAGCACCGATGGCCGTAGTTCAGCCAGCAGTTCGCGCATTTCTGCCAGGGCTCCGCGGGTCAACCGGCGCAGGTCCTCCAGTGATTTCCGCGCTTCCACCTGGTCCCGGTCCCACAGCCGCGGCAGCACCTCGGCGATCAGCCCGGCGGAAAAGAGCGATTGATTGACGGCATCGTGCAGGTTTTGCGCCAGGCGCTGGCGTTCCTGCAGCGCAGCGAGCGCTCGTGCGTTTTCATAGAGTTCGGCATTGACCATGGTGATCGCCACCTGGTCGGCCATCGATAGGGCCAGGGCGGCATGGTGGGCGGTGAAATAATTCCGCCGGGCATGTGCGATTCCCAGGCCGCCAATGATCCGCCCTTTGACCGCCAGCGGAACCCACATCCACGCCCGCACACCCTCCAGGAGCACGGCAGCCTCGCTCGTCAGCAGCGTGCGCAGGAACACTGCCTCCGGGTCGGCACTGCTTATATCCGCGATGAGGATCGGCTGGTGCCCGTTGAACAGCGCCGCCAGGGTCTCGGGACCCTTAAGATGTATCCGCAAAGGTGCGGCTTCTTCCAGCTTCTTTGATCCTTGTACTGCCAGGACGGTCATCGTTGAGTCGTCCAACCTGAAAAGACCGGCGTGGGTGTATTCGATGATCTCCCGCAATTGGTCCAGGATCAGCCCTGGTTGGAGATCCAGTGTGAATGCCAGGGTATGCGAGATCTCCAGCAGGGTGGACTGCTCGCGGTTGCGGGATTCGATCCTCCGGTGGAGACTCTTTTCCGCCCGGATCCGCTTGCTGACATCCCGGAACACGCCCAGCAGGCAAGGCCTGCCTTGGAAAGTGAATGCGCTCCCGCGCCACTCAGCATGGAATGTGGAGCCATCCCTGCGCATGTGCAGCATGCGGATATCCAAAACCGATTTGGATCGAAATGCCCGCAGATAGTTGCTGAAGGTTTGCTGGTTGCTGGGGTGAATGAACCTCGCCGGAGAGAACCCGATGAATTCTTCGTGGGGGAGACCATGCAGCGCACTCGCGGCCGGGTTGGCAAGTAACACGCCGCCGGTCTCCAGGTCGAGGACCATCATCCCATCGCTGGAGGTTTCGAAAATGCTCCGGTACAGTTGTTCGGCTTGTGATGAATTTGTTCTCATCAATGTCTCTGCTGTAATTTTACTGCAAAAAACTGCTGAGTTATCTCCAACCCCTGAAGATCCCTGATGGTTGGATTCGCTGCGTGCGTCCCCATAAGGGAAACCAGCGATCAAGAGATGATTGATCCGGGTGCCCACCTTCCAGGCTTATACTTGGGAGATACTCCCCCCAAATTCGCTTCGCTACGTCCATTTTCAAGAGCCAACCGGTCCTCAGGCGGTACCCGGAAGTGATGTGAGAATATATCCTGGTTCACTCATCTGAATAAGCACCACCGGGGCTGCGCCTGGTAGAATTGCCTCATTCCAAATATGGATCTGCACAGCTCACAAAATGATGCCGCATGGATGTTTTATGAAGAATATAATGACCAAAAAACTTTCCTTCATGCTCTCGACCTTCCTCGGCCTTTTCCTGGCCCTTGGTTCCATCATCACCGTTGCCATCCTGGACCGTCCACTCGCGGACCGGCAGCCGGTCACCTTCCAGGCTTCGACTGGCGACTTCTTGGTCGGCACCTATTATCCTGGAACTGAACCGGTCGGCGTACTCCTGCTGGAGGGCTTTGGCTCCGATCAGGTTACGCTGACCAGCCTTGCCAGCGAGTTTGCCCGGTCCGGTTGGCATGTTTTTACTTTCGATTTCTCCGGTCATGGACGGTCACCCGGCATATTGACCTTCGATAATGCCCAAACTGACCGCTTGGCTTACCAGGCACTCTCGGCGTTGGAGGAATTCAAGGGACTTTCCGGTTTACATTCCGGCCAGATCTATATGGTTGGTCACAGCCTGGGGGCGCGGGTCGCCTTGCAATCGGCGACGATGAACCCGGAGCAGGTGGCTGGCCTGGTTCTCCTGGGGACGCAGGTCACCCTTTCGATAAACGTTCAGTCGGAATTTTTCACTGGCACAACCGATACCGAACTGCCCTGGGTTCAAGCGCTCGGACCCGGGAATCCACCCGTGCCAATCCTGCTGGTGTCAGGGAAATGGGATGATATCTTGACACCAGAGAATGCCGGATTGCTTTATCAGCGCTTGGGAGGCGATGAAGAGGGAAACGATCGTTCTTTAGTGATAGTACCTGCCCTCGTGCATAACTATGAGCCGTTTTCTTCCCGGGTTCTGCTTGAGATAACCTCCTGGACGAACGAACTTGACCAGCTGCCTGCATCAGTAGTGCGAATAGTATCTTGGGTGCTTGGCATGATTGGATTGTTTTTGCTGATCATAAGTGCAAATCGATGGGTGAGATTACCCGAGTCGATAACGCCAGCGCCAGTGCTTCTTGAAATAAAAAATAGTAGTCGCTTCTTAAGGGCTAAGCTCATGCTCTGGCTGGGTGCCTTGCCGGTGGCAGCGCTCCTGGGCAGCCTGTTTTTCATTATTCCGCTGGGAAAGCCGGTGTTCAACCTGATCTATGTTGGGTTCATTGGCGGGTACGGCACTTTGCTGCTCGTCCTGTACTGGCGCGGAAAAATGCCCGGTGTGTCGGGAAGGTTGCCGTTCATGATGGAGAAAACGCCCATCGAATGGAAACGTGTCCAGGCGGCGCTTGGGATCATGGTTGGAATGCTTTTCCTGACCGCCGCGTATGCGCGCACGGGTTGGTTCTATGTTTTCCCGCTCAACGTGCGGCTGGTGTGGCTCGTCATTTTCACTCCGTTCACCGCGCTGGGGTTCTGGATCGGCTTGCATGAAGCGAAAATGATCCCCCAGCAGCGCGGCCCACAGCTGGCGCTGACGCTCATCGGCCTGTTCCCCTTCTTCTTGTACACCCTTCTGATGGCGGTGCTTGGCTCGCTTTCGGGGATGATTGGCGGCTTGCAGGGGCTGCTCATCCTGTGGCTTGTGTTGGCCTTTGGCAACCTTCTCCAGGCAGTGGGACGTCGCCCGTGGCTGACGGCGGTTTGCATGGCAGTGCTGCTTTACTGGTTGATCTTGCCGCAGGGCGTGTTGTTTTGATTATTTATTGCCCTTGAGATGGTTGTTGGAAAACCCTACTCTAGTGATAGAAATGAAACCGATACCACGCTTGGGCAATGGATTGGTTACATCCGCCAGGCGAGTCTTCAGGCTAGGGGGATAATGGTTCCAATTGGGCAATGGGAAGCCATTATTCAAACAAGGTTAAGTAGAGCAAGACATCTTCAACTCAACATAAAATCCCCGCGAGGGGATTTCTAATAATAGGTGGGACCGGATGGAGTCGAACCAGTGATTATGAGCTTAATCAGTTTTTTGTAGATTTTTCAGGCATTGTGATGAAGCTCAGTACACAACATGACCCAGTAGTAAACAAAGAAGAAGACTGGCTGTTTACAAAACAACCAGTCTTCTGGACTTGAATGTAGACTTATTCCTTGTATTGGATGCCTTTTTCCGCCAGCATTCTCTTTTCTTTTTCCAGATGGACTATTGATAGATTGTTCTTGATCTCATCCCATTTTTTGCCGGTAAGCGGGTAAAGGAAAAGGAAAGCAAAGCTGATTGCCAGCAAGATCCCTGGAATAAGCACCCAGCCCATCAAGATACCCGTCTCCGCTTGGGTAGATTGCGCCCCGGAGGCGGCAGAAAAATTATAACCATACGCACCAAGGAACCACAGGAAAGCCGAGTTTGCCAGGCTGATGGCAGGCTTGGTAATGAAGCTATTCACGCCGGCATACATACCTTCACGCCGCAAACCAGTCCTGTGCTCGTCCATATCCACGACATCGCCATTCATCAGAGGAATGAGATACATCCCTCCCGCAAACCCAATACCAAAGCAGAAGGATCCGAGGATGGTAGGAATCACCTGGTGCCCAAGCCCAAGGATCAGGAAGCATCCCAGACTGAAGACTGCTGCCATGAAAATCGTGCTTTTTTTGACCCCCCATTTCTCCCGGACGTTGACAAACAAGAAGATCCCACCTACGATACCAACTGCAAGGCTGGCATAGAAAGCGACAGCAGGGATTGAGAATTCGGCCAGGTAATAGTTCAAACCAAGCATTAAGGATGTTTGAACGTAGATGACCGTAAAGCTGAGCACCTCAAAGACGATAAAGGAGCGGTTTGTCAGGCATTCCTTGATGGATTTAAGGAAAGGAAGCTGTTTTTCGCCCTGCTGGAAGTGTTTCTCCCAATAGAAGTAGGTGCTAAAGAAGATCAGCGCCGCCATGACAACTCCAAATCCTGTCATGAGCACCTGAAAGTTCAAGGGATCTGAACCTGGTTCGGGCCGAATAAACCCCCATAATACCAGTGGAACAGCAAGTGGGAAGACTGAGAAAATGATCTTCCAAATAAAGATGCTGCTTCTGGCTTTATTCGAAACCGCCATTTCAAATGGCATTACGTAGATGCTGGTGGCGATGGCAGTGTAAAGGGAATCAAATATGAACAAGAGCACAACCATTTGAATGAACATAACAGTTTGGTTGGCCTGTACCCCACCGAAGTTGATCCAGCTGAGGATGAACGCCAGCCCGATGAGCGGGGCTCCAAAACGGATGTATGGAATTCGTCGACCCAGCTTATTCTTGGTGCGATCGCTGATGTACCCAAATAAAGGATCATTGACCGCATTCCAGATCCCGAATAAAAGCCAGGCTGTTGCCGCGAGTCCAGCATTCATTCCGCGAAAGCTGGTGAAATAATAGGTCAACCCGACGCTGACTACAAAAGTGTTCAACATCGCGCAGGCTGCATCGGCTATGGAGACCCATATCCGGCTCTTCAATGGCACCCGTTCTTGTAGAAAACCTTGTTGTGTATCCATGTAACCTCCAGTTGTAATATTAGAGTAGTTGATTCTCGGTAAGAAATTCATTGATGACTTTTGTGTATTCCTCCTGGTTATTCCAAAAAGACTCGGCATGGGCAGCATTGGGTGCAATGTAGAGTTTTTTTGCACCACTTGTTTTGCTGGAATACAATTCCTTGACCATACCGGTTGGGATAAAATCATCTGCATCACCGTGAATGAACAGAATGGGGGCAGATATCTTGGAAACAGCCTCTTGCGGTGAAACCTTTCGAACGTCCATGCCAGTAATCAATTTAATGAAGAACATGGCCAGAAAAAGAAAAGGAAACTTGCCCAGCTTGTAATCTTTTTTTATTCGGACAGCCAGCAGCTTTTCCAATTGACTGAAACTACAATCCTCGATAATAAACCGGATTCGGGGGTCGATGGCGGCATGCTGCAGGGAGATGGCTGCCCCCATGGATTCGCCGTGCGTTCCGATCAGCGCGTCTTGCCCAAGCTTGTCGCTGACCCATGTAGTGATCGTTTCAAGGTCATACTTTTCAAAAAAGCCAAAGGTGCAATATTTACCCCCACTTTTCCCATGAAACCGATTGTCGTAAAGCAGGATGTTGAATTTCAGATCCCGGAAGATGTGCATATATTTTACGGACCCAAAAAGTGTGAATGTAATTCCGTGGGATAGAATAATCGTCTTTTGGGAGCCGGGCATCGGAAAATAATAACCATGAAGGGAGTATCCGTACCTTGAAGCGATCCAAACCTGCTCTTTTTCCCAGGTTAGGTATTCCCTTTCATTGATCTTTCCATTCTCCTTCTCAAGGTTGAAGGTCTCTTCAAATCCAAAGCGCTGTGGATAAATGACCTTGGATGCCAGTAGCAGACTGACCAGGACGATCAGAAAGAGGAATACTACAAAGAAAATGAGACCTACCATGGCACTCCTGGATCCAGACGATCAGAAAAAGGCTAGCGGTCCAATGATGCTTTTTCACGAAGCATGAGTTTAACCTGTTGTAGGCGTTTGCCGTGCAAAGGATAGAATATCAAGGTGAGGATCGCAAGGGCTGATCCGATTGCAGGAGGAACGCTAATGAAGACCCGGAATCCGAGCGCAACGCTCTCGGGTTGAACGGGCAGAAGGGGATCGTAGCCATAACTGCGGGAGAGCCATCCAAAAACCACCGAACTGAGAGCGTAGGCCAATGTGATGATCAATCCGCTCATTCCAAAATACATCCCCTCCCGGCGTTGACCGGTTTTCGTCTCATCCTCATCGATCACATCAGACAGGGTAACATCACCCATGAGGAGCAGGCCAGCCAGTGCGGTGCCCATGAACGCTGCCGTGAGGATCGCCGCGGTCATACTTTGGGCCAGGAACAAGGGGATCGTGGAAATTCCCATCAAAATATAGGCGATCAACAACGTGGTGCGAGGTTCAAATCGATTGGCAACGAATCGTTTCCATGGATAAAGAGCAACGGTCGCGACGATGAATATTGTTCCCAGGATGATTGATGATGAAGCGGGATCTACCCCCAGGCTGTACTTGGTGTAGAACGCCAAGCCTACTGAGACCACAGCTGTGGCAAAATGACGCATCGTCTGTGCAATTACGATCGTGATGAAGCTGCGATTGACGAAGGTTGCCTTGATGGCTTTCCCCAGGGGGATTTCTTGCGCGTTGAGGCTGGATGCCCTTTCGAACATTCCCCTGGTGGAAAACATTAATGCCAGTGCAGTGATGATCCCAAGCACTGCGCCCATCAGTGGCCAGCCCAGGAGAGTGGCGATCGCAATGGGGAGAGCGGCACCGATGATCAAGCCGACTGTCATGAAGATATTCATTCTGACCGCTACACTGGTTCGATCCCGGTATTCGGTGAACATTTCCGGTAATAGGGAATAATAGGAGGTTTGAACGATGGTGGCAGTTGTTTCGAAGAGCAACAAGGCGGCGATGAACCAGATCACCAGTCCGACTGGATTATCCCTCCCGTTAAAAGGCGCAAAGAAAAGCGCGGCAAAAAACAAGGCATATGGGATCGTTCCAAAGACAATGTAGGGCACCCTTCTTCCCCAACGGGTTCTTGTCCTGTCAGATAGGTACCCCATGACTGGGTTATTGAGTGCGTTGTAGATCGCATACCCGGTCATAACCATGGCAGCCCAAACCGGTGAGAGTTTCTGGATATCCACATAGAAGAACAGGAGAACCGCACCAACTGCTTGATAAGGGATCGCACAGCCCAGGTTTCCAAGGCTGTACATCCATTGTTGCCTGTTCGATGTTTTGATGGTTGACTCTTTGATGAGCGCATTGGCAATTTTCATGTCCTTCTCCTCGGTTCTTCCTGGATGATCGATGAAGTCGTGTACCACATGCAACCAGGCACCATCCCCATGATCAGGATGGAGTGGTTAAATTTTTGTATTCACCCTGCTGAGTCTAGCGAAGAAAGGTATTGTAGACTTTTGATCAGCGAAGCACCTCCTTCTTGTTTGAATCGCAAAGATGACCCTTTAGGTTGTCAGGGCACACAGCAAAGATCATTCTGCATGCCGCTGTGTTGAACCGCGGACTACCAGCTCGACCGGCATGGACAGGTGCTGGCGCGGAGCGCCCGGATTTTCGACTGCCTGGACGAGCAGTCTTGTTGCGGCTACCCCGATGCCGAAAGTGTCCTGGCGGAGTGTCGTCAGAGGCGGATCGAAGTACGAGGCCAGCGGCATATCGTCCAAACCCACGACGGAAACATCCTGCGGCACCCGCAGGCCCGCTTCCTGCAAGGCGTGGATGGCACCGATTGCCATGCGATCATTTTGGGCGAAGATCGCAGTGAAATCAATTTTTTGTTCCAACCAGTGCTTCACGGCTGTGTAACCAGAAGGGGCCGACCAATCGCCTGCGCGTACCAGGCTGGCATCCATTTTCAGGCCAGCCGCCTGCAGGCGGGAACAATACCCAACCTGGCGATCCTGCGAACAGTCCTCTTCCATCGGGCCGGTCAGCAGTGCGATCCGCTGGTGACCCAGGCCAAGCAGGTGTTCGGTGGCCAGCTGGCCGGCAGCCTCGTCTGCCAGGGCGACTGAGTCAATCGCCCCTTCGCGCGGCCGGGTGCCGACAAAAACGGTCGGAACGCTGGCGGGAATGCGGGCATGGCGGCCGTCTGCGTAAGGGTTCAGCACGATCAGCCCTTCTGTGCGCCCACTGGTTACCAGTTCATCGATCATGACAGTAAAGGTGTCGTCGTTGGGGGCGGAGGCGATCATCAGGGAATAACCGTGCAGATAAGCCTCCTTGGCGGCGCCCTCGATGATGCTGGCAAAGGTATAGTCTGTCAGGTTGGGGGAGAGACAGGCAAAGGTATGCGACCGGCCCAGGGCCATCCCGCGGGCAATGGCGTTGGGACGGTAACCAAGTTTGGCAATGGCGGCTTCGACCTTCTGCCACGTCGCAGGGCTGACGCGTTTGTCGTTGTTGATCACACGCGAGACGGTCTGGTGGGAAACACCAGCACTTACCGCCACATCACGGATCGTGGTCTTTTGGGTTCGGTTTGGCAATGGATTCTCAGCCTGGGATCAGGTTTTTATCCTAACGATGTTACCGGTAACATAGTAGCATTAATCAAAATTGCGATTCAAGATGACATATGTCACTTTTTGACTTCGACCAGTGGACCAGAAGCCATGCTCAGGAAAAAACGGACAACGGACCCACCGGTCGGACAGAAAAATGAACGGACGTTTGCGGCACACCTCGAACCACACGCGCAAAAATATCACTAATGGTAAGGTGCTGCGGTGACATTGTGAGGATCTCTCTACACCGGACAACAGGCAATCAAAGTGTAGAGTCGCTATACAGACCAGATGTTCCCGGACCATGCATAGCAGCTTTTCATATGTTCAATTTGGTCTATGGCTGATCCGCTTTTGGAATTCGTGACCTAAATGTTAATCGCAAGTGCCGTTAATAACATTTAGCGCCGATTCTGTTAATCACGGGAACTGAAACACCCATCCGCTCAACTCATGTCTGAATCGATCAAAATTGATGGATCAACTCTGGGACTTTCTGCAAAGGCAGGACAGAGGTCTTCTTTTCAACCTGGTACGCATCCCCACCGGGATAGATCACCCACAGGTGAGATAGATCCAGATCGTGCAGCGCGGTTTGCATGGAACGGGTGATCTCGGGCGCTTCACTGAATTTTATTTCTATCCCGTACCGTTTCCGTTCTCCGAAATGTACACCAATTTAAACAGGGGAAGACCGCTCGAGGGAAAAGAAAATATCGTTCAGCCCATCTTCCAAAAGGTCACTTTGAGTGCCGGGTACAACTCCCGGAACAGCGCATATGACCGGCGATAAACTTCTGCCTGCGCTTCATCCGGCTGGCAGCGTCCGGTGACCTTCACCACCTCCCGGCATGCAGCAGGAACATCCTTCCATGCTCCCGCACCCACCCCAGCCAGCAGTGCAGCCCCGTAAGCTGCTCCTTCGGTCGTATTCACCGTGACCAGTTCCACCTCCAGCACGGAGGCCAGGATCTGCATCCAGAGTAGACTTTTCGTTCCACCGCCTGAGGCTCGAACCTGGGTGATCTCTCCTGATCCCGCATTCCCGATCAAAGTAAAGCAATCTTTCAATCCGAATGCCACACCCTCCAGCACGGACCGCGTCATGTGACCGCGTGTGTGTCGCAGGGTCAGGCCGATGAACGCACCGCGTGCCAGCGCATCGGGATGTGGGGTGCGTTCGCCGCTCAAATAGGGCAGGAACTGCAAGCCTTCACTTCCGGCGGGAACCAATTCCGCCTCCTTGAGAAGGTCATCAAATGACATGTCTGAAGCAAACGTATCGCGATACCACTGCAGGCTGCCAGCCGCGGAGAGCATCACGCCCATGAAATGCCACATGCCCGGCACGGCATGGCAGAAAGCGTGGAGCCTGCCATCAGGCTCGATCAATGCGGAAGGCGTGGTGGCAAAGACCACACCGCTCGTGCCCACCGTCAGCCCGATAATGCCCGCTTCCACCGCTCCCACACCCACGGCTCCGGCAGCCTGGTCACCACCGCCCGCTGCCACTGGCGTACCGGCTTTCAACCCGGTGATCACGGCTGCTTCGGCGCTCACCCGCCCGGTGAAATCAGGCCCTTCGAAAGTCGGCGGCATCCAGGAGCGCGGGATCTCCAGCGCAGCGAGTAGCTCATCAGACCAGTCCCGTTTCTTCAAATCGAAGAGCACTGTCCCGGCGCCATCCGCCTTGTCCATGGCATACTCGCCGGTCAGGCGGTAGCGGATATAGTCCTTGGGGAGCAGAACATGACTGGCACGCGAATACACCTCCGGTTCGTTCTCCTTCACCCACAGGATCTTAGGTGCAGTGAAGCCGGTCAATGCCACATTGCCGGTGATCTGAATGAATTTCTCTTTGCCAACTCGGGAGTGGATCTCGTCACACTGCGCCTGCGTGCGTCCGTCATTCCAAAGGATGGCCGGGCGCAGCACATGCCCGAACTCGTCCAGCAGGACCAGCCCGTGCATCTGTCCGGTCAACCCAACCGCATCAATGGATGAGCCGTCGACCCCGGCCTGTTTGAGGACCTCTCGGATGGCGGTGGCTGCAGCCACCCACCATTCGGCTGGGTCCTGTTCGGACCAGAGCTGCCTGGGAATGCTGATGGAATGCGGGGAAGATGCTACTGCCTGGACTCGACCATCGGCGTCACTCAATAATGCCTTGCTGGCGGTTGTCGATACATCAACACCCAGGAAGATTTTTCCTCTCATTACTTACCTGACTCCCAGGAGAATTTCCACCGTCAATTGATCGAGTCGCTCGTATTTCAAGCCGCGGCTGGCGATGGCGACACGGTCAAAGGACTGGGCTTTCAAGGTGGCAGCTTTGGACGCAGTATATTTACCAAAAAATGGAACCATCGTGCCATCGTCCGCGTTAATCTCTGCGACAAGAGCCCGGATCTCCTTGTCCGCGTTCCACTGCGTGGCTTTCTCCTTGAGAATGAGATAAGTGCGCATGCAGCCGCGGGCAAAGTCCTTCACGCCCTCGTAGTCCTCGGTGCGGTAGGCATGCGCATCGAAGTGACGCGAGCCGGCATAGCCCATATCCTCCAGGAACTTGACCAGGAAGAAGGCTGCCTTGAGGTCGCGCGAGCCGAAACGCAGATCCTGGTCGTAGCGTCCGGGGTACTGGTCATTCAGGTCGATATGGAAGAGCTTGCCCGCCTCCCACGCCTGGGCCACACCGTGCATGAAGTTGAGACCGGCCATGTGCTCGTGCGCCACCTCAGGATTGACCCCGACCATCTCGGGATGATCCAGCGTGCCGATGAATGCCAGCATGTGACCGGTGGTCGGGTTGTAGATGTCGGCGCGTGGTTCGTTGGGCTTGGCTTCCAGGGCGAATTTCAGGTCGTATTTTTTGTCCAGCACGTATGCGCACAGGAAGTTCATCGCCTCCCGATTGCGCTTGATCGCTTCGACAGCGCTTTTGCTGGCATCCGTCTCGGTACCCTCGCGGCCGCCCCAGAAGACATACACTTGCGCACCAAATTCAACGCCCAGATCAATGGCGTTCATTGTCTTTTGTAGGGCATAGGCGCGCACGCGCGGGTCGTTCGCCGTGAAGGCGCCATCCTTGAAGACCGGATCGCCGAACAGGTTGGTGGTGGCCATCGGGACTACCAGCCCGGTCTCATCGAGCGCCTTGCGGAATTCCTTCTTGATCCGGTCTGCTTCGGCGAGCGTGGCGTCGATCGGGATCAAGTCGTTATCGTGGAAGTTGACCCCGTAGGCACCGACCTCACCCAGTAAACGAACAAGTTCCGCCGGGGTCTTCGGCTCACGCACCGGCCCGCCGAAAGGGTCGCGACCTGTAGAACCGACTGTCCATAGGCCAAAGGTGAATTTATGTTCTGGTTTTGGGAGATAGGTTGTCATGGTTGAATGTCCTTGTTCTTAATCTCGGAAGTTGATCCTGACCAGGGCTTCTTCAGCAGAACAGGTCCCGCTGAATGCAGTATATTCGATATTCTCTACTACGAAGGCATTGGTGCTCTCGTCGGGGGGGCGAGGTCGCTTTTCCGTACCTTGAGCCCAACCGTCCTGCTTTCACCGGCGTCGGGATAGACCTTGGAGAAATCCTTTCGTTGTTTCACCGGTAGGTCCACGCGGCTGCCGTTCCACCCGCATACAGCTGCACCACCTCACCGCCAGCGCACTCCCTCAGACTTTAGGTTAATGCAGCAATCAAGAAGAAAGTAATGAACGCTAGAATCATCACAGCCAAAAATACTGAATAGTTTCGGGGTTCGACCTGCCCGCTGTGATCCATTTTCCTGATCAGCGGGAATAATCGCCAGTAGAACGATGTTGTTGCCAGCGCCAGCGCAAGCAGGCTCAGGCGTTGAACTTCAATATCAGCAAAGAGAACGATTACGGCCAGCAGCAAAAGAAAAAATAATTTTGCCCCGGCCACCCAGTTAACAAGATATTTGACGAATTCATGGATTTCTGGATATTGCTTCGATCTTTCCCAGGCGGTAAAAACGCCAATGGCATTGGCATATTTTGAGCCGGGTGCGTATTCCGGGGCAAGGCGACCACTGATTCCGGAGGATGTCGACCACTGATTCCGACGCAAGCCGACCACTGATTCCGGGGCATGTCGTCCACCGATTCCGATGCATGCCGTCCACTTTTTGGGGCAGCCCGGAATC
>JBGSVI010000030.1:0-21022 GCA_041753035.1 Anaerolineales bacterium | reverse complement strand
AGGGCGCGTGCCGCCATGACCGAGGCGAGCAGGGACAGGTCCACCCCCAGGCCGCGGGCGAACGCCGAAAGGAATGGATACACCATGCGGTGGGCGGTATTGACCGCCGTGCGGATGAAGGTGAACACCACCAGCCGCGCCGTGAGGTTCGGTGTCTCATTGTTCTCGTTGGTTTGCATTGCTGAAGGTATCTCGGAGTATCCCATCACGAGATCCATGTCATCGACTGCTGAAGTATCTCCCAGGTTCCGGATGATTTCTCAAGCAGCACGGTATAGCCTGCCCCTGCCAGCCAGTGCGACATGGTGCCGATGTAGACCAGTGCCTGGGTGAACTGTGTGTTAAAGCCGACCCGCGAAACGGTGCTGATGCCGGGAGAATTGGGGTAGCGGGTGTAAAAAACGTCCCAGCCGCTGGTGTTGACGTCGAAGATCTGGTTCATCTCCTCTGGCGTGAGCAGCACATACGGCAGCCCAAGTTCCATTTTCAAGGGCAATGGGTAGGCGGCATCATTGCGCAGCCGGAAATTATCCGCCGTCTCGGGTTCAAGGGAGCTCAGGGCGGGAGGCGCTTCCCATCCATCGATGCCCTCTATGCCCGGGGATGTCTCGAACATCAGCACGAGCATGCGCGGCTCTCCGTACATCTCCTCGAACAGGGCGGCATACACCGCCTCTTCTTCAGCGGCGAGGTCAACTTTCGTTGGGGTGAGTGTGGGGGTGGAGGCTGGAGTGCAGGATGCCAGCAGGAGGATCAAGAGACTTAATCCAGCCAGGGGAAGTTTTCGGAATTTGATCATGCGCACCTCCATGGATTGGATTATAGCGGGTTCTCCGGGTTCCATGCTGGTTTTTATAAGGGAACAGGACTCTCAGTAAACTTTTCACTACTCTTCATAAATTCTTTACATTCCTTTGTTATCATATCTACAAATCAAAGGAGAAATATCATGAAAAACTTTTGGAAATGGATCCTTGGGATCGTCATCGTACTGGTGGTTCTCTTCGGGCTGGGGATCGGCGCGCGGCTGTTGCTGGCGAACGTCCTTCCCGCCACAGCAGGCGACTATCACGGCTTCATGCCGATGATGAACCTCCGCGGCATGGACCGCTTTGACGGTAGGATGTCCTTCGGTGGCGGTTTCATGCGCCTCGGCGGTCTGGTGCCGTTGCTGCTGCTTGGACTGCTGGTCTATGGCGCTTACAGGCTGGGCAGGCGCAATACTGCATTCGTCACCCCGCTGTCAACCCCGCCCGCGGTGGGGTGCCCGAAGTGTGGGCAGCCCGTGCAGGCTGGCTGGAACCACTGCGCCAGTTGCGGTGAAAAGCTGTAACCCAGCAGATGATCAGAACGAAAAAGCAGTCTCCCTGTGGAGGCTGCTTTTATTTTGTTCAGCGTCTGCGCTCGTCTCGTGGGCGGCGCTCACGGCTGCGCTCGGGGCGGGGGGATTTCTCCTTCCGGGGGGCGGGCGCTGCCTCCGGCTTGGTGATCGGGGCGTGGAGCAACTGCTGGTAGTGATCGTCGAGCAGCATGGTGATGATGGGCAGTTCCTGCTCGTTTTCCACCAGGGTTTGCGCCAGTGGCGCGAAGCGTCGGCTGCGCTCGGTCTGTAGTTTATCCCTCTGGCGCAGGCGCGCTTCCAGCAGGGCGGTCAGGCGCTCGGCGACGACCGCCGAGACTTCGGCGTCGGTGGGAGCGGGGCGTTCCTGCATCTCGATGCTGTAATGGGCGGCAATGCGCCGGATCAGGTGTTTCTCCAACAGGTTCACCAGGGAGATCGCTGTGCCCGCCGCGCCCGCGCGGCCCGTGCGCCCGGCGCGGTGGATGTAACTCTCCACGTCATCCGGAGGCTCATAGAGGAACACGTGCGAAAGCCCGGGCAGGTCAAGCCCGCGGGCAGCCACATCGGTGGCCACCAGGAAGCGCAGCGTTCCGGCGCGAACACGCGCCAGCACGCGCTCGCGGTCATTTTGCGAGATGTCCGCGCTCAGTTCATCCGCATCATAGCCAAAGCGTTGCAGCACCACGGTGACATAGTGCACGCGGTTCTTGGTATTGCAGAAGATGAGTGCCGACTCGGGGTTCTCGATCTCGATCAGGCGCACGAGGGCGCGGTCCTTGTCCAGCCCGTGGACCACGCAGAAGACATGCTCGGTGTCGGTCACGTGGACATGGTCGCGGCTCAGCGAGATGAATTCCGGCCGGCGCATGAACTACTGGGCGGTGCGCAGCACCGACTCCGGGAAAGTCGCCGAGAACATGCAGGTATGCACCTCGTGGCGGGGCAGGTAGCGCTGCAGGGTGAGCATATCCGGGTAGAAGCCCATCGAAAGCATGTGGTCGGCTTCGTCGTACACCAGCATCTTCAACGCATCCAGGGTGAAGGTGCGCTTGAGTAGGTGGTCGAGCACGCGTCCGGGTGTTCCCACGATGATCT
This sequence comes from Anaerolineales bacterium, assembly GCA_041753035.1. GTDB lineage: Bacteria > Chloroflexota > Anaerolineae > Anaerolineales > Villigracilaceae > UBA877. The sequence continues at coordinate 18,585 of JBGSVI010000030.1, read as the reverse complement.
GCGCACCGCCTCTCAGCGCCTCGGTCTGGGTGCCGTACCCCACTCCGCCGTAGACTGCCACGGAGCGCAAGCCGGTGCCGCGGCAGATCACCTCGCTTTCCGCCCACACCTGGCGTGCCAGTTCACGGGTGGGGACCAGGATCAGCGCCTGGCAGACCGCCCGGGCGGGGTCGAGCCGCGTGAGCATCGGCAGCAGGTAGGCGCCTGTTTTTCCGGAGCCGGTGCGCGCCTGGATCATCATGTTGCGCCCGGCAAGCAGGTAGGGGATCGCGCGTGCCTGCACCGGCATCAGTTCTGTCCAGTTGGCACGCCCGGCAGCCTGGCGCAGGTTTTCCGGCAGCGTGGCAAAGGTGAGGTCGGGCAGCGGGTTGGCGGGGGGGATCTCGGGGGGAGAGGATGTATCGATCAAGGGGAACCGTTCCTTTTCTTTTGTGGGTACTGGCTTCATTATACTCTTTGCGCATGGGAAGAGAAGGTCGCTGGAAAGGGGCACTGGGATCGCCTCTGTCAGCCTCTTACAGGCAGAGGTAATTCGGATATAATTGCTCCGTAAACCCGAAAAGAGGTCAACATGCGTAAATCAAAGGTCACTCTCCCGATAATCCTGGTTATCATTGGCTTATGCCTGGCTTGTGTCTGCCTGGGACTGGGAATGGCATATTTCTTTGGCGATGCCATCATCTCCTGGTTCAGCCCCACCCCCCCGCCCGTGGTGGTGGTCCCCGCCACCCGCACGCCGACCCAGGCGAACATCACCCCGTCTGCCGAGACGGAATGGACGGTGATCGTCTATTCCGATGCGGATGACGATGTGTTGGAATATTCCATGTGGTTCGATGTCAACGAAATGGAACTGGTCGGTTCAAGTTCTGATGTCAACATCGTGGTGCAGATCGACCGCTACGCAGCCGGTTTCTCCGGCGACGGCAACTGGACCGGCGCCCGCCGCCTGTACATCACCCGGGATGATGACCTGCAGGCCATCCATTCGCCGGTGATGATGGATATGGGCGAGTTGGACATGGGCAAACCGCAAACCTTGGTGGATTTCGTTACCTGGACCATCCAGAACTACCCGGCCCGGAAATACGCCCTGGTCATGTCAGACCACGGCGGAGGCTGGACGGGCGGCTTTGTCGATGCCACTTCCAGTTCCAAGCTATCGATTGCCGAGATCGCCGATGCCCTCGATCTGATCCGCCAGAATACCGGTGTGGATAAATTCGAGCTCTTTGGCTTTGACGCCTGCCTGATGGGGCAGGTCGAGATCTTTGGCACCTTCTACCCGGTTTCCAACTACATGGTTGCCTCCGAAGAGGTGATCCCCGATTACGGCTGGGCCTATGCCGGCTGGCTCGCCGAACTGGTGAATGATCCTTCCATGGATGGGTATGGGCTGTCGCAGGCCATCGTTTCCACCTATGTCACGACGGATACCCAGTTGACCTATGCGCGCGCCACCCCCGAACAGATCCAGGAAGAAGAATCCACCACCACACTGAGCGCGGTGGAGAGTGCCCGCGTCCCGGAGATGATCGCCGCGATGAACGAGTTCATCAATGTCATGGCCTCCATCGACCAGGGGCAGGTGGCGCAGGCGCGCACCTACGCCCGCAGTTACTATTCCATCTTTGGCGAGGATGTCACCCCTCCCTATTTGGATGTGCTGAACTTCGCCCAGATGCTCTCCAGCATTTCCGGCAGTGCCGAAGTGGAGCAGGCTGCCCTGCAGCTGGAGACCGCGGTGACTTCGGCGGTGGTTGCCGAGAAGCACGGCTCGACCATGTCCGGTTCCAACGGGGTCTCATTCTACTTCCCTGATTCCGAAATTTATCAATATACGGAAATGAATGATGAATTCGATGCCTACGGCGACATGCTCTCCATTTTCTTGCAGGTGTCCTCCTGGGATGAATTCATGGCTTACCATTACACCGGGGTGGCGTATTCACCCGAGGATGGGCAGGTGCTCACCCCGGGACGCAGCGCCGATGTGGTTGGACCGGGCGCCTCCGAGTTGGGTGTCGGCCCCATCCTGATCTCGGACACGGAGATCACCGGCGACGAGCTGGTGACCGTCTCCACCACGGTTACCGGGGACGCGGCCTATATCTACACCGTGCTCTATTTCTACAACCCCGATACCGAATCGTACTGGATCGGCGATATAACCTACTACATTGCCGATGACATGATCGAGAGCGGCGGTGTGTATTTCCCGGATTATGGCGACAGCCCGATACAGGTGGAGTATGAGTGGTCGCCCACCCTCTACATGCTCACGGATGGCACGCACGAAGCCTATGCCTTGCTCGAGCCGGCGGAATATTACAACGCCGACGGGCTGACGGTATATGCTGTCTTCGGCATCTATACCCCCGCAAGCACGGGCACTCCCGTGGATGCCATGCTCTACTTCGATGCCGATGGCAACTACCTGTATGCCTATGCCTTCCCCGATACCGACAACGACGGAGCCAGCACCCCGGCGGAGATCCGCCCACAGCCTGGCGACAATTTCACCGACTACGTCCAGTTGATCGCTTTCGATGACAACGATGAGCCCTATTACGATTATGTTGCCAGCGAGGATGTCTGGACTTGGGGCGATGTGCCGTTCTCCTTCTTTGCGGCGTACCCGGTGGACGGAGAGTACGCCGTGGGCATCCTGGTCTATGATTTTGACAACAATTTTATCGAGGAATACGCCTACATCAACTACCAGCGCTGAGTTCTTCTATTTGGGGCTTGGGGGATGACGGTCAGCTTTGCTGGACGTCATCCCCTAAAAACACCCCGCCTTGGGGCGGGGGTGGGAGGTGGGGATTCTCTCATTGGTTTAAAAGACCAGGTCTCTTCATAAGACCTGGTCTTTGCTTGTTCACCGCTTCAGCGTACGGTACTTCACCCGCTGCGGGGTCATTTCCTTGCCGAACTGCTCGCGCAGGTGGCTTTCGTAGTCGGACCAGTTGCCCAGGAACAGGCGTGCCTGGCTCTCGCCTTCAAAAGCCAGGATGTGCGTGCAGATGCGGTCCAGGAACCAGCGGTCGTGGCTGACCACCACCGCGCAGCCGGCGAAGTTCTCCAGCGCCACTTCGAGGGCGCGCAGGGTGTTCACGTCCAGGTCGTTGGTCGGCTCGTCCAGCAGCAGCACGTTGGCGCCTTCCTTGAGCGTGCGCGCCAGGTGCACGCGGTTGCGCTCCCCCCCGGAGAGCATGTTGACGCGCTTCTGCTGGTCGCTTCCCAGGAAGTTGAACGAGGCGCAGTACGCCCGCGAGTTCATCTTCCGGGTGCCCAGGGTCAGTTCCTCTTCCCCCCCGCTGATCAACTCCCACACGGTCTTCTCCCCGTCCAGCGGGCGCATCTGGTCGGCATACGCCCATTTGACCGTCTCGCCGATGCGGATCGTGCCCTGGTCGGGCTTTTCCTGCCCGGTGATCATTCGCAGCAAGGTGGTCTTTCCTGCGCCGTTGGGGCCGATGACGCCGATAATCGCGCCGGGTGGAAATCGCGTAGAGAAGTTCTCCAGCAGCAGGCGCACTTCCTCGCCCGTGCCGGGGGAGGCATAGCCCTTGGTGACGTTCTCGAACTCGATCACCACGTCTCCCAGCCGCGGGCCGGAAGGGATATAGATCTCCTGCTCGCCGCGGTACTGTTCCACTTCCTGCGAGAGTAGTTTTTCATACGCCGTCAGGCGCGCCTGTCCCTTGGCCTGCCGCGCCTTGGGCGACATGCGCACCCATTCCAGTTCACGCGCCAGCGTTTTCTGGCGGCGGGACTCGCTCTTCTCCTCCTGGCGCAGCACTTCCTGCTTCTGCTCCAGCCACGAACTGTAGTTGCCTTTCCACGGGATGCCGTAGCCGCGGTCCAGTTCCAGGATCCACCCGGCAACGTTGTCGAGAAAGTAGCGGTCGTGGGTCACCGCGATCACCGTGCCCTTGTAGTCGCGCAGGTGGTGCTCCAGCCAGGCAACGGATTCTGCATCCAGGTGGTTGGTGGGCTCATCCAGCAGCAGGATATCCGGCTCGGTCAGCAGCAGGCGGGTCAGGGCAACGCGCCGGCGCTCGCCGCCGGAAAGCACCTTGATCGGCGTCTCCGCTGGCGGGCAGCGCAGGGCATCCATGGCCAGTTGCAGGTGCGAGTCGATGTTCCAGGCGTCGTGCTTGTCCAGTTCATCCTGCAAGCGCGACTGCTCGGCGATGAGCGCCTCGAAGTCGACGTCCGGCTCCGCGAAGCGCGCGTTGACTTCCTCGTAGCGGCTCAACATGTCAAGGATCGGCTGGACGGCTTCGCGCACCACCTCGATCACCGTCTTGTGCTCATCGAGATGCGGTTCCTGTTCCAGCAAACCCACCGAGTAGCCCTTGGAGATGGCGATCTCGCCGATGTAATCCTGGTCCACCCCCGCCATGATGCGCAGCAGGGTGGATTTTCCGGAGCCGTTCAGCCCCAGCACGCCGATCTTGGCGCCGTAGTAGAAACCAAGCGAGATGTCGCGCAGCACCTGCTTGTTGGGGGGATGGATGCGCCCGACGCGCATCATGGAGTAAATGACTTGGGTATCTGTAGGCATGGTGAGTTTTATGATCCAGAAGTAGAAGGATAGGCAGGAGGATTTTACCGTTAAATCAACCCCCTGGGCGGCTCATCGCGATGAAAAATAGGGCAGTTTCTTCCCTGTTCAGTCTTGAATTGGTCATTTATAGGATGACGAAGTACCTTTTTAACGGGTATGGCTGTGCAGGCAGTCGGGCTATGATAGGGGAAGCAGGTCAGACAGGCAAGCTGCCGTTGCCGCCCCGCGGGAGGCAACGGTGGAAAAATTCATTCAGGAACATCACAGGCCGACCATGCACAACGATCTTCTCGACAACAACGGTGATCTGGGCTTTGAGTTCAGTTTTGCATTCCAGCCGATCGTGGATGTGCACAGCCGGGAGATCATTTCCTTTGAAGCCCTGGTGCGCGGCCCCCATGGCGAGCCTTCCGCCTCGGTCTTCGCCCAGGTGCCCAAGCAGGCCACCCTGCGCTTCGATGAACTCTGCCGCCGCAAGGCTATCCACCTGGCCTCCTGGCTGAACAACCCCAAGCGCCTGAACCTGAACCTGACCGCCCAGAGCATCTACGAAGTGGACATGAGCATCCAGGCCACCTTCCAGGCCTCGACCCAAAGCGGTATCCCCGCTGAAAGGATCATTTTCGAAGTGCTCGAATCAGAAAGCCTCACCGAGCATCGCAATCTCATCAAGTACCTGCAATTGATCCAGGATTTCGGCTTTTCCACCGCCATCGATGATTTTGGCGCCGGCTATTCCGGGTTGAAACTTTTGGTGGAATACCAGCCGCATTTCATCAAACTGGACCGCCACCTGATCGGCAACATCCACGAAGACATCGTCAAGAAGCGCATCTTTTCAGGCATCCAGCGTATCTGTAAATGCCTGTCAATTGAGATCGTTGCCGAGGGGGTGGAAAAAGAGGGCGAGTTCCACTGGCTGCACGAGGCGGGCATCCAGTATTTCCAGGGTTACTATTTTGCCCGCCCGGCCTTTGAAGCCCTGCCGGATGTGGCCAACAAGGTCTACTGTACTTGATCCGCTCTAGGAGGGGGATTGATGTGTCGGGCGAGGCTACCGGAAAGAGGCCACCGCCTGGTTGAGGGTGGAAAAGATCTCGAAGAACGAGGTGAAGCCGACCAGGTCGAGGATTCCCCGGATGCGCTCGTTCAGCCCCAGCAGTTTGACATGCACCTGCGGGGCGCCGCCGCGCTCGCGCGTGATGGCGTGAAAGGCCGCCCAGCCCACCTCGCGCTCGTTCACCTTTTGCCCGCGGAACAATAGGGCAACGCTGTGCAGCGCGGTGATCCCGGCACTGCTCAAATAGGTCAATCCGCTCAAGTCCAGCAGCAAGTCGCGTGTTCCAGAATCAAATTGTCGCTGCGCTTCGTCGATCAGGTCTTGGTAATTGCTCCCGTCCAGGCGTCCCGAAAGGTGCAGGATCGTCAGGGGGAGGGGGGTTCGGTTTTTGGTGACTTTTATTTCCATTTTGGATCTCCTGTCAGGAGATCAGTATACCATATATTCGGATAATTTTTATCCTAATTAGCTCGTCCCCTCAAGGCAGGTGGCAGGCGCTTCGCCTGCTGTTCGCTTTATTGGACACTGGTGGTGGCTGTCACGATTGTACCGACTCTTCCACACGGTCTAACCACTCACTCAGTAACGTGAGAAATAGATGTTCTTGTTCTATCCACAATCCATGCCCAGCCTTGTCAAGCACAACGAACGTGGCTCTTGGATAATTTTCTAGTATCGACCACTGGTCTTTATACCCCACCACAGAATCCTGTCTTCCGGTGACGATTAAGGTTGGTTTGCTGAACTTGTGGGCAGGCTTTTCTACATCAAACGAAAAATAAAGTGCGCCTGATTCGCCCAATCGTTTTAAAAAGCTTTCATCTCCCAGTACTGGCCTGCCCAAAAATGCTTTTACAGTATCAACAAGTTTTTGGTTATGCACCACAAATAACCCCGCGATCCCCTCTGCTACATCGGGAGGCAGTTCCGCGAATAGTTCTTTGTTTTCCACCAATACGACATGCTCTGGAACATTGCGCTCAGGTCTGCGGCGTGTTGCCGGCGCGAGCAATAGTAACCCGTCAACCATCCCGGTTCTTTTATACTCGATACCCTGCGCCAGGTAGGCTCCATATGAGAATCCAGCCAGGGTGATATTTTGTCCTGGGAGCAATGTATCAATAAATCGTAAGATCACCTCAAGGTAATCGTCACTCGATTTGATCCAATCTGCGCCGGGGGTTGCCCCCATGCCGGGAAGATCGATATATACTCTTTTCCAGCCATTCTTTTCTTGAAAGAGAGGTTCAACAGTTTCCAGCCAGTCTTGGTGAGAGGCACCGAAGTCGTAACCGTGCAAGAATAGGATGGGTTTACCATCCCCGCATACTTCATAGAAGACTTTGATATTTCCAAGATCACATTCCATCTTAATGCCCTTCGCTTATTTATTTTGCCACGTCTCGTCTGTCCACCGGAATGGAGTACCCTCCGCCGATCGCGAATCATCCCTTCCAAAGCCTGCCCGAAGTTCCCGAGGCAGCACGCAGCGCCGATCGCACTTTCCATTTACGGCAGGCCCGGAATATTCTCTAGGTTCCAGACCCTGGCGTTGTCATACTTGACCTTGGCTGTAGTCGTTCCATCGGACCAGGCGCTCAATTCAAAATTGGGCTGGTATTGCTCGCCAGCATTTTCAAAAAAAGTGACCGGGATATCATTGAGATAGACTGCCAGCATGGAATTCCGCGATATAAGTGTGAACAGTATCGGCTGTAGGGTTGAGCCGGGCAGTTGACCAGAATCAAACACCACGCCTGGCGGATCGGTCCAACTGAACCATCTGAGGTCTTTTTTTAGCTCAAGATAGAATTGAAATGTTGTGGTGAATTTACTGCCTTCGTAAATATTGGAGATGTACCAAATAGCGGCCGTATTTTCGCCGGTCAATTTTGACAGATCTACCTCTACCTGCATCACAAAGGCTTTAAACCCCAGGCAGCAGGATCCAAGGGGTTGTCCTGCCCAGCCGTAGTGGCTGTTCCCAGGAAGGGCTACCACTGATAGAACGCCGTCTGAGAGGGTGCAGCCATTGTCAGGGCAATTTACCGTCTCAAGGTACCAGGTTGGTCCCGCTTGTGAAAAATCTTCTTCATAATCTGGTGGGACGTCGGCGATGGCCGCCAGGATGGGTTCGGCAAAGTCCGTTATCCATGCCGGCACAGGGGTGGCCGTCCAGGTCGGGCGCCGGGTGGATGTAGCGGAAGGGATTGGCGTACTGGTGACTGTGGGGCTTGACGTTTCAGTAGGGTCAACAGGTGTCAGGGTGGGTGTGTCCCGTGGGAAGAACGTACTGCATCCCACCAGAAGCGTGGAAAAGCAGAGTACTGCCAAAACTCGCTGAAAGATCTTATGTAGTTTCATGCTTGTTCTCCTGCTTTCATCAAAGAGGCTGAACTGCCAAAGGTCTGACTGATTCTCCCCTCAGGCGACACCTGCCGCCTGAGGGGATTCCGGGAATCGCTTTTTCTGCCCACGGGTCGCCCCATCCCCGCCTCGATCGCGCGTTCCTACACGGTATATCGTTTTTTCCAACTCTCTGGAAAGGATAGTCCATTTCCGTACACATACCGGATCAGTTGCCCGTGATGCTGGATTTCATGTTCCAGAAGGTCGAACGCCATTTCAACCTGGTTGTCGGTCAATGCTGTAAAGTCGATTTCTATCAATCGTTGATCGGTTGCTTCCAGGGCGCCAAGCACGGATTGCTTGACCCGCGGCGTGGTTAAACTGCACGCGAATCCTTTCCACCCGCCCGTCTCGATCGCCTTGAGATAACTTTCCCGCGCCCCCACAATGCACCACACTTGACCTGCGATCCGGTTGGATGGCAGGTTCGGTAGGTCCAGGCTCAGGCAGGTTTCATCGAGATGGGCTGCCAGGTCCTGGGTGAGCCGGAATGCCCGCTCCAATTTCTCTTTTAATAGTTGATACACCATGATCTCCTTGTTTTCGCCGTTTAAAAAATTCGCTGCAAGCTTCTCGGGACGCTAACCCCGTCTGTTCGAGCCGGTTTTGGGCTTGCCGGGGTTTGATGCACATCTGCTGTGATGCCAAACCGGGATGGTGAAGAACGGATTACCATATTCTTGGTATCAGCCGGAAACGAACCCTCTCGGCATATTCCTTGTAACCTGGCAACTCGGAAAGTAGTGTCTTATCTTCCAATGCAGTACGGATAACGATACCAATACAGAGAAGAATGATGGGCGGAAAAGCCAGGAGTGAGTCGAGCAACAACGGGATCCCACACATTGCAATAGCACCTGTGATATAGGCAGGGTGTCGGACGATGGCGTAAGGCCCTGTTGAGATCACTTGATGACCGCGCTCTTTTTGGATGCGCACGTGTGATGAGAAGAACGCATTTACTGCCATCGCCCAGGTTCCAACCGAATAACCGATGACCAGCAGTGTCAAGCCGAACCAATGCACCCAGTCAGGCATCGTGGTGGACCAGCCCAGCCGTTTGTCCAAACCGGCAACAAGCACGGCCAAAAGTGGCAGCCAAAGCGCAATCAGGGGCACGATCCATTTATCCCAACCTTTTGTATCTTGCATCCCGCTGGCGGTAACCCTTTCACGGGCAAAACCGGGATGAAGACGGATGGCTATAAATCGGCTGATAAACATAAAAAAGAGCATTGATCCCGTATATAGCCAGCCCAGGTCCCATTTCCAATCCCCTGAAGCAAGGAAGGGCGAGAAGAGCAGCAGGATTAATGACAGGAAATTAAAGATGATCGAGGCTCTTGCATTCATTTGTTTCTGCGTAGTCATGATTCATCTCCTCCGTATATGGCCAGCCCAACGGACTGGCTGATCCCCTCCTCGAGGGGACACCGTCGTCAATTATTGCACATTTTGGTGATCGCGCCTGTGCGCGAGCGGTCGAGAAGTACCCCAATGGGGGCCGAGCCTCTGCCTGCCCCGGCACTTTCGGGGGAGCCTGTGTTGAGTGCGCTTTGTTGGCTGGTGTTTTTTCTTTCGCCAATTACTCTGTCTTTTTACGCGTCCACAAACTCAAGACCAACATTGTCAAAGAAAATATCGCCAGTGGCAGATTACCCGCCGCACCTGGAGCAGTTCCCACGGTCTCAATTGACTTGTTTGCCGGGATGTAGATGGCCCGCATTAGATATTCGAACAGGCTAAGCAGATATAGCATTGGGATCAGTGAGCGATAACGAATAGCAGCAACAAGATAAATTAAACCGATGATCAACTGAGACAAACCCCACAACGCAAAGACCCCAATGATGGTTAGGGCGGCTGAATCAGAGTATCTATCTACTGGAATGGTGGCAATGGATTGAGCGCCACCATCGGAAGAAAACACATGATGCTGGCTTCGCCAGAGAGTCAAGGCTGTAAACAAATAGAATCCCCAAAGTGCAAGTTTCACACCTGGAAACGTATTATTGATTTGACGAGGAAACAAGGTATTCAAAACAGTCTTAATCACATGCGTATCTCCTACAAAAGTGTAAGGTTCATAGCGCTATGGCCTTTTCTCCCCGCCGCAGGTCCCCACAGGGGTAGATCATCCCGTCGGGACATGGGTCGCCGGGACACTTTCTCCATTATCGCGCATATCTGGCAAAATGCACGCCCACTTCATGTCCCCCGCATCCAGCGGCGCGCCATCCTGGGAACAAAGTTTCAGCGTATCCCCCTTTTGACCGGTTGTAACTCCAATAAGGGTTTAATCGATTTGTCTGCTCTATGGTTCTATACCAGCTCAAATGTACCTCGCTGCCGGGTCACGCGCATACGGTAGCCGAATGTCAACCATGCGACCGCGCTGTAGACCAGCGCGATCAAGATTTCCTTCCCGATCAATGGCCAGACGCTGGCATATGTCGCCCCATCGATTAGTGCCCGGACTGCAAGCAGTCCATGGGTTACAGGTAAAAGATTGCCGATCACCTGGACAGCCGGAGGCAGTCCACTGGTGGGGATATTAACCCCACAGAAGATGATCATCGTGTAGGCGAACCAGTTGCAGATCATATACCCATACCGGATGGGAAGGGAGAAGGCACCAATACACCAACCCAGCGCACTTGCCGAGGCGATGATGATCAGGATGACAGGAATTGAACTCAATAGATTTATGACAGATATATTGATGTTCAGGATCGGAATGAGCACGGCAAAGGTTACTGTCGAAGCGATCAATGCATCGCCATAGTACGACATGCTTTTCCCCAGCATCATCGGAAACCAACTGGCCGGGGATGCGATCAAGTACTGAAAAGTGTTATTCCACTTCTCTGATTCAACCACCTCTTCCATGGATAACATCACCATGAACACGGCGATCTGAATGGCATTGCCGATTAGGGCGAAGCGGGCAAATGGCTCGCCCCCGGCTGCTTTGGCCAGATACACAAAGAAAAGGGATTGCAGCAGGATCCTGGGAATGCGGAATCCGAAGAAAATTGTTGGCGTCAGTTCTACCAGGTAGGTCGCCCAGGAAGCCCGGACTCCACTCCAGAACAAGCGTAGGTTTGTGCGCATCACCACTGCTCCAAAGTACCGGCGCGCAGAGCCAGATATTCCACCCGCTGGTAAAGTAGTTTGGCAATAATAAGGTAGATGATTGATAAACCGATGATTACCAGGTAATTGGGGAGCATGTTCCCACTGGTTCGTGAAGCCGCCTCGTTCAAGACAATGTTACCCCAGGTGGGGGTCAGGAGCTGGGAAAGGGGGCGTGTCCACAACGGTAGCAGGGTAAGCGGTACCGACAGGCCAGACAGGATGTAAACCGGAAAATTGGCCACCGAAACGAACTCACCTGCATTACGGGTAAGGATGAATAACGAGCCAAAAACGAGCCCCAGGCAGGTAATTGAAATGATCACCAGGATCAGCCCGATCAGGAAAGCCACCGGATCGGCGATGTCGATCGGTAGATGGAAAGCGAGCATGCCGGTCAGGAAAGTGATCCCCATGGCGAAAACAGAGCTGATCGCATTCGCAAAACTCTTGCCCAGGAGGATGAGCAGCAGAGATGTCGGAGTCGCCAGGATCAGGGAAAGCGTCCCGGTACGGCGTTCGCCCCGGATGATCTCGCCGGAAGTGAACAGGTTGTTGTTCCAAATGGAGATCAGTCCGGTGCCCGTGATGGCAAATAGACCAAGATCTGGCTTGTTCCCATACAGGTAAGTGCCAACGGAGATGATGGTAAATATGACTGGTTGAAGGAACAAAGTGGCGATAAAGTAACTCGATAGCGCGTTACTCTTCATCTGGAGAATAACCGAATTTCGCAGTATCCTGAGCGTCGACCGAATAGTATCTATTTTCATTGCCTACACCTTTTTTGATTCTTCCCCGACCAATTTCACATAGGCATCTTCCAGGGTTGGTTGGCGTGTCACCACCTTGCGCACTTCCACTCCTTCCAATATTCCCAAAAATTCCTTGACCAACTCGGCTCCAGCCGGTGCCTGGATTTGCACTAACTGGCTCTGATCCAGTCGCTCTATGTTCACTGCCTGGACAGATGGATGCGCTCGGATCTTTGCGATCAGCTCCTCGGGGATCCCGAAGCATTCGATTTCTACGATTTCCAGGTTAGCGACCACTTTTTTCAACGCGGAGGGGGTATCTAGGACCAGGATCTTGCCTTTGCTCATGATCGCCACTCGGTCGCAAAGGGCATCGATCTCGAACATGTAGTGCGATGTCAGGAAGATGGTCTTTCCGGCCCGATGAAGTCCGCGGATCACGTCCCGTAGGTCACGCGCGGCCAGCGGATCCAGACCGATGGTCGGTTCATCCAGAAAGAGCAGTTCCGGGTCATGGATCAGCCCGCGGGCGATGTGCAGTCGCTGCTTCATGCCCCGCGAATAACCTTCGATGCGCTCATTCGCCCGATCTGCCAACCCGACCAGTTCGAGTAGCTCGGGGATGCGCCGTTTTGCCACTTCTGGCGGAACCTTGTACAGGTCAGCAAAGTATTGCAGGTTATCCCACCCTGAAAGCCGCCAGTACAGGCCGCGCTCGCCTCCGAACACCAGGCCGATGCGCGGCCGGATCTGCTTCACCGCTTTGACGATATCCAGCCCGAAAACCTGGGCTGTGCCGGATGTGGGCAGGAGTACGGTGGCTAGGATACGCGTGATCGTGGTTTTCCCGGCTCCATTCGGGCCCAGCAGGCCGAACAGCTCACCGCTTTTAATGGAAAGATTAACTCCATCCAGGGCGACGATCTCCTTTTTCTTCCTGTGAATTACCCCGGTAGTGGTCTGATAGGTACGCTGAAGATTCTCTGTAAAGATGATGGTCATGCGATTAACTCCAATGCTAAATATTTCGATCTATCGCTACTCCGCCGCAGGTCCCCGCTGAGGCTGGTGTTCAGCGGCTTTTGGTACTAGCACTAACTCTCCATCGCCTCTGGCCAGGGAAAACCGTTCGGATCGGCTGTTGCCAGTTGCCTCAGCTTTTCATTGTTGTGTCCATGAATTTGGGCAAGGAAAGGAAAATCCAGCGATCCAACCAGTAACTTGGCAGCAGGTTCGGCAGGTACGGGGCTGATCCAATGGGGAAAAACGATTTCAACCCCCTGCACCTGCTGCGCAGGCTCTCTTTCAAAAGACTGGCGCGGCAGGATGTAGATCATCCCTTCGCACCATGGTTTTTGAAGCAATACTGAATGTGTGATTGAGAAGAAATACATCGGGTCACTGAGCTGATCGGCAGATAGCCGGGCACGTAAGCAAGAGTTAAATAGTGACATCTCTGAATACTTCTTGCGGTCAAGGATCGCAAAATAGATCACCCAAATTCCATCCGTGGTGGCATAAATGACGCGCTGGTTGCTGAAGGCCCTGATATCATTGGCCTGGCGAGGTTCAATGATATCGATGTCAAGGTTCTGTGAACCATGGAGAACCAATTCCTTGGTTTCGCAAAGGTAGGTTAGAAACTGCCATTTTGGATATGGCAGTGAATAATCGATCAGATCCCCCTTGCTTTTTAACTGCCACAGATCTTCAAAAGCCTTTTGTTTTTCGGGTGACAGATCAAATGGGGGACCGGGCAAGAGCCAATCAGGTGCTTTCATGGGATTTCGGTTTCTCCAAATTTGCGAATACTCTTGAATACTCCATGTCGCCGAACGGAATGGCTGATATCATCCCCGAAGGAGGCACCGTCGTGGAACCATCGCGACGGCGTCCCCGCCGCAGGTTCCCGCCGGGGGCAAAGGGCAAGGGTTCCCCATGGGCGGTTGGCACCGAGGTTGATCGGTTGGGTTGGTTTTATTGATCCTACGAAAGCGATCCTTACCTCTGCAATGTCATCCATCTTACGGTAGGCTCGGAATATTCTCCAGGTTCCAGACCTTGGCGTTGTCAAACTTGACGTCGGCCGCAGTTGTTCCAGCGGACCAGGCGCACAATTCAAAATTGGGCTGGTATTGCCTGCCAGCATTTTCCATAAAAGTGACAGGGACATCATTGAGATAGACCGCCAACATGGAATTCCGCGATATAAGTGTGAAGAGTATCGGCTGTGGGGTTGAGCCGGGCAGTTGACCAGAATCATTCAACACGCCTGGCGGATTAATCCACGTTATCCAGCTGAGGTCTTTTTTTAGCTCGAAGTTTAAATGAAATTTCGTGGTGAATCTATCGTCTTCGTAAATATTTGAAACGTACCAAATACTGGCCGCATTTTCGCCGGTCAATTCTGACAGATCTACCTCTACCTGCATGACAAAGGTTTTAAACCCCAGGCAACAGGATCCAAGAGGTTGTTCTGCCCAGCCATCATGGCTATTCCCAGGAAGGGCTATCACTGATAAAGCGCCGTCTGAGAGGTTGCAGCCATTGTCAGGGCAATTCTCCCCCTTCTCGAGGTACCAGAGTGGTCCCGCTTGTGAAAAATCTTCTTCATAATCTGGTGGGGCGTCGGCGATGGCCGCCAGGATGGGTTCAGCAAAGTCCGTTACCCATGCCGGCACAGGGGTGGCTGTCCTGGTCGGGCGCGTGGAGGGGGTAGCTGAAGGGATCGGCGTATTGGTGACTGTGGGGCTTATCGTTTCAGTAGGGTCAACGGGTGTAAGGGTGGATGTGTCCTGTGGGAAAAACGTACTGCATCCCACCAAAAGCGTGGAAAATAATAGTACTGCCATAACTCGCTGAAAATTCATTTGTTGTTTCATACTCGTTCTCCAGCTTTCATCAAAGAGGTTGAACTGCCCAAGGTTTGACTCACCTGCCGCCTGAGGGATTTCTGAAAACCACTTTTTCTACCCACTGGTCGCCGCATCACCGCCTCCCGCCTCAGGCGTTCCGTGCAAAGCCTGCCCGAAGGGTACGGAGCGTAGCGCAGGGGAAGGCGGTCAGGCCGTCTCGCCCCGGCGGGCCGGATCTCTCGGCTCGAACGGGGTGGGGCCGGTGGGCGGCTTAATCTTACATGCCGGTAACGGCGCGTTGTACAAATGTCAGCACAGCCATAATGAAGAACAGGATGATTGCCGAAATGCTCCACAGGCCTCCAGCGTTTGTTGCCACACCCAGCATTCCTCCAGAGCCAGCGAAAAACAGAACAACATAGCTGATCACCATCCATCTTACATTGCGGAAGTCGATCTTTAGAATGTAATCCAGCAGCGCTTCCACGACCAACCATGCCAGCAGACAACCAATTTGAATATAGTACAGCGCCGGTCGTTCCAGTTGTGGGGCTTTCAGCAGCAGATATATCAAAGGGATGGCTAAGAGAAATTCAAAATAGCCGATCCAATGCCCGACCTGAGGCTTGCCAAGAAGCCTGAAAACAAAAACAAGGATGGCCGAAACAAAGAATGCGATGGCTACCCAGGCACCCAGCAGATTCATTTTTTCTAACATACGTTGCCTTCCTCACACATAACTTGCAGACTGTATGAGTCTCTTTGTATCGCGCAGACCTATCTTGCCCTTGAAGAATCTATCTCCAGCGTTAATGCTCGCAAGCGCTTCGCATAGTTCATCGGCAGTAGCCGTTGCTACCTTGGAAGCGCTGTCATAGCCAGCCACGATGAGCATCCTCCCAAATGTCGGACTCACCCATTGCACCCGCATCAAGTCCGCCAACCGGACAAGCATTTCAAGCGTAGCGGTGTCCACCCCGGTCGATTTCACAAGCTCGGATCGTTTTTTCGCACTGCTTGTCATTTCATAAAGAGTGAAAGTATCCCTGATCCCATTTTGTTCAAGCTTCACGATTTCGTCTTTCGGAAACCAATCGAAGACACTCAACATGGCCGGTTTGGGGAAATAGCTTTCTATCTCACGCCTGAGTAAGGTGAGGTATTGTGTATCTATACCTGTCGCTTCCGCCAGAGCCGCCAGCCGTTTGGAGTTCTTGAGTGCATCCCGCAGAGCGGCAAGCGTTTTGATGCCCTGTTTTTCGAGGGTCTTCATTTTTTCTCTGATCATGTCAGTAAGACCAGCACGACTCGGTACAAGGTCGGTTGCTTCGATCCGCTTCCGCAAATCATCTAGCGTAGGTATTGTGCAACCAGAGCGAAAAGTTCTAAAAAGGCGAAAAATAGCAACTTTTTGCGAAAGGAAGCACCAATTGAAAGGACCAATGTTTTTTCACGTTCAGTGATCGACCAGCGAAAATGCTGTGATCTTCGAACCTTAACAAACAACCTTGCTCATACCAGCTCACCCATGCTAAAGAATGAGCGCCGATCTTGACCTGATCCTTGATGTGAGGCTGATCGAGATCAAGCCAACCCTCTGGGATGTTTGAACAATCTTGTGTCAGCCACAAGGTGGCCCAGCGCACGAAATTGGCGGCAAAGGCGACAAACTGCTCCTGAAGCAAGATGCCTGAGCGCGAGCGAACCTTCAAATGATGAAGCTCAAAAACGCCTTTCTCTTCTTTGTTTCCGGCTTCAATGGTTTGTCTGTGGTTATATTGCTCAAACCAGGCGGTCAAATGAGTGGTCACCGGATCCTGCCCAAAGTGGATCAGCCCACCCAGGCGAATCTTTTGCCCGGCGTGGAAACGTTCCAGGGCTACGTCCAGTGGATAAGGGAAACCTGGGATGTCTTTGGAGGACCAGGCCACCATCTCAGCATTATGTCCAATCCGTTCCCAGACCGAGTTTTCCTCTGTCCAATGCTCGAGACGGCCAGTGAGCCAATTGCCGTGCGGTTTCGAATACAACTCGTAGCCCATTTCAATCAGGAGAGCGACATTGTCCGCTGTGCCAAAGCCAGCATCCAGACGAAAGACAATCTGAACAGGAGTGGCGTTAGTCAGATTATCATGTTCGAATTGCTCCAAGCGCTGACTCAGCAGGCTGATTTCCGCAAGACAGGCTTGCCATTCTTTGTGATGACGCTGGAGCCTTCTCTCTGCCAGACCGACCGCTGCTTCTTTCCGCTTCTGGCGTTTCAAGTAACCCGCCAGCCTGATCTGCCTTTGGGCTAATTGACTGTGAGGACGAACCAGGCGTTTTTTTTCGGCATAGACTGTTTCGGCTTCCCGTACCTGTGTCTCCAAAATGGTCACTTGCTGGTTGACTTCCTCCAGGCTATGGCGTTCTTGTTCCAGGGCCTGTTTGGCCTTTTCATAGGCATCTTTCAGGTCTACTTGGTTCTTTTCCCAAGCCTCCAGCCGCTGGCGCAATAAGGCTACCCGGCGCATGGGCCGCAGACCCAGGATTGCCTCGGATCGGCGTACCATTGGCTCGGCCTCCGTGCATGAGACCGTATCTCCAGGATGTTGGGTGACAGTGAGCCACAGACGCCCATAGGTAGGTGACTGTATGCTGACCAGGGCTGCTTGATATCCAAGACAGATCTGGTCATCCATATGACCATAAGCAACTTCGGGATACGTACGGCTCGTGTTGGACACTGGTCGCCCCGATAGATCACCATCCAGGATCAACCTGCCTTCTTGCTTGATGGCCAAGAGCGCTTCTTTATCGATAAAAGGGGAGCTGATCGCCTGGAGTACCTTCAAGATTGCCTCTGTTTCTTGTGGCGCAAGCGCTGCCAGGGTCCGACTTACCCCACTGTAATCCGCCCAGCCGGTCTGACCCCAGGCTTGTGCCACTGCCTTATCCTGGTCGAGAGGATGGGCAGCCAGACTTATTTCTTTGAGATGGGCCAGTCCTGCTAAATTGGCTACCAAAAACTCGATCACCTTGGTCTGCGGCGAATGGTCGACGGTTTTCTGTTGAAGCGGTATCGCCGAAAAACGTTCGATCAGACCCAGGCATTGAGCAAACTGGCCCCAGGGAATCAACATCGCATGATGGGTGAGTTGTGGTGCGTCGTTTTCGCTCATGGCTCTTCTCCAATGTAAGTTGCCAGGAGCATAATCGACAAGCAAGGTTATTCGGTTGTAAAAGTTCTGGTTTTTGAGCTTTTTTCGACTTTTCTCGCCTGTTGCACAATACTTACGCTAGACTGATATTTTCCGCATCAATATGATATGCCATTCTTATCGCCTTTTTGTTGGGCATCTTTGTTCAAGAACCAACCCCACCCAACGAGACTGTCGAAAAACATGAATTTGGACGATTACAGTATAGCCAACAAGGAAGGTCAATGCAACCCTTTTGCGTTGCAGTCTGTGATTCCCGCCTGGCAGGTCTACTCCCTGAGCCTGGGATCAATGATCCAACCCATGGCGGTGGATCTTGCCGATAGGTTGCACTGGGCAAGCAAACTTCACTGTCAATCCAATTCTTGACAAAACAGAACATATGTACTAATACATCTTTGTCACGGGAAGGACACCGACGCATTGCGCCTCGACACCTCGCCCGTGTTTTGATTTGCACTAGCTAAGATTTAATCTGACACTCTTGAACAATTCGATATAATAGACGAGGAGTGTCGACATGACAAACGAAGAGAAGATCATCAAGAACAAGGCAGGCTTGCTGCGGCTTGCAGAGCAGCTTGGGAATGTCAGC
>JBGSVI010000029.1:0-45650 GCA_041753035.1 Anaerolineales bacterium | reverse complement strand
GGACGCTGGAGCAGGCGCGGCAGGCCGTGCGGCTGCGTTCATTGGTTGATTCCTATGCCTGATCCCAGCCTGGAAAGGCGCAAGCAGCACTGGCTGGAATGCTACGATCTTGCCAGCCCGCGCCGGGTCGTGGTGGTGATCCGCTACGCCCCTGAACTCCCGGCGCGCCCGCTGCCCACACCCGAGCGGGTGCCCGAGCGCCTCGAGTGGATCTGGCAGAACTACACCTACCATCTGCGGCGCATGGACTGGCTGGAGGACGACACCCTGCCCTGCCTGGACATGCTGACCGGGACCGAGATCTTCGCCGAAGCCTTTGGCTGCCGCATCCTCTACCCGGTGGATAACAACCCCGCCCCCTTCCCGCTGATCCACAGCACCGCCGAGGCCGAAGCGCTGCAGACCCCATCGCTGGACGCGCCCCCGCTGCAGCGCGTCTTCCGGATGGCAGATGAGCTGGCGCGCCGCGCCGGACCGGAGGCACTTTTCCGCCTGGTGGACATGCAGTGCCCGCTGGACGTGGCTGCCATGATGTGGGACAAGCTCGATTTCTACCCGGCGCTGGTCAGGGCGCCGCAGGCCGTGCTGAACCTGAGCGCGAAGATCGCCGCCCTGCAGACCGCCTTCCTGGACGAATGGTACCGGCGCTACGGCAGGGAATTCATCGCCCACTACCCCGAATACTACATGCCCCAGGGGGTCACCTTCTCGGTGGATGAGATCGGCGCGGTCAGTGGGAAGATGTTCCTGCAGTTCTTCCTGCCGCACCTGGACCAATTCTCCGCACGCTACGGCGGGCTGGGCATCCACTGCTGCGCCAATGCCCGCCACCAGTGGGAACACCTGCGCAGGATCAAGGGCCTGCGGATGCTCAATATCAACAACCAGGGCGGGATGGTGAAGGAAGCCTACTCCTTCTTCGCCGACCGGGTCGCCCAGTGGCACTATGACCAGTCGCCGCGGCCCATGGAGGCGCTGGAATGGATGAACGCGATCCCGGCGCAGGCGCATATGGTCCTGGACCTGGGCGCCGGGTCACGCGACCAGGCGCTCCAACTCTGCGAGCAGGCGTCCCGCTGGAATACGAGGCAGGATGGCTGACCTCTACGCGCCCCTGCCGCGGGAAGAGGTCCGCCGGGCGGTCGAGCGCAGGCATCCGGCGCGCATCCCGTTGGTGATGGCCAAGTGGTGGGGGGAGGGGTTCGAGGCGCTGCACGGCAAGGCACTGGAGCGCTTCGATAAATATCCGCAGGACGCTGTCCTGGCGCTGATCGAACCATTCGACTTTGCCAAGTCCCTGCCCTGGGAAGTGAACCAGGGCGGCGCCATCGACTCGCGCTGCCTCCTCCCGGACTGGGACAGGCTGGACGAGTTCATCGCCTGCCTGCCAGACCCGGAAAAGGACCCGCAGTTCGAACAGGCCGCGCAGGCGGCGGAACAGGCACGCGGCGAGGACCGCTATTTCCTTTTCGGCTGGTGGCGGCTGTTCTTTGAGCGTCCCTGGGAGATCCGCGGCATGCTCAACCTGCTGACGGATTATGCCAGGCACCCGCAACAGGTGCATAGGCTCTACGAGGCCCTGTGTGACACCTACCTGGGTTACCTGCGCCGTGCCCTGCGCGAGTTTCCCTTCGATGGCTTCTGGACGAGCGACGACCTGGGACACCAGCGGCAATTGTTCATCAGCCCGCAGACCTTTCGCACCTTCCTCAAGCCGCGCTACGCCCGCATCGGGGCGCTGCTGCAGGAGCACGGCGTCCACTGGTGGCTGCACAGCTGCGGCAACAACACCCTGATCATGGGTGACCTGGCGGATGTCGGCGTGAATGTATTCCACCCGGTGCAAAAGCATACCATGGACGAACGTGCCATCGCGGCCGCATACGGCGGGCGGATGTCCTTCCTGGCCGGGTTCGATGTCCAGCAAACCCTGCGGACCGCCAGCCCACAAGAAGTGCGCCGTGAGGTCCGCTTCCTGGTGGACACCTTCGACCGCCCGGAGGGTGGACTGTGCCTTGCCGCCGGGAACGGCATCCTGCCGGGGACGCCGCTGGAGAACGTGGAAGCGTTCCTGGAGGAAGCCCTGCTCTATGGAACCAGGAAGAGGAACCCATGAAAAACAAGCCTGCCCGTCTCGACACCGCCAACCCGCTCGTCCCCGGTCTATCAGAAGACAAGAACTGGGTCATCCTTGGACCGGGCGGGGGCGGCTGCGTCCATACGCTGACGGTCAACCCGCAGCGCCCCGCCAGCATGGTCGTCTCCTGCGACATGACCGCCGGGTACATCACCCACGATGGCGGGAAAAGCTGGCGCGAGTTCAACCTGAAAAGCCGCCAGTATGCCTATGCCTTCGACCCGCTCGACCCGGACACCCTGTGGGTGGGGACGAGCGGCCTGTTCCGCTCGCGGGACAACGGCACGACCTGGCAGCTGGTCTTCCCCGACCCCGCCAAGGTGACCGGCGAGACGCGCCTGGATGACGAGTGCCGCCATACCTTCCTCAGCGAGGACAACTGGCCCGGGAGGACCATCCATGCCATCACGGTGGACCCCCAACGCCGGGAGCAGGTCTTTCTCGGCATCAAGAAGATGGGCCCCCCGGAGCCTTTCGACGGGCACAAATCGATCCAGCGCCAGGGCATTCTGCTCTACGCCACTGCTGATGACGGGAGGAGCTGGCGGGAGGTCGCCGGGCTGCCCGCCGCGGAGATCCACCTGATCGCCATCGACCCGGCCTCCCCGGTGGAGGCACGCATCCTGTTGGTCTTCACCGAGCAGGCGGTCCAGTGCATCAATGCCGCCACAGGAGAGGTGCGCCTGCTCCCCCTGCCGGAGGAGGTGCGCCTGCTGCAGCATGTCTCGGTGGGGGTCGACCCGACCGACGGGCGGACGGTCTTCTATCTCAATGCCGTCGTGGAACTTCCCGGCGGCATGCCGGGCAGCCTCCTGCTGCGCTCAGGCGATCTGGGCGCCTCGTGGGAAGAGCTGCGTGCCGGGATCCAGGCGCTGCATCCCGCCGGTGCGGTGTGGATCTCGCAGGTCTCCGCCTGCGCAGCAGACGCCCGCCGGGTGTGGGCCATCCTGGAGCGCTTCCCCGACCGGCAGGCCGACGGCACCCCCCTGCTGCGCTACGGCATCCTGAGGAGCGAAGATGCCGGGGAGACCTGGCAGTGGGCAGTGAAACAGGACGACTTCCATGACCCGGACCACCGCGAGTTCGGCTGGGCGGAGCGCGATTACGGCGCCCGGTGGGGCGACCTGACCGGGGAGGAGCAGATCAGCCCCAAGGGACGCTTCTGCTGGGACGTGGTCGCCAGCCCGGTCGACCCGGATGTGGCCTACACGATGGACTTCTCGACGATCTATGCCACCGCCAACGGCGGAAAGACATGGGAACAGCTGGTCACGACCCTGCACCCCGACGGGTCGGCCTCCTCACGCGGCATCGACGTGCTGGGCATTTACGGGGTGGTCTTCGACCCCTTTGACGCGCAGCACCTCGTCCTGCCGGTCACGGATGCGGGCATCTTCCATTCCCTCAACGGCGGGCGCACCTGGAGGCATGACCTGGCAGGCGTGCCGCGCGAATGGATCAACACCTGCTACTGGGTGGTCTTCGACCCGCAGGTGAAAGGCCGCGCCTGGTCGGCCTGGTCGGCGATGCATGACATCCCGCGGCTGAAGATGTTCCGCGAGGAGCTCTTTGCCCGCGACCGGGGCGGCATATGCAGGTCCGAGGACGGCCTGCGCACCTGGCAGCCCTGTGCCCAGGGGCTGCCCGAGCGCGCCCTGTGCACCCATGTGCTGCTCGACCCGGCCAGCCCCGCCGGGCGGCGCAGGCTGTATGCCGCGGTGTTCAACGGCGGGGTATACAGGTCCAGCGACGATGGCCAGACCTGGCAGTTGAAGAACGCAGGCCTCGACCCACGCAACCCCTTCGCCTGGCGGCTGGCACATAGCCCGGAGGGGACGCTGTACCTCGTGGTGGTCAAGAACCGGATGAAGGGGCGGGAATTCCCCGGCGCGATCTACCGCTCCACGGACGAGGCCGAGACCTGGGAGCCGCTGACCCTGCCGCAGGGCGTGGATTTCCCCAACGACCTGACCATTGACCCCGCCGGGCGGCTGTACCTGGCCTGCTGGCCGCGCCTGGAGGACGGGCAGAACTTCGGCGGTGGGGCCTACGCCAGTGATGACTGCGGGAAGACCTGGCAGCTGATCTTCGACCCGCAAATGCATGTGTACACCCTCAGTGTTGACCCCGCCAACCCGGACAAGCTGTACATTGCCACCTTCGATGCCGCCCTGTTCGGCTCCACCGACCGCGGCCGGAGCTGGAACCAACTGCCGGGCTTCGATTTCCAGTGGGCGTACCGCCCCGTCCCCGACCCGCACCACCCGGGCAGGCTCTACGTGACCACCTTCGGCAGTTCCGCCTGGTACGGACCGGCAGGAGGGGCGAGCGATCAGCCCGGCGGTCTACAGCAAGCTTAAGGAGCAACCCGATGCGCATTCTCTACCTTGACCTGGACACGCTGCGCCCCGATCACCTGGGATGCTACGGCTACCGGCGCAACACTTCGCCCAATATCGACCTGGTGGCGCAGGAAGGCGTGCGCTTCGAGCAGGTCTTTGCTTCCGATGCCCCCTGCCTGCCCTCGCGGATGGCACTGATGACCGGGCAGTTCGGATTCCATACCGGCGTGGTCGGTCACAGCGGCACCGCCGGAGACCTGCGCCTGGAAGGGCCGCGCCGCGGCTTCCGCACCGACCTGGGGACGACCAGCCTGCCCGGCATGCTGCGCGCCGCCGGGCTGCACACCACCTTCATCGGGGGATTTGCAGAGCGCCATGCAGCCTGGCCATTTTATGCCGGTTTCGCCGAGATCCATGACACCGGAAAAAACGGCATGGAATCGGCGGAGGAGGTCACCCCGACCGCGCTGGACTGGATCGAACGCAATGCCGGGCGGAAGGACTGGTACCTGCAGGTCAACTACTGGGATGCCCACACCCCGTACCGTGCCCCCCAGGGATTCGGGGATCCGTTCGCAGACCAGCCGCTGGATACCTGGATCACGCCGGAGATCCTGCAGGCCCAGCGCCAGATGTGCGGCCCGCATACGCCCCGGGAGATCAACATGTACGACAACCATGTGGAGGCGCGGTACCCGCGCCATCCCGGCGAACTGGAAAGCATGGCGGATGTCAGGCGCCTGTTCGACGGCTACGACTGCGGGATCGCCTACATGGACAACCACATCGGGCAGCTCTTCGACAAGCTGAAGGAGCAGGGTGCCTGGGATGACCTGGTCATCATCATCAGCGCCGACCACGGGGAGAACATGGGCGAGTTGGGCATCTACGCCGAACACGCCACCGCCGATACCGGCACCTGCCGCATCCCGCTGATCGTGCGCTGGCCGGGAGGCCGCCCGGGGGTTGACCAGGGCCTGCACTACAACCTGGACCTGGTCCCGACCCTGGCAGAACTGCTCGGTCAGCCCGCGTCCCCGCGCTGGGAGGGGAGCAGTTTCGCCCGGTCCATCCTGCACGCCCCGGGAGACAGCACCCCGGCCGCAGGCACAGGCCGCCCATACCTGGTCATCAGCCAGTGCGCGCATGTCTGCCAGCGCAGTGTGCGCTGGGGAGAATGGCTTTATATGCGCACCCAGCACTGCGGCTATCACCTGTTCCCGGACGAGATGCTTTTCGATCTCGGGACGGATCCTCATTTGCAGGAGGACCTGGCCGCCACCCATGCCGAAGCCTGCCAGCAGGGGCGCGCCCTGTTGAAGGCATGGACGGAAGAAATGCTCTCAGGCATGCCGGAAGGATACAACCAGGACCCCCTGCAGACCGTCCTAGCGGAAGGCGGGCCGACGCACGCCAGACCGGCGGACCTGCCGCCCTACCTGGCACGCCTGCGCGCCACCGGGCGCGCCCACCTGGCTTGGGAACTGGAAGAACGCTATGCACGATGACCCTGAAGAGGACGAGCCTTCCCCGGGCAGCGAAAATCCCTGGCAAAGTGTCGACCCGGGCGGAAATGGCTGGCTGATCTTTGCCTGCGTCCACCCCGGGAGCGGGCACCTGTTCTTCTCCTCGGATATGGGCAGCTCCCTGTACCGCAGCACAGATCGAGGCGAAACCTGGGAACCGATCGCCAATCCGGTAACCGGCACGCCATCCTACATTGCCGGTGATCCGGGGGAGGCAGCC
This sequence comes from Anaerolineales bacterium, assembly GCA_041753035.1. Taxonomy (GTDB): domain Bacteria; phylum Chloroflexota; class Anaerolineae; order Anaerolineales; family Villigracilaceae; genus UBA877. The sequence continues at coordinate 39,425 of JBGSVI010000029.1, read as the reverse complement.
ACGCTGTATATGAGCCAGGTCGGCGCATCTCCCAGGTCTTCGGGGATCTGGAAAAGCAGCGACAACGGCAATACCTGGCAGCACCTGTTCCAGAGCGAGGCTTTCGGGAAAAGTTCCAGCCAATCAGGCCTCGTGGACCCGTTCAGGCCGCAGGTGCTTTACTGGACGATGGCTGACCGGGGCGTCTGGCGCTCGACGGATGGCGGCATTTCCTGGAATGATATCTCGCACGGGCTTCCCAGGGAGCGGCTGGAGTATTGTGAGATCCACAGCCATGGCCTGGAATTGGACCACAATACCCCACCCGCCGCGCGCACCCTGTATTACCCCACCAACCTGGGCCTGTACCGCTTTCGGGAAGTCGAGGGCACCTGGGAACTGGCAGGCGGCCTGCCGGTTGGAGTCTGCACGCAGGTCATCGCCTGTGACCGCGGCGTACTCTACGCGGCATTCCCGGGGCAGGGCTTGTATAAGAGCGAGGATGGCGGACAGACCTGGCAACAGCTCACCAACGGGCTGCGCGGGTTTGCTCCCCTGCACATCGCCGCAACAAAATCGCAGCCACAGGTCTTGTATGTTGCCACAACCCGAGACCGGGGCGTATATCGCAGTGTGGATGGTGGAGGATCGTTCCACTTGATCACCCAGCGGCGTTTCACCCAGGGCCACAACTGGCCGATGAACTACCGCCAGCATGAAGCCGTTTCGGGCATGTTCATGCTCATCGATCCGCATGACCCGCTGACCGTGTACCTGGACTATAACAAGAAAACGCACGACGGGGGCAGGACCTGGCAGCACTACGGGACGAAACACGTCGGCAATGACCGCTGGACGGGAACCGGTCTGTCGCTGTTGACCGAATACCGGGCAGTATTCGATCCGCACCAGCCTGGCCGCGTCTGGCTTGGCTTCTCGGACACCGGCCTCATGCTGACCGAAGACGGGGGCGTGAGCATCGTCAATGTATATTCGAGCCACAGAAGTGAAGTCAATCACGTGGCACACCTGCGCGACCAACTGGTCTTTTCCTCCAGTTCGTGCGTCTCCATCGCGGTCGACCCGGACCTGACCACCACCATCTATGCCTCGATCAACGGAAAGAACGCCGACTGCCGGGCTGCCATCGGGGGAGCGCTGATCAAGTCTGTCAATGGTGGTCAGAACTGGTTCCCGATCCATGAAAAACACGGGCTGGCAGACGGGATCATCAGGGACATCGTCATTGCCCCCGATTCCCCGCTGGACGAGCGCACGGTGTACGTGGCAAGTTACGGGAATGGGGTGTACCAGAGCAATGATGATGGCCGCTCCTTCAACCGGGTGACCCCCGCGGAGTTATTCGCCGGAAACACCCGCCTGATGTGTCTCAAGATCGCCCCCAGCGACCCAAACACCCTGTATCTGGGCGTCGGCGGATCGGAGGGCATCCGCCCGCTCAGCGCCGGACAGCAGGGGTACCCGGCCCTCGCAGCGGGCCAATATGGCGGCGTCTATAAAACCAGCGACCGTGGGGTGACCTGGCAAAAACAGAACAGCAGGCGCGAACTTCCCAGCATCGTTGACCTGGCAGTTCACCCGACCGACCCGCAAACCGTCTACGCGGCCGCCTGGGAAGAGAGATTCCTTGTACCGGGCGATTCACCCCACCCGGAGTGGCGTGAGGGCGGCATCTTCAAGACGACGGATGGCGGAAACACCTGGAACAAGGTCTTTTCGCCGCCCAATGATGAACTGAAGGGTTGCGGCAGCGTGGAAGGCATCTGCCTCAATCCGTTGGCGCCGGAGATCATTTACACCGCGGTCAGGCATCATGGCGTTTTCCGCTCATTCGACGGCGGGAAAACCTGGGCGCAGGTGGGGCAAGGGTCGATGGACCGCAGGCAAAAACGCTTCCATTCGATCTGCCTCGATCCCCATGCGCCGTACACTGTCTGGCTGGCCCATTTCGGGGCGTCGTTTTCAAAAGGGATCGATCCTGAAGCCAAGGCTCTCCTGGAGCAGAAATACGGACAGGCAAACCTGGTGCGCAACCCCGGTTTCGAGGAACTGGAGCGCAGTGGTTCCCCGCTTCACTGGCAGGTACACCAGCCCCCCGCCAGCAGTGGCCGCGCGCCGGTCTTTTCGATCAGCACGGAACGCGCCCGGTCGGGGAAGCGTTGCGCCCATTTTCACCTCTCCCAGGCGTACATAGGTCTACCCACCACCATCCCGGCCTTTCGCGAGCAACAGCGCCTTGAGCAGGCAGGCAAGGTGGAGCGTGATCCATCCTGGCAGAAGGTAATGGCTGAACTCGGCGGGCAGTCAACCAGCACCTGGCTTTCCCAGAAGCTCGATCCCTATTTCACCTCGCTGATGCGCGGCAGGGATGTGCTTCTAGAAATGGATGTATACCTCCTCCAGCGGAACCTGCCGGGTTTCTGGGAGCGCTGGTATGATATGTGCGAAGTGCCGCGCCTCCCACCGCAGGTCTACCTGACCGAAGTGCGCGACTTCAACGTCCACTGGCCGGTTGCTGAAACTTCGCTGGAAGACCTGGAAGAGGAATGCAGCCTCTCCGCCGAAGGAATGCTTGGGCAGTGGCTCCACTGCCAGGCGACCGGACGGGTATCGGAGGGCGCTCGATGGACACAGGTCACCATTACCGGCATTGGCCCCTATGCCGGGGTCACCGACCTGTACGTAGACAATGTACGCTTAACCCTTGCATAGAAAGGTTTCCCAAAAGCAGGTTATGGGCATGCTCACATGACCCCCAGCCACCATTTTTCCCCGAGAGGACGACTGATCCTGTTGGCCGGGTTGGGCGCATTGCTCCTGGCCGGTTTTCTCCTGGCAGGCATGCTGCGTCCGTCTTTTGACCCCCTAAAACTGGGGTCGAGCGAATTCGATATCCCCTACTGTTCGCCGGGCGGGATCGAGCTGAAGATGGACCTGTACTACCCGGCTTATGGCGGTCCCTGGCCAGCGCTGGTCTACGTCCACGGCGGCGGCTGGACGGAGGGGGACAAGAGTGGGGTGTTGGTCACGCCCAGCGAGGCGGGCTACCTGGTGGCTTCGATCAACTACCGCCTGTACCCTGCTTTCCAATTCCCAGCCATGATCGAGGATGTAAAGTGTGCCGTCCGCTTCCTGCGCCAGCATGCACGCCAGTACAACCTCGACCCCGAGCGCATCGCCCTGATCGGGCACAGCGCAGGCGGGCATCTTGTCGCCCTGGCCGGGCTGGCAGACGAAAGCGCCGGCTGGGATGTGGGGCAGTACCGCAACCAGTCCAGCCGGGTGCAGGCAGTGGTCGTCCTGGCCGGGCCGGCTGACCTGACACGCGGCTTCCCAGGTTGGGTGGACCAACTGCTGCGGGGAGTTTTTGGCGCGGAGCAACTGGTCAGCGGTAGCCCGGTTACCTACGCCAGCCCCGACGACCCACCTTTCCTGGTCATCCACGGGGAAGCCGACCCGGTGGTCCCGCTGGAGCAGGCGACACTGCTTGCCCAGGCACTGACCAACGCGGGGGTCCCGGTGGAGCTTCTCACGGTGCGCAACGGCGGGCACGGCTTCGAACCGGTGGGGGCGGAAACCATCCCCTCCGGGCCGGAGATCTACCAGCGCATGCTGGAGTTCCTGGAACGGGTGCTCAGGAGCGGAAGCCGGTAGGCAGAGGTTGGATCTTGGGACAGGGAACGACTACTTTTGGGGGTGAACGTGGCTGGCCGGTAATTCCAGCAGCACCTGCCGATCCTTGAGCAGTTTCAGGAGCACGCGCACGCGATCGGTTCCCGGCAGGCGTACATCAAAAATGGCTTCATAGCCCGAGAATGGCCCCGCATCCACCAAGACCGTGATGCCGGGCTTGAGCGTTTCCATCACCTCACCACCGGCGGCATTGATCTCGTCCACGCGCCTGCGGATGGCCTGGATCAAGCCCTCCGGGACCGAGGCAGGTTCGCCCCCGAACATGACCAGGCTGGAGGCACCCGGGGTATAGCGCAGCATTGCCAGAGGGGTGACCTGCAGGTCAACATGCACAAACAGGTAGCCGGGGAAATACGGGCGGATCTTGCGCGCCCGGGGATTGACCACCTGGACACGGATGCGCGGGGAAAAGGTTTCGATCCTGCGCAGCCAGAGCTGTTCGCTGAGGAATTCCTCCTTGTGCGGTTTGCTATGTAGAACATACCAGGCAGTGGGCATACACCATCCTTTTTGGAAGCGGGGATCTTTCCCGAACACAAAACCACGTTACTATATCATAATTCGCCAAGGCAGTGATGACTGCTTGAACAAGAATTCCCCGGATTAAGAAAAAACCTCCTGTGGGTTGACTTCCACAGGAGGTGTTGATCCAGCAGGTGTGCGCTGGCTGGTTATGGGTTCAGGGATGGCGGGTCTAAATTTTCTTTTTTGTATGGCCCCACAGAGAGATCAAGGTACCGTTGGTGTTCGAGGCATGATCATCCAGCCCGAAAACGTTTCACATGTATCATCAAACTGATTGTACTTCCGAAAAGCTTGCATGCCCGGGTTTAATTTATCCGCCAGGTCTTCCAGCGATATGCTGAGCTCAGGCGCCTGAAAAGGCTCAAAAGTCGGGCTATAGGGGGATACTTGCATAACGTTCAATGGAATGACTACCACCCAATTCACCCACAGGGGCACAGGCAAAAATGTGGTTTTCTGGGTTAAAGTGGGGTTGGGCGCACACTCGATCAGGATATTTGAACAGAGGTGGGCGAAAGTGGTGTACCCAAAAGCCCGACATTTGATGGGTTTGATCTACTTTTTGATACCGTCGTCAGGGAATGCCTCTCCCGCAACTGTCTCCCGAAGAAGCCCATGCTCGAGTCGCAAACATCTTGTCAGCGCTCCCGATAAACCGCCCAGCTGCTTGCGTAAGCGGCACAAAACCGATGTTCAAACCTAATCTGATATTGTCAAATTACCTACCTCAAACCTGTCTTTTTTGCACATCCTGATGGAATATTCGGTATGCTGCGACAACCAAGCCCAGGGACAACCAAAAATAGGGCAAAGCAAATGTATCCACCGAAAACCCTTCAATAATTAATCCAATTAAGGTCGCCTGTCCAATGATCCCAACAGCTTGAAACAAATTCGAGGGGATTTTCTCAAGAGATATCGCGGTCTTCCATCCTACCCATAACCAGGAAATAAAAGTGGAGAAACCAATAATTCCTGTCTCAGCCAGAAGGCGGATCCATAAACTCTTTGAATTTGGAAGAAAAGAATCCCATAAAAGAACTCTGAGTATTTCAGAGAGGGAATAACCAAAGGAATTAAGTGTTTGTGGAAAAAAGAAACCACTATTTCCCAAACCAACACCTAAAAATGGATACCGAATAAATACCCCCAGACCCGCAATCCAATAAACAACTCGTTCTGCAAAGACTAATTTGCTTGCCCATCCTAAAAATCCCCACTCTTGAATTCCCTTTAAATAAAAGAGTTTGCCCATTCTGGGGTCAAGCCTGGCGAAGATCATTCCGATGAGGAAGAATATCACAAGGGAAAATAATAAGACTAACAACCAATAGCCTAGATTTAGAAGATGTTTCTTTACAGGATTAGAAATAATTGCTGTTCCAATTACTTTTCCAATAATCTTTATACGAAACGAATTCATATAGTGAAGAAAGCAATACCCGAAACTTAATAAACAGGCCAACCAACCTATTCTCGAGAATGTCAAGAAGAGGGCAAGGATTGCAAATATTAAAAGGAAATTTTCTAAGGATAGCCGGAGAAAACGAAATCTATGAAAGGATTTTCTTTTTAAGGACAATCCCAACCAGATGGGGAGATAAAACATGTTAAGCTGATGAGCCAACCAGGATGGTTCGAACGCCAATCCATTTACTCGATTAATAAAGACAGCATGACTTGTGGAGAAAAAGAATTGGACCTGTGTCCAGATCGGAGGAGTATTATGGACGTGAAAGGAAAAAAAGCCCTGGACTAATATGTAGATCAGGTAAGCAGCCCCACTAAAATTAACGATCCGAAAAAAAGAATTTAATCTTTCCTCCCGATCCAGCCACAGGGAGATCACCAAGTAGGAGCATACCCCAATTCCAAGAGTAAGGATACTCTCTATCTCGTTCCGCCAGATACCCTGTCCCCTGAAAGAGGGGATCGGGAGAAAGAACGCCGCAAAACAAGAAATCAAGGCAATCAGAAAAAAGAAAAGCAAAGGGATCGCGTGGAAAGGTACTTCCAAGCCTTTCCATATGGTAGGCAATAACCATACCAGGACCATTAGCATCAGAAAAAAAACCGACAGAGGAGCGACATCTACATCTCTCACCAGTTTTGAAAGCAGGGGAAAACTTGTTACGGGTAAAAGGATTAATAGCAATACCCAGAGACCATTTACGAAAAAAGAATATCGCCTTTTCATCTGCTATCTACATGTTTTTTCTTTACGACCATCATCTCGATAATAAATAATGCGAACAAGAAACCCAAGAAAGTGCCAGCAATAATCAACTCGCCCCGGTCATAGTACAAGGGCTCATTGGGTACAGCAGCCTCTTGATATCCACTTACGTATAATGCAGGATAAAGCCCAAGCGCCAAACTATTCGCCTGATAGATCTCGTCTGCATTCCTTGAGATCTCTTCCATCAGGTTCCCTTGCTCAAATCCGCAATAGGCCTTGATGGAAGGCGTATCTTGAGTAATGGAAAAACAGTTTTCCAATGTGGTTTGATAAGAAGCAAGGTTTTCCGCAATGATCGCTTGCCTGTAACCCTCTTGAAGGCTGTTGAAATAAATGATCCCCCACGAATTCGCAATCTGGCGCGCACCAAGCGGGTCGTTCCAACGCACCTTCAACAATGTTACGGTGCCTCTTCTCTCAACTGAAGAAATGTGACGGAGTTCATCCGTAGTAAGCGTGATCCCTTGATTCCTTTGTTCATCAATGACTTGAGAGAGGATCTCAGGCAGATAGGCCAATTCTCCAACATGTAGTATGGAAATATCAACCATAAATTCTGTGTTGATAGGATTATCTTCCAAGTTCACGTTGGTGGTGACTTGAAAAACCGCCTCATAGACCGGGGGGAGGAAATAACTGACCACGAAGCCAATTACACTTCCACAAAATACCAAGAGAGTAATTATCCACCAATATCCTATCTTTTGAACCTGGATAAATACTGGTCGATATTCGGAAGGTAAATTCGTCATAGATCCTTTGAGGTCCCGAAATGCAAATTCTGGTAACGATTCAACCTTTCAAAGTTCTTTTTGTTATCCAGAAAAATGCAGGTACTTATCCCAATCACTAAGCAAGCCAAGAATATGAGATTCGCAATTAATGGAATCTGGATTAGTGCAATAAAAGCAATTATGTCCAGTATGAGAGCAATGAAATTTAATATTACCACAGCACGAGGCGATGAGACTCCAAAACTTAATAATCGATGATACGAATGGTCCAGGTTTGAACGATAGGTTGGGAGTTTTCTTCGTAATCTAGAAAAAACCACCAGAGATGTATCAAAGATGGGAACACCCATGATCAGGATCGGGACAAACCATGATGAGGCCTGGAAAGGTAATTGGGGAGAAAATAATATACCGATAATCGCGATCATGAATCCCAATGATTGGGCACCAGAATCGCCCAAGAAAATCCGTGCCGGGGGTGCATTGAGAAAGAATAAAACGATACAAATTCCAGACAAGAGGATACATAAATACATTGTATCTTGTTGACCCGAGAGAATCGAGCCCACAAAATAGGAACCTAGCGCGGAAATAACCAACCCGATAGCCAAGCCATCCATACTATCAACGAAATTCACAGCATTCGTGATTCCAATGACCCAAAAATAAGTAAGGATGATGTCAAGGATCGTATAGAGTATGATGGGGCCCCCAAAATACAACTGCGGCGATTCGAGAAATTGGATCCTGATGCCATTGGTGATCAGGAAAGTCGTAGCAATAATTTGACCGATCAATTTCACAAAAGCATTCAGACCTTTTAAATCATCCCAAAGCCCAAACAGTAAGATAACAAAAGCGGCAATGAAACTCGGTAGAATATTGGGGGTATTCCACAATTCTAGTACTATCGTAGCGATCAGCAAGGTTATGAATATAATAAGACCACCACTCATGGGGGTGGGTGTTTTGTGAATATGATGGGGTTGGGTTCCTGGTACAGCAATTAATTTTATTTTTCTGGAAAACCAGATGATCAATGGAGACACGAGGAACGAAAGGACAAGCACAAATAGAAATATAGGGAGATAACGGAAAAGTTCGTTATTATTGCTGTTCATAATCTATTTATGCGCATTCCATGGTTAGTGCCAAATTATACCCCAGTTGATATCTGCTCAAAAAAGTGATCGTTCCCAAGCTGGAAAAAGCGTGGTTAAGTGGTTTTGAGGCAGTCGGACAACCGCCCCACAACCCTCGAATGCGTATTCCGGGGCAAGGCGACCACTGATTCCGGAGGATGTCGACCACTGATTCCGACGCAAGCCGACCACTGATTCCGGGGCATGTCGTCCACCGATTCCGATGCATGCCGTCCACTTTTTGGGGCAGCCCGGAATCACGGTGAAAGGGGCGAAGTAACGCTGGATAATTCCAATCGAATGTGACCTACCCATTGGGGTATGCTGTCTCCAATACTGAAGAAGGAGACAACCATGTCACAGGAAAGGTTATCCATGCGGAAAGTCAGCGAAATACTGCGTTTGAAAAACGAATGTCATCTCAGCAACCGGGCGATTGCCCGGAGCTGCCGGATTTCCCACAGCACGGTGGGGGAGTGTCTGGCCCGTTGGGCAGCGGCCAGCCTTGGCTGGCCGCTGCCCAACGGGCTGAGCGAGGCGGAATTGGAGGGCCTGCTCTACCCGGAGGAGGCTGAGGCCTCAGCAGGCATGCAGAAGCCACTGCCGGACTGGAAGGAAGTGCACGAGGAACTGAAGAAGCGGCACGTGACCTTGCGCCTGCTATGGACAGAGTACCGCGAAGCCCACCCGGATGGTTATGGCTACAGCCGGTACTGTGAGTTGTATGACCGCTGGGCGAAGAAGCTTGATCCACCGATGCGGCAGAACCACAAAGCGGGGGAGAAGTTCTACATCGATTATGCAGGCGACACGGTTCCGATCACCAACCCAGAGACGGGCGAAGTGAGCCAGGCGGAGATCTTTGTGGGCGTCATGGGTGCCAGCAGTTACACCTATGCCGAGGCGCAGAGCGGCCAGGCCATGCCGAACTGGATTGGCGGGCATGTTCGTGCCTTTGCGTACCTGGGTGGTTTGCCGCAGATCCTGGTGCCAGACAATCTCAAAACGGGGGTGAATAAAGCCAATCGCTACGAACCGGATATCAACCCGACCTACCAGGAGATGGCGGAATATTATGGCCTGGCCGTGATCCCCGCCCGAGCGAGGAAGCCACGCGACAAATCCAAGGTGGAGGTGGGCGTCCAGGTGGTGGAGCGCTGGATCCTGGCCCGGCTGCGCAACCAGACCTTCTTTAGCCTGGCCGAACTGAACCGCGCCATCATCAAACTGCTTCAGGAACTCAACAACCGGCCCATGGAACACCTGGAGAAAACCCGCCGGGAACTGTTTACCGAAGTGGACCAGCCTGTGCTACGTGCCTTGCCCTCCAAACCCTATGAATATGCCACCTTCAAGACCTGCCGGGTGAACATCGACTACCACGTGGAGTTTGAAAAACACTTCTACTCCGTCCCCTATGCTCTGATCCACGAAGAAGTGCGCGTCCGCGCCACCGAGCACATGCTGGAGATCTTTCACAAGAGCAAAACCGAGCCGGTGGCTCTGCACCCACGCAGTTCTCTCCCGGGTCGCTACTCAACCCAGACTGCCCATATGCCCCCAAAACATCAGAAAACCGCCGAATGGAGTGGGGAACGCCTGCTCCGCTGGGCGGGGGAGATCGGCCCGCAGACCGCTCAACTGGTCCAGACCATCATTTCCCACCGGCGTCATCCTGAACAAGCCTTCCGTTCCTGCCTGGGCATCCTGCGCCTTTCCAGCCAGGCCTCAGCTGTCCAGATGGAAGCCGCCTGCCAGATCGCCCTGCAGGCCCACCTGCTGAACTATTCCGCTTTCAAAGACATCCTGGAACACCTGCCCGCTTCCAAAAAAGACATCCCCGCACCGCTGCCTGCTCATGAGAACATCCGCGGCCAATCCTACTACCAGTGAGGTTCACTCCCATGCTTACCCAACCCCTGCTCGACAAACTCGTCCAACTGCGCCTGCCCGCCTTCCGCGACGGTCTCCAGGAGCAGGAACGCAATCCCCAGTATGCCCAGCTCTCCTTCGATGAGCGCCTGGCGCTCCTGGTGGACCTGGAATGCACCCGCCGCCACGACCACCGCATCCACAACCGGATCCGCACCGCGGCTTTCCCGCAACCGGCCTCCATCGAAGATCTCGACTTGGCTACCGCACGCGGTCTTGAACGCCGTTTCGTGCTCGAATTGGCGCAGTGCGCCTGGATCACCAGCCACCTGAACCTGTTGGTACTCGGCCCAACAGGTTCAGGAAAAACATTCGTCTCCGCCGCGCTTGGCCTGGCTGCCTGCCGCAGCGATCATACGGTTCGCTATTTCCGCACTTCGCGCTTCCTCTACCAGCTGGCGCAGTCCCACCTCGATGGTTCTTACCCGGCCCTGCTTGCCTCCCTGGCCAAGATCGACCTGATCATCCTCGATGACTGGATGCGTGACCCTCTCACCCCGGCTGAAACCCGCAACCTGCTCGAAGTCTTTGACGATCGCTTCGGACGCGCTTCCACCCTCGTCGCTTCCCAGGTCCCCGTGGCCGATTGGTTCACGCGCCTCCCCGAGCCCACCCTGGCCGATTCCCTGCTCGACCGCATCATCCACAATGCCCACCGTATCAACCTGAAAGGAGATTCTCAACGAAAAATCCGGGCCATGCCGTCCACCTGATATAATGCCATCACCAGCGTCGCTTCGCTCCGATTAGTGGACGACATGAATCGGAATCGGTGGACGGCATGGATCGGAATCACTGGACGACATCATCGGAATACGCAATTGGCGAGTTTTCTCCAAATTTGGAATATATAGAATGGCTGGATGTTTTATCTGTTGTTGATTTAACATCTGGGGAGATTATTCATGTTAATGGGGTGGATGCTTGTGGATTATTACCAAGTTGGTCCCCCGACAGCAAAAGGATTATATCAATATGCAGTGAAAACAATGGTATATCTGATTTGTACCTAATTTCACTTGATACTCGCTTAGCAACAAGGCTACTGAAATGTAATGATGGGGAACATTTTTGCTCTGATCCGTCATGGTCTCCAGACGGGAAATGGATTGCATACTACTATTCAATTTTAGCGTCGGGGCAATGGGATGAGACGGGTCTTTATATCTTAAACACACAATGTTTTGATACAACTTCCGCTTGTGCAATTCAAGGCATGGGTGAAGATGCTACCCCACCTTATACATGGTCTCCCGATAGCCAATATTTGGCTGGACGCTGTGAAGATGATAGCATAAATATTTACCTTATAGAGGATGGCAATCTAGTTCTGTCTCGAAACTATCAGATTGGTATGTATTTTTCAATAATCGCATGGTCGCCAAGTGGAAAATGGATTGCGGTAAATTCGGCAGATGGTGTATTGCTTGTTTCTGTTGAGAGCGGTGAGATAATGCCTCTTACAAATCTTGGGGAGTTCTATAGCTGGATTTCAGTTCCCTGACACGCCGGCGGTAACTATTCAATGGCGGTACGAACTTTTACACGCACAATTACGCCGACCACCTAAATCCTATCAGCGGCGCGACGAACGCTGGTTACATACAACATTATTGGCAACCGCCCGATTCTTCTGGCAGGTTTAGTGAGCGTGTTCTTATATCCATAGGAAAGCAAAGATCACCCCAATGGCCATCGCCGTGACCGCCGGAAAGCGGTCACGGCGATGGCGTATCAGGATCAGCGCCAATCCCCAAACAGCAGCAGCTAATAAGCCCACAAATCCAGCGGCGGGCCACAATCCCCACAGCCCGATCAGGATCTTCACGTCCGCACCGCCCATCCACTTCCACGTCCAGGCGGCGGCCAGGATCGCTGCCACGATCACGGGTAGGAGATCCAGGTTGCCGACGCGCAGGATAACAAAGGTAATCCCCAGGAAGAACAACGGGATCATGATCCAATTGCTCACTTCGCGCTTCTTCCAGTCTTGGAGACCGGCCAGGATGAGCAGGCCGGTCAAGGCCAGGTGCAGGAGGAGTTCGGGGTTAGAAAACATAGAGCCACACCCGGGTCGGCTTGCCCCATGGCATTCCCAGGACCCTGCCGACTTGGCTGGCTTCGAGATCGAAGAACTCGCCAGTTTCGGCCATCGTGCGGACCGTGCTCCAGATCCGCATGCGACCGCCAAAGATCACTGTACCGGCGAAGCCGGCCAGGCGGTCACCTGAGCCGTTATGTTGTATACGTTCGTGGATCGGCACTAATTCCCATTGAGTGCCGATTTACGAAATCTGGCGGTGATCCACCTTACAGTTACCTTAAAGAATTCAGTAGAATTCCGGTCGGAATACCATAAAGAACAAAAAGAACATGTAGACAACAACTATTGAAGGGTCAGGTTGGGTAGGGGGTGACAGACTAGAACATTTGTGCTAGTATTTATGCGACAACAAAATAGAACCCGGTTGTTTGCACGGTAGAACCAGCCTGCCAGTCCTGGCGCTGGGAGAAGAAAGTCCACGTTGGAACCGGCCGTATCCAAAAGGACCTTGCCCACAAGGTTCTGCTAACGTGTTTCTCCTGGCGTTTTTTATTCCCAGGAAGGACCTACCGAGAGGTGCGTGATGAATTATTCTGAAGACAGTCGCATCGATGAATTCTGTCGTGAGCTCGCCCTGGCCTTGCGCCGGATCACCGGGCGAACTGCGGATTCCTTGCCGGGCGATTTGGCTCAGCATGTGGAAGCTTTGCCTTCTCCTGGGGAAGACAGTGAAGAAGACAAGGATGATAGTATCGAAGGAGAAGAAGATGACAATGATGAACACACCATCTGATGATTACTGGAAGATCAGCAATCCAAAAGAGCTGCAGGAGTACATGCAGCAGCCTGACGGGAAGCAGGCTCTCGATCCCGACCGGAAACGGGTGGTGATCTATGTGCGGAAATCGCGCATTGAGAAAGGCGCCACCCATTACTCGCCAGAGATCCAGGAACAGGCCTGCCGTGCCCGGGCCGAGAAAGAGGGCTGGGAGGTGAAAGAGGTGATCATCGATCTCGACAGAAGCGGGCGGAATTCAAAACGGGAGGGGATCCAGCAAGTGATCCGCATGGTCAAAAAGAGACAGGTAGATTTCGTGATTGCTCATTACCTGGACCGCAGCTTCCGCAACAGCAGCAGCTTTTTTGCCTTCCAGGGTTTACTGCAGAGGTATGGGGTGGATTTTATCAGCGTGTCTGAACCCTTTGACACACGAACGTTTGTTGGGCGCCTGACCGCCTCGGTCATGGCATCGCTGGCGGAAATGCCAGTCCTGGCGGCGTCTGAGCGTGGCCGGGCGGCTAAGAAGGCCCGCTTCGAACGCGGCTTCCACAATGGCGGTTATCGCCTGGGATATTGCAATGGCTTGTGCACCACCTGCACAGACCCGAACGGGAAGGATTACTGTCCCCTGTTCGGCGGGCCGGATCGCATCGAAAGCCAGCGCGGGCGGATCCAGGTCCCGCATCCGATCGAGCAGCACCTGGTGCGCCTGATCGTCTCGATGTATCACGCGGGCAAGAGCGATCGGGATATCGCCGCCGAGATCAATGCCCATGTGTACCAACTCCCCGATGGCCGGCGGGTGCAGTTTCGGACCAAGGGGGTGCCCAACTCCTATCCACCCGGGAAACTCAGCCGCGATACCGTGCGCGAGATCGTCCGCAATCCCTTCCATGCCGGCTGGGTGGCCGCGTATCCGACCGCCCCACTTTCTATGGCCGATGACCTGGAGAATCCAGGGACTGTTCGCAATCCCGTCAAGGATCGCCGGACCCCGAAAGATTTCGTGCTTGGAAATCACGAACCGCTTTACTCGTTCGATGTTTGGAAGGCTAACCAGCAGTTGCGGAGGAGCAAAAAGAGAGTCGCGGTGGTGGATGGACAGCCCAGGCGGGTCTATCTGCTCAGCGGGACCGGCCGGTGCCATGTCTGCAATGAAAATGATCACCGCGAGGTCTCCCTGCGTGGCTCCATCAATGGCAGCGGAAAGCCGGTCTACCGGTGCGCCGCGCTGATCGACCGGTCGATCCTGCGGCGGAAAAATGGGGCAGGTGAGGATGCGAATGTAGAGCACGATGATGCATTCCAGGATTTAATGGAGAAGCATGGTCACTTTGCCATTCCTGGTGACCTGGTGGAACGACAGGTTGTGGATCTGGTCAAGCGCCTGCAGATCCCCACGGAGTGGCACGAGCGTATCCTGGCGTATTACCTTTCCGATGATGGGATGAGTGAATTTGAGAGACGGGGGTATAGTCTGCGGAAGGAAATAGAAAGGGTGAAAGAGCTGTTTCAGGCTGGTCAAATCGACCGGCTGGAATTCAATCAGGAGGCTCGCAGAATCGGAGAGCAACTAAGGAACCTGCAACCGGCATCACACCCAGAGGCAGTACGAATTCTCCCCTTGCTAAAAGATTGGCCATCCATCTGGGAAAAGATGAATGGCCTCGAGAGACGTTCTGTTGCAGGGGTAGTCTTCGACGGATTGTACTTTGATCAACATGGAGCTCTACAAAGAGCTGCAGCATTTTCACCCTTTGACCGTCTGCTTGTCTGGGATATGGGTCCAAAATTTGGGGGTTAGTCCGGGAACAGGACCGTTTCTTTCCCAACTCAAATTAACATGTAGGAAGAACGGTAGTGAAGGGATCTTGACATCACGATATTCTTCCCCGGCTTCTTCAAAACGATCGCGGTTCCCTGCAACGGGATCATTGGCTTTTTCCTCCATCACGGCCGCCAGATAATCAAGAGCACAGGGATTACTGAGCATATTATCATTCTTTATACAACACCGGCGGTATCATCTCATCCAGATGTAAATTCTAAGTCCTGGGTTTATGAAAAAATAAATCACACCATGTTATACTCACGCAACTCAGTCGCTCATTGACGTTATCATCATAATTCAAACCAGTGGAGAGAAGAACCATGAAGAATTCAATCAAGCCGACCATCCTCTCAGCGATCATCCTGTTAATCGCACTCGGCGCCTGCACGCCTGCCACAACGCCTGTACCAACTCAACCCGCACCTACAAAGACGCTCCAGCCTACTCCAACCAATACTCTCGAACCAACACCAACACCAATGCCAGGCCAAGTTGTTGTTCCACTTGAATCTCTCCAGCAGGGAATGCCCTGGCAGCCGATTGACAGGTCACAACTCCCCATGGTGGTGTATTACGGTTTTAACGTGAACCAACCGCCGTTTGATATCCCGGAAGTCCGCCAGGCCTTTGCGGCCGCATTGGACACCGATGTGCTGACAAAGATCTATTCCTTGAGTCCCTTTTATAATAACGAAGTATCCACCCGCACTGTGATTCCAGCTCAAACCCTTACTCGTGACGTCAGCGGTGAGATCGGGATCCCATATGATCCCGCGCTGGCAAAACAACTGCTTGCCAGCGCCGGTTTTGATGACCCGGCCACCTTCCCGGAAACCAAGCTCCTGGTTGTTTATTTCACAGGGTCTCCTTATCCGGGCATCATGGTCAATGCTGCCAACGAAGCGATCAGGATGTGGCAGGAGAACCTTGGTGTAACCGTAAAATTGGAGGTTATTACCATGGATGGCAGCAATCAGAACGAACAGCGCGACTTGATCCTGTCGGGACAATATCAATTATTTGAAGGCGGTGTCTGGACTGGGGAGAATGATCCGCATGATTTCTTCTACAGCATGTTCACCCCTTATGGGGCCAATAATCTGACCGGATTTAATCAGGATCGCGTTACTTTATTGATTAACAATGCTTCTATGACAGAGACTGATCCTGCCAAACGGCTGCCAATCTATCTTGAACTCGAACGCATCCTATCCGAAGAGGAATTGCCGATCATCCCGATCATGCACTGTACGGTGGATGCGAGCCAGTGGTAAATTGCAGCTCAAGTCGAAAAGGCGTTCGCGGCCACGCGCTCCCTGGCGTTGTCTAGATCGGCCTTGGTCGGGGTAGCCCAAAAAAAACGCGGTCTCCTCTGATATTTAACCCAGAACTGGCGGTTCATAAGACCGCCAGTTTTTTGATTTTTCGATCCTGATTATGTTGGCCCTTTATATACCTTATCTCGATTAGGGCTGTGGTTCACCGTGAATGGGCAACCATCCGTTTGGAAGTACACCCTCATTGCCAAACAGGATATCGGGCGTCGTAATTGTTTCATTGGAAAACAACCCGATCGCCAGGTAGGCCGCATCCGGGGTTTGTGGGAAAGAGAAACTAACCATCTCGCTGGAATCCACACCCGATTTCCAGTTGAAGGGGTTGATGCCCGAAAGCGGATCGCTGACCGCCAGGACCATCCCCGAGACGTCCAGCAAGGCCAGGCGCACATAGGTGGTATTGTGATTCACATAGATCGGTGCAACCCCGTCGTTCCGGACCTGGAAGGAAAGGTTCTCCGTGGACCCGCTGCCCAGGTTGGCCGGGTAGGTTACCTCGGTGAGCTTAAACCAGTACCCCATCCGGTTGCCCCATTCCTGCACGAGTTCGGTGTTCTCGTCGTAAAATAGCTTCGAATCCGTCCCCCATTGACCCAGATTATCATAGCTGAAATGAGACGCAGCCATATATTCAGCAATGAGTTCGGGGGAGAAGCAAATCCCGGTCGTTCCGCTGCAGGTCTTTAATTGTTCGTACGCCCCACACCATTCTGAAACAGTCGGAGCCTTATCATACGCATAAGCTGCGGCTTGCGTTTGAAGGTCGGTACAATCGCTACGAATGCCGAAGCCATAGGTATCCGTGCCATAGCGCGCCTGGTACTCAGCGCTGTTACCATTGGTATTTACGATGATAGGAGTTTGTGTAAAAACGCTCCACTGGTCGATCAACACTGCCCGATCCTGGTCCGGGAGTTCGCTACACCCCAGGCTGTGCCACTCGCCCCAGTTGCCGCAATTGCGGGCATCGATGTAGGCGATGTTTGGATCCCCGTCATAGCGCTCCGCCAGGGCTTGGATCAGGTTCTGCATTTTTTCAAGATAGACCGGATCATTCCAGACCGGCGACTGGATGACATTATTGTCTGTTCCAGTATAGGGGGTACTTTGCGCACCCGCTGCAAAGACCCACTCGGGAGTCACAAATTCGCTCGGAGAACTGTTATTGGCAGCCATGATGCCAAAGGCAAACGGTTTTCCATGCCCGGCGCAGGTCTCAATTGCATTATCGATGAGAGACCATTGGAAGTCCCCCTCCACGGGTTCGATCCAGTTCCATTCCAGGCGGGAATAGCAAACCGAAATCACATCCCATATCTCCTGCGGCTGATCAGCATACGGATAATACAGCACCCAACCCTTCCCTGGGTTGAGCAGCAGGTCGTTGCTTTCCTGCGGATACACCGTGATGGAGGCGCTGCCGGTTGAATTTTGCGGGATCGCAGGCAGCTCCCAGGTGGGAGTGGGGGTCTGCGTGCGGGTAGACGCGGGCGTTCGTGTCGACTCGACCAGGGATGTGGCCGGAGTGCACGCGGATAGGCTTAGAGCCAGTACGAGAAGGATAAGCTGTGCAATGCAAGTTTTCATGACATTCCTTTTTGTTGATCCGGTTGCCGGTTGATAAACGCGACCTGCTGTCTTTAAAATGGACAGACATTTCGTAAATTGAGAATTGGGTACTCAATTTTAATGAACACTAACAAAACCGATTCTTACCTGGTCACCTTCGTATGCTCCATGATTGCCTGATTCATAATGGGGCATAGGCAGGGTCCATTATGCCCTGGCAAGTTGTGGTAGGAGGATCCATCCAGATCCCATTGTTTAAAGGTACCGAATAGAAATCGTCATCAACCTTGATCATTCTGGGACGTATTTTGACCAGTGACACCACCCCGTTGACACTTTCGTTGATCTTATACCCCGGCGGCATCTCATTGATCTCCTTCCCCTTCGGTTCCCGGGCAAAATAATAGCACACCTTGCCAGTCTTGGTTTCCCCCTGGCACAGGAAAAAGGTGGATCCTTTTCGGTTGGTATAAGAGATGGGCATACTTATCGTCTATTCGCCGACTTCCGATTTAGGCAGCTATTCAGCCTTTTCATTCCCGATGGCCGGGATGTTGTTTTAGGATTGATCACGCTTCTTGGCTTTTTCAACCGCACGATCGATATCCGAAGGTTTCAATCTGGCTGCTTTGGCTTGCTGGCGCGCTTGAGCAATCAAGGAGTCGACTGTTTCCTGGTTGGGATCCGTTGTTGCAGGCTGATGTCGGTCTGCGATTTCTCTAATCAATGCCTGCCAGCCGTCTTTTCGGTTGTGGTCCAGGATTCGCCCGTGTTCGATGACGTCATGATTGATCCGGACTTCGTAATCGTAGTTTGCGATCTCCTCGGTACCGGTACCATCGTTGTGAACCAAGACAATGAGCATTGTGAAGACATACCTTTGGGAAGAAATAATATTATCCGCGTGTTCCTGCTTTTCGATGCTTGACTTCTCGATCCAGTCGAGTTCCCTGTCTGTCCATGGCCATGTCCAAGTCGTATTCAGATTGGAGTCCAAGCCAGAACTGAGGAGAAGTGCCAAAGTGACGCGCCAAACGCAAAGCGGTATCGGCAGTGATGCTGCGAGCTTCGAGCGCGATCTCGTCGATACGGCGGGCATCAACGCCAATCTCGAGAGCCAGATGGTTCTGGCTCAATCCCGTGGGTTTAAGGAACTCCTCAAGCAGTACTTCCCCCGGGTGAACAGGATGTAATTTCTTAGCCATAGTGTTACCTACATCGAAATGATTAAGCATTAACCCAAATCCAAATATGTTCAGTCAATTGACCTTGGTTTGGGCGTCTTTCTACCAAAAAATGTTCGATCGCTGCTTTTACTTGAGCGATAATCACATCGGGTTTCTCATCCATGCCCTTCAACTTTGGTGAATTGGCGGGGTGAATCCGAACATGAATAGGCTTAGATTTATTGTTATACCATCCATCTAATTCGAGCAGCGCGACTGGTTCACCGGGTGTAAATTTCCCTGTATCATTTGTGAGAGGCCTGTAGTGGAACTCGAACCCATGCCCGGCTGCAAAAAGCTTCTCTTCAGTTTCAATGTAGTTAATTTTCTTATGTCTCTTCCTACTGCTATTCGGTGATGGAGAAGGGGATTGAAAGGTATTATTTGTGATTAGGTCATTCTTCGTGGTAACTAATACTGCCCCTAAGCTTTCCGGATAAATATCCTCAGGCCATTTTGTATCTTCATTATATTTAGCCCCTTTCAATATAGCTTTGGTCAGGTTAACCTCGGACAGATCTGCCCCTCTCAGGTCAGCCTCAGACAGGTCAGCCCCAGTCATGTTAGCGCCAGTCATGTTAGCGCCAAATAAAAAAGCCCCTGTCAGGTTTGCCGAGGATAGGTCTGCTCTGGTGAAGTTTGCTTCCCCCAGTTCTGCCCCATTCAGATCAACGTCAAATAGGTCAGCCTCGGAAAAATCGGCCTTTTCCAGCCATAATGGGCCGGATCGATTAATGAGGTCATATAGTTCGTATTTTGTAAATTCCATTTTATGCTTCCTGGTTGTAATTATCCGTCAGAAGAACGAAGATCGAGAAGTATCGTTTACTACGCTTGTAAATCCTGCAATTGATCACTCAAAATATTTCTGAAGTAGCACCATGATCGCCTCTGCCACTTGCTTCCGAGTTCCAGGATCTTTGATCTTGGAAATTCGTAACGCCACCTCGACTGCCTCGGGCGGCAAGTGCTCGGCGCTGGCAGTTTTGATCTCGAAGGCCTTGAGAGTAGGCTGGCCGGCGAGGTCAAGCAATTCGTTGGGGTTGATATCAAAGTGATTCGCCAGCAATATACAGGTCGGCATGCTGGGGCGAAACCCTTCGAAGACCCGCCGGACCGCCTGGTGGTCCAACCCGGTGGCCAGCGCCGCTTCCCGGTAGGACTCGTTGCGCTGCTCGAGCAACTCCTTCAACCGTTTGACTACCGGGGCAGGATCATAGGGTCTTTCATAGGAAATCTTCTTGCGTTTTGCAATGGGAAGTTCATCACTCATAACAGCCTCGCCAATCTGCGCTAAAATTCTTTTACCCGTTCATGGGCAAATTCATTATATCGTAAGGACCAAGGAGGTTCCAAATGGAAAAATCTTCCAACTCACCACCCCTGCGGGCCGTCGGTTACCGCCGGGTGTCCATGAAAGACCAGGTGGAGGGGTTCAGCCTGGATGCGCAGGAAGGCAACATCACCCGCTATGTCGAAAGCCACGGCTGGGAACTGGTCGATATCTACATTGATGCCGGCATCTCGGCCAAGAAGGGCAGCCGCCGGCCGGCCTTCGAGCACCTGATGAAGGATGCTCAGGCTGGCAAGTTCGATGTGGTTGTGGTGGACAAGATCGACCGCTTCTATCGGCACCTGAGCGGTCTGCTGTCCACCCTGGATCAGTTGAACAGTTACGGAGTCTCGTTCGCCTCCGTCCAGGAGCAGCTCGATTTCACCACGCCCTGGGGCAAGCTGATGCTGACCGTCCTCGGGACCCTGGCGGAGATCTACCTGGACAACCTGCGACAGGAAACCCGCAAAGGAAAGCTGCAGCGGGCACGCCAGGGGTTCTGGCTGGGCGAACATCCATACGGCTACTGCAACGGGCAGTGTACCCAATGCACTCACCCGAATGGAAAGGATTACTGCCCGGACTTCGGAACGCCGAATAAAGGGGATAAAAGGGGCCTGTATCCGCACCCGGTCGAATCCCAGGTGGTCAGGATGGTCTTCGATTGGTACGCCGGTGGTCATGAGACCAGTCGAACCATTGCCAGGCGCTTGAACGAGACGAGTATCACGCTCCCAGGCGGGAGAGTTCTGCCTGTCCGCGCCAAAGGGAAACTCGGCCGCACTGAACCCAGCACCTTTGGCCGCGACATTATTCGGGACATGATCCAACGTGTCGTTTATACTGGGAAATTGCCTTACCGGGGAGTCGACGATAACGGCCGGCATCGTAAACGCCAAGAAGTGCTGCACCTGTTTCCCGGTCACCATGCCCCGCTGGTGGACGAGACGACCTTTGCCCGTGCCCAGGAGATCCGAAAGCTGAATGGAGCAATCTTCGCCTACTGCGACAAGGATCATCTTCGGAGAGTCTACCCCCTGACCGGTATCCTGCACTGTTCGTGGTGCGGCGCGCCGATGCGTGGAAGCGCCAAAGAAAGCGGTGATCAGATATATGGTTACTACGCCGACGCAAACCGGCTGGATAAAGAATTGAATTGTCCCCAGAGATTGGTTCGTGCTGAACGAATCGAAGCACAGGTAGTAAAATGGTTGCGGTACCAGGTCGCGCAGGTGCTTTCTGCCAAAAACCTGGCCATCGATGCCCAGTTGCAGCAGAGCGACGTCCGCTACAATCGAGCCAAGGATTTATTCCTGGCCAGCCAGATCGACCGGCGAACCTTCGAGATCGAAACTGCAAGGTATGGAAATTTGCGAGAATCCTTGCACGCGGACAAATCCTGTGCTAGAATGACATTTGCTTTGCAAATCCAGCCTCAGCTCGATGGCTGGGAAGATCTTTCCCAATTTGAACGCAAAAGGCTGCTTCGACTCGTGATCGAAACAGCCTACTTGCGTGGAAACGCATTCGTGGCCGGACAGCCGACTTTTGCGTTTCAGCCTTTAATAAGGCCTTTTACGGACACCCCAACGGGGTGTACTAGCGGGGAGGGCGGGATTCGAACCCGCGGCCGAGTTTAACCCCGGCACTCACTTAGCAGGCGAGCCCAATCGGCCACTCTGGCACCTCCCCAGGGGAACGTGCGGTCTTGCCAAACGGTGACGTACACTGCCCAGCGGAGGGAGAGGGATTCGAACCCCCGGTGACCTTGCAGCCACGACTGATTTCAAGTCAGTTGCCTTAAACCTCTCGGCCATCCCTCCGGGCGGAGGCGATTTTACCATATCTTGCCGCTGCGTGCGCAGGGGGTGAATGACGACAACATTGGTATAATTCGCAGGCCATGAAGAAGTACCATGTGTGGACCGAGGGCTGCCAGATGAACGTCGCCGATTCGCAGCGGGTGGGCTCGGCGCTGGAAGGGCTGGGCTATGCATTCACGGCGCGCGCCGATGAGGCGGACGTGATCGTGCTGAACACCTGCGTGGTGCGGCAGTCGGCGGAGGACAAGGCTTACGGGCGGCTGAACTCGCTGCGCCCGCTGAAGGCGAAGAAACCCGGGCTGGTGATCAACCTGATGGGCTGCCTGGTGGGCATCCGCGAGAACGAGAAACTGCGACAGCGCTTCCCGTACGTGGACGTGTTCTCGCCGCCCTCCGACCCGCGCCCGCTGGTGGCGTACCTGCGCCAGGGGGAGGCGCGGCAGGAAGAAGCGGCCCGGACACAGGAACTGGCGAATTTAATGGATGAGGAGACCACTTCGCTCCATGCCGGGGATGTGCGCCTGCCGGAGCACGAACGCGGCAGGCTGGTCTCGGCGAACCTGCCGGTGGTGTTGGGCTGCTCGCATGCCTGCACGTTCTGCATCATCCCCTCGCGGCGCGGGGAGGAGCGTTCGCGCCCGGCAGGGGATGTGGTGGCGGAGGCGCGCTCGCTGGCGAGGCAGGGGGTGAAGGAAGTGGTGCTGCTGGGGCAAATCGTTGACCGCTACGGTAAGGACCTGCCCGAGGGACCCGACCTGGCAGGTTTGCTCGAAGTGCTGAACGAGGTTGAAGGGCTGGAACGCATCCGCTTCCTGACCTCGCACCCCAGTTATTTCAGCGAGGCGCTGATGGATGCGGTGGCGAGGCTGCCCAGGGTGATGCCGCATATCGAGATCCCCATCCAGGCGGGGGATGACCAGGTGCTCAAGGCGATGCGGCGGGGCTATACCCAGGCGGATTACCGGCGGATCGTGACCCAGATCCGCGAGCGCATCCCGGGCTGTTCGATCGCCACGGATATCATCGTCGGCTTCCCGGGGGAGAGCGAGGCGCAGTTCCTGGAGACCCGGCGGGTGCTGGAAGACCTGCGCCTGGACACGGCGCACCTGGCGCGCTACTCGCCACGCACAGGGACGGTCTCGGCGCGCAGCATGGCGGATGACGTGGCGGAGGAGGAGAAGATGCGCCGGTTCCGCGTGCTGGAGGCGCTGCAGGAGCAGATCGTGGGTGAGATCAATGCCAGACTGCTGAGACAGAAGGTGGAGGTGCTCTTTGAGGAGAAAGTGCGCGGGCGCTGGCGGGGGCGCACGCCGACCAACAAACTGGTCTTCGTGGAGACCGAGCGCGACCTGCGCGGGCTGGTGCTGCCGATGACGATCACCTGGACTGGACCGTGGTCGATGCAGGCGGAAGCATGAGCACGGAGCGCATCCGCCCGATCGTGCTGTGCGTCTGCCGGGACCAGGAGCGCATCCTGGTGGCAGAACTGCGGGATGAGGTGAAAGGGGAGACCTTTTACCGCCCGCTGGGGGGAGGGATCGAGTTCTGGGAGCGGGGCGAGGACGCCGTGCAGCGTGAATTCATCGAGGAGGTGGGCTGCGGGCTGGAAAAGGTATGCTTCCTGGGCATGCTGGAGAACATATTCATCTGCGAGGGAAAACGGGGGCACGAGATCGTGCTGGTCTATGATGGGCGGCTGAAGGATGAGCGCTTGTATGCGCAGGAGACGATCGTGGTGGATGAAATGGGGACACCGCTGCGGGCGGTGTGGAAGCGGCTGGACTGGTTCGGGCCAGGAAAACCGCCGCTCTACCCGGACGGACTTCTGGAATTGATGGAAGGATCATGCTGAACTCCCGCCTCGCCGGCGGGAGTTTCTTGTTCAGTAAGAAGCCAGGCTGTCGCCCAAATTGCTAAAGACGTTGCCGATGACCGGACCGAGGAGGATCAATGAAATAATCACGACTAGAGCGATCAAAGTAAAAATCAGGGCGTACTCAACCAGTCCCTGGCCGCGTTCTTGCGGATGGAAGAACATGAGGTTCACCTCCTTTCGTGGATATGTGGAATCATTATACCCGTCCCGGTTGTGGAATGCGCGTTATTTTTTAGAGAAATAAGCGCAATTTTCGACCATCGGCATTCCCTATGCCATCAGCTCCTCAGGCAGCCTGGGGGGAGTAATAAAGGCAGACGGAGCGCAGGGGACAGCGGGGGCAGTCCGGCTTGCGCGCAGCGCAGATCTCGCGCCCCAGGCGGATCAGGTTGAGGTGGGCAGCGTAGTAGGTATCGGGGGGGAAGATTGCTTCGAGGTGGGGGTGCGCCTGCTCGACGGTCATTGCCAGCGGACGCAGACCGAGGCGCCCGGTGACCCGGTAGATGTGGGTATCCACCGGGAAGGCCGGGCGGGCGAGTGAGAAACAGAGCACGATGGCGGCGGTCTTGGGACCTACACCCTTGAATTTCATCAGCCAACTGCGGGCCTGCTCGAGGGGGAGATCGGCGAGAAAGTCCAGGTCAAGCGAGCCGCGCTCGGCGGTGACCTGGCGCAGCACCTGCTGGAGGCGAGGTCCTTTCTGGTTGGCGAGGCCTGCCGGGCGGATGGCGGCGATCACCTCCTGAGTGGGTGCATCGCGCACCAGTTCCCAGGTGGGGAAGCGGTGGAGCAGGGACTCAAAGGCGCGGTCGCGGTTGAGGTCGTTAGTGTTTTGGGAGAGGATGGTGGAGACCAGTTCGTCCACCGGCGGCAGAGGATGGCGCCAGACGGGCTGACCATAGTGTTCCAGCAGCAAGGTGTGGATGCGCAGGGCAAGATCAGGGGGGGTCATGTGCAACCTGCCTCAGCCATGACAGCCAGCGTGCGCTCGATCACGGCGGCTTCTTCCGGGCGGAGGACCTCTGCCAACAGGCCGACGGTGAGGCGGTAGAGAGCCATGGCTGCCACGGCGCGGCTCACGTAGACCGGAGCGCCTGCCGGGAGCGGATCGAAGGCCATGGCCAGGCGGAGTTGGCGCGTCCACTCTGAATGCACGCCGGCTGTTCCCTGTGCCAGGTCGAAGTAGGCGTTCTCGGTTGGGACGAGGATGCCGCGCTGGACCAGGAGAGTCTCCACCAGGTCGAAGGTCAGGCTGCTAAGCGCATACAGGGTCTTGGATTCATCCTGCATTTCCAGTGCTCCGAGGAGCTTGTAGATCTCCTCAGCCAAGCCGCAGAGCTGCCAGGAGACCATGGCGTCAGCGGCGGGCTGGATCTCGGACCAGTGAAAGGCGTGAGCCGCCTCGATGAGGTGGGCGACCGAGCCATCCCTGTCGAGCAGGACGCGCGCCTGGCGCAGCCCGGGAACCACCCAGATGGCCCGGTGCGGTTGGCGCAGGCCGGCGGCTTCCTCCTCCAGCGTGTAGGTATGGATGCTGACCAGGAAGCCGTCCACGAAGCGCAACGAGTTCGCCTCCACCCTGGTTTCGGGGAGGAGACGAACATATTGATGGAGATCCACGTCGCTGTAGCGGTTGGCCTGGCCGCGAGCCAGGCTGCCGGCGAGGGTGATGCCGAGAGTGTTTTCGCTGTCCAGTTGGGAGACGAGTTGCTCAAGGAGCGTTGCGGGTACGATCATGGGGAAGCAGGAAGCGCTGTTGGGCGGGGGGCCGTTATTCCGGTCGCTGCAGGGTGAAGACCGGGCGGGAGACGCCGACGACCAGCTTGCGTAAATTGACCACCGGCTTGATGGGACCAAATTCGATCGCCAGTGCTTCGAGTTCCCTGGGGCTGAGATAGCCCATCTGGCGCAGCACCTCGAGTGCCACCGCCGGACGGGCGCGGTTGTAGGTATCGAGATTGCTCTTGCGCAGGGAAATATCACCATCGGAGATCTTCAGTGCGATGCCGATGCCCGGCGACTCGGCGCCCATCGCCCCAGGCATGATCCCCATGGAGAGGAAGCCTTCGGCGCCGACCTTGGCAACCAGGCGACCAGGGCTGGTTTCCATCAGGCAGGTATCAAAGCGCCCGGTACCGCCGATCATCACCGGGTTGGCCATCATGGCGGAAGTGATGCGGCGGCAGGCAGTGGCGCGCTCCGCCGAGAG
Source organism: Anaerolineales bacterium (assembly GCA_041753035.1). Taxonomy (GTDB): domain Bacteria; phylum Chloroflexota; class Anaerolineae; order Anaerolineales; family Villigracilaceae; genus UBA877. Next base: position 13,131 of record JBGSVI010000029.1, on the reverse strand, counting down.
GCCGCGCGGGTCACACAGGCGGGCGAAACCCAAGGCGGCATTGAACAGGGGCATGGCGAAGTTGGGGACGGAGCAGCCATCGATGCCCGTCTCGATCTTATCCACGGGCAGGGCGACCATCTCGGCCACGGTTTCCAGGATGGTCTTCTGGATGGGGTGTTCCGGGTTGATGTAATCGGCGATGGGCAGGCCGCGCATGCGGGCGAAGGCGAGCATGCCGGTGTGCTTGCCGGAGCAGTTGTTGTAGTTCTGGGTGGGCACTTCCCCGCGCTTGAGCAGGGCTTCCTGGGTGGGGACGTGGAAGGGTGCATGCACGCCGCACATCAGGTCACTTTCCTGCACCCCCACTTTGGCCTGGATGCCTTTGACCACCTCAACGTGTTCCTCCGAACCATCGTGCGAGGAACAGAGCAGGGCAAGTTCCCTGGAAGTCAGGTGGAAGGTCTGGTCACCGCCGCGCTCAATAAAGGGCAGTGCCTGGAAAGGCTTGGAGCTGGAGCGCATGAAGGTGACGGTCTGCGGGTCGCCCAACCAGGCGAGCAGGCGGCCGCTGGAATCGACTATGGCAATAGCGCCATAATGCAGGGATTCGATGATCCTGCCGCGGGTGAGTTCGAGGACGGGCTGGTATCCCTGGGTCATTATGTGCCTACTCTTCCCCGGCGTGGGCACCAGAGGGCTGGTAGTGCCGGATGTAGTAATGATAGATGCCGTAACGCAACCGGTTGGCGTATTTGTGCTGGCGATTGGCATGCGCCTTGAAGTCGCCCAGCAGGTTCACTGCCAGGGTTTCAAGCGCCTCGAGTGGATTCTTCTTTTGGGCAAGTTTTTCGATCTTGCCCTGGGCTAGTTTGAGGAAGTCCGCCTGGAGGCGGATCTGTTCAGGGGACACGATCCCACCGCGCCCGCTGACCACCTGCCAGCCGCGGTAGGCGGGAGAGGCAAGCAGTTTCAGGGTTTCCAGCCAGGCGGGGATATCGGCATTGGAGAGGAATGGCGGCTGGTTGCGCACCACGGCATCGCCGACAAAGAGCACCTTGACCTCGGGCAGGATGACCCAGGATGCACCCACCGACGGGCCAGGGTGATGTTCCACTTGGACGGTGATATCCCCCCAGTACAGGGTTACTTCCTGGTTGAAGGTCAGTTCCGGTGGTACCCAGCGCACATTCGCCAGGCTGGGGATAGACTCCCAATCGGCGCCGGTTTCGTCCCCCTGGGCCTTGAAGGTGGTGGGGCGCGAGCGGAACACGGCGGCAGTCTTCTCCTGCGCCATCACGGTGCAATCCATCGCCCGGACGCCGATGGTCCGATCGGGGTGGGCATCGAGGTTGATCAGCAGGCGTTCGGAGGCGCTATTGAGGCTGAACAGGGAGGCGCGCCAGGCGCGCCCATCTTCAGGGGAAGGCGGTGCATCCACCTGGACCAGACCCTGCACCAACAGGATGGCTCCCAAGGTCACACCCGGGTACTGGTCTTCGATGTAAACATCTCTGGCAATGGCTTGCATGAAAACTCCTGAGGTTATTTTTCTTTGACCAGCGGCAGGGTGAGCAGGAACTTGGCGCCATGCCCGGGCTTGCTCTCGACCCAGATCTTGCCACCGTGTCCCTGTACAGCCAGCCGGCAGAAAGCCAGGCCCACGCCCAGCCCGCTGGGGCCGTTCTCGCTGTTCAGGCGGGTGTATTTATCGAAGATGCGATCCTGGTCGACGAGCCGGATCCCGGGGCCGTTGTCCTGCACCCACATCTGCAGCCAATTACCACTTTGCTTGGCGCCAAGCTCGATCTTGCCTTCCACCGGGGCGAACTTGGATCCGTTTTCGATCAGGTTGATGAGCACGCGGCGGATCATATCCACATCCACCCAGATCAGGGGCAGGTCCTGAGGAAGATGGGTGCTGAGAGCCTGGTGGCGGCTGTCGATCATCGGGCGGACGGTCTCGAGCACATCATCCACCAGCATGGCGGGGGTTACCGACTGTTGGGAGACGATCGCCTGCCCCGATTCCAGGCGGTTAATGTCGAGCAGGGAACTGACCAGGCGCTGGATGCGGTCTGTGGAACGACGGGCAATGGTGACGACAGAATCGAGGGTCTCATTCTCCATACTGGTGCAGAGGGCGTTCATCACGTCCAGGCTAGAGATGACATTCGCCAGCGGGGAGCGCAGGTCATGATAGATCATAGATATGAGGTCATCGCGCAGCATGTCGAGTTCTTTGCGCTCGGAGATGTCGCGGAAGAGCCACTGCAGGGATTCGGCTTCTTCGAACACCACGCGGCGCACCTGCACCTGAATGGGGATCTTTCCCCCGGTCTTGGCATTCAGGATGGCATCATAACTGAGCGTCTCGCCGGTCTTGAGGCGTTCCAGGTTGATCTCCTTGTCACTGTGCGTTGGTTCGTGCAGCAAATTGATCGCCATGCCCTGCAGTTGACGCGAGGTGTATCCGCTGATGACCGCAGCCTGGCGGTTCCCCTCGTGGATTTTGCCATCCCAACCAGTGACCAGGATGGGATCGACGCTGTCATCAAAGAGCTCGCGATAGCGCTTGTGGGCAGCCTGCAGGCGTTCAAACAACTGGGCGTGCTGGATGGTGGAGCCGGCAAGGTTGCCAATGCCAGCCAGAACCAGCAGCGCATCCGGGTCGAAGGTTCCGGAACGCGGGTTGATGGCCTGAAGAACGCCGATCACCCGGCCCTGGGCATAGATGGGCGCCATGGAGATGGCATGGGCATCGATGCCGGCGAACTTTTCGCTGTCTACAAAACGCTTGTCCTCGTTCACCGCCGGGATGACAACCCCCTCCCCTTGGTGGACAACCCAGCCGGCGATCCCCTGACCGGCCGGGATGCGCTTGCCGACGATGGCGTCCTGGTTCTCGCCGGTGGCGGCGTGGAACACCAGGTCCCTATTGGTTTCGACCAGTGCCAGGGCAACCGTCTCCACCTGCAATGCCTGGATGGTCTCGTTGAGGATGCGCTGGAGAACATCATCCATGCGCAGGGTGGCATTGATGGCAGCCGCCGAGGCCGCCAGGGCGGTCATGACGCGCGCCTGCCGCTGGCTTTCGGCATACAAGCGGGCATTCAGGACGGCAACCCCGGAGAGGTCAGCGATCGCCTGCATCAGGTTGAAATGTTCCTTGTTGTAAGCCCCAGGGTCGGGATGAACCAGGGTCAGCACACCAACCATCTTGTCACGCGCCAGCAATGGGACACACAAGGCGGCTTTTGCCCCGGAGCGGTCAAGGGCGTCATCGGGGAGGCGCAGCCAGCGTTCGTCACGGCTGGTGTCGGGCACCCAGGCGGGCTGGCGATTGCGCACCACCCACCCAGCCAGGCCGCGTTCGATCGTCTCGAGCAACTGCTGGGTGGTGTGGTCATGGATCTGGCGCCCATAGACAATGGCGGCGTCCACGGCCTTGCCGTTGTCGTCCATGACAACGATGCTGGCGCGTTCCCCGCCGATGTATTTCAGGGATTGGAACAGGATGCGCTGGAGCACGGTGCGCAGTTCTAGCGCTGAGACCAGTTCGCGACTGACCTTGTAGAGAAGTTCCAGGGATGATGTGGTTTCCTGCTCAGCCATAATGCCTCATATAGTTAAATATACTTCAATCCGGTACCTGTATTGAATAATACTATCGTTTCATTTTTTTGGAGCCAATTGGCAGCCAGCAAAACCCGCAAGGCGGCCAGCGTGGCGGCGCCTTCCGGGCAGGCGAGCAGCCCTTCGGAGGTGGCAAGTTCATCGCGGGCGGAGAGGATGCCCTGGTCTGAGACGGCGACCGCGGTCCCATGGCTTTCGTGCAATGCCCGCAGGATCAAACGGTCGGCGAAGGCATTGGGGACGCGCAGACCGGCGGCAAGCGTGTGGGCGTTCTGGAAAGGCTCAGTGCGCGCGGCGCCCTGCTGGAAGGCACGCACCACCGGGGCGCACCCCTCCGCCTGCACGGAGACCATGCGCGGGCGCTTTGGCCCGATCCAGCCGAGGGCTTCGAGTTCGGCAAAGGCTTTCCACATGCCCACCAACCCGGTCCCACCGCCGGTGGGGTAAAAGATGACGTCGGGGAGTTCCCAGCCAAAGGCTTCCGCCAGTTCCAACCCCATGGTCTTTTTCCCTTCGCAGCGGTAAGGTTCTTTGAAGGTGGAGATGTCGAACCAGCGTTTTCCTGCGCTGGCTGCGGAAGCCAGGCGGGCGGCGTCGCTGATCAACCCATCCACCAGCACCAGTTGGGCGCCGCTCAGGCGGACTTCCTCCTGGTTGGCATGCGGAGCGTCCGTGGGCATGTAAATGTGGGACTGGGCACCGCCGCGAGCGGCGTAATACGCCAATGCCCCCCCGGCATTTCCAGCGGTGGGGATGACGAACTCGCGCACCCCCAGTTCCAGCGCCCGGGCGACCGCCACACACAGGCCGCGTGCCTTGAACGAACCGGTCGGGTTGGTGGATCCATCCTTGATGAACAGGCGCGGCAAACCCAATACACCGCCAAGACGAATTGTGGGCAGGAGGGGGGTATCGCCCTCTCCCAGGGTGAGGCGGAATTTCTCTTTGCGTACGGGGAGCAGTTCCGCCCAGCGCCACAGGCCGCGCGGGCGGGAGGAGACCTGCTCACGAGATAGGCTGCGGGCAACCTTTTCGAGATCATAGCGTGCCAGCAGCGGCGAGAGGCAGGCCTGGCAATAGGTTTGCAGGCGCGCGGCGCTGAATCTGCGCCCGCATTCGGGACATTCCAGGTGGGTGAGGGCGCTGTCGGGCATTGAGGATAGTATACACTTTCTTGTAGAAAAAGGAAAACCGGGTTACCCGGCTGCCGGGGGAAAACTAGAAAACTCCCGGCAGCCACCAGGATGCCGGGAGGACAGGCTTGTGCCGGTGTGCGAGGTCAGTCTTCTTCCGGGGGCTTGTTACCCAGGACTGCCTCAATGCGCTCCATCACTTCAGGGGTGAGCTTGTCCAGCGCCTCGAGCGCTTTCAGGTTGTCGTGTACCTGCTGCAGGCGGCTTGCGCCGGTGATGACCGTGCTGACGTTGGGATTCTTGAGACACCAGGCGAGCGCCAGTTGCGCCATGCCCAGTCCCAGGTCGCTGGCGATCGGGACGAGGCGCTTCACGATCTCGACGCGCACCGGGTCGGTGATGTGTGGCTTGAGCCACTCATACCCCTTCAGGTTGGCGCGGCTCTCGGCAGGGATGCCGTCGTTGTATTTGCCGGTGAGCAGCCCGGAGGCAAGCGGGCTCCAGATGGTGGTGCCAAGCCCGATGTCGCGGTAGAGGCGGGCATACTCGCTCTCGACGCGCTCGCGGTGGAGCATGTTGTACTGCGGCTGTTCCATGACAGGTTTATGCAGGTGATGCCTCTCGGCGATCTGCCAGGCAGCCATGATTTCGGCAGCGCTCCACTCGGAGGTGCCCCAGTAAATCGCCTTGCCGCGCGAGACGATGTCGTGCATCGCCCAGACGGTCTCCTCGATCGGGGTTTCGGGATCCGGGCGGTGGCAGAAGACCAGATCGACGTAGTCCATTTGCAGGCGCTGCAGAGAGCTGTCGATGGCTTCCAGCAGGCGCTTGCGGTTAAGCGTGTTCTTCTCGTTCGGGTTGTTGTGCAAGCCCCAGAAGAACTTGGTGGAGACCAGGTAACTGCTCCGCCGCCAGCCGGTCTTCTTGAGCACCTTGCCCATCACGGTCTCGGACTGCCCGGAGGCATACACCTCGGCGTTATCAAAGAAGTTGACGCCCGCCTCGTAGGCGGCGGTCATGCACTCCAGCGCCAGGTCTTCCTGCACCTGGTTGCCAAAGGTGACCCACGAACCCAGGGACAGTGCACTAACCTGGATGCCTGCACGGCCCAAATGACGATATTGCATGGTTGCTCCTTATTTATTATCCTCGCCCGGACCGATGCCGAGCGGTTTCCACTTGGATTCGTCCTTCAAGCGGTGCTGAGTGCCGTGCCGGTCGTGGACCTCATCGAAGCCTTCGGATTTGATGAACATCTTATCCCCATCCAGCAGGGCGGTGAAACCTTCCTGTCCGGGCTCGGGGCGCTTGAGGCCCTTGAACTGGGCAGCCATGGCAGGGGTGTAGTCGGTGGGCTCTTCGTACGAGGTGATGTAGCCTTCAAAGTTGCGCAGGATGATCTTGTGATCGGACATGGAGAGCAGGTAATTGGGCATGACCGGGATCTTGCCCCCGCCTCCGGGCGCATCGACGATGTACTGGGGGACGGCAAAACCGGAGGTGTGCCCGCGCAGCCCTTCCATGATCTCGATGCCCTTGGCGACCGGGGTGCGGAAGTGACCGGCGCCCTCGACCAGGTCGCACTGGTAGAGATAATAGGGACGCACGCGGATGCGCACCAGTTCCTGTACCAGGTCGCGTTGGATGTGGACATTGTCATTCACGCCCGCCAGCAGTACCGCCTGGTTGCCCAGCGGGATGCCGGCGCGGGTCAGTTTATCACAGGCTTCCGCCAGTTCCTTGGTGATCTCGTTGGGATGGTTGACATGGATATTCAACCACAGCGGGTGGAACTTCTGGAGCATGTCGCACAGTTCCGTGGTCACGCGCATGGGCATGAAGACCGGGACGCGTGAACCGATGCGAACGATCTCGATATGCGGGATCTCGCGCAGGCGGGTGAGGATCTCTTCCAGGATCTTGGGCGCCAGCACAAGTGGGTCGCCACCGGAGAGGAGCACGTCGCGCACCTGGGGGGTACGCTTGAGATACTCGATCTGCAGCTCGAATTCCTGGCGCGAGAACTGCATCGCCGGGTCGCCGACGATGCGGGCACGGGTGCAGTACCGGCAGTAGGAGGCACACTGCGTGGTGACCAGCATGAGCACCCGGTCGGGGTAACGGTGGACCAGCCCCGGGACGGGCGAGTGGCGGTCTTCTGCCAGGGAATCCTCCATCATGGCGGTGAAGGCCTTCATCTCCTCGGAGCGGGGGATGATCTGGCGGCGCACGGGGTCATCGGGATCATCCGGGTCGATCAGGGAGATGAAGTAGGGGGTCACTTCGACGCGGAACAGGCTGCTGGTGGTGAGTGCCTTGCGTTCGCTCTCGGTGAGCGGGATGACCTTTTCGATCTCTTCGGCGGTGTTCAGGCGGTGGCTGAGCTGCCAGCGCCAATCATTCCACTTTTCATCGGGAACGTCGGCAAAGGCGGGAGCACGCTTGGAAACAAAGGGAGTGGCTGTCATTTTTTCTCCGTGGGAAGGGTGGGGAAAACAGGAAAGAGGGGAATGCGCCTGAAAGCGCAGGAAGGTCAGCCGTACGCGGGATGCGGCGGGTCGTGGTCGGTGCGGAAAAAACCCCCGTAGTAGGTGAGCGGCGCAGGGGTTTGCAGACTCTTTTTATCCACAATGGTATTGTAAAGAAAAGGGGGGTGGGAGTCAATGCTTCTGAGGCCAAGTGGCGGAATAAAAAAATGCCGGTTGGGAAACCGGCATGGGAGGACGGATGAACCTGGCAGCCACCAGGTTTATCCCGTGGGGTTCTTGTGCAGGAGAGGTGCCAGGAAGCGGGCGAAACGCACCAGCAGGCTGGAGGGCATCACCGGCTTGCCACGTGCGGTGCTCTGTGCAGCCAGGGATTTAATGGCAGCCATGATCTGCCCGGTGGCCTCGCGCACAACCTCGCGGTCATTGACATCACCGGTGAAGCGCATGGGCAGACCCACGGTGATGGCGTAGGGACCGTGCAGGTACCAGTAGGCTTCGGTCGGCTTGCCGGTAATCTCGGAGCGGATGTTCAGCCGCCAATTGTGGCGCAGGTAAATGCCCACCGGCACCACGGGTACACCCGCGGTCAGCGCCAGGCGTGCCGCACCGGCGCGCGGCGGACGGAAAGTGTGCTCATCCGGGCTGATCAGCCCCTCGATGAAGATCGCCACCGACTTGCCTTGCTCGATATGCCGGCAGGCCTGCTCGATGGCGGTTGTCCCCCCGGTGAGGGTCAGCGGGACCGGGATCTCGCGCACCTTGCGCAGGAACCAGCCAAAGAACGGCACATTGAAAGCTTTTTCGGTGATCATGACGTTCATCTCTTCCCGGGAGACCAGGTGGATGAGGAAAGGATCTGTGGCGCTGGGATGGTTGGCAACGAACAACTTGGGCCCGGCCGGCAGCAGGCTTTGATGCTTGACATCAAAGCGCAGCATGACCGCTGCGAATGTCTTCAGGACGACCCGGCTGAGGGAGTATAGGAGGGGATGCTTCAAAGTGACCTCTTTCTGTATGTGGTTAGTAACACTGCCTGGCAGGAGAAGTTACCCTGCAAAGCAGTCCTTTGAAAGGTACCGTATCATACCCATAAACCCGGCGAACAGGCTATCAGGCGGCTAACAACAGCCTATCTCTTTTTGTAACGCGCAGAACCCCCTCCCGGGGTGTTGTGGGAGGGGGTTCTGGACTGAGATGTGCTTATGTAGGGGTGCTTTTCAGGCGGCGGGGCTCTTCTTGCGGAAGGCATTGAGCAGGAGCATGACCCCGATGACCAGCATGACCATGGCGGGCCAGTAGTCATTGAATTTCTCGCCAAAGGCGAAGGCCAGGACGGCGGCAGCCAGCAAGCCAACGGTCGGGTATTTGGCCCAGGCGGTGGGCTGGCTCTTGCAGCGCAACCAGAGGATGCCGAAGGTGATGGCAAAGCCGAGGAAGAGCACGGCTTCCATGAGGCCGCTGATGGCGAACGGTTTCCCCGCCACCACCAGGTCAGACTCGCCGGGGACGAACATTGAGAGCACCACCACCACGCCGATGCTGGCGAACACGCCAGCGGGGATCAGCGCCCACCAGTTGTCCTTCGACCAGAAGTAGACGACGAAGAACGGCAGGGAGAAGAGGAACATCACCGCCGCGCCGGTCACTTCTTCACCGAGGAAGAGGGAGAACAGCGGGATGGTGCCGACGACAGCCAGTACCCCGGCGGGGATGAGCGCCCAACGGCGGCTGCGGTCGAGCAGGTAGACCACCAGGAAGGGCAGGGCGATGGCGTACATCACCACGGCGCCGATCCATTCCCCGGAGACGAACACGGGGAGCAGGGTGACAACCGCCAGGACGATCATGATCCCGGCGGGGATGAGTGCCCACCATCTGCGGCGGTCGGCAAGAAAGGCGACCAGGAAGGGCAGACCGATGGAGAAGAGCACCAGGGCGCCGATCCATTCGCCGGGCACGCGATCGGCGAGGAAGGTGATCAGCGTGATCACGGTCAGCACGAAGGCGGGGATGAGCAGGCCCCAATTCTTGCGATCGAGGGCGAAGCCGACATAGAATGGCAGGGCGATGGCGGCCAGGATGGGCGCGCCGAGGAAGGAGCCTGCCATATCGCTGGTGACCATCCAGGTGGTGGCAGCCAGAGCGGCAAAGATGCAGGCGGGGAAGAGCCAGCCCCAGTTGCGCACGCCGTTGAGGAAGTAGCTGAAGAAGAAGGCTGCACTGGCAATGCCGAAGGCCATCACCCAGAACTGCTGGGAGAAGGTGTCGAAGTCAATGTAGCCAAGCGCCTGGGCGAGCAGGACCCCGCTCACCAGGATGAGGATGATGCCCCAGAAAATGTTGACGAACTTTGTTTTCATTGTCTCTCTCCTTGTGAAATGCAGATAACATGATTGTACAATATACTGCCTGCTGTGTGTCACCGGAATATCGCCTGGAGGGGTTGTCTTCCCACCAGCGAGGGGTTTTCCGACCACCCGACACGCAGCGATGATACCCGCGGAGTGCATTTCCAACCTATCCACCGGCTATCCATATTTCAAAAAAAGGCCAACGGTGGACAATCAGAATACGAGGAATCGAGCCAAATGGGTGCAAATCCCCCGGGGGAGCCCTCGATACCCATAGAAAAACCGCCTTCCTGCGAAGGCGGTGAGTGTCTCTAGGCGAACCTCTTGCCGGGACTGGCGAACTTCTGGCGCAGGCCGCGCTTGGGGGCGGGCTGATGGGAGGCCTGATGAGCGGAGCGGTGTGCGGGACGGCGTTCGGGACGCGGGGAGGTGGGGGAGCCGGGCCTTGCCGCGGGGACGTACTTTTCCGGGGCGGGGAGGTCGTAGTTGAAGCCCTCCAGGGTCTGGCGCGGCAGGGGGTCATCCAGGATGCGCTCGAGGGCGCGGATCATGTCCCTGTCGTCGGGGGTGACCAGGGTGAAGGCGTCACCGGTGTGCTCGGCGCGACCGGTGCGCCCGATGCGGTGGATGTAATCATCGGCGGTGGCGGGCATGTCGAAGTTGATCACGTGCGAGATGTGCTCCACGTCCAGGCCGCGGGCGGCGATGTCGGTGGCGACCATGATCTGGTAATGACCGCTCTTGAAGCCGGTGAGCGCTGCCTGGCGCTGACCCTGCGAGCGGTCGCTGTGCAGGCTGGTGGCGCGGAAACCGGCGTAGTGGATCTGCTTGGCGAGCTTTTCGGCGCGGTGACGGGTGCGGGTGAAGATGAGCACGGACTCGGTGTCGGTGCGCTTGAGCAGTTCGAGCAGCAGGGATGTCTTCAAGTGCTGGGGGACGGGGTAGATGGCGTGCGCCACGGTATGCGCCGGGCGGCTGATGCCGATGGCGATGCGTTTGGGGTTGCGCAGGGTGCGCGAGGCGAGCTGTTCGATCTCCGGCGGGAAGGTGGCGGAGAAGAGCATGGTCTGGCGGCGGGTGGGGATATGGGTGAGGATGCGCTTGATATCGGGCAGGAAGCCCATGTCGAGCATTCGGTCGGCTTCGTCGAGCACAAGCACCTCGATGCTCTCCAGGTGGGCGTTGCCCTGGCTGAGGTGGTCGAGCAGGCGCCCGGGGCAGGCGACGAGGATCTCGGTGCCCTGGCGCAAGGCTTTGACCTGCGGCGCAGCGTTGACGCCGCCGTAGATGGTGGCGGAGCGGATGCTGGTGCCGATAGCGAGGTCGCGGACGACCTCGTGGATCTGCTCGGCAAGCTCGCGCGTGGGGGTGACGATGAGCACGCGGGTGTGGTTGCGTGCGCCGGTAAGCAGGCGGTTGAGGATGGGCAGGACGAAGGCGGCGGTCTTACCGGTGCCGGTCTGGGCGGTGCCGATGATATCTTCCCCGGCGAGGGCGGCGGGGATGGTCTGGACCTGGATCGGCGTGGGGGTGACATAGCCGAGGCGGCGGATGCCTGCCATCAGGCGTGAGTCCAGTTTGAACTGGTCGAAGTTCACATGAATTCCTTTTCTTCAGAGTGCGGGTGTTGGGGGGATCGAGCGGTGCTCAAACGTGCAACAGCAGGACTGCTGAACTAATGCGATTATGTTGATAAGAGAATACCCGAGGATGGCGGGGTTGTCAAGGTGGGTAAAAGCACCACCCGGGCGGGCGGCGAGGTTATTTTGCCGGCAGAGAGCGGACAAAGGCCAGGCCGCGCGCCACCCAGGCCGCTAGGTCGGCCTCGGAGGCGCAGCCTGGCGGTTCGACCATGACCCAGCCGGTCATCACCCTGCCGGTGATATCGAACACTTTGGTATGCGGATGGGACAGCGCTTCCTGGTAGCTCTCTGCGCCGACGCGCACGATGAGATCATCCTTGTTGACCCCGCAGGCCATGTTGCCGTTGATCAGTGCGCAAACCCCGCCGAACATCTTCTTTTCCTGCAGTGCGGGAAGCGGGCCGAGAGCGGCGCGGATACGGGCAGCGAGAAGTTCATCGTAGGGCATGTAGACTCCAGGATAGATCCAAGAAAAGGCAGGGACGGCAGGCTGCCTGCCGTCCCATGAGAAACCTATAACTCCGGGAAGCGGGCGATGACGACCGCCTCGGTGGGCAGGGTGCCGCGGTCGCCGAGCTTGAGGGCGGCGGGTGCGGGGTCTGCCTTGGCGGAAGCGCCTTGGTAGATGTAGAGCGGGGTGCCGATCACGGCAAATTTCAGTTCGAGGTAGGCCTGCCCGGTGAGCGAGCCTTCCTTGTCCACGGCGCAGGAGGTGACCCAGCCGATGACCCGGCCGCGCTTATCCAGCACGGGGTCGCCGTTGTGGGCCATGCGCACACCCTTCTCGGTGAAGCGGAAGCGGGCGACGACGCCCTTGCGGGCCTGCTCGCGGGCGAGGTAGGCTTCGCGGCCGATGAACCAGGGCTTGCTCAGCTTGACGTAGCCGCCAAAACCGGCCTCACCGACACCTAGGTCGGGGTGCGCGTTCTTGCCGGAGCCAAGACCCATCTCGTGACCGTAGAGCGGCAGACCCGCCTCGGTGCGCAGGGAGTCGCGGGCGCCCAGGCCGATGGGCTTGACGCCGAACTTGGCGCCGACCTTGAGGACGGCGTGCCAGAAATCGACGGCGCGCTCGGGGTGGACGAAAAGCTCGAAGGCCATCTTCTCGCCGGTATAGCCGGTGCGCGAGACGATCAGGTCGAAGCCGCCCACCTTTGCATCGCACAGGTTGGTGCGCTTGAGCGCCATGATGCGGCGGCGGGTCTCGCCATTGACGCCCATGGCGAGCAGGATATCCATGCTGCGCGGACCCTGCAGGGCGATGTCGACGCGCATGTCCTCGCCGGCTTTGGGGTCGCGCAGGTTGCGGATCTCGGCGTTGTAGCCCAGGGCGCGGGCGGTGGGGCGCTGGTTGTCGATGTGCACCTTGCCGTCGCGCACCGCCTCGAGCCAGGCGCGGTCCTTGTCGTCGTTGGAGGCGTTGACGACCATCAGGTACTTGTCGCAGGTGCGGCGGTAGATGAGCGTGTCGTCGATCACCTCGCCATCAGGGGTGAGGAAGTGGGTGTAGAGGCTTTCGCCGGGCTTGAGCACGCCGCAGTCGTTGGAGACGACCGAATCCATGAAGGCGGCGGCTTCATCGCCCTCCACCTGGTAGACGCCCATGTGGGCGACATCGAACAGGCCGGCAGCCTGGCGGGTGGCGATGTGCTCCTCCATCACCGAGGAGTACCAGACGGGCATCTCCCAGCCGGCGAAGGGGATGATGCGGGCATCCATCTGCTTGTGCACCTCGTAGAGCGGGGTGCGGCGCAGGGAATCGGCGGGCGGGGTCCACTCGAACGCGGGGAGGCTCTGGCGCGGCTCGGCGGGGGACATGCCGATGAACCAGGGCTTGAGCGGGCTGGTCGCCTCGCCTTTGGCGGTGGCGGGCTTTTCGTCCGAGGCGCTGACCACGACC